>NZ_JAAEAH010000024.1 GCF_010998615.1 Myxococcus sp. CA023 | reverse complement strand
AGGAGCGACTGAAGCCCGACAACTCCTTCATGTCGAGCGACATGTTTCAACCCACGCTCCTCGCGTTCACGAGGAGCGACCAGCGCGTCGTAGACGGGCTCGCGCTTCTGCGTGTTTCAACCCACGCTCCTCGCGTTCACGAGGAGCGACCAGCGGCATCAACACGGTGGCCAACGTCGGGAAGTTTCAACCCACGCTCCCCGCGTTCACGAGGAGCGACCGCGGGGCCGGAGAGGTTGTCCACCAAGCGGGAGTAGTTTCAACCCATGCTCCCCGCGTTCACGAGGAGCGACTTGAGCTTGAGTTCGCAGTCCAGCAACTACTCACGGGTTTCAACCCACGCTCCCCGCGTTCACGAGGAGCGACCTTGTTCGGGTCCACCCCGGAGTTGCGCTCCACGCTGTTTCAACCCACGCTCCCCGCGTTCACGAGGAGCGACATGGGCCGATGCACGGGCGCTGCCACTGCTCGGTTTCAACCCACGCTCCCCGCGTTCACGAGGAGCGACCCGAGCTCGCCGAAGCCCTCGCGGAAGCGCCCGGTGTTTCAACCCACGCTCCCCGCGTTCACGAGGAGCGACGTGCCCTGCCCGTGCTTCCCCAGCTCTACGCCGGTGTTTCAACCCACGCTCCCCGCGTTCACGAGGAGCGACCCTGGTCGAGCGCGCCGCGTTGCATGTCGCGTAAGTTTCAACCCACGCTCCCCGCGTTCACGAGGAGCGACCAAGGCTGCGGAGGTTGAGAACGCGGACCCCAAGTTTCAACCCACGCTCCCCGCGTTCACGAGGAGCAACAGTCGAAGTTGGAACTCGTGCTGGAGCTGGCGGAGTTTCAACCCACGCTCCCCGCGTTCACGAGGAGCGACGCCGCCGTGGCGCTCTGCTCCTGCCCCTCCGAACGGTTTCAACCCACGCTCCCTGCGTTCACGAGGAGCGACCGGCATCGAACACCGTGGCGACCTCGGACTCCTTGTTTCAACCCACGCTCCCCGCGTTCACGAGGAGCGACGCCGGCCCCACCGGTCGAGCTCTGGACTCTGGCTGTTTCAACCCACGCTCCCCGCGTTCACGAGGAGCGACCACGTGATCATGGACGGCAACGACTTCAAGTCCGTGTTTCAACCCACGCTCCCCGCGTTCACGAGGAGCGACCAGCCCCCGCCCGCCCCGGCGCAGGGGGTGGTGGTTTCAACCCACGCTCCCCGCGTTCACGAGGAGCGACTGACCCCCGACGACGCGGACGACTGGCACAACAGGTTTCAACCCACGCTCCCCGCGTTCACGAGGAGCGACACGACGTCCTGGCGTGGCTGCGCGCGGGGATGCCGTTTCAACCCACGCTCCCCGCGTTCACGAGGAGCGACCCTCCGCCGGTACGCCGAGGCGACGGGCCAGGCGAAGTTTCAACCCACGCTCCCCGCGTTCACGAGGAGCGACACCAAGGCGCATGACGCCATCCGCGCGGACTTCGGTTTCAACCCACGCTCCCCGCGTTCACGAGGAGCGACGACACGTGGATGATGCGGATTTATGACAAGGTTAGAGTTTCAACCCACGCTCCCCGCGTTCACGAGGAGCGACCCAGGACGCCGGCCCCCATGCGGCCAGTCCACGTTTCAACCCACGCTCCCCGCGTTCACGAGGAGCGACGCTTGGCCGGCTTCTTCGCCTCGACGGCGTCGACGTTTCAACCCACGCTCCCCGCGTTCACGAGGAGCGACAGTAGCGGCCCTTCAAGTCCTTCACCCAGCGCCCGTTTCAACCCACGCTCCCCGCGTTCACGAGGAGCGACCGCCGGCCTCGCGTCAGCGCGGCCGACAGACTCCGTTTCAACCCACGCTCCCCGCGTTCACGAGGAGCGACTGACAACGTCCGCTCGATAGTCGAGCGTAACGCCGTTTCAACCCACGCTCCCCGCGTTCACGAGGAGCGACGGGCAAGCCGAAACCGGGCCCCGTGCATCTGCATGTTTCAACCCACGCTCCCCGCGTTCACGAGGAGCGACCGCGTCCTGGAAGCATCCCGCCAGCCCAGGCCGGTGTTTCAACCCACGCTCCCCGCGTTCACGAGGAGCGACCGCGTCCGACTTCGCGTTGTTCCGGCGGTTGGAGTTTCAACCCACGCTCCCCGCGTTCACGAGGAGCGACCCGAGCGGAGCCACCACCCGTCAGCCTGGAGCGCGTTTCAACCCACGCTCCCCGCGTTCACGAGGAGCGACCAGGCGCGTCAGGCACTGCCGGGCGGGGCGTAGTGGTTTCAACCCACGCTCCCCGCGTTCACGAGGAGCGACACCGGGCCCAGCGTAGTCGCGCGGCATCGGGCTGTTTCAACCCACGCTCCCCGCGTTCACGAGGAGCGACCCCAGGCTGCAAATCTCGTCCCCGACGCCATCACCGTTTCAACCCACGCTCCCCGCGTTCACGAGGAGCGACGCGCATCGGGATTGACCGCGGGGCCCGTGTCCACGTTTCAACCCACGCTCCCCGCGTTCACGAGGAGCGACGACCTGCCGCTGGACCTCATCTTCTCGCCTGACGTGTTTCAACCCACGCTCCCCGCGTTCACGAGGAGCGACACCGAGGGTCGACCGCAGATTGGGGAGCCGGGCGGTTTCAACCCACGCTCCCCGCGTTCACGAGGAGCGACCGCCTCGCCGTGCGAAGAGCACACCCCGCTGTAGTTTCAACCCACGCTCCCCGCGTTCACGAGGAGCGACTTCCCGTGCTTCTTCACGCCCCGCTTGAGCGCCTGTTTCAACCCACGCTCCCCGCGTTCACGAGGAGCGACTCTTGTGCGGGTGTCGGGGTGAGGTGGGCGAGTCGTTTCAACCCACGCTCCCCGCGTTCACGAGGAGCGACGTGGGGGTGGAAAAAGGAGCCCGGGGGCCGCAAGCGTTTCAACCCACGCTCCCCGCGTTCACGAGGAGCGACCGGGCGCTCGTGGTGAGTGTCAGCAGTGGAGAGTTTCAACCCACGCTCCCCGCGTTCACGAGGAGCGACTTTCGACGAGTTCCAGACGTCCGTTGCGCGGATGGTTTCAACCCACGCTCCCCGCGTTCACGAGGAGCGACTGGCTGCCCAAGACCGACCAGGCCAAGCGCGAAGAGTTTCAACCCACGCTCCCCGCGTTCACGAGGAGCGACTCGCCGTTATGGAGCGGCCCGGCGAGAGGTTCATCGTTTCAACCCACGCTCCCCGCGTTCACGAGGAGCGACTCTCCTTGGATGCGGCGCTCACGTGAGCGCCTGGTTGTTTCAACCCACGCTCCCCGCGTTCACGAGGAGCGACGGGCCGCTGGAGTAGGGCGGGCCCGGCAGTGAGTTTCAACCCACGCTCCCCGCGTTCACGAGGAGCGACCTCGCCATGGAGCACGTGGCGCCAGCGCCTTGTCATGTTTCAACCCACGCTCCCCGCGTTCACGAGGAGCGACCATCGTCGCAGCCAGCGGCGAGGTGGTGTTCACCGGTTTCAACCCACGCTCCCCGCGTTCACGAGGAGCGACCATCGCCGCCCAGGCCGCGCGGGTGCCGGGGCTGTTTCAACCCACGCTCCCCGCGTTCACGAGGAGCGACCCTGCGCAGGCGAGCCAGACAGCGACGGCAACTGTTTCAACCCACGCTCCCCGCGTTCACGAGGAGCGACGGCCAGTGCTCCGCTGGCAACGCGACGAAGCAGAGTTTCAACCCACGCTCCCCGCGTTCACGAGGAGCGACCAGATGACGCGTCAGACAGCCGCCACTCACCAGAGGTTTCAACCCACGCTCCCCGCGTTCACGAGGAGCGACGACGCACCACCATGCGTCGGGCGCGTTGAATGGGTTTCAACCCACGCTCCCCGCGTTCACGAGGAGCGACCACGAGCTCCACGCGCTCGTCCGTCCAGCCGTCAGAGTTTCAACCCACGCTCCCCGCGTTCACGAGGAGCGACTCCGTCTGTGACAAGGCGCTGGGTGGATGCGGGTTTCAACCCACGCTCCCCGCGTTCACGAGGAGCGACTTCGGCAGCCAAATCTCCGGGTCCTCAAGCGAGGTTTCAACCCACGCTCCCCGCGTTCACGAGGAGCGACCAAAAGTCCTCAGAATCGAGGAGTTTGCCCGTGTTTCAACCCACGCTCCCCGCGTTCACGAGGAGCGACGTCGGCGCGGTACGCCCATTCCAGGTTCACGCCGTTTCAACCCACGCTCCCCGCGTTCACGAGGAGCGACACAGCCCCCAGGAGAAGAGGCGCTCAGGCCGCGTTTCAACCCACGCTCCCCGCGTTCACGAGGAGCGACTTCGAGCGATCCACCAGCTGCTCCAGAGGCATCGTTTCAACCCACGCTCCCCGCGTTCACGAGGAGCGACAACCCGGAAGGTAATGGTGTTGCTGCCGGTCACGTTTCAACCCACGCTCCCCGCGTTCACGAGGAGCGACTGACTACGCGTTTCGTGCGAGTCGTCGAGCATGAGGTTTCAACCCACGCTCCCCGCGTTCACGAGGAGCGACGATCGAACGGGGCCAGCGTCTGCCGCACCTGGGTTTCAACCCACGCTCCCCGCGTTCACGAGGAGCGACCCTGCCCTTCCAACATACTGTTCTGACTACGGAATCCGGCCGAATTTCGCGAACCGGCCCGCGGGGCAACGAAAGCGCCCCGCCGTTCCTGCCCCGCACTCACCCAACTCCATGATTCTATTCGGGATTTCAATGAGCGCGAACCCTCGGCGGAGCGTACACCGGGATAGGTTCGCGGAGGCCTACAGGACCAGCGGCCCCTCGACGTCCAGGGGTGCCCTGGCGCCATGATGCTCCGTCTTTCGGGCATCGTCTTCCGACAGGAAGTAGAAGCGCAGGCTGTCGCATTCCGAATCGAATGCGCCGAGCAGGCGGGCGCGCAGGACGATCCAGTCCTTGGGCTCCAGGACACACTCGAAGACGGAGTATTGCACTCGCACGCCATGGTCTCTGCAAGCCCGCGCAATCTTGCGCAGGCGCCGAGGCCCCTGGGGGTCCGACACCCGCACGTCGTAACAAATCAACACGGTCAATCTACGCATCAGCGCATCACGAAGGGAGGGTAGCCGTCCAGTTCCCCTCGGAGGTGGCGTGCCAACAGCAGCGCTTGCAGGTGAGGCGCCATGCCCCAGGTCGTCTCCTGCCCCAGGAACGCGTGCCGCACCCCCACCTGCTTCGCCTCCTGGTACGCCACGAGGAACGTCTTGCGCGCATCATCCTTCAGCAACACGGCCCCCGCCGACTCCGTGCGGAAGTCCCCGGGCTTCAGTTGCCCCCGGTTCACCAGCGAGAAGACGAGCCGGTCCACCACCGGCGCACGGAACTCCTCCATCAAATCCAGCGCCAGCGACAGGCGCCCAGGGCGGTCCTCGTGCAGGAACCCCACGGCGGGGTCGAGCCCAACACCCGCGAGCGCTCCCGCGCAGTCCTGCGCCAGCAGCGCATAGCCAAACGAGAGCATCGCGTTCAGCGGATTCCTCGGTGGCCGGCGGTTGCGGCCATCGAACTCGAAGCCCTGGGCACTCTTCTTCAGCAGCGCGGGAAAGGACTCGAAGTAGTCGCGCGCCGCGATGCCTTCCAGCCCTCGCACCTGCTCCAGGTCCTCCACGCGGGTCAGCGCGCGCAGGTGCTCCGACAGCCGCCGCGCCGTCTCCGACAGGGCCTCCTGTCGCTCGGGCGCCGCGTCACGCCGCGCATGCAACACGAACTGCCGCGCGTTCCCGAGCTTCCCCACCACCAATGCCCGGGAGACGGCCACCGAGCGAGCGATGTCATCCGCCGCCCGGTACTGCTGCCGCCGCAACAGGACGTTGCCGCCCGGCACGCCCTCCACCCTCGCCAGGAAGCGCCCCGTCATCCCGAAGAAGGAGACATGGATGCCCGCCTCCAGACAGCTCTCCATCAACTCCGGCGTCAGCCACGCGCGCGTCAGGCACACCACCGAGCGTAGGTGCCGCAGGGGAACCTCCGCCTTCTTCTGGTCTTGAACCGTCACCACCACGCACTCGCCTTCCTTGTTCAGGCGAGTCCCTTCCGCGGTGATGAACAGCGTGTTCAGCGCGGTCGTCATGCGCTCCTCCGTTCAGCCGTCTTCGTCCATCCACCGCGCCAGGAAGTCCCGGGCGCTCCGCTGCCCCGCCGTCACTCCAGGGAGGCACAGCGGCTCCAGCGAGCACTTGTCACATCGTGGCGCGCGCGCCACGACAGGGACCTCCTGCCGGCGCAGCACCTCGTGCATGCGCGCGATGGCGTCCTCGGTCCGCTGGCGCAGCGCCGCGTCGAAGCGCACCGCCTCACGCTTGTGCTCCACGCCGTAGAAGAGCGCCCCCTCAGGGACGTCCACGCCGTGCATCTCCTCCAGGCACAGCGCCTGCGCGCAGAGCTGCACGCGGTCCGCCTCACCCGCCTTGCGCCGGCCGCGCTTCACCTCCACCGGGAAGGGCCGCCAGCCCGCCCCCTTCGCGTCCCGCTGGTACTCGACCAGGTCCGCGCGCCCGGACACGCGCAGCCGCTGCGAGCCCAGCAACACGGCCCGCTCCACCCGCCGTCCCCCCCGCGCGTCATGTCCCGGCAGGTCCACGCGCTCGTGCAGCAATCTGCCGGAGGCGGTGTTGACGTCCTCGCGCCATTGCCGCTCGACGTGGATGAGCGCAGCCTGCCGCTCGCAGTACAGCAGGTGCTGGAGCGCCGACAGCGCCACCCACGTCTCGCGGTCCGCGCTCATCCCGCCAACTCCAGCACCTCGATACCCTGGGGCAGCCCGGCCTTGTCCACACGCACCTTGTAGTCGGAGAAGCTCCGAGCTGGCTTCTCCGGCTGGGCGCGCTCCGCATGGACGCGGTCGAACAGCGCGTGGGCCGGCGCGTTGCCCAGCTCCGAACCATGCTTGAACACCACCACCTTGCGCATGGACATCAGCCCCCGCGCGGCGCTGCGGTCCAGTTCGAACATGTGCGTGAAGGACTGGAAGAGCAGCTCCAGGTCCGCCGTGCCAAACCCCGTCTGCTTCGCCAGGTGCGGCGAGACGAAGCCGTGCGCCCGGTAGAGCCCGTAGGGCACGGTGTTCTTCCGTCCCATGGTGCGGTTGTCACCGCCCTGTTTCTCGGCCTCGGCCTCCGTCGCCACGGCCATGCGGGTGATGGAGTGCTCCTGGGACACGATGGGGTCCACCGAGCGCGCGAACGTGAGCTGCACCGGCCCGCGCACCTGGCCCGCGTTGGGCCCCGTGGACATCACGGCGCCGAAGGTGCGGACGTCGAAGAACGTCTTGCACATCCACGCGCGGCCCTTGTCCACCTCGGAGCCCTGAGCGAACCCCTTGTCGTTGCGCTTCTTCCCGTCCTCGGCGCGCGCGGGCTTCTCGTTCAAGTCGATGCCCAGGCTCTTGTACGCGTCCGAGATGCGGTTGTTCAGGATGGCCTTCTCCTTCACGAAGATGTCCAGCCCCGGCTTGCCCTCCTGCGTGAGCAGGATGAAGTTGCGCACCTTGCGCTTGAGGCTCACGTCCGTCACCAGCCCGTGGCCTGTCTCCGCGTCGATGCGGGGCAGGTTGCCGGCGTCGGGGTCTCCATTGGGGTTTCCATCCAGCACGTCGAAGAACAGGACGAAGTCGTGGCGCTGCTTGAGGTCGGTCATGGCGCTTTCTCTGGGAATGAGGTGACGACAGTGGAACGTCAGGAGGTGGATGCGTCGGACTCACCTGGAGCCGACGCCTCGCGCTTCGTGAAGAACGCCTCGCGTTGGTGGTAGTAGCCGACGGCGAAGAGGCCCTGCGCTTCCAGGTCAAGCACTGGCGGGAACGGCCGCTGTGAAGGAAGCAGCGACATCACCTCTCCCTTCGCCCGCTCCAGCCACCTGCCATTCTCCGCTGCCTTGGAGGCGTGGTGGACGGAGAGCTGAAGCAACCGGGGAAAGACGGTGACGGGATTGCGAGACGCAGCGCCGAAGTAACGGTCGCGGATGGTGGCGTTGAGGTCCTTCAGCGCCGCGCCCTGCAGCCGCTCCAGCACGGCAAAGAGGCGGCCGAGCACATAGGGCTGTGAGGCGTTGTTCTTGTCCAGTGACACGGTGATCTCCAGGGGAATGGTTCCACTTCGAGGGAGTCGCAGCAGGGTGGCCTTGATGAGCGCGACGCGGAGCCGCAGCTGTTCGCGCTCGAACCTGTCATCGGCGGGTGGCAGCCGCAGCCGGTCCAGCGCGGAGGTCAGGAGTTGACGCGGAAAGGGCTGTCCTCGCAGCGCCGCGCCCAGCATCCGCGTGGCGACGTCCGGCGACAGGCCACGCCCCGAGGGCGCCTCCACGGCCTTGAGCAGGCGATAGACGGGGATCGGCTGCGCGGGTGCCTGCCCGACGCGCAGATCATCGAAGTAGCGCCGGATGTTCCGCTTCACCTCGCCCACGCGCGACTCGAACCAGTCACGCACCGCGACGCGACCCGCGTTCCCCGTCAGCGTCACGGAATAGAAGGCCCGGTCATCCAGCGCCCCCGGCTGCAGCCCGTTCAACGGCGACTCGGTGAAGCGCTGGAGGTCCTCCTCGGTCGGGTCCATCCACGACAACAGGAGGCTCTCCTCGGAAGGTGAAGCGCGCGTCCAGAAGACCAGCACCGAGCCATCCCCCAGTTGGATGCCCTGCCGGAAGCGGCGCTGCTCCGTCCTCCGGAGCATGTCGTTGAGCGCCAGCACGTAACCCAGCGCCGCCTCCTGGGAGATGGGGGCATTGTCCCCCTGCTCCAGACCGTGTGACGAAAACGCGGGCGCGTTGAAGGACACCAGTGATGCTCCCGACGACTGGGCTTCCGGGACGTTCTTCAACTTGGGATGCGTGAGGGCCACCACCCCTTCCTGACCTGTCACCAGGCACCGTGCCGTCCGTCCCAGCGCGCGCTTCTCGCCGGAGCGCCGCTCCCAGCAGGCGCGAATGGCCGGGTTTTGATGCACGGGCGCCGTGGCATCGCCGACGACGAAGGCGAGCAACTCAGAGCCCGTCCATTCATCCGCGTCGCGAGCCGCCAGCACCTTGCGCCGCTCGGCCTCGCTCGTGAGGAAGGACTCCACGGCCCGGGCCTCCGGGTCCTTCGTCTCCGCGGCGACCTCGCGCACCGGTTTCAAGAAGGCGTCCAGCCGGGCCACGCGCTTCTCCACGCCCCCCGCCTTTGCCTTGGGCGCGTCCTTTTCGTAAGCAAGGACGTACTTCGGGTTGTCCGCGAAGAAACCGGCGGCGATGTTTGATGCCCGCTGCGGCAGCCTAGGAATCGAGAGGGGTTTTCCCCGTCCGTCCTCTCCCGCTGTGCTCTCCAGCGAGACGAACTTCCCCGCCGCGCTGATGCGGATGAAGAAGTCCACGGGCTTCACTTCATAGAGCGGGTCGTCCGTGAGCCCTCGCTCACGGGCGAAGTCGTTCAGTGCCGTCAGCATCATGAGGCACCTCCCCCCAGCACTTGGGCCCGAGGCGGCACGCGCAGCACGCCATCCTCCAGGAACGCCTGGAAGAACTCGGGGCGCACAGGCGCTCCGGGCGCGTCGAAGACGAAGTCGTAGAACATGAGCCCCAATGGCCGCCGCCCGTTGCCCGCTTCGTGAGGCAGCAGGCCGTCCTCGGCGGGCTCTACCCGGGCCGCGAACTCACGGCAGCCCAGGTAGGGCGCATGGAAGAACTGGCCCCGATCCAGGCGCCGCTCGAACATGTCCTCGAACTTGCGCGCGTTGTCCTCGGGCCCCGCCTTCCCGGGCACCAGCGTGAAGGACGCGGTGATGACGTAGTCCACATCGCGCAGTGCCACCGTGTTGCGCTGAGCCCGGTCCTCGTCCGCCGCGTAGTCGAACCTGCCTACCGTGGCGCGGCTGTTGACCTCGTTTCGGCGGAAGCTGGTCCACTTCACCGGCGCGAGCACGGCGATCTCATGGATGTGCCAGCGGATGGCCGGCTTCCACAGGATGGCCTCCAGCACGCCGCGCGCAGCCGAGGGGGTCATCACCTCGTAGCTGACGCGCTCCGCTTTCATCTCGGGTCGCGTGAAGCACGCCACGGGCCCCCGGGCCCTCACGCGAAACCGCCTGTCTGCCGTCGATGTCATCCACACCTCCTGATGCGTGTCTCAGCCGGGAATGAGGAAGGACGGGTCGAGGATGCCGACCCGGTCCAGAAGAAGGCCGAAGCGCTCGTGGTACGCGGACGTGTGCTCCGGCCCCAGGTACGCCACCGTCTCCGCCGCGAGCCGGGCCAACTCCCGAGCCAGCCAGGCCTCCCGAACCTTGCGGGGGACCGTCACCGTGAAGCGTTGCAGCGCACGCAGGCGCTCTCGTGAGGGGCCCCGCTCACGCAGCACATCGAGGAGCGCCTCGCGGTTCGCGTAAGGCACCACCACCGACGCGCTCCAGTCGTCCTCCACGAGCTTGAAGGCCTTGGACACCGCTTCGAATTGGAGCTTCGCCCGCAGGTCCTGGATGCCCTTCCCGTCCAGCTTGCGGGTGGCATAGAGCCGCTCGAAGTACCGTTGGAAACTCGCGGGCGCGAACAGGTCCAGGTCGGGCGCCTGCTCCAGCAGACCGCGAGTCACGTCCTGGGCGGCGCGCGGAACGCCTCGGGGTGGCTGGGTCTCCGGTTCGTAGACGCGCAGCTCGCCGAGCCCGTCCAGCAACCCCTCCCGGTTGCACCGGCCCGCGGCCTGGGCCAGCGAATCCAGCCCTCCCAATCCACGGAAGACGACGCGGAAGTCCAGGTCCACACCCGCCTCGACGAGCTGTGTGGCCACCAGTCGCACCGGCTCCCCACGCCTCTTGCGGGCCTTGATGTCCGCGAGCACCTCCGAGCGATGCTCCGGGCACATCAGCGCGGACAGGTGCAGCGTCTCCTGGTGCCCCAGCCGTTCATCCACGAGTTCGCAGAGCCGCCGTGCATCGTCCCGAAGGTGCACCACCGCGAGGACGTCCCGCTCGGCCGCCACGGCGTCGGCCAGTTCGGTGTAGGGGAGCTTGCGTCCCAGGGTGGGCCACTGCACCCGCACCCGGCGCAGCCGCTCGAAGGCGAGCACCGAGGCTGGAACGATTTCGCGCGCGTCCGGCAGGCCCTCCTGAAAGTCCGGGCGGCGGCCCAGCGCGGGCTGCGTGGCGGTACAGATGACCACGGAGCAGCCATAGTCCTTCACCAGCGCGCCCAGGCCATCCAGGATGGGCGCCAGCAGCGACGGAGGCAGGGTCTGCGCCTCGTCGAGCACGATGACGCTCCGGGCCACCCGATGCAGCTTGCGGCACGCCGACGGGCGGCGGGCGAAGAGGCTCTCCAGGAGCTGCACCGTGGTGGTGACGATGACGGGCGCATCCCAGTTCTCACTGGCGACGCGGTTGAGCGCCGTCTCCTTCTGGGGATCGACGGCGGAGTGATGTTCGATGACGGCGTGCTCCAGCCCCTGGAAAGCCTGGCGGTACACGTCCGCGCTCTGCTCGATGATGGACGTATAGGGAATGGCGACGATGACGCGCTGGAGTCCATGCCGCCGCGCGTGCTCGAGCGCGAAGGCCATGGACGTCAGTGTCTTGCCCCCGCCCGTGGGCACCGTGAGACTGAAGACGCCTGGATGCAGGGACGCTGCCTCCACCGCGGCCGAGAGCACCTCGCGCCGCACCCGGTTGACCTCTGTGTCCGGGGCGACGCGCTGCTTCTCATCCAAGAAGCCACGGAGGCGTTCGGCGAGCCGGGACAGCGTCACCGGCACCTCGCGCTCCGCGCCCCGGCTCGCATCGAAGAAGGCTTCCGTGTCCAGGAAGTCCGCGTCGCACAGGAGCGAGAAGAGCATCCGCGTCCAAAGCTCCAAGCGGAGCGGCTCGAGCCGCAGCAGCGCGTCCGGCTCGAAGCCGAGCGGACCGTCCAGCAGGGCGGGGACATCACACCGGGCCCTCGCGTCCGCGAGCAACGCCTGCTTCTCCTTGCGCCCCAGGCGCTCCTTGAACGCCGCCAGGTCCGGCAGCCCCGCGTGGTGCCCGGCGATCGCCAGGGCCAGCGGGAGCAAGCGGCGATCCCGACTCAGCGACCAGAGCGCACCGGCCGTCGAGTGGTCGCGCTCCAGCGCGCCCTCTTTCTCCAGGTGCGCCTCGAAGCCATTCTCCGCGCGGATGCGGTACCAGAAGTCCTGTGTGTACTTGCCCAGGTCATGCCAGCGCCCGGTGGCCAGCGCGGGCGCACGCAAATCCTCTCGCGGCGCCAGCCTCGCGGCCCACTGCCCCACGGCCTCCAAGTGCTCGCGCAGCAGATGAGCCCGGCCGTCTTCTGCAACGTGAGCCAATGGCTCCGCCGTGACCACGCGTGGCACGGCGGGCTGCTCCGGAAGCCCGAGGTCCTTCTTCATGGCACTCCCCCCACCGCCCACGTGTCTGGCCGCACAAGCGAGCACGTGCGTCTGCATTCTCGTTTCCGTCTGGTGACCGGCACAAGATGCCTTGTCCTACGAATGCTCGGAACGCGCGCTCCCCCCGGGGTGGTATGCCCAAGAGCGAGGAATGCGGGCAGGCTTCTGGCCACACAGGCAGCAACCCATGCGTGCCCGACGGCTGACTCCACCGCGACGTACCAACCGATGAAGTGCTCAGCGCCGCTGCGCCATCACCTTGGCCTGGCTGCCTCTCCTCCCCTGGCAATGCACGCGCACGAATGGCCTGGAAGCCTCGCGTTCAAAGCTCGACACCGTCAGTGGGAGCCACAACGGATACCCAGGCGGGTAGCCGCCGACTCGGCAAAGTCAGACATCCACCCAGGTGTTCACTCCCGGCAGTCCGGCGGGAGGCCATCGCACTCCAGTCGCGGCCTTTGACGCATTGCGATTAAATTGCGCGCCATGAACCGCGAATACCACCGCTGGTACAGCGAGCGACTGCACCGCGACATGGAGTTGCTCATCTTCGGCCACTCGGGCGAGCCCGTGCTCCTGCTGCCAACCAGCAAGGGCCGCTTCTTCCAGGCCGAGGACTTCGGCCTCATCGGTGCCATCGCCGACCGCGTCCAGTCCGGCCGGTACATCGTGATGTGCCCGGACTCGGTGGACGAGGAGTCCTGGTTCAACACCGCCATCCACCCGCGTGACCGCGTCGTCCGCCACCAGCAGTGGGAGGACTACCTCCTCCACGAGGTGGTGCCCCTGCTCAAGAGCCGCAGCACCGGCGGGCGCCTCACCCTGGCCGGGTGCAGCTTCGGCGGCTTCCACTCGTACAACATCGGCCTGCGGCACCCGCACGTCTTCCGGCGCCTGCTGTCCATGGGCGGCAAGTTCGAGACGGACGAGTTCCTCGACGGACACCACGACTCAGACGTCTACTTCCATTCGTGCACGGAGTGGCTGCCGAACCTCACGGACCCCGCGCAGCTCTCCGCCCTCCAGCGCGTGGAGATGGTGCTGGCGGTGGGCGAGCACGACTTCTGCCGCCCCTCCAACGAGCACCTCTCCAACCTGCTGTGGAAGAAGGACATCGGCAACCACCTGTCCGTGTGGCAGGGCGGCACGCACGACTGGCCCGTGTGGCGGCAGATGATTCAGCAGTACCTGCCCTGGTAGCCGCCGCGCGCCGCTACGCTTCGACCGGACGCAGCGTGCCCGCGCTCATCCGGTTGAAGCGCCACACCAGCGCCACCGCCACGCTGATGAGGCCCGCGCACAGGCCCCACCAGATGCCCACCACGCCCAGGCCCAGCTTGAAGGCCAGCAGCAGCGTCACCGGCAGGCCAATGGCGTAGTGCCCCACCATGTTCGCCAGGAAGGTGAAGCGCGTGTCGCCCGCGCCGCGCAACACACCCGCGCCCACGCCCTGCGCCCCGTCGAACACCTGGAAGATGGCGCTCACCATCAGCAGCGGAATCAGGAGCGGCAGCACGTCCGCGGGCGCCCCCGCCAGCTTCGCCAGCGTGTGAGGGAACAGCGCGAATACCAGGCCACTCAGCGCCATGAAGCCCGCGCCGCCCGCCAGCGCCATGAAGCCGCTGAGCCGCGCCTGCGGCGTGTTGTGCGCGCCCACCGCCCAACCCACCCGCACGCTGCCCGCGTTGCCAATGCCCATGGCCACGGTGAAGGAGACGCTCGCGAAGGAGATGGCAATCTGGTGCGCGCCCACGCTCGCCGGCCCCAGCCCCGCCGCCAGCACGCCCGCCAGCGCGAACACACCGACCTCCGCGCAGATGTGCAGACCAATGGGGAGGCCCAGCCGGATGGCTCGCGAGAGGTCCGCCCACACCGGCAGGCGCCGCGCGGGCTCCCCTTCCACCTTACGGCTGCGAATGAACAGCACCGCGATGAGGAGCTCGATGCCGATGCTCGCCGACGTCGCCATCGCGGAGCCCGCCACGCCCAGGGCCGGCACCGACCGCAGCGGGCCGAACCAGGCCGGCAGATTGGCGCCACCGAAGACGAGCAGCAGGTTGCCCAGCAGGTTGAGAATGTTGGCCACCACCGTCGCGATCACCAGCGGCCGCGTGAAGGCGGTGGCCTGGAGATAGGAGCGCATGGTGAGGAACATCAGCATCAGCGGCATGCCGGGTGCGCGCCACGTCAGGTACTCGCTGGCGCCCGCGGCCTCCGTCTCGCTGATGCCCGCCAGCGGCAGCAGCCGCGGCGCCAACGTCATCAGCGTGGCCAGCATCGCCCCCGCGCAGAACGCCATCCACGCGCCCTGCCACAGCAGCGCCCGCGCCCGGGTGAACTGCCGCGCGCCAATGGCCTGGGAAATCATGGGGTCGAACCCCATCATCAAGCCCATGCCGAAGGAGCTGACCGCGAAGTAGAGGCCGTTGCCCAGGCCCACCGCCGCCAGTGCGGACGTCCCCACGCGGCCCACCACCAGCGTATCCACCAACCCCATGAGCGCCTGTCCGCCCTGGGCGATGGCGATGGGAACCGCCAAGCGGGCCAGCGCCCGAAGCTCGGTGCGGGGAGAATTCACGGAGGACGTTGGCAACACGGCGGTGGACATGGGGAGTGCGCCTATAGCGCCTTCCGGAAGGGAATGCGCTGCCCACATCCGACGCGCCACGCCCCCTCGCCTGACGAGGAGGCTCGGCCACACACCCGTGATACGTCCCCCTGGGACACCCGGCGTCCCAGGGGGCAAGCCCGCGTCAGCCCTGCGTCACGGCAGCATGGGCGGATGGAAGGGCGCGGTGACCAGCGGCGTCTGGAGGCTGTCCACGTGGGACACGCGCAGCCCCGCGTCGGAGATGGTGTAGACGTAGTCGTCCGCCATGATGCTGCGGCGCACCGTGGGCTGCCAGTACCAGCTCCAGTTCCGGAAGTTGAACGACTGGTACATGTCCCGCATGGAGACGGTGCCTACCGGCGAGAAGCCCGTGGCCGTGTCCACGCGGAAGACGCGCAGCTCGCTGCGGAAGCCGGACCAGTAGTCGTAGGCGTTGTAGTCCCAGTCCGTGAAGGGCAGGGCCAGCAATCCCTTGGCGGGGAAGTAGGTGAAGGCCTTGTGCTCGTAGAGCGCCTCGCTGTGGCTGCCCATCGAGCCCAACTGGTGCGTGAAGGTCTCCTTGGGCTGCGCCAGGTCACTCACGTCGAAGAGCGACAGCTTGAGGGCGCGGTCCTGCCAGGTGCCGTCCTCGTTGCGGTGCTCGCCGAAGGTGAGCAGGTGCGTGTCACCCAGCGGGTGGATGTACGTGGAGAAGCCCGGAATCTTCAGCTCGCCCACCTTGCGCGGGTTCGCCGGGTCGCTCAGGTCAAAGGTGAAGAGCGGGTCCACCTGCCGGAAGGTGACGACGTAGCCGCGCGTGCCCATGAAGCGCGCGCTGAAGATGCGCTCACCCCGGGCCAGGTCCTCGCTGCGGCCCAGCCCCTTCAGGCGCCCGCCCTGCTCATGCAGCGTCACCACGCGGTTGACCGTCTCCGGAGGCGTCCACACGGTGTCCCCGCCGTTCCCGGTCCCCGGGTTCTCCGGTGGGAGCTCCACGGTGGTGGCCACCCGCAGCACGCCCTCGCGCTCGTCCATGGCGAACTGGTTGACGATGTATCCCTCCACCGTGCCGCTGCCCACGTAGGTGGCCTGGTCCGGGTCGCGGATGTCGAACTTGTGGAGGTACGTGTGCGTCGTCTGGCCGGGCTCCGGCCACCACCACCAGTGGCGAGACGCCACGTAGAGCGCCTCATGAGACGCATACACCTCGCCGGGCGTGCCCACCACGCTGGTCCGGCTGGGCGACGAATCCTCCGCGTCCAGGTTCAGCGACAGCACCGACACCAGGCCCAGCCCGGTGGGCCCATTGGCGCGGTAGAACGACGTGCAGTCATACGCGAGCGGCTTCACCTCGCCGTCCGCCGTCACGCGCCGGCCCTTCGGCAGCCAGTGCTCCAGCGACTGCGCGCGGATGCGCTGCTCGTTCTGCTTGATGAGCGCGTCGATGGACGCGACCAGCCGGCCTCGGTTATCGAAGAGCCCCGGCGAGTACTCGGGATAGAGGCGCACGTCCGCCGGCCAGCGGAACCCGTCCGAGAACACCAGCCGCACCGCGCTGTCCACGCGCCGGGCGTTGATGTAGTCGCCGGGCAGGTAGAGCTGCTCCAGTACCCGAGGCGCCTCCAGGTCCGCCACGTCCACCACCGTCACCTTCACGGTGTTGCTGTACGCATAGCCGCAACCGAAGCCGGCGCAGTCGATGACCGGCATGTCGTCCATGCCGCGGCCCCCCGCCACCGCCCCGGGCCGGTCCTCGGCCACCCCCGAGGTGATGACCAGCCGGTTGCGCTCGGCGTCGAGCAGCATCTCGCGCGGCCAGCCCTCCACCTCCAGCACGGCCGTCCGCGTGAGCTGCTCCGCGGGCCACGAACGGTGGATGTAGAGCCGGGGGCCCGACAGCACGAAGATGCGCGTGCCGTCGTTCTGCACGAAGTCGGCCTCGTGCACGCCGGCCACCTGGTTGTTCGTGCCCGTGTAGTCGTTGGGCCTGCCGCCGCCTCCGGAGGAGTCCTCCTGCGGCGCGCCCGTCGTGGGCGGCGCCACGCCCCCATCCCCATGGCCGCCTCCGTAGGCGTACTGCTTGTAGCTCTCCAGCGCCGCGCGCATCTGCTTCGTCGCCGTGTCCTCGATGTGCTGCTCCAGGGCCTCACAGCCAGGGAAGCTCTCCAGCCGGGCCTCCTGCTGCACGGGCTCGTTGTCGACCGGGGACAACGGCTTGTTGCCCTCGTCACACCCCACCGCGACGACCGCCACCACTCCGGCCCAGCTCCAGCGTTTCCACTGCTGCATTCGACCCTCCCATTGCACGTCGGCCCCACTGAGGGCCCCCGGACCTCGCCGGTGCCACACCAGCGGCGGCCGAGGAATATTGCCACCGGCGTGCCAGGGCACTGTCCCCCTGGGAAACCCAGGCCCCGCCACCCGTTGCGGGCGCCCTCGCCTCTCAAAAACCTGAGGCGCGCGGCGAACCTGGAGCCGGAAAACCGAGACCCCGGGGCACGAAGCGGACGAACTGCTGGGTGAGCACCGGGTCCATGTGCTCCAGCCGCAGCCCCATGCCCACCGAGGACCGGAAGACGCCCTGCGGCAGGGGCGGGTTGGACCACGCCACCGTCGCCTCGGCGGTGCAGGGCGCGCGCTGGCCCGCGAGCAACACCTTCAACGTCAGCCGGGTGCCCTCGCGCGCCGGCGTCAGGGTGCGCACGAAGAGCGCGCCCGGCCCCGCGTCATGGCTGAAGCCCGACAGCGTTGTCCCGTTGGGCGTGGTGAACTCCACCACCGTGAAGAAGGGCACGCGCTCCGCGGCGCGCAACGGGGCGTGGCCTGGAACCAGTCGCCCCAGAACACAGCCGAGCAGCTCGTCCGCGCCCATGTGACGCTTCTCCAGGAGCGGCGCGCCACCCAGCGCCTGCGCCCGGGCGAGCACCTCCTGCGACTCCTCCGCGCGCGACAGCAGCACCAGCGGCTTGCGCGGGTGCGCGTCGTGGAGCTTCGTGGCCAGGGCCAGCGCCTCGCGCGGCGTGCGCGACACGTCCACCACGAAGCCATCCAGTTGCGCGCCGTGCTCCGCCGCCAGGTTCGCCGCGTCCCCCATGTCCCGCGCATAGAGGACGTGGAGGCCCTCCTGCTCCAACGAGCCGCCCAGGAAGGTGTGCAGGAAACGCCCGCCCTCCACCAGCAGCACCCGGCGCCCACGCGGCAGGCCCTCGCGGACACGCTCCCGGGCCTGGCGCACCGCGGCCAGCTTCGCCTCCAGGGCGCCCAGCGCCACCGGCTTGGGCAGGAAGTCGTCGGCGCCCGCGCGCCAGCAGTGCATCACCTCGTGGGGCTCGCCGCCGGAGGTGAACATGATGACGGGCACGTTGCGCCCCGCGGCGTGTGCCTTCACCAGCCGGCACACCTCGTCACCCTGCATGCGCTCCATGCGCAGGTCCAACAGGATGAGCGCCGGGGTGCGCCGGGCCAGCTCGGCCATGCACGCCTCGCCGCCCTCCATCGCCACCGCCTCGCAGCCCAGCCGTGTCAGGTGCAGGCGCACCACCTCCCGGGCGGTACGGGAGTCATCCACCACGAACACGGTGTCACGCGCGTTGGGAGGAGGGCTCATACGTTCACGGATAGGTGGAAAGGGGCGCCAAGGCCACCGGCGCCCGGGGCCACCGTTCGGGGATGGACGCTCAGGCGCGAGGCTCCTGGCGACCGGACAACAGCCGCGTGAGCTGCTTGGCAATGGTGGCGCACTGCGCCGCGTTGCCACTGTCGAGGGCAGAGCGGCCACCATCCAACAGACGCTGCACCGTGCCCAGGGTGGCCTGCGCCTCCGGGCTGGGGTTCTCCTGCGCGCTGCGCTGGAGCAGCCGCGCCAGCTTCTCCCCGCGCTCCAGCAGCTTGCGGAACAACTCCTCCGCGCGCTTCGCGTCCACCACGCCCTGCGAGCGCGCGTAGTGGGCCTGCTCCGCACCCAGCTTCTCCGCCTCGCCCTGCGGCAGCCCCGCACGGGCCTCCAGCCGCACGGCCTCCATGTTGCCGGTGGTCAGGTCCGTGGCCTTGACGGACAGGATGGCCTCGCTGGACAGCTCGAAGACGACCTCCAGCGGCACGTCGCCGCGCGCGGCGACGTGGAGGCGCTTCAGCACCACCTCGCCCAGCTTGTAGTTCTCGTCCTGGAACTCGCTCTCGCCCTGATACACGGGGATGCGCGCTTCCTGCTGGCCGGAGCTGCCCGGATAGAAGATGTCCCGCGCCACCACCGGCACGCCGGTGTTCTTCGGGATGAGCCGCCTCACGCGCCCACCCATGACGCCCACGCCCAGGCTCTGGGCGGCGACATCCAGCAGCAGCGCCTGGCCGGACTGGCGGATGAGCTCGTCGGCCTGCACCGCGGCGCCCAGCGCGACGGCCTCCTCCGGGTGCACGTCCGTGGAGGCCGCGCGGCCGAAGAAGTCCGCCACCAACCGCCGCACCAGCGGCACGCGCGTCATGCCGCCCACCAGCAGCACCACGTCCACCGCGTGGGGGTCCATCTTCGCCTCGCGCATCACCGACTCGCAGACATCGAGGCAGCGGCGCGACAGCGGCTCGGACAGCGTTTCGAAGAAGGAGCGCGTCAGCACCGTCTCCAGCTCCGCCATCCGCTTGCCGGGCGCCGAGTGGTCGCCCAACCCTGCGACGTAGATGGACGCCTCTTCCTTCTCGGTGAGCTCGCGCTTGGCGGACTCCGCGGCCACCTTCAGCCGGCGCAGGCTCTGCGCGTCCTGCGACACCACGTGCCGCAGCTCATCGTCCACCTGTGCCAGGAGCCACTGGACGATGCGCTGGTCGAAGTCCTCGCCGCCCAGCCGAGGATCGCCGCCGGTGGCGCGCACCTCGAAGACACCGGACTTCACCTCGAGGATGGACACATCGAAGGTGCCACCGCCCAGGTCGAACACCAGCGCGTTGCCTTCGAAGCCGCGTGACAGGCCATACGCCAGCGCCGCGGCGGTGGGCTCGTTCACCAGCCGCACCACGTCCAGCCCGGCGATGCTGGCCGCCTCGCGCGTGGCCTGCCGCTGGTTGTCGTCGAAGTTGGCCGGAACCGTGATGACGCACTTGGTGACGGGGCGGCCGAAGTGCGCCTGCGCGTCCAGGGCCAGCTCGCCCAGAATCATCGCGGACACCTGCGTGACGGGCATCACCCGCCCGGCGAGCCGCACGCGCACGTCGCCAGAGGGCCCGGCCACCAGCGGATACGGCACCAGCGCCTTCGCCTCCTGAACCAGCTCCGGCGTGTAGCGGCGCCCCAGGAAACGCTTGGTGGCCCACACCACGGAGTCCGGGTGCTCCTCGCCCAGGGATTGTGCCGCGACGCCCACCACGCGCTCGCCAGCTTTGTTCACGCCCAGCGTGGACGGCGTCAACCGGCCACCCGCGCGCGCGGGAATCATGCGCGGGCGTCCGTCTTCCACGGTCGCCACGGCGCTGTTGGTAGTACCCAGGTCGATGCCGATGACGGGGTCATGCATGGGGGGCCGAGAGGACTCCACCCTACGGGTGTTCGCGCCAGCTCGCCAAGCCCCCTTCCCTCGCCTGCCCGCCGATAAGCGGCGCTTTCCCACGCCACGGCCCGGGCCAGCAAGCGTGCCCCCGGTGACAGGGCTTCACGATGCCAGGGACGTTGCCCGGGGGAAATCCTCGTGCTAAGGGCGCGACCGCCATGGTGAACGTGTCGATCGCCCGCCGCTACGCCCGCGCCCTCCTCGATGTCGCTTCGGAGGCGGGCCGCACTGACGCCGTCGCCGAGCAGCTCACCGCCTTCGCCGACGTCATCGCGAAGAACGCCGAGCTGACGGATGTGCTCGTCAACCCTGCCTACACCCGCGAGCAGCGCCTGCGGGTGGTGGAGTCGGTGATGCAGGCCATCCCCGGCGGCGTGGAGGCCACGCTGGCCAACACCCTCCGCCTGCTGGTGGACCGCAACCGCCTGGGCTACCTGGCGGACATCGCCCGCCTCTTCCGCGACATGGCGGACGCCCGTGCCGGCCGCGTCCGGGGCCACGTCACCAGCGCCGCGCCGCTTCCGGCCGACGCCCTTGCCCAGCTCCAGCAGACCCTGCAGCAGCTGACCCAGCGCAACGTCCTTCTGGAGACGCGCGTGGACCCCAGCCTGTTGGGTGGTGTCTCCGCCCAGGTGGGCAGCATCCTCTACGACGGCAGCATCCGGACCCAGCTCGAAGAGATGCGCCGCGAACTGAAGCAGCGCTGAAGCCCGCCCGCTCGCCGGGCAACCAACGTTCCAGGTCGTCTTCATCACCCCGCAGTCCAGGGCTAACCGGTATTTCCAGCGGGCCCTGACAGCGGTATACTCGCAGGCGGTACGGGACAGACCCGCGCCGCCTGGACGACCTGACCATGCCGCAGTCCCTACTCCACCGGTATTCCGAAGGTCCGTCCACGCTGGCGGCGCCCGAGGAGGCTCGGCCCTTTCTGGGGGCCCTCCTGAGCGCGGCGGGTTGTGGGGTGGCCCTGCTGGACCGGGAGCTGCGTCCGGTGTGGGTGAATGCCACGCTGGCGGCGCTGTCCGGCCTGGAGCCGCGCGCGCACGTGGGCCGTCCTCTGGCGGAGCTGTGGCCGCAGGTGGCGCAGGCACTGTCACCGCTGCTGGCCCGGGCGCTCTCCGGAGAGGACGTCACGGATGCCCCTGTGCGGGGCGTGCTGGCCCCCGCCGCGGGTGAGCGGCACCTGCGGGTGGGCCTGTCCCCGGCGCTGCAGGGCGGCGCGCTGGCGGGGGTGGCGTTGTGGGTGCGCGACGAGACGGAGCGCTTCCTCGAGGAGCAGCGGCTGCGCGCGCGGGAGTCTCACATGCGCAGCCTGGCGGACGTGGCCTGTGACGGGCACTTCCTGCATGACAACGGCATCGTGATGGACGCCAACCGCGCGATGTCGCAGCTGCTGGGCTACGCGTCACCCTCAGAGATGATCGGCCGGCATCTGGCGGATTACGTCGCCCCGGAGTTCCGCTCGCAGGTGGGGCTGGTGCTCAGCCGCGGGCTGGAGACCCCCTATGAGGTGGTCGTCCTCCGCCGGGATGGCCAGCGGCTGCCCCTGGAGGTGCTGGGGCGCTACGTGACGTGGGAAGGCCGGCAGGTGCGGTTGGTCGCCGTCTGGGACATCAGCAGCCGCAAGGCCACGGAGGAGCTCTCCGCGAACACCGAGCAGTTCCGGCACCAGATGCTGGGCGTGGTGGACGTGGAGCTGCGAGCGCCTCTGCAATCGCTGCGGGAAGGCACGCGCTCCCTTCAGCGGCTGGACGGGCTGGAGGAACCGCAGCGCACCCTGGTGAGCCAGGTGGCCCGGTCCGCTCGGCGCATGGAGCGGATGCTCCAGGAGCTGATGGACTTCACCCGCACGCGGCTGGCGGGCGGACTGGCGCTGCGGCCAGAGCCCGCAGTGCTGGACGCGGTGGTGGCGCGCGTCGTGGAGGAGCGCCGCCGTGAGCATCCTCGGCGAACCCTCCACCTGGAGACGGAAGGCGACCTGCGCGGCCACTGGGACACCCACCGGCTGGCGCAACTGGCCGACAACCTCCTGGGCAGCGTGCTCCATCAAGGGGCCGAGGATTCGCCGGTCACCTTGCGCGCGGTGGGCGCGGTGGGTGGCGTCACGCTCTGTGTGAAGAGCCCCGGACTCACGGTGGCGGCGGAGGAGCGCCCCTCCCTCTTCGAGCCCTTCCGTAGGGAGCGCGGCGCCACGCCAGAGGGTCTGGGCCTGGGGCTCTACATCGCCAGGCAGATCGCCGTGGCCCACGGCGGGAAGCTGGCGGTGGAGTCCTGCTCCGGAGGCGGCGTGAGCTTCACCGCCTGGCTGCCCCGCGAGGGGCCGGGGCATTGAAGGCCTCTACGCCTGGCGCCGCCTCAACGGCGGCTGATGCACCAGAGTAGCCGGGCGCGGTTTTGGCCCACCTTTGGAGCGCCTTTGCGCAGCCGCCTGTCCCACTCCTGAACGGGCGTCCTCTCCTACCCCGTGGCGGGTGGCGCGGACCGCATTGCAGCGGGTGGGTGTGCGTGGTAAGGGGCCCCGACTTCAAGGTTTCGGCGGCCTGCTCCACGTCGGCCGCCCCTGCGCAAGGACGCATACGCTCATGGAAATCCGCGCCGACGAGATCAGCAGAATCATCCGGGAGCAGATCAAGGACTACGGGAAGAAGGTCACCGTCGCGGAGACGGGTACCGTGCTGTCCGTCGGTGACGGTATCGCGCGCATCTACGGCCTCGAGGGCGCGCTCGCCGGTGAGCTCGTGGAGTTCACCAACGGCGTGCAGGGCCTCGTCCTCAACCTTGAAGAGGACAACGTCGGCGTCGCCATCATGGGCGACTTCCAGGCCATCCGCGAAGGCGACACCGTCAAGCGCACCCAGCAGATTGCCTCCGTGCCCGTGGGCAAGGAGCTGCTCGGCCGCGTGGTGGACCCGCTCGGCAAGCCGCTGGACGGCAAGGGCCCCATCACCGCCACCGAGACGCGCCGCCTGGAAGTGAAGGCGCCCGGCATCGTGTCCCGCAAGAGCGTGCACGAGCCCCTGCAGACGGGCATCAAGGCGCTGGACGCGCTGGTGCCGGTGGGTCGTGGTCAGCGCGAGCTCATCATCGGTGACCGCCAGACGGGCAAGACGGCCGTCGCCATCGACACCATCATCAACCAGAAGGGCCTGAACGTTTACTGCATCTACGTGGCCATCGGCCAGAAGCAGTCGACGGTGGCCCAGGTGGTGGAGAAGCTGAACCGCTTCGGCGCCATGGAGTACACCACGGTGGTGGCGTCCAACGCCTCCGACCCGGCCCCCATGCAGTTCTTCGCGCCGTACGCCGGCGTGGCCATGGGCGAGTACTTCCGCGACAACAAGATGCACGCGCTCATCGTGTACGACGACCTGTCCAAGCAGGCCGTGGCGTACCGCCAGCTGTCGCTGCTGCTCCGCCGTCCGCCGGGACGCGAGGCCTACCCCGGCGACGTGTTCTACGTGCACAGCCGCCTGCTGGAGCGCGCCGCCAAGCTGTCCGACGAGGAGGGCGCCGGTTCGCTCACCGCGCTCCCCATCATCGAGACGCAGGCCGGTGACGTGTCGGCGTACATCCCGACGAACGTCATCTCCATCACCGACGGGCAGATCTTCCTCGAGACGGACCTCTTCTTCGCCGGCGTCCGCCCGGCCATCAACGTGGGCCTCTCCGTGTCCCGCGTCGGTTCGGCCGCGCAGATCAAGGCCATGAAGCAGGTTGCCGGCACCATGAAGCTGGAGCTCGCGCAGTACCGCGAGCTGGCCGCCTTCGCCCAGTTCGGCTCCGACCTCGACAAGGCCACCCAGGAGACGCTGGCGCGCGGCGCCCGCATGGTGGAGCTGCTCAAGCAGGGCCAGTACGAGCCCATGCCCGTCGAGAAGCAGGTCATGCAGATCTACGCCGCCACCAACCGCGACGACCCCAAGAAGCGCGGCTGGATTCGCGACATCCCGGTGGCCGACGTGGTGCGCTGGATGCGTGAGTTCCTGGAGTTCGCCGACGGCAAGCACCCGAACGTCGCCAAGGACCTGGCGTCGAAGCGCGAGCTGACCGCCGACATCAAGACGGCGCTGAGCAAGGCCATCACCGAGTTCAACGAGGTCTTCCAGCCGACGCCGGGCGCCAAGGCTTAACGCCCTCGCCGGTTGTGACCCACGAGCCCCGCGCTCCCTTCACCGGGAGGCGGGGCTTCGTGTTTGCGGGCCCGGCCGTCAGCGAAGGCGGGGCAGCACGCCGTGCAGGCTGCGGTCCACGCCGCCGCGCGCGCCCAGCAGCTCCATGGCCTTCAGCTCGTAGGGCAGCACGTTGTCGCGGGCCACCAGCTGCACGTGCGCGCCCAGCGCGGCGGGCAGCGCCAGGTCCAGTTCGTAGATGTCACCGGCCACCAGCGTCTGCTCTGGCGTGGTGCCCGTGGTCTCCCAGACGCGCTTGAGGGCCTCGAAGTACCGGCCCCGGCGCAGGTAGACGGGGCGGCGCAGCACACCGTCCAGCGACTGCGTCTCCGGCACCGCGGTGAAGCGGGCATCCGGCGCGTCCGGCGGGTCCAGGAGGAACTTGCGCGCGTCCCCGGACACCGTGAGCTTCTCGCGCCCCTTGGGCGCCAGCTGGTCCAGCTTCTTCTCCACCAGGTCGGTGTGCGCGTTGGTCACCACCGTCACCGGCAGGCCCGTGGCCACCAGCGCCTCCAGCACCTCCTTCGCCTCCGGCTTGAAGGCCGTGGCCGAGTGCGCGTAGGCCTCGCGGTAGAGCTTCTGCACCACGTCGGAGCGGCGGGCCTCGTCCTGGCCCTGCCCGAAGCGCTGCATGAGGCGGTGGGCCGCGCAGGTGGCCGTCAGGTACGGGTCCGCCGTGGCGGGCGCCACCACCCGGCCGCCCAAATCCCAACCCAGCGCGTCCGCGCCCGCGCGCAACGCGGCGACTTCCTCCTCCCACGCGGCCTCCAAATCCTCGCCCAACGCCGCCGCCAAGCCCTGCCGGAAATGCTGGAGGAAGGGGGCGCTCTCCGCCGCCACGTCCGTGAAGGTTCCGTCGAAATCCAGCACCACGCACGCAATCGCCATCAGACCACCAGCTCCCGAAGATGAAGAAAGGGGCCGGATGAGGCCTCACCCACGGGCCTCGAATCAAGCCCGCCCGCATCAACAGGCGGCCGGGCGGACACTGCCCCCGGGAGCCTCACCCCGAGGACGTTTCCCCTGCACCCCGGGTTCTCATCCAGCCACGGAACGGCCCGACGTACAGCCCAGGCCACACCCGTGGCCTGTCGCCACGTCCGCCAGATTGCCCGCGCCCACGGCGGCGAGCTGACGGTGGAAGCGCCTCCCCTGGGCCCCGGCGCGCGCTTCGTGCTGCGCCTGCCCATGGCGCAGGTGCCGCAGGCTCCCACGTCCTCCCCTTGAAGCCTACCCCGCCCAGGCCGCTAACCTCACGGGCATGGAAGCGATGCAGCGAAACGAATCGGCGCCCCCGCGCCGGGCGTGGCTGCCCTGGGGCCTGCTGGTGAGCGCGGTGCTGCTCGCCGCGAGAGGGGCCTGGGCGGGTTCGCGCTCCATCTCCGCCCTGGTGGAACGCAACGACGCGCTGACACGCGAGGCCGCCGAGTCCGAGGCCCGTGTGGCCGAGCTCCAGGCCCTGCGCGAGGCCATGTCGCGCCGGCTGCGCACGCTGGAGCAGCAGCATCACGCCGCCTATGCCGCCGCGGTGACGGCCACCGCCGCGTGCACCACGGCGCTCCAGCCGCCGCCCGCGCCGGGCAAGCCCGAACCCCGGCGCCTGGCCAAGGCCAAGAAGCAGGGCCGGCGCTGACAGCGCGTGGCCTCCAGGTCCACACCCCCTGAGAGGGTGTGGATACCCAGGCAACAGGGCCCACCGCCAACCCCGCGAAACCGCGTGCCTGAGTGCCCGGCCCGCTACGTGCTACCGCCGGAGCCACCGAGTCCCTTTTCGCTCCGAGGTCCACGCTCCATGTCGCCCTTCGCGATTCGCCCCTCCTCGCGCTCCCTGCGGGCCGCGCTCCTATTCCTGACCGCGCTGCTGCTTCCCCAGGCCCCGGCCCGGGCGGAGCCCGGCATCCGCATCCTGAACTCGCTCCGCGCCGAGGAACTGGCCTTCAACGCGCTCACCAGCAACCGGGCCGCGCTGGAGGCCCTCACCGAGATGCCGCTGCACTCGAAGACGTTCGTCCTCGACGGCCGGCTCAAGCACGCGCTGGAGCACCCACCTGCCCGGAACGTGATGGCGTACCTCACCGAGTGCGCGCTGCCGCCCGGCGCCGCCGTGGAGTGGACCAGCCGCGCCGGCGATACGTACACCTTCAAGGGCGAGGTGGGGCTGTGCCCAGAGTGGGAGAATGACAAGCCGAGCCAGGCCTGCCTGGGCTACGTGACGGCCTGTCTCCTGGCGCGCAACAACGCCTTCGGCCGCCGCGTGATGGTGTCCATGCGCGGCGAGGACCCGAGCGAGCCCCGGCGCTTCAACCCCTCGGGCGCCCGCCAGGAGTGGAGCCCCATGTTCCTGCCCTGCGCGTCGGGTGAGGCGGGCCTCCATGCCGAGTGCGGCTGGCTGGGGGAGAACGTGGGCACCTGCACCCCGGGCGACAAGGTGACGGTGGCCGCGGGCGCGCCCCACCCGGACACGTGCACGGGCCAGTTGGGCCGCATCTTCGGAGACCGGGTGCTGCGCGTGTGCGAGGACCCACGGGGCTGCGCCTGGGAGGACCGTCTGGCGGACACGCTCGGCAACCCCTGCGGCGGAATCGAGCCCAGCGTCGAGTTCAAGTGCCCCGCGAGCGGCCGCTACAGCGTCATGTCCGCGCCCTACAGCCGCGCCGCGATTCCGGGCTCGTGGGTGGCCCCGGTGGCCACCTCCGGCACCTACCCGGCCGAGCCCTTCGGCGCGTACACGTTCCGGGAGGGCGCCTTCTACGGGAACATGTTCGACTCGCGCGGCCTGACGGTGGAGGTCGTCCTCAATCAGGACAACTTCCAACCCAAGCTCGTCAACCTGCGCTTCAAGGGCGTGGTCCACGATAACGTCCACGCCTGCCACGGCCGGGACTGGGTGGACGGCGACAGCCACCTGCGCTCGCGCATCTGCGCCAACGCCGACATCGGCGGCGAGCGCATCGCCGGCTGCATGGCCTACGCGGCGGGCCCCTGCGAACCGGGCAGCTACAACCCCCGCTCCGCCCGCTGCAAGGTGAACGACGGCACCGCAGTGTGGGGGGACGGCGACTTCGAGGGATGCATGGACGAGGCCGGCTTCCAGCACCCCGAGCCCATCACCGTGTACCTGCGCTCGCCCTGCGAGGTGATTTCCCCCAAGACGCAGACCACCTGTGGGGTGACGTGTGACTACTCCGAGTTCCCTCCCAAGTGCTCGGACACGTGCAAGCTCAAGAAGTCCCCGGGCCAGTGCCTCCAGACGGACGCGTGCCTGACCAACCCCAAGAACTGCCCGGCGCCACCGCAACAGTGAGGCGGATTGAATAAAGCAGGCCGCCAGGCGTCCAGGTCTCCGGCGGCCGCATCCCCGGCCCATCGTCAGGAGCTGACCCGTGTTCCCAATCCGGACCCTGCTGTGTGCCCTTCTCGCGCTCGCGCTGGGCCTGGGTCCCACGGCGGCGGAGGCCCGCTTCGGCAAGCGCTCGCGGCCGTCCCAGAGCGACTCGAACCGGGACAGGGATGACAAGGAGCACGGGGCCTCCGCCATCGGCTCGGACGACGACGACGACGACGACGACGACGCGCCCCGCCGCTCCTCCCGGCGGCGCTCCTCCAGCAACCGGCGGCACGTGAGTGGCGGCTCCAGCACGGTGACGGTGAGCTGGCTCTCCTACCTCTTCATCACCGGCAACCATCGGATGGGCGTGTCGCCGGAGCTGCGCGGGGAGCGCCACGCGGCGGCGCTGTCCTTCCGCGTGGGCATCCAGGGAGGGCCGCTCAATGAAGGGGGCGGCGGCGCCGACCTGTTCCTCGGGCTGGAGGGCCGGCGCTTCGGCGTGGACCTGCGGCTGACGGGCCTGGGCCTGCCCACGGATGACGGGACGAGCGGTTCGGACTCCATCACCCTGACGCAGTCGCACCTCACCTGGGCGCTCATCTCCCACGAGCGCGCCCGCCTGCGCGCGGAGGCCGGTGTCAGCACCGCGCACGCGCCGGACATCACCTTCGTCGGCCCCAGCTTCGGCGCCTCCCTGGAGGCCTGCATCATCGGCCCCCTGGACCTGGAGGCGCGCCTGCAGGTGACGCCCTTTCCCTACCGGCAGGTGGACGCGAACGCCGCGCTGGCGTTGAAGCTGGGCGCGGTGGTGCTGCGCGGCGGCTACCGCGGCATGGTGCTGGACGACGCCGGCTACGTGGATGGCGTCTCCCACGTCGACACCTTCCACGGCCCCTTCCTGGGCCTGGGCCTCACCTACTGACGTCCTCTGAAGTCCTCACGCCCGCGTCAGCGCGCAGCCGCGCTCACGCGGGCGTCTTCACCGCGCCGCTGGCCACCGGGCAGTGCCGCCGCGTCGCCTCCAGCAGCATCTCCAGTCTCACGGGCTTGCGCAGCACCCCCGCCGCGCCAGGCGGCAACGGCCCGGCCTCCGCCGTCATCACCACCACCCGCGTCCCGGCGAAGCGCTCATCGGACCGCAGCCGCTCGAGCAGACCTCGCCCGTCCACGCGCGGAATCTCCCAGTCGAGCAGCACCAGGCAGGCGGACTCCAACGCCGCGAGCACGCGAAGCGCCTCCACGGCGTTAATTGCCATGGACACCTCGAAGCCCTCGTCGTGCAGCGCTTCCGCCATGGCCCCCCGAACGTCCGGGTCATCCTCCACAATCAGGACCTGCGGCTGCACCACGGGATGAGTCACACCCGGCACCCTAGTCCCTCCTTCGCGCCCAGGCACGAGCGACTTCGCCGCATTCCGCTCTCTGTCAAAGCATGAGCATCTGCCGGGCCCGCGCATGCAGATATTACAGCATGGGGAAGGCCCCGCGGCCCCTCCGGCACCGCGCGCCACACGGCCTCCCGGACAAGCGCGCGGCGTGAGCTTTCACCGGGTGGCATTCGCAGCGACGGCGAACCGGCGCGGTGTCTGGCGCCGCACAGCATGCGCTGGTGGACGACAGCTCGCGCCTGGAGGTCCATGGTCCCTGGGGAGGGAAGGCGATTGAATCCATCCGCCCCCGAAATCCCCACGAGGAGTGGACCTTGCCCGCATCCAAGGCCGTGCTGTGCGCCGCGCTCGCGGTCAGTGTCCTGCTGGGCACCTCCCCCGCGCAGGCGCGCTTCGGCAAGCGAGACACCTCCTCGTCTTCGTCCTCGTCACGGAGCACGTCCCGTCAGGCCTCCCCGTCCCAGGAGTCACGCGGCGCCCGAGCCCACCCCGCGTCTGCCATTGGCCAGCCCCGCGAGGGCTCGCGCGGCAACCGCCGAACGCACCCGGCCTCCGCCATTGGCCGCGAGCGCACGCCCCGGGGTGACGACGCGCCCCGGCGGCGCGTCACGCGCGCGCGCCGGCCGCCACCGGGCTCCATCGTCGCGGGGGCCGTCATCGGCGCAACCCGCCCGGGCTTCGCCTCCGTGCGGCCCGCCCAGCGGGTGATGCGCGAGCAAGAGGACACGGTGCCGCTGCTGGTGCGCATGGGCGTGCAGGGAGACTTGCTGGGCGACGCCGGGGCCATGGGGCTCTTCATGGCCATGGATGGCCGCCACCTGGGCCTGGACGCGCGCATCACCGGCATGTCGCTGCCCGCGACGGATGGCTCGGATGCCACCGACCGCATCACCCTGCTGAGCGCGCACGCCTCCGCGGCGCTGTGGGCGGGGGAGCGGGGCCGGCTGCGGCTGGAGGGCGGCGTCGCCAGCGCGCATGCGCCGGACATCATCTTCGTGGGCCCCAGTTTCGCCGCGTCCGTGGAAGCCTGCATTGGCCCCTCGCCGGTGGACCTCGAGGCCCGCATCCAGGCGGTGCCCTTCCCGCACCGTCAGGTGGATGCCCAGGCCGGCCTGGCCGTGCACGTGGGTTCGCTCCACCTGCGCGGCGGCTGGCGGGCCCTCTACCTCAACGACGCCGGGCACACGACCGGAGAGAAGCAAATCGAACGGCTCACCGGCCCGTACCTGGGGCTGGGCCTCACGTTCTGACGCCTCGGGTGTGCTGGCCGGAGCCCCTTCTCTCACAGGCCCCAGCCAGCCAGCCGTCGCGCGCTACTCCTCGGACGCGGCGGCCATGGGCGCCGAACCGCCGCCCAGCTCCGCCACGTTGGACGTCGCAGGCGCGGTGCCACGCTTGGCACCGCGCCGCTTGGGCGGAGGCGCCAGCCGTGGCTGCGTGCCGAACAGGCGCTCGTACGTCTCCGGCGTGTTGATGTTCACCACCACGCCGGGGTCCTTCACCGGCACGCGGCGCACCTTCATCGTCGCCAGCGCGGGCTCCAGTTGCTGGCCCTCCGCGGCGCGCAGCCGCTCCGCCCCGCTCCGTGAGAGCACCAGTGGCCAGCCAGGCGCGCCCTCGAACTCCGGGCGCAGCAGCTCATCCGCGTCCCCCGCCATCTTCAGGAGCGACTTGAGCGTGGACGCGCGCAGCGCCGGCATGTCCACCGGATGCAGCAACACCACGTCCGCGCCCGCCTCCAGCGCGGCGTCCAGCCCCGCTTTTATCGACAGGAGGGGCCCTTCCTGCCACCGCTCTGCTTCCACCAGCTCCATCCCCGGATGCTGCTCGCGCACCGCCTCGGAGTCCTTCCCCACCACGCCAAGCACCATGGAACCCGCCTTGCCAAAGGTGGACGCCAGGGACTGGAGGAAGCTCTTGCCTCCCTCGTGCTCGATAAGCGCCTTGGGGTGGCCCATCCGCCGGGCCTCACCCGCAGCGAGGATGATCGCCACTGCCTTCATGCCAGCCTCCTCCGCCCCCATGAATGAACGCCGCAGGCCCGGGGGCCTCCTCTCAAAGGCTGTGGCGTCCGCGTGGGATTGCAGCCCACCCCTGGGTCCCAGCCGTCAGCCAGACGCCAGTCACTCCGGACGGGTGTTCGCTGGGTGAGCATCTGGCCAGGCGCTCCGTCCCCTATCCGCCATCCGAAACGCCGTGTCCTGTCGTGGGGCTCCCGCAAGAACTCGAAGCCGCAGAAGGGCTCCGGGTCGGAGCCGGGGCAGCCCTGGAAGGTCCCTTGGCGGATGCCTCCCCGCGCTCAACGTGGCCATCCTCGCCGCCAGGTGCACCATCTCCGGCGCGGGTTTCCGCTCCCAGGCCGTGTCCTCCGGACGCGGCGTGCGAAGCGGAGGGCGCCCTTCTGACACCGCTGCAACCTTGCACCGCCAGACACCTGCGCACACCGGGGCGCCTTGAGGCGCACCCTGGGCGTCTGGCTACGGTGGCCCCCGTTCAGCCACTCGGGAGGTCGCGACATGACGGAGTCCACGCAGCACGGCCAGGCACAGCACGGACGGCCCTGGGTGCCCTGGCTGGTGACGGCGTTGGTGGTGCTGATGTCGGGCGGCGTGATGTACCTGGCGCACCGCGGGACGAGCCAGGCCGAGGCGCTGGCGGAGCAGTCCCGCCAGTCCGCCGTGGACGCCGCCACGCGGGCGCGTGACGCGGAGGCCGCGCGGCTGCAGCTGGAGCAGAAGCTGGCGGCGCTGGAAGCCGAGCGCGCCCAGCTCGCCACGGAGAAGGAGCAGCTCAGCTCGGAGAAGGAACAGCTCAGCCAGACGGTGCAGGAACAGGAGGCGGAGCTGGCGAAGCTGAAGGCCACCTACGACGACCTGCAGGACAAGATGAAGGCGGAGATCGCCGAGGGCGCCATCCGCCTGTCCCATGCCGAGGGCCGCATCCAGGTGGACCTGGTGGACAAGGTGCTGTTCGATTCCGGCGACGCGAGCATCAGCGCGCGCGGCCAGGAGGTGCTGACGCGGCTGGGCAGCGTGCTGGCCAAGGTGGAGGACAAGTCCATCCAGGTGTCGGGCCACACGGATGACTCGCCCCCGTCGCAGAAGCTTCAGAGCACCTTCCCGTCCAACTGGGAGCTGTCCGTGGCGCGCGCGGTGAACGTGGTGCGCTTCCTCCAGGACACCGGCGGCGTGCCCGCGCGCCGACTGGTGGCTGCGGGCTACGGGCAGATGCGGCCAGTGTCCACCAACGCGACCCCGCTGGGCCGCGCGCGCAACCGGCGCATCGAGGTGCTCCTCATGCCGGACCTGCCCTCCAAGCGCACGCCGACCGCGGCCGTCCAGCGCGCGGTCGCGGGTGGCACCGCGACCAAGGCCCAGGCGAAGCCCGCGCGCGGGGCGAAGTAGCCCCGCGCCTTTCCGCTACTGCTTCTCCACCGACTCCAGCAGCTTGCGGAAGGACTTCTCCGAAGCGGCCACCGTCTTCTCCGGGCCCGTCAGCTTGAAGAAGACGGCGCCCTGGGCGCCCTCGACGATGGCGCCCAGCAGCCGGAAGCCGGGCTTGGGCGTCGAGGGGCCCATCATCGGCCCGCCGCCCGTGTACGTGCCCTTCACGTCCACCGTCGTCAACGTCATGCCGTTGACCTTCTCCGCCTTCGTCTTCGACTTCTCCTGGGGAATGGGCTTGCCGTCCGCCGTCTGGAACTGGCCCACCCAGCGCTTCACGTTGGCGTCCACCGCGCCGCCCTGGCCCTGACCGAAGTAGAAGACGGCCAGCTCCGCGCCCTCCGTGTCGCCCTTCGCCGCGGGAATCTTGTACGTCGCCGCGCGCATCGGCCGGGCTCCCTGCACCGCCCAGTCCGCGGGCGCCGTCCACTTCAGGCCCCCCGCATCCTCCGCATGCGCCACCACGGCAACGGCCACCACCAGCACACCCAATAGTCGGTTCATGCGCGGCAGCGTAACCGCCAGGGGCACACTGCGCAGCGTGTCAACGACCGCCCGTCTCACAACCCCGCACGCGCCATCACAAGTGACACGACGCGTCAAGTCCCTTGTCTTCCTGCCAACCCAGGGACGTGGTACGCCACGGACGTTTCCAGTCCAGTCATCCAACCCAGGACTTGGAGGGGGTTGTACCCATGAGAAAGGTGTTGTTCCTCGGGGCCTTTGCCCTGGGCGCCTCGGCCTGTACTCCCGATATCGCCCAGGACCCGCCGCGGAGCCCCGAAGACTCCGTCGTCGCGGAGTTCGATCCAACCGGGTCTCCACCCGTCGTCCCGTCGCCCAACGACCTGGCCATTGTCAACGGTCTGGTCAACGCGCCCATCAACCCGCAGGCGCCGGCGGCGGAGCAGGAGTTCACGCGCGACTACGTGAACACGCTCAACGGCTTCCCGACCACGGTCACCGCGACCACCCGCATCCGGGGCCTGGAGGCGGGAACGGTCAACACGAACACGGTGAAGATCATCGACGTGTACGCGGGTACGCCGCTGGCGAAGCCGGCGACGCCCAGCTACATCGGGTACAACGAGGAAACCAACCTCGTCACCATCATCCCCCCGCTCCCCGGAGGCTGGCCCAAGGGTGGCCGCTACGCGGTGGCCATCATCGGCGGTGAGAACGGCGTGAAGACGACGGCCGGCAAGCCGGTCATCCCGTCCGCCACGTGGGCCTTCGCCAGCTCCGCCGAATCGCTGGTCACCTGCGACGACCTGGCGGCGCCCAACTGCCAGACGGCCACCGAGCTCATCCCCTCCACGGTGACGGAGCCCGCCGCCCGCCTGGCGGACCAGACGGCCAGCGCCCTGCGGCTGGAGCAGCTGCGCCGCGGCTACGCGCCCATCCTGAAGCTGGTGTCCGAGAAGTTCAGCGTGAAGCGCGAGGACATCGTCCTCCTGTGGACCTTCTCCATCATGGACCACCCGGAGGCCACCTTCGATCCGGGCAACGGCGTCGTCCCCTTCCCCAATGACCTGCTGCGCAACCCCGAAACCGGGCTGCTGGCCCTGCCGGAGCCCACCGAGGCCGGCCCCGCGCAGATGCTCATCAAGGGCCTCAACACCCTGGACGGCTGGTCCACCACCGCGCCCATCGTGTCGGAGAACGGCGCGAAACGCGGCCCCATCGACACGGGTTCCCTGCTGGACGCGAACACCGTGCGCATGAAGATCGGCTTCACGCCGGACACCGAGGAGGAGCAGAAGACCACGCTGCGCTTCGTCAAGCTGACCAACCCCACCTCGGGCACCAACCCCCAGGTGAAGCTGTGCTTCAACTGCGAGCCCGTCGTGGAGGGCCTGACGCCGGCGCCGAACTCGCCGCAGCAGCTCCAGATTGTCCCGGAGGTGCCGCTGGACGAGGCCACCCAGTATGGCGTGGTGATGCTGCGTGGCATGAAGGACACGCTGGGCCGCACCGTGGCGCCCACCGCCGCGCAGGCGCTGATGCGCATGGCCAACCCGCTGGTGGACGCCAATGGCAAGAGCCAGGTGGCCGCCGTTCCTGACACGCTCGCCCGGGACCTGGAGCCGGTGCGTCTGGGTATGAAGCGGCTGTTCGACGGCCTGGAGGCCGCGGGCATCCCGCGCAAGGACATCAACCTGGCGTGGGCCTTCACCACCCAGAGCACCCGCTCCATCCTCGAGCGGCTGAACGCGGCCCCCACGCAGGTGCCGGCCGACCCCGTCTACCTGCTGGACCAGACGGCCACCATCAAGGGCACGATGGCCGCCCTGACGCTGGACAACGACGCGGTGGGCCGCGTCTTCATCGGCGCGTACCACTCGCCCTTCCTCCTGGATGACGCACAGGGCACGCTCAACCGCGCCACGCCGCGCATCGACCGCGTCCCGTTCATGCTCTTCACGCCCGCGGGCGCGGCGCCCGCGGACGGATACCCGGTGGTCATCTACGGCCATGGGCTGACGGGCAACCGCACCAACATCTTGACGGTGGCCAACAACTTCAACGCGGCGGGCTACGCCGTGGCGGCCATCGACACCGTGTTCCACGGTGAGCGCGCCAGCTGCGCCGGCATCAGCGAGCAGTCCCCGGTCATCATCGACGAGGACCGCAATGGCGTCCCCGAGCTCACCTTCACCACGCCGGATGAGGCCTGCGACGACGGCGACACCTGCGACGTGACGGCGGGCAGCGCCACCTTCGGCCGCTGCGTGTCGAACAACCAGCCGCCCTGCGACGTGGGGCCGACCGCGTCGCCGCACGGTGACGTGTTCTGCTCCAGCCAGGGCCTGGGCCGCTGCGTGGCCGCGCTTGGTAGCGCCACCGGCACTTGCGAGGGCGGCGACTTCGCCCGTCCGGGTCCCACCCAGCCGCCGTACGTCTCCGGCGCGGGCTTCCTGAACCTGGTCAACCTGTTCGCCACCCGCGACAACTTCCGCCACCACGTGGTGGACTTTGCCCAGTTGGTGCGTGCGCTGGACACCGACAGCCTCAACGGCCGCCTGGCTGGCGCGGGCGCCGGTACGCTGAACACCAGCCAGTTCAGCTACGTGGGCCAGAGCCTGGGCGGCATCCAGGGCGTCCTGTCCGCCTCCGTGTCCCCCGTCGTGGGCCGCACGGCGCTCAACACGGTGGGCGGTGACCTGGTGGACATCCTCCTGACGGCCACCGACCCGGCGTTCGTGCGGTACCGCTCGGGCTTCTTCCAGACCCTGGAAGGCATCGGCCGCGCCCCGGGCACGCCGGAGTTCTACGAGTTCATCACCCTGGCGCGCACCATCCTGGACCCGGCCTCGCCCCGTAACTACGGCAAGTACCTGGAGAACGCGCCGTCCGCGCCCGCCAACCGCGAGGCGTTCATCCAGTACATCGAGGGTGACATGGTCATCCCCAACACGGTGACCGAGGGCCTTATCAGCGCGGCCCACCACCCGCTGGTCAACGCCTCCACGCCCCGCACGGTGCAGACGTACCTGGCGGAGGACGGAATGGGCCTGCCGGCGGACGTGCGTCACGCGTTCTTCGGCATCGTGAACCCGTCGCTGGACCCCAGCTCGGCGACCAGCCAGTTCCTCCGGTCCGTGCGCAACACCGCGCAGAACCAGGTCATCCAGTTCCTGAAAACGGGCGTCGCGTCGCCCACCCCGTAACGGCCTCCAGAGAGAGAACGAACCAACATGAAGAAGACACTCTCCCTCATCACGTTGCTCGCCGCCGGGACGACCCAGGCCGCGGGCTTCCAGGTCAACACCCAGAGCGCACGCTCCTCGGGCATGGCCAACGCGGCGGCGGCGTGGCTGGATGACTCGTCCGCCATCTACTCCAACGCGGCCAACATCCTGGGCGTGGAGAAGCTGGACATCACCGCGGGCGTCACCGGCATCCTCCCCAGCCTGCAGTTCACCCCCACGGGTGGCTCGGTGCAGGGGCAGAAGACGACGCTGTCTCCGCCGCCGCACGTGTTCGCCGTGTACAAAATCACGGACTCGCTGGCGGCCGGCGTGGGCTTCTACACGCCGTTCGGCGCGAGCAGCCGGTGGAAAGACGACTTCGTGGGCCGCTTCCGCGCCCAGGAGTCCGGGCTGTCCATCTACAACATCAACCCCACGGTGGCGTACCAGGTGCACGACCGCTTCCGCGTGGGCGCGGGCCTGAACATCACCCGCGGCACGCTGGAGATTAAGCGCGCGCTGGGATTCGTCACCAGCGAAGGCCAGGTGCACCTGGGCGGCGCGGGCTGGGGCCTCGGCTTCAACGCCGGTGTCCAGGCCGTGGTGGTCCCCAAGCTCGTGACGTTGGGCGTGCAGTACCGCAGCCCCATCAGCATGACGTTCAAGGGCGACGCGGACTTCCGGGACGTGCCGCCGGCCTTCCAGGGCCGTCTGCCGGACACCCGCGTGGAGGGTGACGTCAAGTTGCCGCAGTCGGTGGTGGCGGGCATCGCCGTCACGCCGCTGGACCGCCTGACGCTTGCGTTCGACGCCAACTGGGTGGGCTGGTCCAGCTTCCCGGAGCTCGCCATCGAGTTCCCGGACAACCCGGCCATCAACAACCCGCTGCCGAAGAACTGGCGCTCGACGTGGAACTTCCACCTGGGCGGTGAGTACGGCATCACCGACGCGCTGCAGGTGCGCGCCGGCGTGCTGTGGGACCCGGCGCCCAGCCCGGATGAGACGCTGACGCCGGACCTGCCGGACGCGAACCGCTTCGGCGTGTCGGCGGGCGTAGGCTACAGCTTCGGCGCGGTGCGCGTCGACGCCGCCTACCAGTTCGTCAACCTGCTCGACAAGGACAGCACGGCGCCGGGCATGACGGGCGTCTACAACGGCACGGCCCAGGTGTTCGGCCTGACGCTCGGCTACTCCATGTAGTCTTCCGGCACCGTCCGGACCTCACCGCGCCCGGGTCTCCTCACGGAGGCCCGGGCGTTGTGTTTCCAGCGCCAGCCCTTCGCGTCATACGCGCAGGTCTCCGTCGTGCAACACCCGCCCGGAGGCCAGCGCCTGCGCCGTGCGCTGGAGCCGCTCCGTGCCCATGCGCATCAACTGGCCCTTGAGGCCTGGCTGACTGAGCAGGTGCTTCTGGAAGGCGTCGCGCTCCAGCCGCAGGACCACGCCCGCCACGTCCGCGCGCACCGTGGCGGACACCGGCTTGTCCAGCAGCAGGGAGATTTCACCGAAGACGTCGCCCTCGCGCAGCGCGGACAGCGCCACGCGCCGTCCATGAGGCTGCTCCAGCCACGGCGTGCAGCGCCCACGCAGCAGCACGTAGAAGGCGTCTCCCGTCTGGCCCTGCGTCATCAGCGCCTCGCCCGCGGCGAAGGAGCGCAGCTCGAAGTCGCGCGACACCGCGGCCTTCTGCGCGGGCGACAACTGATTGAAGAGCGGGTTGCTGCGCAGCAGGTTCTCCACCATCCGCCGCCGGTAGAAGGCGTCCACCACCGCCGTCACATCCGGGTGCCGCGCCGCCACCGCCTCCATGTGCTGGCGCGTGAGCTCCAGCAGCACCGCGCGCTCGGTGGCCACCACGGTGGCGAGCCTGGGCCCCTCGGAGATGAGCGCCAGCTCCCCGAAGAAGTCCCCGGGCGTCACGGTGCCCACGCTCCGCCGTTGGCCGTCCTCCAGCGCGCGCACCACGTCCGCGCGGCCCTCCACCAGGGCGAACATGGAGGCGCCCGGCGTCCCCTCCTCCACCACCGTCTGCCCCGGAAAGAAGGCGCGCACCTGGAGCACCTCGAGCAGCGCGACGAAGGTCTCCCGGCTCACCTGCGAGAGGATGGGCAGCCCGGTGGCGCCCTCCTCCGCGACATGCGCCCGGGTGGCCTCCACGGGCACCGCCGCGCCCGGCGGCAGGGCGAAGCGCTCCGCCAGCACGCGCGCGGTGCGCACGAGCGCGGCCTGGGGCGCGCCCAGCCGAGGCAAGGCCACGCACGCGGCCACCGCGCGCAGGGGCTGGCCCGCCTTCGTCCAAGCCAGCGCGGCCTCCTGGTACGCGGCGACAGCGTCCGCGGAACGGCCGAGCCACTCCAGCAGCTCCGCCACCTTCTGACGCACCTCCGCGTCGTCCGGCGCGTCCTTCACCACGCCCTGGTATTCCGCCAGGGCCTCCTCCAACCTGCCCTCGCTGGCGAGCTGGACGGCCCGCTGCCTGTCCGCGCCGTGCACGTGCGCCATGGCCGTCTCCCCTGCTATGCGCTGAGCGCGCGCACGCGCTCCGCGAGCTTTTCCGTGAAGAGGCGGAGGATGCGCAGCGCGGCCGCCTCGTGCGTGTCCAGGTAGTGCTGGAAGTCCACGCGCGTCACCCGCAGGGCCCGCACGTCCGTGCGCGCGCACACCTGCGCGGACGTGTCTCCGTCCAGGATGAGGGAGACTTCGCCGATGAAGGCTCCAGGCCCCAGCGTGTTGAGCAACCGGGCGCCGGGCGCCGGACCGACGAGCACGTCCACCGTCCCCTCCAACAGCACCAGCAGCCCCGAGCCGGGCGCGCCCTTCTCCAGCACCGTGGCCCCCTGCGCGAACTGCACCGGCCGCGCCAGCTGGTAGAGGTCCTTCATGTCCACCAGGGACAACTCGCCGAAGAGGGGAATGGCCTTGAGGTATTCGTAGCCGTCCGGCGGCGGCGGCAGTGGCGGCGCGCGGGCGGGCTCCACCGACGGACCGCCATTCAGGTTCAGGTGACGCAGCAGCCGCGTGTGCTCCGCCTGGAGCGCGATGTCACCCCGAAGCTCCGGCTCCTGGAGCGCATCCGCCAGCAGCACCAGCGCCCGCCACGACTCCCCCTGCGCGTCCAGCAGCGCGCTCATCCGCAGCACCGCCTCACGCCGCGCCACCGCGATGTCCGGAGACACGGCACGCAGGGACTCCAGCTCCGCGTGCGGGTTGCCCAGCTCGCGGTACACCGCAGCGGCCTCTATGGGACGGCGCAGCCGGGTGAGACAACGGGCCATGGCCTCGCGCGCCCGCAGCGACTCGTACAGCGACAGCGCCCGCTCCAGGGCGCCGCCGCGCTCGAAGGCCGCCGCCGCCCGGGCCGGTTCACCCGCGCGCAGCCACGCCTCCGCGGCCAGGAGCAGCGCACCCGCCTGCTCGTGGAGCTGTGCAACGTCGGCAGCGGCGCCATCCACCTCCAGCACCCGCGCGGCGCCAGCGAAGTCACGCGCCCGCCGCAGCACCGACACCAGTGTGGCGCGAGCGAACGCGGACGCACGCGAGGACTCCTCCAGCACGACGTCCCGCTGCGACGCCGCCAGGGCCTCATAGATGCGGACGGCCATGTCCACCGTCCCCTGCGCCACCGCCTCCCAGAAGGGCCGCGTGCCCGTACTGGCGGGCAGCTCGTCACCGTGTCCCGGCTCCACCGTGGAACGCGCCATGCCGTGAACTCCCCCAGGCACCCCTGGGCCCACCCCCTGGGCTCTCCACGTGCCGGACCAGGCGCCGTGCGTAGCAGACCCCATGAAGGGAGGCGAGCGTCCTCGCGAGGCAGACGTCTTCCACATGGAAGACGCCGCCCAAGGCCGCGTTCAGTCCACCTTCGTCGGGAATGGGTTGCGCTCGGCGAAGCCGAGCTGGTGCCAATACGGGTAGGTGGGCGTCACCGCGCTGGCCGCGTCGAGCCGGGCCACCTGGTCAGGGGTGAGGTTCCACCCCACCGCGCCCAGGTTCTGCCGGAGCTGCTCCTCGTTGCGCGCGCCGATGACGATGGTGGACACGGAGGGGCGCTGGAGCAGCCAGTTGATGGCGACCTGTGGCACCGTCTTCCCCGTCTCCGCGGCGACGGCATCGAGCGCGTCCACCACGCGGAAGAGGTACTCCTCGGAGAGAGGCGGCGCCCCCTGGGCGTTGAGCGAGGACTGCATGCGGGAGCCCTCGGGCCGGGGCTGTCCCCGGCGAATCCTTCCCGTCAGCCGTGCCCAGCCGAGCGGGCTCCACACGACGGTGCCCACCTTCTGGTCCAGGGCGAGGGGCATCAGCTCCCACTCGAACTCCCGGCTCACCAGCGAGTAGTAGGCCTGGTGCGCCACGTGCCGCGCGAGGCCGTACTTCTCCGAGGTGGCGAGCGACTTCATCAGGTGCCAGCCGGAGAAGTTCGACGCGCCGATGTAGCGAATCTTCCCGGCGCGCACGAGGTCGTCGAGCGCCCGCAGCGCCTCCTCGACGGGCGTGAGCGCGTCGAAGGCGTGCAGTTGGTAGAGGTCGATGTAGTCGGTGCCCAGCCGCTTCAGGCTGGCCTCCACCGCGCGGGTGATGTGGAAGCGCGAGGAGCCCACGTCGTTCGGTCCCTCCCCCGAGCGGAAGGTGCCCTTCGTGGAGAGGATGACCTTCTCCCGGCGGCCGGAGATGGCCTTGCCGAGAATCTCCTCCGCCAGGCCGCGCGAGTAGTTGTCCGCGCTGTCGAACATGTTCAGCCCGGCCTCCAGGCTGATGTCCACCAGACGCGTGGCCTCCTCGACCCCGCTGCTGCCCCACACCTTGAAGAAGTCCCCCTGGCCTCCAAAGGTTCCCGTCCCGAGCGTCAACACCGGAACCTTGAAGCCAGAGCCGCCGAGCTGCCGATATTCCATTCCCATAGAGGGGCCTCCTGGTAACGGGCGAGCCCCAGGCGCTCAATCGGAATGCGCGACCTGGGCAGCGATTCCCCCCGCTATGCTCCGGCGGGGCGAACGTTAACGTGGGGGCCGGCACGTTCTCCCGGAGTCCATTGGCATGAAGTCGCGCATCACGGTTGCCTTGAGCACCGTCGCTTCCCTCCTGGCCGTGCTGCCTGGAGCGGCGGCGCATGCCCACGCCGGCCTCCCGGAGACGTCCAACATCACCCTCCGCCGAGGCCACCCCCAGGACTTCTTCTCCGGGACGACGTTCGGCGCGGTCATCTCCCGCGACAGCGGCAAGACCTGGCGCTGGGTGTGTCCGGATGCCATGGGGTATGGCGGATGGCGCCCAGAGGCCTACCTCTGGCGGGAAACCGGCGACATCCTCGCCGCCACTGGCAGCGCCCTGCTGCACTCCCCGGACGAGGGCTGCTCCTGGCGCACGCATCCCTTCTTCAAGTCGACCTGGGTGACGGGGCTGGCGGCCCACCCCACCGATGACCGCGTCTTCCATGCCGTCACCGGACGGCCCGGTATCGCCAACGGCCTGTACCGCTCCGACGACGGCGGAGAGACGTGGACCGCCTCGCCGCTGCTGCGCACGGGGCTGGAGCTGAACGCGGTCCGCGTGTCCCCGGTGGACCCCCGCCGCCTCTATGTGTCGGGCGTCTCCAACAACCAGATGGTGGTGCTGCGCAGCGACGACGCGGGCGACACCTGGCAGGAGTTCCCGCATGCGCTCCCAGAGCTGCTGCGGCCCTACGCGCTGACCGTGGTGGCGGTGGACCCCGTCGCCGTGGACGTGGTGTGGGTGCGCGTCTCCGCGCAGGGCTACACGCACCTGTTGCGCAGCGATGACGGGGGCCGCACGCTGACGCAGGTGACCGTGTTGGATGACACGTTCATCAACATGGACCTGTCCTCCGATGGCGGCACCGCCTGGGTGGGCACCCTCAACTACTTCTTCATGGGCTCGAGCACCGGCCCGTTGGAGAAGCAACCCCTGCCCACCGGCAACGCGTGCGTGCTGCGCGACGGCGAGACGCTCTACGGCTGCGGCTCCACCTGGCTGCACGACTGGGCTCTGGCGCGCAGCACGGACCAGGGGCGCACCTGGGAACACATCTTCGCGCTGTACGAAATCCAGGGCACGCAGTTGTGCCCACGCGGAACCCCCGTGCGGGACCTCTGCCCGGCCCGCTGGCCGCAGCTCGCGGAGCAACTGGGCGCCCCGCTCTACCCGGATGGTGGCGTGGAGGAGCCGCCGCCGCCGGATGCGGGCACGCCCGACGCGGGCACCGCCGACGCGGGGCAACAGCCGCCCGAGCAGCGCCCACCCGAGCCGAAGTCCGGTGGCTGCGCCGCCGCGGCGGGCCCCGCCCTGCCCCTGCTGTTGCTGCTGTCCTCCCTCCTCCCGAGGCGCCGTGGCCCACGGCGTCCACATCGATAGGCTTCTGATGACACTCCCGATTCGAAAGTGGCGGTGGGCCCCCTGCGCGGCCGCGCTGCTGGTGCTGGGCACCGCCTGCGACGGCGAGGACGCGCCACGGAACGAAGCGTGCGGCGAACCGCTCTACGGCGGCGATGCCACCGATGAGGCGTGGCGCACCTTCGTCGACGCGCAAGGCCGGCCCACCGACAGCTCCCAGGCGGTGACGCTGGAGTCCCCCGTCCCGGGCCAGACCTATGCGATGGACGCGGCGCCGCCCACGTGGCGTTGGACGTCTCCGCTGGCCTCCCGGCTTCCATCGCGCGAGACGCCCCGCACCATGATGGCGTGGCTGGGCAACCTGCTGCTGCCGTCCGCCCAGGCGCATCTGCCGCCCGTCACCGGCGACCTCTACTGGGTGCAGGTCACCGTGCCCGGGCGGCGGTGTCCGGTGGAGTTGCTGACATCGAACATGGAGTGGCAGCTCGACGCGGCGACCTGGGACACGCTCCGTGCCGCCTCGGGTCAGGACCTCCGCGTCCAGGTGACCAGCGCCTACCTGGTCCAGAACCGGCTGCGTGAAGGTCCGTATCGCCTGGAGTCACCACGCACCATCCGCGTGGAGGATTCGCGATGAGCCACTGGACACCGTGGTGGATGCCCGCGCTGGCGCTGCTGATGGCCGGCTGTGATGAGAACTCGGCGCGGGTGGTGGGCGTGACGCCACCGGACGGGCTGGACTACGCGCACGAGGAGCCCTGGCGGGAAGGAACGTTCATTCCACCGCCGGGCCCCGGCGGACGCATCCTGGTCACCAACAGCTTGGATGACACCCTCAGCCTGGTGGAGCTGGCCACCGTGGGCACGCCGGACTTCCGCGAGCTGGCGCGCGTGCCAGTGGGGCTCAACCCGGTGGAGCTGGAGGGGCCGCACCACACCGCCGTGTCGCCCGCGGGGGACTTCTATTACGTCGGCATCTCCAACTACGTGCCAGGGGGTGGCTCGGGGCCGCATGGTGCCCACGGCACGGGCGCGGATGACGGTTACTGCCTGAAGCTGGACGCGCGCGACAACCGGCTCGTGGGCTCGGTGCGTGTGAACCCCAATCCCGGTGACGTCATCATCAGCGCGGATGGGAACACGCTGTACCAGACGCACTTCGACACGCTGAAGATTTCCGAGATGGCGCGCCAGAACCGCCCCTATTCGGACATGAACGCGAACCTGGCCATCATCGACGCGCGGACCATGACCCGGAAGGACATGGTGGAGGTGTGCCCGGCGCCTCACGCGGTGCGCCTGTCCGCGGACGAGCGCACGGCCTATATCGCCTGCTGGTCGGACGAGGTGGCCATCGTCGACCTCGCGGAGGCGAAACCCACGGTGACGCGGGTGAAGGTGGCGACGGACTCGGGCAGCCCGGTGGCGCCCCGGCACCAGCCCTACGCGCTGACACAATCCCCCACCACGGGCGAGGTCTGGGTCAGCTCCATGGCCAGCCGGCAGCTGCACGTGCTCAATCCCCAAACGCGCGCCATGATGCCCGAGCGCGCCGTGCCACCACTGCGCGGGCCCCCGATGTTCGGCGCCTTCACCTCGGACGGGCGCACGCTGTACATGCCCTACCAGTTGGTGGACGCACTGGCCGTCATCGACCCGGAGACGGGCAACGTGCTGCGCGAGGTGCAACTGGCGGACGCCGGCTGTCTCAACGTGCATCAAGTCACGCTGACACCCGACGAGCGCATCGGCCTGGTCGTCTGCGAAGGCGACCACGTGGGGCCGGGCACGTTGCACGCGGTGGACCTGACGGAAGGCACGGTGGTGGGCACGGTGGAGGTGGGCATCTTCCCGGACTCGGTGAGCATCCTGCGGGGGCAGCCATGAAGCGCGCGGCATGGGGTGTGGTGGCCCTGGCCCTGGCGCTGACCGGCTGCGACGACAGCGGCGATGGCCGCGTGCCGGCGGCGGAGTACGGCGAGGTGCTGTTCAACGACTCGCGGCTGTCGGAGAGCGGCTTCAACAGCTTCTCGTGCGCGACATGCCACGCGACGACGCCCACCGCGCCAGTGGGGCGGATGGACTCCGGCTACACGCTGTATGACTCGGCGTTCCGGGAGAGCTGGTGGGGCGGCTTCGAGACGCGCCTGCTGGACGCGGTGAACTTCTGCTACGTGAACTTCATGCGGGGTGTGACGCCGCTGCCGAAGGACTCGCCGCAGAGCCGGGCGCTGTACGAATACCTGGTGAGCATCAGCCCGAGCCCGTCCGCGCCGGCCCGTCCCTTCACGGTGGTGAAGGACATCCTCGAAGTCACGCGCGGTGACGTGACGCGCGGACAGCAGGTCTACGTGGAGGCCTGCCAGAGCTGCCACGGCGAGCCCCACACCGGCGCGGGCCGGTTGACCGAGCTGGCGTCGATTCTGCCGGAGGTGACGAACGACTACGACGCGCTGTTCCCCGGCGTGCCCAAGTCACTGGTCGTCATCGAGAAGGTGAGGCACGGCCAGTTCTTCGGTGTCGGGGGCAACATGCCGCTCTACAGCCTGGAGTCCCTGTCTGACGAGGACTTGGGCGCATTGCTGGCATTCCTGGCTTTGTGACGGGACCTGCGTGTTCCGGTGGAGCCCACGGGCCACCGGACATAACCTCGCCGCGGACACACACGTGGGAGCGAGAATGGGGTTCTGGGGCAGGCTTTTCGGGAGGAAGACACCAGCGGCCGGCGAGGTACCTCCCGGCCCCTCCAAGGCCTGGGCGGTGGAGCCGCGCGAAGCGCTGATGCGGCAGGTAGAGGCGCTGCTGCGCGCCGACCCGGCGGTGGAGAAGGTGGAGCGGCGCACGCAGGACTACGGCCTCGACATCACCCGCGCCGGAAGTGACGGCACCTTCTTCCTGGACAACCTCTTCGCGGACACGCGCGAGCTGCCGCCCGAGCAGCGCGTCCAACTCATCCAGCGCTACCTGCGCGCGCTGTGGCAGGAGTCGCCGGATTCGCTCCACTGGGAGCAGGCCCGCGAGTTGCTCTTGCCCGTGCTGCGCGCGTCCACCTTCGGCATGTCGCTGCAGAAGCCGGCGGAGGCGGACCGGGAGATGGTGGGGCGGCGGACACTGCCCTTCCTGCGCGAGCTGCTGGTGATGGACCTGCCGGAGTCCGCCATGTTCGTCCAGCGTCGGCACCTGGAGACCTGGGGCGTCACCGAGGACGAAGCCTTCACGGCGGCCCACGCGAACCTCGCCCGGCTCCCGGACGAAGGCGTGGAGCTCTACGACGAGGAGCACGGCCCGCTGTGGACGGTGGAGACGCGCGATACCTACGAGACGTCCCGGCTGCTGCGCCCGGGGTTCCTCGCGTCCTTCGCCGGTCGCGTGGAGGGCCGGCCCATCGCCATCCTCCCGGAGCGCTCCACGCTGCTCATCGGCGGCGACGCGCGTCCGGAGATGGTGGAACGGCTGAGCGAGAGCGCAGAGCGGGAGTACGCGGCTGCGTCCCGGTGCCTGACGCCCGCCCTGTACACGGTGGACGACGCGGGACGCGTGGTGCCCTACGTGCACCCCGGTCAGGACGTGCTGGCGAACCGGGTGCGGCTGGCCCACGTCCGCCTGGCGCTGGCGGAGTACAGCGCTCAGAAGGAGGAGCTCGACGCGCTTCATGAGGCGCAGGAGGTGGACCTGTTCGTCGCCAGCTACAGCGCGACGGCGCGCAAGCGGGACGAGTTCCCCATCTCCTGGTGTGTCTGGTCGCACGACGTGGACGCCCTGCTGCCGGAGGCGGACATGGTCGCCGTGCGTCCCGCGGCGGAAGGTGATGAGTTCTTCACCGTGCCGTGGCGGGAGGTGCAGCGCATCGCGGGCAGTTGTTTGACGCCAGTGCCAGAGCTGTGGCCGCCGCGCTACCGCACCACGGAAACACCGTCCCTGGAGATGGTGAAGCAACTTCGCGCCGCGCAGGTCACCTTCGAGGACTTCCAGTCGCCCTGAGTCAGGAGGACAGCACGATGCTCGCTTGCGTGGACGTGGACTACCGCCCCGAACTCACCGTGGCTGCGTGCGTGCTGTTCCGAAATTGGGCGGATGCGAACGAGGCCTCGCACCTGGTGGAGCATGGGCCCGCCGCCGAGCCCTACGAGCCCGGGCAGTTCTACCGCCGTGAGCTGCCGCACCTACTCCGGGTGCTGGCGCGGGTGGAGGTGCCACTGGAGGCCATCATCGTGGATGGCTATGTGTGGCTCGGCGAGGACCGGCCCGGCCTGGGGGCGCACCTGTACGAAGCGCTCAACCGAGAGGTGCCCGTCATTGGCGTGGCGAAGACGGCCTATGTCACCACGGGGCCCTCTGTGCCCGTGCTGAGGGGGAAGAGCCTGCGGCCGCTGTTCGTCGGAGCGGCGGGCATGGACGCGGCCACGGCGGCGGAGCACATCCGGCGAATGCATGGGGCATCTCGCACGCCCACGATGCTGAACCGGGTGGACCGGCTCTGCCGCATGTCCTGAGCGGGGCGGCGGCGAAGCTAAACCCCCGACATTTTCGAACAGCGACCTCCGCCTCTCCGCCCGGGGAGCGACCATCCTCCTGGAATCCTCGCGCCGGGAGGCTTACCTTTGGCGGTGGATGCCCTCGCCCCCGACCTCACAGCTGGGCTTGTTCGACACGGCGGCGCCCGAGCGCGCGGACGTGGAGACGGAGTCGCGCGCCAGCACCAGCGTGCAGCGCAGGCTTCCGGCGCGTGAGGAAGCGCGGCCACTGGCGGCGGAGCGGCCTGTAAGCACTGGCGTGGAGGACCGGCGTCCCGTGCATGAGCGTGAGGAAGCGTTGCCACTGGCGACGGAGCAGCGCGCGAGCAGCGTGCCGGAAAGCCGACTCCCCGCGCGCGAGGAAGCCCTGCCGCTGGCGGCGGACCTGGCACGGCGGTTGTCTTCGATTCTTGGCTTGCCGGTTCACCTACGGCTCACGGACAACCGAGCCACTCTGGTGAGCTTCCGCCGGGGTGAGGAGGGGCTGCGGCTGCGCATCCACCACCTCTTCCTGGAAGCGCCGGACGCGGTGGTGCAGGCCATGGCGGCGTATGCGGGCCGAGCGGATGCGCAGGCAGGCGAGGTGCTGGAGTCCTACGCGCACGAGCGCAACGAGCGGGTCCGCCGGGAGCGGCGGCCGGGGAAGCCGCTGCGCACTCGGGGCCGCTGCTTCGACTTGCAAGCCGTCTTCGCCCGGCTCAACGCGAGTTGGTTCGATGGCCGGGTGCAAGTGGACGTGGGGTGGGCGCGCAAGCCGGCCGGCACGAAGCGGCGCAGCATCCACGTGGGCGGCTACGACGCGCGGTTGAGGGAGATTCGAATCCATCCAGCGCTGGACCGGCCGCATGTGCCCGCGTTCGTGGTGGACTACCTCGTCTTCCACGCGATGTTGCACGCGGACCTCGACGACGGCACGAGCAACGAGGGGCGCTGTGCGCCCGAGCACACGCCGGCCTTCCGCGAGCGCGAAGCCCTGTTCCCGTTGCGTGACACAGCCCAGCGCTGGCTGGGCGACAATCACGCATCCCTGCTGCGCGGCCGATAGCGAGGAGGCGGCTCGCGCGGGCCACGCTACTTCTGCACGGAGAGGATGAGCCACGTGGTCGTATCCACCGCGTAGACGATGGGAACGTCCGACAGGGGCGGTCCTTCCATGTCGCGGCAGGCGTCCGGCCGGGCTGAGAAGCTGACGAAGACCACGGCATTCGCCCCAGGAACAGTTGTCACGTCGTAAGACTGGCGCTGGGAGGCACAAACCTCCGTGGGAGTAGCGCCTCGACGCGGCTGTGCGCCCAGCGGGAGAAAGTCTTCCATGGCGAACGCGACGGCAGCGGCAATCGCTCCTGGCAAGACGTGCTGCCCATCGGTGGGAAGCACAACGGGAAATCGGTAGCGAGCCGCTTCTTCGGGCGGCGCCTTCGCGGGCCGAGGCGTCCGCGACAACACACAGCCCGAAAGCAACATCAGGCAGAGCGGAACGAATAGCCAACATCCAATCTGCGACCCTACGAACCTTGACCGCATTCCCATACACATATGACACCCATAGATAGCGCCAGTTTGTCCACGCGTGACACAACCCAGCGCTGAATGGGCGACACGCTGACGTCCCCCGCGCGCCGGGACAGTAGCGGGCGCATGCCCTATCGATGCATGCTCGGGGGAATGCGTTACTTCAGCGTGGAAGAAGCCAATCGGCTGGTGCCGCTGTTGACGCGCACCTTCGAGCGGGTCCGCCCGTGGGTGGAGCGTGCCCAGCAGCTCGCGGATGAGCTGGGCGCCGCGCCCAGCCCCAACGACCCGAGCCTGGCCTCCCTGCGCGACGAGCGCGACACCCTCCTCGAGCGCATCCGCGGCGAGCTCCTCCAACTCCAGGAGATGGGCCTGGAAATCAAGGGCGCGGACGGCCTCGTGGACTTCCGCGCGCACCGGAGCGGCGAGCAGGTCTACCTGTGCTGGCGCTTCGGAGACCCCGCCGTCTCCCACTGGCACGCCCTGCTCGACGGCTTCTCGGGACGGCGCCCCATCGAAAGCCCGGACGACTTCGCCCCCACGTACCTCAGCTAGCCGCCCCGCCGCCGAAGCTCTTCTGCAACAGCGACATCTTGTTCCGCGCCGACAACAACTGCTGACGCAGTGAGTCCGCCTGCCGGGCCACGTCGAGGAACGCCTGTTCCTCCGCGGCCTGTGCCAGAGAATGGGCCTCGTCCGCGACCAGGGACATTCGCTCCTGAAGCGCCTGGAAGGTCCCCGCCAGCGCGGCGTTCTCCTCCGGCGTCTTCGCCGCCTGCCGCTGCTGCGCGAACTGCTGCATCTGCACGTTCAGCTCGCCCGCGTTCTGTCCCAGGGCGCCGTAGCGCACGAGCAGGTCCTTGAAGACCTCGGTGCGCCGCTGGAGCTCCTGCGCACGCAGGTGGATGGCCTCAGCTTGCGCCTGCTGCCGATCTCTCACCTTCGAGATGGCCCCCACCAGCGCTGTCACCCGCCCCCGGAGCTGCTCATCCAGGTCCGCCAGCCCCTGCAGCATCGCCGACGCGCGCTCCAGGTGCTTCTCGGATTGAAGTGGCGCCTTCTCGAGCTGCTCGGCCTGGGACTCGAAGCGCGCCAACTCCGCGCCGAGTTCCCGGGCGGCCGCCACCAGCTCGGAGTCCTGAAGCTTGTCACGCTTGCTCATCGTGGGCAGGACCATGACATTTCCAAAAAGAAGGCGCCGCCCCCAAGCAGGCACCGAGCGCCCCAAAGCGTCTTCGGAACGACGCGGTAGCGCGGCAGACGCCCAGGCCGCCTGCTGGCCCGGCCGCCCGGCAACCCCTGTCCGTGAGGCTCGATGCCCCCACGGTGTGCTCGCCAGCGGCGTCCGTCATCCCCAACTTCCGAACATCTGACGTCACGAGGTGCACACATGCCCATGGGTTTCTCACGCTCCGTGCTCGTTACCGGCGCCACTGGCCAGCAGGGGGGTGCCGTCGCGCGGAAGCTCTTGCAGCGCGGCCACCGCGTCACCGCCTTCATCCACCACCCGGACTCCCCCACCGCCCGCGAGCTCGAGTCGCTCGGCGCCGAGCTGGTCGTCGGGGACTACGACGACCTGGACTCCATCGCCCAAGCGGCCCAGGACATGGACACCATGTTCGCCACCGCCACGCCCTTTGGCCCGGGCGGCGTGCAGGCGGAGGTCCGCCACGGGAAGAACCTGGCGGATGCGGCCCGGCTCGCGCGCGTACAGCACTACGTCTACTCGTCGGTGGCCGGAGCGGACCGCCTGACGGGCATCCCCCACTTCGACAGCAAGCACCGCATCGAGATGCACGTGCGCAGCAGCGGCCTGCCCTACACCATCCTCGGGCCCACCTTCTTCATGGAGAACTTCACCAGCGGCATGTTCGAAGAGGGGTTGAAGGCGGGCGTGCTCGCCATGGGCCTGTCGCCCACGCGCGGCCTGCAGATGGTGGCCCTGGAGAACCTCGCTGCCTTCTCCGTCCGCGTCATGGAGGAGCCGGAGCGCTTCGAGGAACAACGCATCGAGGTGGCCTCCGACGAGGTGACGGGCCAGCAGGCCGCCGGGCTGCTGTCCATGGTGAGCGGCCACCGCATCCACTACGAGCAGCTTCCGCTGGACTACATCCGCGAGCGCAGCGAGGACCTGGCCGCCATGTACGAGTGGCTGGACCGCAAGGGCTACCAGGCGGACGTCCTCACGCTGCGGCACCGCTTCCCGGAGGTCCGTTGGCACACCTTCGAGGACTGGGCGCGCGGACAGGACTGGAGCGCCCTGACTTCTCCCGCGTGGCCCCATGCCGCCGCGGAGCCCGTCTCCCCATGAGCCCCCAAGGCCCGACGCCGCGGGCCTTTGCTCAGTGAAGCGTCGGCGAGACGTCCCGCATGGACGCGCGAGGGAAGCCCTCCAACAACGACGCCTCGTCGGACACACCCAGCTCGCGCCGCAGCGTCGGGCCGTCCATGGGCAGACCGAAGAGCGCCGCCGTGGGCACCCAGTCCAGGGCCGCGGCCACCAGGGGACCCAGGCCCACGAGCGCCACCGCCGCGCCTCGCGACGTCCCTGCCGCCAGTCCGCCCACCACCATCCCAGCGCCCGTCACGATGCGGAGCCACCGCCCCGGCCGCGACGCCAAGAAACCAACGACCATATGCACCTCCCAGGGGCGAAGATGGCCACATCCTGGCGGGCGGCCACCCGGGCCAGAGCCCCGCACGGGTGGAACGCCGGGCAGCCAGGCAGGCACCCACGGGCGCCCTGACCGGGCGCCTGCTCGCCGTGCGTCTCACGCGGGCTTCACCGGTGCGGCGCCCCGCCTGTCCGCTGCCGGCTTGCGGGGTGAAAGCCAGCTTTCGCGCACGGGGCTCCACGGACCGCCCTGGGGGAGGCAACCATGTTCAGTCGTTCGGAAATCCGGACGCATCGTCGAGATGACGGGGGATGAACTCATCGTGGAGAAGGGCCTCATCCGCCGGCAGGACTTCGCGGTGTCCCTGGCGGACGTGCGTGAAGTCGTGGGCGGAGAAGTCGTGCTCAACCACGGGCGGGACAGCCTCTTCTCCGCGCCCCGGGAAATCCCGCCCACGAAGCACTGACGGCTCAGACGCCGCGGCTCGCGTCCGGCGCGCCCTCCGGGGCAGCGGCGGCCTCCGGTGCACCGTCGCCGCGCCATCCGGCACGCGCCTCCGCCTCGCGGGCCGCGCGTCGCCCCGCGGCCACGTCCACGCGGGACAGCACCGCCGCGCCCGACACGAAGAAGAAGAGCAGGGACAGCACCGCCTGCCGGCTGGAGCCCGTCAGCTCCACCGTGGCCGCGAACACCAGCGGGCCCGCCACCGCGGTGACCTTCTCGAAGACGCTGAAGAGGCCGAAGAACTCCGCCGCCCTGTCCCGGGGCACCATCTGCGCGAAGAGCGAACGGCTCAAGGCCTGACTGCCGCCCTGCACCATGCCCACCAGCAACGCGAGCGCGAAGAAGTGCACCGGCGTGCGCATGAAGTAGCCCAGGAACGTCACCCCCACGTACACCGACAGGGCGAACATCAGCGCGCGCTTCACCCCCACCCGCCCCGCGGCCCGGCCGAACAGCACCGCGCACGGCACACCCACCACCTGCGTCATCAGCAACGCACCAATCAGCGCGCCCCGGCCAATGCCCAACTCCGTCCCGTACAGCGTGGACAAGCGGATGATGGTGCCGATGCCGTCGCTGTAGAGCAGATAGGCCACCAGCAGCAGGAAGGCCTGACGGTGCTGGCGCAGCCCGCCCAGCGTGCCCGCCAGTTGCGTGAAGATGCCGCGCAGGGACAGCGGGGGACGTTGGATGGACACGTCCGGTTTCGGCTCGGGGATGCGCCGGAAGAGGGGCACCGAGAAGAGGGCCCACCACACCGCCACGGAGGCGAAGGCCACGCGCGAGGCGGCCCCCGCGTCCGCCAGTCCGAACCACTGGGGCTTCATCAGCAGCACCAGTTGCGCGGCCAGCAGCAGACCGCCGCCCAGGTAGCCCAGCGCGTAGCCCGCGGTGGACACACGGTCCAGTTCGTCGTCCCGGGCGATGTGCCGCAAGAGCGCGTCCGCGAAGACGATGCTGCCCGTCACGCCCACGTTGCCCAGACCGAAGAGCAGCAGGCCCCATTCCCAGTCACCCGGGCCCACCGTGGCCAGCGCCAGCGTGGACACCATGCCCAGGCCCGCGAAGATGCCCAGCATGTGCTTGATGCGTCCGGCCCGGTCGCTCAGCGCCCCCAGGACCGGTGACAGCACCGCCACCACGCTCAGCGCCACCGCGGTGGCGGTGGCGAAGCGGCTGGTGGCGACCTCTCGCGGCAGTCCCTGCGCCGCCACGGAGGCGTAGTAGAGCGGGAACACCACCGTGACGACGGTGGTGATGAAGGCTGAGTTCGCCCAGTCGTACATCGCCCACGCGCGCAGCGTAGGCCGCGTCAGGCCGATGCGCGACAGGAGCCCCAGCACCCTGTGCCTCATGCGTCGAAGTCCACCCCGCTCACGGCGTCGTCGCCCTGGGCCGACTGGTAGACGTGCCAGGCCGCCGCCAGGTCCTGGAAGGGCAGTCCCACCGCCGCGAAGACGGTGACGTCCTCCTCGGACGTGCGCCCGGACTTCAGGCCGGCCAGCACCTCGCCCAGATCCGCGTGGATGGACTCCTCACCCAGCCCCACCGCGCCCGCGGCGCCGGTGGACACCGCCAGGCCCCGGTGGTCGACGACGAACCGGGACTGACGGAGCAGCTCCGCGGACAGCTCGGCCTTGCCCGGCTCGTCCGCGCCCAGCGCGATGATGTGCGTGCCCGGCCGCACCATGCCGGGGTGCAGGAAGGGGTGACGGCTCCACGTCGCCGTCACGATGATGTCCGCGTCGGAGACGGCCTCCTCCATGGACTCCGCCATCCGCACCGGCAGGTTCAACTCCTGGTACATGCGCGTGGCGAAGGCGAGCGAGCGCTCCGGCGCCGTGTCGAACACCCGCACATGCGTCAGCGAGCGCACCAGCCGCAACGACTTGAGCTGCAACACCGCCTGCCGGCCCGCGCCGATGAGCGCCACCCGGCTCGCGTCCGGCCGCGCCAGCACGTCCGCCGACAGCGCGCCCACCACGCCCGTGCGCACCGCCGTCAGGTGGCCGGCGTCCATCACCGCCATCACCTCGCCGGTAGCAACGTCGTGCAGGTGCACCACGCCTCGAATCGCCGGCGACTGGCCGGGGAACTTCGCGTGCACCTTCACGGAGTAGGCGGGGATGGAGGGCAGGCTGCCGGGGAACAGCACCAGGGCGGTGCCCTCGGCATGGAGGGGGGCCCGGGCGCGCTGCGGTGCCACGGTGCGTGCCAGGGCGTCGGTGCGGAAGGCCTCTCGCATGTCCTCCAGCAAGAGAGGAGCCTGCAGGTTGCGGGAGACGTCGGAGCGGGTCAGCAGGAGCGTGCGCATCTTGCAGACACCCTAACCGAGCCCGTGCGGGCCCACAGCTCCACAGCGCACGGACACGGTGGCAAGCGCCCGAAGTTGGACGTCCGAGCGGACAGTGCGCCGCCGTGCCGCCCGGGGTGGCGTCCACCGGGCCCCCATCCAGCGACGGTGGGACGAGGCACGCAGGCGCCATCGTCCCCAGAATGGAAGTGAACGGCGGAGTGGGCGGCCCAGGGCCTCGGGAGGCCGGTGATGCTGGAGACAGAGTCACGCACAGCGGGCGACAAGGAGGCCTCCGGGGCTCGGACGCTCAAGACGGCGGAGTTCCTGCGCGCCCACCAGGCGGAGGTGCTGGAGGACTGGCAGCGGGCCATGCGAACGTTTCACGTGGGGCACGTGGCGCAGCCTTCGTGGCTGCTGGACCACATGCCCCAGTTGCTCAACATGCTCGCGGACCTCATCGACCACGGCCCGGACGAAATCCTCACCACGGTGCCGGACGAGCACGCGATGTCCCGGCTGGACGCCGGCTTCGACCTGGGCCAGGTGGCGTCCGAGTACGCGCTCCTGCGCAAGTGCATCCTCCACAGGATGGAAGCCGAAGCGGCCTACCCCGCGCCGGGCGAGTTGGAGCGGATGGAGGACTCGCTGGACCGGATTGTCACCCGGACGGTGACGTCCTTCTCCCAGGGGCGGCAGCGCATCCTCCAGGCACTGGACCGGATGACGCAGGCCACGCTGGACAGCCCTTCCATGGCCAGCCTCCCCTCGCGACTGCTCACCGTCCTGGTGGAGTCCGCGCTCTCGGTCGACTCGGCGGCGTTGGTGCTGGTGGAAGGCGACGCGCTGGTGGTGCGCGCCGCGGTGGGCCTGGGCGCGGACGAGGCGCTCGGCGTGTCGCTGGAGCGGGAGGAAGGATTCGTGGGCGAGGTGCTCCGCCAGCGACAGCCCCTGACGCTGCGCTCAGCGTCCACGGACCCTCGCGTGGCGCTGCCCACGCTGAAGCAGGAAGGGTTGCGCGCCGTGTACGGCGTGCCCCTGCTGGATGGCGACCAACTCCTGGGCATGGCGTACATGAGCTCGCGCACCGCCTTCGTCTTCTCCGAGCCGGACACCCTCTTGTTCCGGACCATGGCGCAGCGAGCCACCGCTCACCTGGTGCAGGCCCGGCTCCGGACCCGCGAGCGCCAGGCCCACGCGGACGCCCAGCGCTCGCTGGCGCAACTGGACGCGCTGCTGGCCTCCACCCCGATGGGCATCGCCCTGCTGGACCGGGAGTTGCGCTTCGTGCGCATCAACCAGGCCATGGCGGACATCGATGGCCACTCGCCGGAAGCCCACCTGGGCCGCCGCTTCCAGGAGATGGCCCCCGTGACGGCCGTGGGCACGTTCGAGCCCATGTTCCGCCGCATGATTGAGACAGGTGAACCCGTGGACGCCGTCGAGTTCACCATCCCTGGAGATGCCCGGACCTTCCAGGCCAGCTTCCACCCGGTCCGCACGCCCGACCAAGGGGTGCTGGGCTTGAGCTGCACGGTGGTGGATGTCTCCCACCACAAGCGGGCCGAGGCCGTGCTCCAGCGGGCGGTGGACTTCCGGGAACAACTCATGGCGGTGTTGGGACACGACCTGCGCAACCCGCTCAACGCCATCAGCGCCTCGGCCTTCCAATTGACGCGGGCCGAGGACCTGGCGCCACCCGAGCGCCGCGCCGTGGACCGCATCCGCAAGGCCACCGCGCGCATGGGGCGCATGATTACGGACATCCTCGACTTCGCCCGCACCCGCCTGGGCGGGGGGCTTCCAGTGGCCCGCCAGCCCATGGACTTCGTGGAGGTATGCCAGGCGACGCTGGAAGAGCTCCGGGTCAGCGCCCCGGAGCGCTCGCTGGTGTTCGAGGCGAGCGGAGACACCCGAGGGAACTGGGACCCGGACCGCGTGTCACAGGTGCTGGGCAACCTGGTGGCCAACGCCCTCCAGCATGGCCAGGAAGACAGACCGGTGTGTGTCACGGTGCGCGGAGAGGCGAGTGAGGTGGTGCTGAAGGTCCACAACACCGGCGAGCCGATTGCGTCCGAGCTGATGCCGCGCCTGTTCGACCCGTTCAAGAACATGCCCGCAACCGCGCCACTACAGGACGCCGCGAGGAAGAAACGCAGCCTGGGCCTGGGGCTCTACATCGTCAGCCAGATTGTCGGCGCACACGGGGGGCACGTGGAGGTCCGCTCCAACCGGGACCAGGGCACCACCTTCACCGTCCACTGGCCCCGCACCGTCACGACGCACGGGGGCGCATGAAGCAGCGCGGCAGGCGGGACGGCCTGCCACCCTCTGCCTGCACGCCTGCCCCTTCTGGGGGTGAATCGCGCACGCCAGGCCGCTATGCCTGGGGCATGTTCTTCAATCCGACCAAGAAGCTGAGGATTCCGACCCCGGAGGAAGCACTGCCGGGCCGCTCGGACGTGATGCCCGTCCCGGAGAAGCACGAGGTGCTGGGCACGCCCATCAAGGGCGCCGTGCCGGAAGGCCTGGAGGAGGTCTACTTCGGCCTGGGATGTTTCTGGGGCGCGGAGCGGAAGTTCTACCAGACGCCTGGCGTGCACAGCACGGCGGTGGGATACGCCGGAGGCCTGACGCCCAACCCTACCTACCGCGAGGTGTGCAGCGGTCTCACCGGACACAACGAGGTCGTCCGCGTCGTCTTCGACCCGAAGAAGGTGTCCTTCGAGCAGCTCCTGCGCGTCTTCTGGGAGAGCCATGACCCGACGCAGGGCATGCGCCAGGGCAACGATGTGGGCACGCAGTACCGCTCCGGCATCTACTTCACCAACGAAGCCCAGCAGCGCGCCGCCGTGGCGAGCCGTGACGCGTACCAGAAGGCGCTGGCGGCCCGGGGCTTCGACGCCATCACCACCGAGTTACTCCCCGCTCCGCCCTTCTATTTCGCCGAGGACTACCACCAGCAGTACCTGGAGAAGAACCCGGGTGGCTACTGCGGACTGGGCGGCACCGGCGTGAGCTGCCCGGTGGGCGTGGGCGTCAACGCCTGAAGCCGGACGCCGACGGGCGCGGGCGCGTGTGGGGACTCCATGCGCCCGCCTTTCCGGCTCACCAAGGTGTCAAATGACACCCCGGTGTCTGCCGTGACATGGGCAGTGGCCACCCAGCCCTGCGAGGCATCGCCCAAGAGTCCTAGCAGCCAATACATACACAGCCCGCGCCCTACCCAACGCGTCTGCGTCTGCGCTGAACGCAAACAAAGACAAACACTCCAACCCCGCAAGCACCTCACAGAGGAGGAATTCCCTCTCGCGACGAATGGCACGCCATCTGCTCCGAGGCCGCGCGGAGCCGCCGACCCCCGTCCAGGCTCCAGCCCGCAGTTGCGTCAGTCCAACCTCGACTCAAAGGACGTCACGAATGGCTGCGTATCTCGTTCAGAATCAGTGGGGTGGTTCGCAAGCGACCTGGAACCCTGGTGGGCTCTGGCTCATCGGTGCCCGGGACAAGCAGAACGTGGTGGCCCTCGACATCAAGTCCGACGACGGCGGTAAGACTCTGAAGGGCACCATGACGTACAACGGCGAAGGCCCCATTGGCTTCCGCGGCACGCTGTCCAGCGCCAACAACTACACGGTGGAGAACCAGTGGGGTGGCACCTCCGCGCCCTGGCAGCCCGGCGGCATGTGGGTGCTCGGCGCCCGGGACAAGCAGAACATCGTGGCCGTCAGCATCAAGTCCAACGACGGAGGCAAGACACTCACCGGAACCACGACCTACAACGGAGAGGGCCCCATCGGATTCAAGAGCGAGGCGACTGACGGCGACAGCTACTCGGTGGAGAACCAGTGGGGCGGAAGCGCCGCGCCCTGGCATTCCGGCGGGGTCTGGGTGCTGGGCACTCGCGGCAAACAGAACGTCATCAACGTCGACGCGAAGTCCAACGACGGAGGCAAGACGCTCTCGGGCACCATGACGTACAACGGCGAGGGCCCCATTGGCTTCCGGGGCACGTTGACCTCGCCGGACACCTACACCGTGGAGAACCAGTGGGGCGGCAGCACCGCGCCCTGGAACCCGGGTGGCTTCTGGATGATTGGCGCCCGCAACGGCCAGAACGTCGTCGCCCTCAACGTCGCGTCCAGCGACGGCGGCAAGACGCTGGCCGGCACCATGGTCTACAACGGCGAGGGGCCCATCGGCTTCCGCGCCAGGCTCGGCTGACGCCCGCCTGAGACCACGGCTGGACCGGCCCTGATTCGAGGGCCGGCCCGGCCTCCTGCCTCACGCCAGGTTGTGGAACACGCGCTGGACGTCGTCGTCCTGCTCCAGCGCGTCCACGAGCTCCAGCACCTCGGTGGCCTTGTCCTCGGGCAGCTCGATGGGGTTCAGCGCCACGTACTCGGAGTCAGCCGAGACGGGCACCAGGCCCTTGGCCTCGATGGCGGCCTGGAGCTGGCCGAAATCGGCGAAGGCGGAACGGATGATGATCTGCTTCTCGCCCTTCTCCCCCACGCCCTCGCCCATCTCCTGGAGGCCGTGGTCGATGAGCTCCAGCTCCAGCGAGTCCTGGTCCAACCCCTCCGGGTTCAATCGGAACACGCCCATGCGCTGGAACATGAAGGCCACGCTGCCCGTGGTGCCCAGGTTCCCGCTGTGCTTGTTGAAGTGCATGCGCACGTTGGCCACGGTGCGCACGACGTTGTCCGTCGCCGTCTCCACCAGCAGCGCGATGCCATGAGGCGCGTAGCCTTCGTAGAGCACGATTTCGTAGTCGGTCGCCGACTGGCCGCTCGCGCGTTTGATGGCCGCGTCGACCTTGTCCTTCGGCATGTTCGCGGCGCGGGCGTTCTGGAGCACCCGGCGCAGCGTGGAGTTCGAATCGGGATTGGGCCCACCCGCCTTCACCGCGATGGCGATGTCCTTGCTGATCCGCGTGAACACCTTCGCCATCTTGTTCCAGCGGGCCATCATCGTGGCCTTGCGTGTCTCGAAAATGCGTCCCATGGCAGGGATGTATAGGTCGGCCACGTTCCGCGTGGCTACTCCCTGTAGCCCCCCGGGGCGCGGATGTTGACCAGGACAAGCCGCCCGGGCGCCGGCCTGCCCCCCCCCAGCGCCCCGCGCGTCACACCTTCGCGGGCTTCTCCAGGACGAGCCCGAAGTGCGTGTAACAGGTCGGGTGCAGGTCCATGATGTTCTCGAAGTGGAAGACGCGAGACTGAAGTCCCGCCGCATGCGCGGGCGCCAGGACGCGCTCCTTCAGGGTGACGGCGTCGTAGAAGCGGCCGTTCCGCGCTCCCCGGGGCGGGGCACTCCGGGGTCATCACCACCCACTCGCGCGAGTGGCCGCGAGAGACAGAGGCGGTGCGCGCAACTGCCTTGGGCCCATGCATTGAAACCAAAGCCTTGCACATGGGATTGTCTTTCAATGCACAATCTCTATCTACTCCTTCTCGCGATCGCCGTCGCCACTCCATCCACGATGGATGTCCCCACGGCCCCGTCGCCCTTTCAATCCGCTCCCCTCCTCGAGTCCGTCATTCCTGACGGGCAGACGGGGCTCGCGGGCAAGGAGAAAGACAAAGACAAGGACAAGAAGGACCGGTCCGGAAAGGCCTTCACGAAGCGGCAGAAAGAAGTCGTGAAGGAACGGAACGCCAAGGAGAATGACGGCAAGATCCGCTGTGTGAATTGCGACGTCGAGACGGTCCCTGGCAAGCGGCACCAGAAGGGCGTGACGCCTCCGTCGAACGAGGCCCATGTCGACCACAAGCGCGCCAAGTCGAAGGGCGGCGCAGGCGATGTGGACAATGGACAGGTTCTCTGCCGGAAGTGCAACCTCAAGAAGGGCAACAAGCACTCTTGCGACGGGAAGTCGAAATGAGCACCGCGAAGCGTGATGACCGGGTCAAGGTCATCTTCGAGCTGGAGAAGGACGAGGACGACTACCCCCCCGCGGACTCCGAGGGACTCTGGGCGCGTCCCCTGGGGAAGGGGTTGTTCCAGCTCGACAACGTCCCCTTCTTCGCGAAGGGCGTTGCCTGCGAAGACGTCGTCTCGGCCAAGGACGTGGATGGAGAGCTTCGGTTCCAGAAGGTCGTCCGTCCTTCGGGCCATGCCACCCTGCGCCTCATCGTCTACGACGAGGACGAGGTGCCCTCCGTCAAGGCGCTCCTGGAGAAGCACGGCTGCGCTGTCGAGCGGAGCCATGTCCCCGGGCTCATCTCCGTGGACGTTCCGCCCACGGTCCCTCTCGACTCCTTGAAGCCGCTCCTCGACGAAGGTGAAGACGAAGAGCGTTGGGGCTACGAGGAGGCGTGTCTGCCCTAGCGGGCCTGCTGCGTCGCGGGCACCGCGCGGGCCACTTCACCCGAGCCCACGCCGCCCTCCCGGGCACGCTCCAGGTGGGGGGCCAGCCGTCCAATGGCCATCAGCCCCGCCATGCGGAAGTCGGAGATGAACGACCAGAGCGGGTACTTGAACGACGCCGGCTTGTTCCGCTCGATGACGAAGTGGCTGAACCACGCGAAGCCGTAGGCGGCGACGAGCGCGGCCGGAACCAGCGCGCCGCGGCCCGTGGCGACGGCCGTCACGCCCAGTCCCAGTCCCAGGGAGGTGCCCGTGAAGTGAAGCCAGCGCGTGGACGGCAGCGCGTGCTCCCGCAGGTAGAACGGCCAGAACTCGGCATAGGTCTCGATGCGGTCGGACATGGTGGGAAGTTAGGGCCCCAGGGCGCCCTCCCGTCAACCCGGCTCGACGCAGAGCGTGTAGGCATGGACAGGCAAGGGTACTCCCCGCACACCCACCAGCCGGGCAGGCCGTCCAGCATCCGTCATGTTTTCCAGTCCGGTGCCGCCCTCCTGGGCCCGGGCCTGCCGGAGTCCTCCAGGTCATGAAAGACTCTGGAGCCATGACGGAGTGGATGCCCAAGCCGAACCCCTCGGTCGACCTGCGGACGCTGGCCCTCAGCCCAGAGGAGGGCTTCGTGCTCTCCCGCCTGGACGGCGCCACCCCGGCCCGGAACCTGCCCGCACTGACGGGCCTGCCCCCCGAGCGGCTGCGGACCATCCTCTCCCGGCTCGTCACCCAAGGCGCGCTGCTGCCCACGCCCACCGCGAGCCCGGCGGCACCTGTCGCCGCTCCGCCAGTGGCCTTCGAGCCCCAGCGACAGACGTCCCCCGCGCCCCCCGAGCCCGAAGCAGACCTCCCCGTGCTCGACCTGACGCCGCTGGACGCCGCGCCCGAAGCAGACCTCCCCGTGCTCGACCTGACGCCGTTGGACGCCGAGCCCACCCCCGACACCGCTCCGGACGCCGAGGACGAGCCCGAAGCCGCCCTGGGCAACTACCGCCAGCTCTTCGAACTGCGGCTGCACCCGCTCCCCGAGGACCAGCGCATCGCCCATGCCCACGCGGCGGAGGACCCCATCCTCTCCGCGCTGTGCTTCGACCCGATTCCCGCCGTCATCAAGGCCGTGTTCGAAAACGCGCGCACGGGTCTGCCCCATGCGCGGCTCGTAGCGCGCTACCACCGCAACCCCGTCGGCCTGGAGGCACTGTGCGCCCGGGCGGCCTTCGCGGCGGACACAGGGGTGCGCCGCTGGCTCGTGCGCAACCCGCAGCTCCCCGCCAGCCTCTTCCGGCGGCTGTGGAGCGCACGCCGGCTCATGGAGCTGCACAAGGTGGGCAATGACCGCGACGTGCCGGAGTCCACACGGCGCGCGGCGCGCGAGGTGCTCCGTCAGCGCTTCGCCAGCGGTCCCGCGGAGGAGAAGGTGGAGCTCATCCTCAACACGGAAGGCCGCGCCCTGGCGGCGCTCATCGGCCTGCCGGTGGATGGCAAGACGGCGTCGCTGCTGTGCGGACGCACCTACCGCTCGCCCATGCTCATCCAGAACATCGCCCGCTGGAGCGCGGCCCCGCCGGCCCTCATCGCGCACTTGCTGAAGCAGGAAGCGGTGCGGCGTCAGCCTCAATTGCGCATGCTGCTGGCCCGCCACCCCAACGCCCCAGCGGACGCGAAGCGCGGCGGCGCCTGAACCTCACGCGGACTTGCGCTTGCGAGCGGCGGAGGCGGGCTTCACGTCCACCCAGCGCTCCGCCCACCGCCCCAGCTCATCCACGACCTTCCACAGCGCCTGTCCCTTCTCCGTGAGCTGGTACGCCACGCGGATGGGAGGCCCCGCGTCCACGTGACGCGACACCACACCCTCCGCCTCCAGTTCCTTGAGCCGCTCCGACAGGACGCGCTCGCTGATGCTGCCAATCTCGTCCGTCAGCTCGCCGAAGCGCCGGGGCCCCGCGAGAAGGATGCGCAGGATGAGGCCCGTCCAGCGCTTCCCCATCAGCTCGCTGGCCTTCTCGAATCGCGCACACCGTGTCAGCGGATGCTCCATTGGCGCCTCCTCCCCTGAATATAGCGAGCCGCCCTGCCACCGGCACGGAAACCCCAAGTTACTTACTTTTTGGAAGCAACTTGCACATTGGAAGTTAGCCCATTACCTGAAGAACCGTGGCGGTGGCCCATGAAGGTCACGCGCCGGATCACTCCAGGAAGGGACGCACCCATGGCAACGCAGCAGGCCGGCCTCGACGCCAACGCCCTCAACCAGCTCTTTCTCGACGCCCGCACCCACAACGCGTGGCTCGACAAGCCGGTGGCGGACGACGTCCTCCAGCAGCTCTACGCGCTCACTCGGATGGCGCCCACGGCGGCCAACTCGCAGCCGGTGCGCATCCTCTTCGTGAAGAGCCGCGAGGCGAAGGAGCGGCTCAAGCCCACCCTGTCCCCGGGCAACGTGGACAAGACGATGAACGCGCCGGTGACGGCCATCATCGCGTACGACACCGAGTTCTACGAGAAGATGCCCCAGCTCTTCCCCGCACGCGACATGAAGACGGGCTTCCTCGCCATTCCCGCAGAGGCCCGCGAGAAGACGGCCTACATGAACAGCTCGCTGCAGGGCGGCTACTTCATCCTCGCCGCGCGGGCGCTGGGCCTGGACTGCGGCCCCATGGCGGGCTTCGACAACGCGAAGGTGGACGCGGCGTTCTTCCCGGAGGGGAAGTGGAAGTCCAACTTCCTCATCAACCTCGGCTACGGTGACGCGGAGAAGCTCTTCCCGCGCAACCCGCGCCTGGACTTCAGCGAGGCGTGCCGCATCGAGTAGCGGCCCGCCTTCCCGCGGAACTCAGGCCCGCCGCGCCGTGAGGATGGGCTGATGGAAGCCCGTCTCCTCCGGCGTGTGCCAGCGCGTATCCATCAGCCCCGCACGTGTGAGCGCCCGCTCCAGGTCCACGCGCTGAAGCGCGCGGTACACGCCGGTGTGCTCGGTGGCCTGCCAGCCTTTGCCTTCGGGGCGGAGGATGAACTGGTGCACCGTGTACGTCCGTCCGTCCGCGGCCCAGTCCCAGATTTGAAAGAGGATGCGGCGGCCCTCGGGCGCCTCCAGTAGCCGCTCCGAGGTGAAGCGGGGCTGGCTCTGCACCAGCGCGTCGGCGTCGCGCACGCTCAACACCGCCAGCCCACCGGGAGCCAGCTTCGACGCCATGGCGCGCGCCGCCGCGTCCAGGTCCTCGTCCGTCAGCAGGTGCGTCACCGCGTTGTCCAGCGCCAGCACCACCGGGAAGGTGCCCTCCACCTGCGCGTCCAGCGTGCGCATGTCCGCCACGCCCGTGGTGAGGTGCACGTTCATCGCGCGAGCCTCGCGCTCGGCACGTGCCACGGCGGCCGGGCTCAAATCGGTGGCGTGGACGGTGTAGCCACGGCCCGCCAGTCCCAGCGCCTGGGTGCCGATGCCACACGCGCAGTCCAGCACACGCCGGGGCGGCGGCGCCTCGCAGCGGCGCAGCAGCGCGTCCAGCATGGCGCCCTGCCGCTCCACCACCTGCGGCCAGTTGGCGAAGAGCAGGTGGTACTCCTCGGCCATGCCCTCGTAGAACCCCAGCGCCAGGTCGCTCATGGACGGCGCGCCGTTCGAAAACCGCCGTTCACTCACGAGCTGAAGGAGCGCCCCTCGAGCGCCTCAATCGCCGCGCGGAGCTCCGCTGGCACGGGGACCTTCTCGTGGGTGGCGTAGCGCAGGGTGACGATGACACAGCTACCCCGGGTGTAGAGGACGCCGTCGTCTTCTCCGGCCACCGCGTGCTCCAGGGTGATGGACGACGTTCCGATGCGGGTGGCGCGGCAACCGGCCACCAGGCGCGTGGGGAAGAGGACGGGACGCAGGTACTCCGCGTTGGTGGCCTTCAGGATGGGCCCCACGCCGTCGCGGTTCGTCCGCTCGTCCCCTGCGCCGGACGGCCCCGTCAGGCCGATGCGCGCGAAGTAGTGGATGCGGGCGGTCTCGAACCAGGTGAACGTGCGCGTGTTGTTGGCGTGGCCGAAGGCGTCCATCTCCCCCCAGTGGAGAGGGAAGGAGACAACCACCGGGAAATCCTTGAGCGGCGAGTCCGGCATGTCCCCAGGGTGCCCCACCCGGCGGCCCCAGGGAACCTTGAACCGTGCCCGCCTGGCCTCCAGGCGAGGGCCATGGCCGTGGTAATCCAGGACAGCCATGCGTTCACGATTCCACACGTCCTCGCCCGCGGCCCCCGGGCTCGGCTTCACCGTCCTTTCCGGCCTCTTCCTGGAGCAGCCCGCTCATGGCCGCTGAACGCGAGCCGTTGGAGCCGCTGAAGCCGCCACGAGAGGACCTCCCCGCCGAGGACCTGCGTCCCTACGCTTTGTCCCCGCGCGAGGGCCTGCCGGTGTCGGACCAGAGCATGGCGGTGCATCCCCGGAAGCGGGCGGACATGGTGCGCTGGCTTCATCCCGCGCAGTTGCTGCGCACGGGCCTGGACGCGCTGGTGGCTGCAGTCTTCGGCGCGCGCGCGGACCAACGGCTCATCGAAGCGGTGGTGCGGCCGCAGGTGCCCTACTTCGACTATTCGCAGGAGCCGATGCCGGAGGGCGGATTCTGGCTGGACTACGTGTCGGACACCGGCGACGGCTGGAACTCCACCTACGCGGTGGCTCGGCTGCTGGCGCTGCCGGAGCTGACGCTGTCCGTGCAGGGCCAGTCCCACGCGGAGTCCCACGCCACACAGCGAGGACGGCTGCTCGTCCATGGCGGTGACGGCGTGTACCCCGGCGCCAGCCGCGAGGTGTACGACGAGCGGCTCGTCCAGCCCTATGAGGCGGCCATGCGGCGCTCGCATGCGCCCAACCCGGACCTGTTCGTGATTCCGGGCAACCATGACTGGTACGACGGGCTCGGCGCCTTCCTGCGGCTGTTCTGCGCGAACCGGTGGATTGCCGGCCGGCGCACGCGGCAGAGCCGCAGCTACTTCGCGCTGAAGCTGCCCCAGCGCTGGTGGCTCATCGGCACGGACGTGCAGCTCAACAGCGACATCGACGTGCCGCAGGTGGAGTACTTCCGCGAAGTGGCCAGCCACATGGGCCCCGACGACCGCATCATCCTCTGCAACGCGGAGCCCGCGTGGATTCTGGCCGCCACCGAGCGGCGCAAGGGCAGCTACCTGGAGAACAACCTGGAGTACCTCCAGGAGAAGGTGTTCGGCCGGCGCATCAACGTCTTCCTCGCCGGGGACCTGCACCACTACCGGCGGCACGAGGACGCCGGCGGGCGGCAGAAAATCACCGCGGGCGGTGGCGGCGCGTTCCTCCACCCCACGCACGCGCCCTCCGCCCACGTCCTGCGGGACGGCTACACCTTGCAGAAGAGCTTCCCGGACGAACGGACGTCCCGGAAGCTGGCCCGGCAGAACCTGCTCCTCATCCGCCACAGTCCGCTGTTCGGGTTGATGACCGGCATGCTGTACCTGCTGCTGGCGCTGGCGGCCTACGCGGAGGTGGGCTCGTTCGGGATGTCGCAGCTTTCCGAGGTCATCCTGGCGGTGGCCAACAGCATGGTGGCCCGGCCGTGGACGCTGGTGCTGGGCATGGCCACCATCGGCGGGCTCATCGGACTGGCAGACTCGGCCTTCGGCAAGTGGCGCACGCTTGCGGGCACGCTCCACGGGATTGGACACATCGCCGCGGCCTTCTTCGTGGCCTGGGGCGCCACCTACTTCACGGTGAGCGGCCTGGGCGTGTGCCCCGAGCTCGCCGCGGACGGCATCCACTGCGAGGCGGGCTGGTGGCACCTGGCGGGCAAGTTCCTGCTGTCCTCGGGCTTCACCTTCCTGGGCGGCTTCCTGGTGGGGCCCTTCGTCATGGGCCTGTACCTGTGGCTGAGCGTGAATCGCTTCGGCGCGCACTCCAACGAGGCCTTCATCTCGCTGGCGCTTCCGGACTGGAAGAACTTCCTCCGCATGCGCATCGGTGAAGACGGACGGCTCACCGTCTTCCCGGTGGGCATCGAGCGCGTGCCCCGCAAGTGGAAGGAGACCCACGCCGGTCCCTACGCGCCCGCGTTCGACCCGAATGACCCGAAGGCCACCGAGCCCGTCCTCATCGAACCCCCCATCCGTGTGTGAGCCGGGCCACCACCGGGCCCCCACCATCCCGGAAGCACCACAGCCATCCCCAGGCGTCCAAGTCCAGAGTAGACAGGGCTCATGAGCGCCCCTGTCTTCATCTACCTGACCCCGCCCGACGGACTCGTCCCCCTGTTGACGCCGGCGCGGCTCGCGGACTTCCGCGACTGGCTCTGGCGGGAGAACACGGAGCACCTGAACGCGGAGGACCTGGCCGACATTGAGTCGGACGAGGAGCTGATGGCCATCCTCGGCCTCGTGGACCACCTGCTCCAGCAGGGCGCCGAGTCCCTGAGCAAGCCCCCCACCCGCCACGCGGACGCGATGCAGGACCTGCTCGATGAGCTGTCCGACTACTTCACCCGCGAGGAACTGGGCATTCCAGAGGGAATGGAGCTGGCGACGAACCTCAAGCCCACCGACAAGCAAGTCCGCGCCTCGGACGTCGTCATCGGAGAGAACTGTCCCAAGCGGACGTTCGAGCTGTGGCGCCACCTCGTCTGGGGCCGGGCGCCGGACCGGACAGTGGCGGAGGGCATTGGCCTGCGACGCAACTTCCCCTCCATGGGCTACTGGACGGCCGCGGAGGTGCGGCAAGTGCGCGAAGACCTGCGCCAGCACCTGAGCGGGGCCCCTGACTACATGCCCATGCACGGCTGGGCCCGCTTCATGACGTCGCTCCGCCTGAAGCTGACACGGACCGGCCGGGCAGCAGCCCCCGCACCGGCGATTGAGGCCATCTCCCGCGCCGTGGACCGGGCGGTCCGAGAAGGCGCGGGGCTGCTGTTCGCGCGCTGAGCCCGACGTCAGGTCAGGCTGCGCGCCAGCGCCCCCAGCGTGGACATGGCCGCCTCGATGCGCGGCGTCCACGGGTGGCCACAGTTCAGCCGGAAGCAGTGGCGATATGAATCCATCCGCGCGGAGAAGATGGGCCCCGGGGCGATGCTGATGCCCGCCTCCAGGGCCTTCGCATTCAACGCCAGCGAGTCCACCTGCCGCGGCAGCTCCACCCAGAGCAGCGCGCCGCCCGAGGGCCGCGTCACGCGCGTGCCTTCGGGGAAGAACTCCGCCACGGCCTCGGCCATGCGCTCCACCTGCGCGGCGAGCCGGCGGCGCAAGGAACGCAGGTGCCTGTCATAGCCTCCATTTTGAAGGAAGCGCGCAATCGCATACTGGGGCACCGTGGCGGTCGTCACGGAGGTGGAGAACTTGAGCAGCTCCACCCGCTCCCGGAAGCGGCCCGGCGCCACGTAGCCCACGCGGAAGCCCGGCGCGAGCGTCTTCGAGAACGAGCTGCACAGCAGCACGTTGCCGCGCGTGTCGAATGCTTTGCATGAGCGCGGACGCTCGGCGCCGAAGTGCAGGTCGCCATAGATGTCGTCCTCGATGAGCGGCACGTCGTGAGCATCCAGCAGATTCACCAGCCGCTGGCGCCGCACGTCGGGCATGCAGCTGCCCACCGGGTTGCTGAAGCTGGGCACCGCCAGCACCGCGGCGATGCGCCGCCGCGTCAGCGCCGCCTCCAGCGCCTCCATCTGCATCCCGTTGCGTGGGCAGCTGGGAATCTCCAGCGCGCGCAGGCCCAGCGCCTCGATGGACTGCAGCGTTCCGTAGTACGCGGGGGACTCGATGGCGATGGCGTCTCCCGGGCGGGCCACCGCGAGCAGGCACAGGTGGATGGCCTCGGACGCGCCGAAGGTGGTGATGAAGTCGTCCGCGGACAGCGAGCAGCCCCAGTCCATGGAGCGGCGCGCGAGCTGCTGGCGCAGCTCCGGACACCCGGGCAGCGCGTCGTACTGGATGCTCCGGTCGCGCGATTCGCGACTGAGCGCGCTCAGCTCGCGGTACAGCCTGCGGACGGGCAGCAGCTCCGGCGCAGGCGAGGCGGCACCCAGCTTGACCATGCGGTCATCCCCCATGGACCGGTAGACGCTCGCGACGAGCCCGCTGACGGTGACAGCGGTGGCGCTGGACGCGGGCCGCGACACCTGGGGCTCCGCCAGCCGGGGCCGCTCACGGCGGCGCACGTAGTGGCCGGACTGGGGGCGTGTCTCGATGAGCCCCAGGGACTCCAGGTGCAGGTAGGCTTGGAGGACCGTGGAGATGCTTACCCGCTCGCGCAGGCTGAGCTGCCGCACGGACGGCAGTCTGTCTCCAGGCTGCAAGGTGCCCGCGGAAATGGCCTCCGCGAGCCGCTCGGCCACCTGCTCGTAGAGCTTTGCTTTGTGTGCCACCGCGCCCATGGCTCCTCCCAAGGTGAGCCGCATCCACCACGGCCGGTATCGGAGACGAGAGCGGGCCCGTTGCCCAGATACAGCTCCCATCGACGGCGACCGGCACAGTTCGTTGGAGTAGAACTGTACCGGTCACAATCTCACCCGACTGAATCTGTTCCGCAACCGCTCGGGGGCGCATGTTGGTGCCCTGGAGGACGCGGTGATGTGGGACTGGATGAGGACTGTGGTGAGCGGGCTGCGGTTCGAAGCAGCGCCAGCGCGGAACGTGGGCCCGGTTCACCTGGCCCAGGGCGCCTTGTGGAGCGAGCGCACCCGGAGCGGACATCCCCTGACGCTGACGTGTCGCGAAGGAATGCTGTGGCTCACCTGCGCAGGCGATGCGAAAGACTACGTGCTGCACCCCGGCGACACGCTGCGCATGGAGCGCTCCGGGCACGTGGTGGTGCAGGCACTGAAGCCCTCGCGCCTCTGCCTGATGCAGCGCACTCCGGTCCATACGCCGTGCACGCCTCCAGTGAGGAAGCATGAGGCGCCTGTCCGATAGTCGGTGCCATGCCCGGCCTTGCTATCGTCCGCGCCATGCCCAGCCTCCCTGACTGTCGCCGCCTCGCCTCGGTCCTCACGCTCGTGTCTTCGCTCCTCACCGCCCAGGCCGCGGAGGTCTCCCCGGCGGAACGGGTGGAGACCTCGCCGGGCCTGTCACCTGATGCCGTGCGACGCGCCTTCGACAGCCAACGCCAGACGCTCGCGTCCTGCATGCGCCTGGTCTCCATCCAGCACGGGAAGGACAAGGCCCCTCATTCGTTTGAGTTCGTTCCCTGGAAGGCCGGACCCGACACGGATGATCGCATCCGGGTGCGACTCACCCTGGCGCCAGATGGCAAGGTCCAGACAGAAGAAAGGCAGACAGAGGCCTTGAGCGTGCGGTCGATGTTCCTCGATACCGGCTGCGTGGAAGAGAGGGTGAAGACCTGGTCCTTCCCGACCTTTCCAGGGAACCATGACGAGCGGGTGCAGGTGGAACTGTGGGCGCGATTCCGGACCACAGAGGCGGAACGGACGGCGGCAGCCACCCGGTTGCGTGAGTTCTACGGCGACTTCTGCAAGGCCCTTTCCGCATTGAAAGTCACTCAGCAGCCTCAGGCAGGCAAGGAGTGGCGCGCCACCATCAAACGCTTCCTCGCCGAGCACGGCGCGCGCGTCGACCCACGCATCGGCACGGCCATGCAGGCGGTCGGAGACATCGCGGGCCACGATGTGCCAGTCGCCATCTCGATTTATGAGAGCAGCATGGAAGAGTCGCTCGCCACGACCATTGCATGCCCGAAGCTCCGCGCCTGGGTGAAGGAGGGGTGAGCCCAGGCCGGCCCCCTCCTCGCCGGCTCGCTCAGAGCACTTCGCGCAGATTGCCCTCCACGATGCGCGTCAACTGCGTCACGCGCTTGTGGAGCCAGAACCCGAAGGGCTGGATGCGCTCGGGCTTCGTCATCCTGGGCAGCTTCTGCGTCGCCGCCGTTGAGCTCCTGTAGGCGCTTCCAGTCGAACATGCGCACCCTCTCGCATGGGCGGATGAGGGTCAACGGAAGCACCGTCTCAACGGCCCGAGCCGCGCGCGCAGCCGACCAGGGCGTGTTCCGCTGCCGGATTCACAACCCCAGCGCGCTCATGGGGATGCGGTACATGTCCCCCGTGCCGCGGCCGATGCCCTGGACGGCGCTGTCATCCCTTGGCGCATCGAAACGTGCCCCCACGTCGCCCGTGAAGGGGCGCGTACTGCTGAAGTAGAGCCACTTTCCATCAGGGGAGACGCTGTGGTTGTAGTCGCTCGCGGGCGTGTTGATGCCCTCGCAGAGCCGGCGTGCAGGCGTCCATGCGCCATCCACATTGCGGCTGAGGAACAAGTCGTATCCGCCCAGTCCGTCTTCCCGCCGCAGTGCGCTGAAGATGAGGTAGCTCTCATCAGGCGCAATCCATGGCTCGAGCTCATGGACCGACGAGTTGATGCTGGGCCCCAGGTTCTCTGGCGGCTGGTAGGCGCCGTCGACCCAGCGGGAGACCCAGAGGTCGCTGCCACCCAGTGTGCCGTCTCGCTCACCCCCGAAGTAGAGATTGCCATTGGCGGCCACGGCCGGTGACCACTCGTCGCGGTGCTTGTCGTTGACGGGGGCTGGAAGGCGTCGCGCGTCCTCCCATGCTCCGTCGGCGTCCAGCGACGCGGCCCAGATGTCATACGAGCTTCGGGGGCCTTGCTCCCCAGGCTCGGGACGGTTCGAGATGAAGTACACCGTGCGCCCGTCGGGCGAAAGGTGTGGGTCCGCGTTGCTCCACTCGGTGGCGAAGCGCGGGAGCACCGGACGGGACCAGTGCCCTTCATCAGTCAGTTGCGTTTCGTAGAGCGTATATTGCTGGAACTGGTCATCTGCCCTTCCAAAGAGCACGCGTCGCTGGTCTGGAGAGAAGGCCATGAAGAAGTCCCAGGCCCCGGTGGTGAAGAGCCCCGCGCCGTAGAGTTCGGGCGTGCAGGTGCCCCCGTGATTCTCCAGTGCCTCCGCGGGCCGTCCACCGTGTGCGCCACAACCCAGCTCCCAGAGCGTCATCATCAAGAGCACGCCTCGCATCGACGACATCCCCGCCATGTACGGCTCCTCCTGGACATTGCTTCAGCACCACGGCGGTCGGGATAGCATCGGCCCATGAGGCGAAACTTTGGGAATGTTGCGGTGCTTCCCGAGCGGGCTCCCGGCTATCACGCGCTCAGCACGGGCGAGGCCTTCGACATCAGTGACTGTGTCTGTCGAGCAGGCACCCGCAGCCCCATCTTCGGCGGCGAGCACGCTCGGGTCTGCATCAGTGTCGTGCTGTCCGGCGTGTTCCATGTCCGGAGCCCCGAGGGGGCCGCGGTAGTGGGGCCGGGCGCGCTGCTGCTCGGGAACCGGTCGGCGCCCTATGAGTTCAGGCACGTCGATGATGGAGGAGACCGCTCGCTCGTCATCGAGTGCTCCGACGCGCTGCTGGACGATGCCCTCCGCTCGCTGGGGCGTTCCAATCGAGGAACGCGCCCCTTCGCGCGCGTCTGCGCTCCGGCGTCGCTCACGTCGGTGAACGCCGTCCTCCTGGCGCGACAAGCACTCGAGAGTGGCCAGGTGGAGGACCTGCGAGAGGCGGCACTGGCGGTCGTGGACGCAGGGGTGACGCTGGGAGGCGACGCGCCGGAGACACGGGTGGAGGTCTCCGACGTTCAGGCGCGCAGAGTGGCCCGGGTCCTGCGGTATCTCGAATCAAAGTTCATGGAGGACTGCTCGCTGGACACGCTCGCGGACATCGCGGGGCTCACGAGCTTTCACTTCCTGCGCATGTTCCGAGCCGTGACAGGACAGACGCCCCGCCAGTTCGTCATCGCCACGCGACTGGGCATGGCGGCCTCGGCGCTGCGCGGCAGCCGTGCGCGCATCACCGATGTCGCCCTGGATGCCGGCTTCGGGGACCTGTCCCACTTCACGACGAGCTTCACGCGCGCATTCGGTCTCTCACCTCGCGCCTACCGCGCTCGCGCGCGCCAACACGCCTGACCGCAGTGGTATGCGCGGCTCACGTTCACCATGGGGGAACCCCTTGCGAAGCGAAACGCGCCGCCGCCCTCACTCACTTGGATAGCAGCCGTGGGACGGACCTGTGCTTCCGCCGATCCCACCTGAATCCCCGCCCTCCCATTCACCCGAGCCAGAACGCATTCTCGAAGCCGACTACGACTTTCCGAGGACCTCTCATGGCTCACGACCACCACCATCCCGCCCACCACATCGTTCCAGGATTTGGCGCGGACCGCGCCGCTCACTACGACGCCCAGGCGTCCGTCGCGCTCGCGGGCACCCAGGCCCTGTATGAACTCGGCGTCAGCACGCTGACGGCCCAGCTCGACGGCCAGGACGCGGCCTCGCTGCTCTTCGTGGGAGTGGGCACGGGTGCGGAGTTGATGCCCTACACCCGCTTCGACGTCCCCGGCTGGCGCTTCACGGGCGTGGACCCCTCCGACGCCATGCTCGACGTCGCGCGAAAGCGCCTGGAAGCGGAAGGCCTGCTCTCGCGCACGCACCTGCACCATGGCGAGCTACACACGCTCCCCTCCGGCCCCCTCTTCGATGGCGCGCAGATGATGGGCGTCCTCCACCACGTGGAGGGTGAAGCAGCCCGCCTCGATTTGCTCCGCGAAGTCGCCCGGCGGCTCAAGCCCGGAGCCCCCCTGGTCGTGGGCTGCCGCATCGGCATGGACCCCGAGCTGTTGAACGTGGAGCTCCGGCGATGGCGGGCCTATGGCACCCCACGGGAGGAACTGGAGCGCCGGCGCGAGCGCTTCATGGCGCTGCGGCCCATCGAATCCGATGCCGGCCTGTTCGCGATGCTCGCCAAAGCAGGACTGGTCGCGCCGAAGCCGATCTTCGTGTCGCTTCAGTTCAAGGTGTTCCTGGCGCGATACGCGCCCTGAGAGCGACCGCCGAACCCGGAGCGCACAGCCGGAGGAGTCCGACCGCGCGCGTCCACGGACTCACGCCACGGAGGAGGAGCTCTTGAGAATGAGCCCCGGTGCTCACCCGCTGCAGCTCTGCTGCCCCGTCATGGGCCTGTTCGTCGTCGTGGCACAGGAGCAGAGGCCACCCCGGCACTTGAACGAGGCGCTCTCCTCACACAGGTCATTCACCCGCTTCCAGCGGAGGATGGTCCCCCGCGAGTCGTCCTGGTCCTGGGTAAAGAGCTCGTCGCCCCGGACCGCGAAGGCATGGACCTCGGTGACGAGGTTGTCCAGCGGCCCCTCGCTGTAGTCATCGCATGAGGAGGCCCGGGTCAGCTCCAGCTTCCCGTTGCTCACCTTCCAGGTGCCCAGGTAGTTGTTCCAGCTTCCCCCCAGGAGGATGACGGAGCTGCCACGGAGGACCATCGCCGCGTCGTAGCCGTTGCCCTGCTCGACGCGGTAGGTGCCCTCCCGGAGGGTGCCCCCCGTCAGCTGCGGTGCGTTCGTCACCTCGTTGGGGTCCGCGCTCCACGTCGTGCACCACCCCACCGCGGAGCACTGGAGCGCATTGCCTCCGCCGCCGCCTCCTCCTTCACCGTCTTTGTCGTCTTCCTTGGAGTCACCACACGCCACAGCGAGGAGTGAGAGCGACAGCACCAACGCACGCGTCAGGTTCTTCATCGGAACTTCCCGGAAAATGGTTCATGGGGATTTGCCCCCCACAAAGAGACATCCCGGGAGCCATCGTTGCGTCGAAATCGGACGGCTAGCGCGGACAGCGGTCCTTTTCGGCGCGAGCCTCGGCGACTTCACCGGGGTAGGCCTTGCGCCAGGGCTCCCACTCCAGCCACGCCCTGCGCGCCTCCTGACACGCCTCGTCAGACGCCCCGGACAGACGCAAGGCTTGGGCGAGCCGCCGCCGCGCCAGGGGAACCCGCGCGGACGCCACCTGTTCGCTCGCGAGCGCCGCCAGCGCCGTCCTCAAGGGCGCCACCGCTTCCGCTGGCGCGCGCCCCGCCAGATGGATGTCGCCCAGCAGCACCAGCGCCTTGATGCGCTCCGGCGCCACCGGCCCCCAGTCCCGCTCCAGCCTCGCGAGCGCCCGCTCCGCGTGGCCCCGAGCCTCCTCGACGCGACCCAGGAACAGCAGGGCATCCGCGAGCCAGCGCAGCCCCTCCCCCTCCAGCTCACCGCGCGCCAGCAACGACTCCTGGAGCACGACGCCACGCGCATGGAAGCCCTGGGCCTCCTTCGTGCGCCCCAGCAACCGCAACAGCCGCCCCACCTCGTGCAGGTCCAGCGCGACCTCCGGATGCGTGGCGCCGTACACGCGCTCACGGTGGGCCAGGCTGCGCCGGGCCTGCTCCAGCTCGGCCTCGCGCTCGCCCAGTTCGCCCAGCACCCCCGTCCGGTTCGACGTCATGCCCATGAGCACCGCGTCCGCGCCTTCCGGCGGCACGCTCTTGCGAGCGACCGCGAGGCTCTGCTCGGCCGCGCGCAGCGCCTCCGGCCCCCGCCCCCACTCGAAATAGATGACGGCCAGGTTGGACAACGTGCGCGCCACCACGAGGTGTTCCTCGCCCAGGCTGCGGCGGAGGCTGGCCAGCGCCCGCTGCAGGACGGCCTCCGCGCGGGCCAGCTCCCCCGCGTGTGCCAGCGTGCCGCCCAGGTTCACCAGGGCCCGGGCGGTGTCGCGGTGGTCGGGGCCATGCAAGTCCTCCTGAAGCCGCAGCGCCTCTTCCTGCCAGCGCTTCGCCTCCAGGAGCCGGCCCTGATGACGGGCCAGCAAACCCAGACGCCCATTGAGTTCCGCGCGGGCAGCGGCATGGGAGACGCCCTTCGCCGTGACACGGTCCAGCGCCTCGCGCAGCAGTGGCTCCGCCTCGGAGAAACGTCCCTCCTGCTCGAACAACTCGGCGCGCACATAGTTCAACAGCGCGTCGAACTCGGGGTCGCGCAGCGGCTCAGCCACCGCCTGAGCGCGGTTCAGATAGGCCCAGGCCTCCTGTGTCCGTCCCAGGTCATGGCCGCTCAACCACGCCTGGGCATAGAGCACCCGGGCCAGCACGGCATGATGGCGCCCCGCCTCCGCGGCGAGGCCGGCCTGGACGAGCGAGGCTCGCGCGTCCTCGAACGCACTGGCGTCTTCCTGGAGCGTGGCGCACAGCAGATAGGCCTCCGCCTCCAGCGGACGGTAGCGCGTGCGCACGGCCCGCTCCCGTGCCGCCAGCGCCACCTTCAACGCCTCCGGCGTATGGCCCGCGAACAGCCCCGCGTTCGCCCGGGCCAACTCCGCCCGGACCGCCGTTACCTCCACCAGCACGGCGGGGTCCTCCGGAGGCGCCACGGCCTCCAGCAACGTCCTCACGTCCGAGCAGCGCCGCAGGCTCGCCAGCGAGCCCCCCAGCCCGAAGCCGCGCGCCACGGTGCGGGCATCCGCCTCCTGGAGCGCCGCCACCACGCGGGTCACCTCTTCCAGCCGCTCGTCGAGGCAGGCCATGCGCAGGCCCAGGACCTGGTCTGGCTGCTCGCCCCAGACCCGCGTGGCCTCGCAGGCCTCCTGGTGCGCGTGCGTCCAGTCCAGCTTCCAGCGCTCCAGCGCCGCCGCCACCGCAGAGAAGGACGCTTCCGCGTCCGGGGCGCTCGTGGCCAGGAAGGCCCGCCGGGTGGCCTCCCGCGTCTCCGCATCCCAGACGCCCGCGAAGTGCCGCTCACTGCCCTGGCACAGCGCTTGAGGCGGCTGCCTGGAGAGCAGCCCGAACACAGCCAGCCCCGTCAGGACCGCGCCCAGCATCACCAGGGACACCGTGCGCCATCGCGCCCCCGGGTCCCGGGACAACCGCGCACGCAGCGCCTCCATGGAGGAGAACCGCTCCGCGGGGTCGGCGGAGAGCCCGCGCCGGACGACGGCCCGCAGCCACGCGGGGACACCGGCGCGTTCCGGCCGCACGGCCTTCCGCGCCACCTGCTCCAGCAAGGCCTCACGCGTCTTTCCCTCGAAGGGACGCTGGCCGTTGAGTGCCTCATAGAGCGCGACACAGAAGGAGAACTGGTCCGAACGGGCATCACCGCGCTCGCCACGGAGTTGCTCGGGCGCGCTGTAGGCCAGCGTGCCCAGCAAGGTCCCCGTGACGGTGAGGGACGCCGGAGACACCGGGCCGGGAGCCGCCGTTCCAGGCACCAGGGTCGCGTTGGCCAGACCGAAGTCGGTGATGCGGACGAGGCCGCCCTTCGTCAGCAAGACATTGTCCGGCTTGAAGTCCCGGTGGACGATGCCCAGCGCGTGCGACGCGGCGAGTCCATCCGCCGCCTGCCGGAAGCGCTCGAGCACCTCCCTCAGCGGGCGCGGTTGCTCCGTCAGCCAGCGCCGCAGCGTGCCGCCCTCCAGGAACTCCATCACCAGGAAGAGCTGTCCCTGGTACTCGCCCACGTCATGAAGGCTGGCGATGTGCGGGTGGGACAGCTTCGCCATGGTGCGGGCCTCGCGCTCCAGACGTTGCCGCGCCAGGGCCAGTGAGTCCTCATGGAAACGCTCCGGCTTGAGCAGCTTCAGCGCCACCTTGCGGTCCAGCTCGGGGTCATACGCGACATGAACCCGGCCCATGCCGCCCTCGCCTAGCAGCCCCAGCACCACGTAGCGCCCCACCCGCGTGCCCGTGGCGAGCGGCCCCACCTCCGCGAAGGAGGTCCGCGCCTCATTCGGGCTCAGCGCGGCGAGCACGCTCCGGCACTCGGCGCAGCCGGCGACGTGGGACCGCACCTGTTGCTCACGCTCGGAGGAGAGCTGGCCTTCCAGGTGACGCGCGAGGTCGTTCTCGTCTGGGCAGCTCATTCCTTCGCCGCCAGGAGTCCGGACAGGCTCACGTCGAGACGGCCATGAACGGCCCGCATCATGCTGTCCAACTCCTCCTGGGAGAGCGACAGCCGCTCCGTCAGCCCCTCGTGCGTGCGCGTCTCCAGCAGCGCCTTCACCCCGGACAGCCGCCGGGACAGGGTGGACTTGTGCACGCCGTAGAGTTCCCCCATGCGAGCCAGCGACAGATGCTCGACGAAGTGGAGACGAAGCAACTCCCGGTCCTCGTCATCCAGGGAGGCCACCGCCTGGACGAAGGCGGCGCGCACGTGCGAGCGGGCCTCCTCGCGAACCAGCCCCAGCTCCAGCCCGCCTTGCGCGGGGTCCGCGGCCAGCATCTCCGCGTCCACCCGTGCCTCCTGCCCCTGGGCCTTTCGCATCCGGAGCGCGAGGCGCACCGCGGAGATGTTGACCCAGTGCAACAACGACCCCACGCCCGCATAGCCAAGGAGCCGGGGCGGCGAGTCGGGGCGAGGCATCAGCAGATTTCCCCGGAGCGCCTGAAGCACTTCATCCACGAACGTGGGCGAGGAATGAAGCCGTGCGAGCGAGCCATGCAGCTTGCGCAGGACCTGCGCTTCGAAGAGGTCCGCCGCCCCCGGCGTCCCTTGAGCGCAGGCGAGCGCAAGGGCAAGGTCCCTTGCGTGCAAACGTTCCAGCGCGACGACAGGGTCCTCCGCCTCGGAGAGCCGTGCCCCCAGGTGCCGCGCGAACACCAGGGGCTCGGGGGCCGCGCACTGAAGGGAGGCCGCCTCACGCAGGGCCAGGGCGAGCGCCCGCGGTGCCTCCGGCGCGGCGCGCAAGCGGCCCGCGGCGGCGGTGCCCATCGAACGAAGAACCGTCTCGAGAATCTCCTCGGGAAGAGCGCTGTCCGTACGCATGAGATGGTGATTTCCGTGGCGATGAGGCCACATCCCCCTCCCCGGAATCTCTAGCACGAATGCCTGAGCGGACTCCCGGTCCTCTGAGCGGCGCGCACGGCCGGAGGAGTCCGGCCGCGCGCGTCCACGGGCTCACGCCACGGTGAGGATTTCCGCGCCCTGCTCGGTGACGAGCAGGGTGTGCTCGAACTGGGCGCTGCGGGTGCCGTCGGCGGTGACGGCGGTCCACTCGTCATCCCAGGTGCGGTGACCCCAGCCGCCCAGGTTGATCATCGGCTCGACGGTGAAAATCATGCCGGGCTGCATGACGGTGTCGGCCTCGGCCTCGTAGTAGTGCGGCACCTGGAGCGAGGTGTGGAACGTCTCGCCGATGCCGTGGCCGCAGTAGGCGCGCACCACGCTCATGCCGTGCTGGGTGGCATGCGTCTCAATCGCGCGGCCGATGTCACTGATGGGCCGGCCCGGCTTCACCGCGGCGATGCCCTGCTCCAGGCACTCGCGCGTCACGCGCACCAACCGCTGGCTCTCCTCGTCCACGTTGCCCACGAAGTACGTCGCCGAGCAGTCACCGTGCACACCATCCAGGTAGATGGTGACGTCCAGGTTGATGATGTCGCCGTCCTCCAGCGCCCGGCTGTCCGGGATGCCGTGGCAGATGACCTCGTTGACGGACGTGCAGAGCGACTTCGGATAGCGGTGGTAGTTGAGCGTACTGGGGTACCCGCCCCGCTTGATGTAGGCCTCGTGGGTAATCGCATCCAGTTCGTCCGTGGTGATGCCCGGACGCACGTGGGAGGCCACCTCCTGCAGCACCTCGGCGGCGGCCTTGCACGCCTTGCGCATGCGGGCGATGACGTCCGGCGTCTTGATGTCGGAGCCCGCGTCCTTGCGCGACGGACGCCCCGTCAGCGCGTAGTCCGGACGGGGGATGTGGAGCGGCACCTCGCGGCGCGGGCTGATGACGCCCGGGCGGATGCCCTTGCGGAGCACGTCCGGGCCCTTCTTGCGCGCCTCGGCGGCGTCCGCGCCGCGGTGGCACTTCTTGTACTTGGTGCCACTGCCACACCAGCAGGTGTCGTTGGGGCCCGGAAGCACGGCGGGCGGGGTACGGGGAACAGCGGTAGTCATGACTCACCTCCAGCGCGGAGCTGCTCGGGCTTACGGGCGCGCATCCAGCGCACCACCTGGGGACGAAGCCAAAGCCGGGGCCGCCCCGTGCCCAGGTCCAGGACGGGCCGGGGCATGTCGGGATAGCGGCGCAGGTAGGTGCTGACGCTGTTGGCGTGGCGCAGGCGCAGCAACCCGGCCACCGCCTGAGCGTCAATCAGGTCTTCGGTCTTCACCATGGGACACATTTCGGGCGTGTCTATACCCCTAGACATGCACCCATGCACGGCTTCTTTCCCAGACGGGACGGCGGCACTGCTCGCCAGGCGACGCCGCCCGCCCGGGCAGGGAGCGGGCCTTCAGCGCGCCAGCGCGGCGCACGTCAAACAGTGCCGGGCCTCTGGAACGGCGCGCAGCCGGTGCCGGCCAATGGCCCCACCGCAGCGCGCGCACCGGCCGAACTCACCATGAGCGATGCGCGCCAGCGCCTCCTCGATGTCCCGCAACTCCTGCTCCTCCGCCTGGGTGAAGGACAGCCCCCCCACCCCTGACGAGGCCCGAGCGCGCAGCCGGTGGCTGCGTTGCCGCAATGCTTCCTGGGCCTCCCGAGCCAGCAGCTCCATGTTCGTCTCCCACTTCGGCCACCCCGGCCACTCCGGACCCGCGGCCCAGCAGGAGATTATGCTTTCAGGAAGCGTGCCTTGCGGTGCGCGGCGCTACAGCCCTGAAAACGCGCAAGGCTTGCGCACCCCGGCCAGAGCCCTGCATCGGTTGCGGCGCACCGGCGTCACTCCGCTCGTGCCCGGGATTCGGCGCGTTCCCGGGCGCGCTTCTCCACCGCGCGGAACGTGTCCTCCACGGCGTCCTTCTGCCCCATGCGCGCCAGGAAGCCAGGAATGGAGCCGGCCGGGTCCACGGTGAAGCGGTACACGGCATGGGACTTCCCTTCGCCTCGTGGCTCCACGCGCCAGCTCCCCTCGTTGAGCCGGATGCGCACCGTGCCGCGCCGCTGGGGAATGGCATCCGGCGTCGCCTGCCAGCGCTGCGAGAACACACCCGAGCCGTCCTCCGCCAGCTTGGACTCCAACACCACGTTGCAGATGTAGTCGCGCGAGGACACCACCGGCAGGTCCAGCTTCGTGTACGTGAGCTGCCCCTCGTCCGGCAGGTCCTTCAGGATGCGGGACTCCTTCACATACGGCATCCAGCGCCGGTAGGCGTCCACGTCCCGCAGCACCGCCTGGACATCCGCGGCGCTCGCGGCCAGCTCGCCCTCCGCCCACACGTCCTTGGCCTCGGAGCCCGGACGCGCGCGGACCTTCACCACGTAAGGCTTCTCCGCCACCGTCTTCCACGCCTCTTCCGCGTGGGCCGCTCCGGCGGCGAGCCCCAGCACACAGGCGGACAGGGCCGCACCACTCCACGACATCTTCATGCAAGCATCCTTCGCGGCTCGGGCCGGATGTGACGTCACGTCAGCATCCGACACCCAGGCGCGGCGGCGCATTCACGAATGCGCAACGGGCCCACGCCCGCACCGCCCCCGAGCCACCTTCCGAAGGTGGCCCGGGGCGGCAATCCCACGCCGCGCCCTACGGCACGCGGACGGCCCGCCCACCGAACGCCGGGCTGGCCATGACATCCATCGCCAGACGGTCCGCGTAGGGGCGGCCCAGCCGGCCGTAGGCCTCGACTTCCTGCGCGGTGAGCACCACCCGCACCGTGAACTGGGCGATGCCCCCCACCACCACGTCGAGGAAGAGCACCCCCTCCGCCGAGCGCACCAACCGGTACATCAGCGGGCTCTGGATGAGGACCTGCTCCTCGCTCACGGAATCTCCGTCACCGCCGCCTGGGAGACGGGCGCGTCGATGACCATCAGCTCCGGCACGCCGCCAGAGGTGTAGCCACCGAACTTGAAGCAGTCCGTGTCCTCCTCGCTGGTGCACTTCCACACGCCCGGGTCGCTGTCCACGGGCAGGCGCACGCACACGCCGGTGGCCGCCAGGTCCAGCGTCATCATCCGCAGCGGGCCTTCGAAGTTCTTCGCCGGCAGGCCCAGCGCCTGGCCAATCACCGCCGGGTCATGCGCGCCGTTCACCATCGACTTCTCGACGGCGCCCTGGATGGTCTCCGACGGCGCGGCGAACAGGTAACAACCACTGTCATTGCAGCGGCCAAAGTTCTGCGCGTTCGGCTTCACCACGAAGTTCTGGTACGCGGCGTCCGTCATCAGCCACGACACCTTCTTGCCAGGGAAGTTCTTCGCCAGGTGCTGCTCCACGCTCCACGGGCTGGCGCGCTCATCGGCCTCGCGGGAGATTTGCGCCTGCTGCGCATCACAAGCCTGCGGCTGCGTCGGGGTGGGGGTGACGCTGCCGCCTCCCGTGTGCTTGCAGCCGGACAGCAGGAAGACACCAAGGAGCAGGCTCCGAATCGTCCACGTCATGGGTAGACCTCCAGATAGGGAAGGAGTGAAAGAGGTGGCGGAACCTACCTCCTGTCGGCCCATGGATAGTTGTCATTTCTGGATTTTATAATCTCCCCGGCCTGCCCCCCCGAGCGGTTATAGGGTGCGGCATGAGCCAGAACCTCTACGACATTCCCCTCAAGTCCATCGACGGTGCCCCGCAGTCGCTCGGCCAGTTCAAGGGCAAGGTGCTGCTGGTGGTCAACGTGGCCTCCAAGTGCGGCCTGACGCCGCAGTACGAAGGCCTGGAGAAGCTCTACGAGCGCAAGCGCGCCGAGGGCTTCGAGGTGCTGGGCTTCCCGGCCAACAACTTCCTGGGCCAGGAGCCGGGCAGCGAGTCGGAAATCAAGGCGTTCTGCTCGCTGACCTACGACGTGAAGTTCCCGCTGTTCTCCAAGATTTCGGTGGTGGGCGAGGACAAGCACCCGCTCTATCACGCGCTGACGGGCGCCATCCCGGACGCCGTGGGCGAAGGCCCCATGCGCAGCCGGCTCCAGGGCTACGGCATCACCGCCAACCCCGTGCCGGAGGTGCAGTGGAACTTCGAGAAGTTCCTCGTCGGGCGTGACGGCCGCGTCGCCGCGCGTTTCGCGCCGGACGTCGCCGCGGACGATGCGCGTCTGCTGTCCGCCATCGACGCGGAGCTCGCGAAGCAGGCCTGACCCGGCCGGGGTGCCGCTGGACTTCTGCCGTCCAGCGGACGGGCCCTGACGAAAGCAGTGACTTTTCGCGCGCTCCGGGGCAAGCCAGGGGTGCCATGAGCACGTTCATTCCTGGTCCCCCGCCCGAGCGCGGACTGTTCTGCAACCGCACCCTCAACCTGCGCGCCATCAAGGCGGTGGGTTACGACATGGATTACACGCTCATCCACTACCATGTGGAGGCGTGGGAGCGCCGCGCCTACGAGCACATCCGCGACCGGCTCGTGGAGCAGGGCTGGCCGGTGGCGGACCTGTCGTTCGACCCCGAGCTGCCGATGCGCGGCCTCATCATCGACACGGAGAAGGGCAACCTCCTCAAGGCCAACCGCTTCGGCTTCGTGAAGAAGGCGCTGCATGGCACGCAGGCCATGAGCTTCGAGACCCAGCGCGACGAATACGCGCGCACCATCATCGACCTGCATGAGCAGCGCTGGGTGTTCCTCAACACGCTCTTCTCGCTATCGGAGGCGTGCATCTACGCGCAGCTCGTGGACCGGCTGGACGCCGGCCAGCTCCCGGGCCCCATGGGCTATTCGGACCTCTACGAGCACGTGCGGAAGAACCTGGACGCCACGCACATGCAGGGGCGGTTGAAGGCGGAAATCATCGCCGACCCGGAGCGCTACGTCATCGACGACCCGGAGACGCCGCTGGCCCTGCTGGACCAGCGCAACGCCGGCAAGAAGCTGCTGCTCATCACCAACAGCGAGTGGGCCTACACCGAGCCCATGATGCACTTCGCCTTCGACCGGCACCTGCCCGAAGGCATGACGTGGCGGCAGCTCTTCGACGTGGTGATTGTCTCCGCGCGCAAGCCGGAGTTCTTCACCACGCGCTCGTCGCTCTTCGAGGTGGTGGAGTCCAGCGGCGAGGCGCTGCTGCGTCCGCACTCGGGCCCCTTCAAGCCCGGCACGCCGTACTTCGGGGGCAGCGCGGTGGAGCTGGAGCGCCACCTGGGCCTGAGCGGTGACCAGATTCTCTACGTGGGCGACCACATGTTCGGCGACGTGCACGTGACGAAGAATGTGCTGCGCTGGCGCACGGCGCTCATCCTGCGCGAGCTGGAGGACGAGGTGCGCTCCATCGCCTCATTCCGCGCCACGGAGTCCCGGCTGGCCGAGCGCATGGTGGTGAAGGAGCGGCTGGAGGCGGAGAACTGCCAGATTCGCCTGGAGCTCCAGCGGCGGCGCTTCCAGTACGGCCCGCGCACGGACACGCCGTCGGAGGCGGAGCTGGTGGCGCGGCAGGCCACGCTGCGCACGGAGTTGGAGGCGCTGGACGCGGAGCTGGGGCCCCTGGCACGCGCGGCCACCGAGCTGTCCAATCCCATCTGGGGTCTGCTGACGCGCGCGGGCAATGACAAGAGCCACCTGGCTCGGCAGGTGGAGCGGTACGCGGACATCTACACGTCGCGCGTGTCCAACTTCCTGTTCGCCACGCCCTTCGTCTACCTGCGCAGCCCACGCGGCAGCCTCCCGCATGATCCCAGCCTGCCCGGCGGCACGCCCGTCTTCGGCGCCAGCGAGGCCGGCGGCGGCATGTCCGGCATGGACGGAGGGGAGTAACCACCCCCCTTTGGGACTCGGCGGCATGGGGCCTCCCCGTGCCGCTGGCGTCCTACCAATCGGGGTGGCAGTGTAGATCCTCGGATTCATTGAACTTTCGTTCAGTGCCCCTCCGAGGAGAGAGCAGGCAGGCATCCCCCTCCACAGGGCATGTCAGACCGCCCCGGTATGAGTGCTCTTGTGAGCCACTCGACCACGAACAGCTCTTCGACGCGCGTCCTCGAGCAGCGCAACCTGCTTGGGGGCATGGACCTGCTACCGGTGCTGGGCGGCAAGGGCCGCAAGCGCGCCCGGCGCTTCCACGTCGCCTCGGAACGGCGGGTGGGGTTCGCCGCGGCGCTGGCGCTGGTGGTGGAGCATGGCAAGCAGAAGGCGAAGGAGACGGGCGTCACGTCCCTGAGCCGCTGCCCGCGCTGCGGCCACATGGGCCCCACGGCGCAGGACTTCGGCTACCGCACCATGCGCGGTGAGCGCCGGCCCCAGTCCTGGTGCCGCGGCTGCCGTGGCCTGCACCTGGAGCCCACGGAGACGGCGCGGACCAGCAACACCGCCCCGCGCAGCGCGGACGGCTGGCTGTTCCCGCCCGAGAGCACCACCAGCACCCGCCCGCCCCGGCGTGGCAAAGGGTCGTCGACACAGTCCCGCTGAGACACGGCCAGCCCCGACATGTCACGTCGGGGCTGACCGGAACCCGGGATGACCGTCGCGACTACGAACGCGCCTTCTCGGAACCGACAAGGGCCTTCGCGTGGTGCGCGAAGTGGTCCGCGAGGAAGGTGGCGATGAAGTAGTAGCTGTGGTCGTACCCCGCGTGCCGCCGCAGCGTGAGCGGGTGGCCCGTGGCCTCACAGGCGGCGGCCAGCAGCTCCGGGCGCAGCTGGGTGGCGAGGAACTCGTCGGCCTCTCCCTGGTCCACCAGGAGGGCCAGGCGCTCCTTCGCCGTCTTCACCAACTCGACGGCGTCCCAGGCCGCCCACGCGTCACGGTTGTCGCCCAGGTAGGCGGTGAAGGCCTTCTGGCCCCACGGCACCTGTGAGGGCGCGACGATGGGGGAGAAGGCGGACACGCTGCGGTAGCGACCCGGGTGGCGCAGGGCGGTGACGAGCGCGCCATGACCGCCCATCGAATGGCCGAAGATGCCTCGCGCGTCCGTGGCCGGGAAGTGCTGCTCCACCAGCGCGGGGAGCTCCCGGGCCACGTAGTCCTGCATGCGGAAGTGCGGCGCCCAGGGGGCCTGCGTGGCGTCGAGGTAGAAGCCCGCCCCCTGCCCCAAATCGTAGGCAGCGTCATTGGCCACCGCGTCGCCGCGAGGACTGGTGTCAGGCGCGACGACGATGAAGCCGTGGCGCGCCGCGTGCTCCTGCGCGCCCGCCTTGGTGATGAAGTTCTGCTCGGTGCAGGTCAGGCCGGAGAGCCAGTACAGCACCGGGCAGCGCTCGCCGCGCAGCGCGGCCTCCGGCAGGTAGATGCCGAACCGCGTCTCGCCGCCCAGCGCGGAGGAGGTGTGCTTCCACACCTCCTGCCGGCCGCCAAAACTCGTGTGGTGTTCGATGCGTTCCATGGTCAGTAGCGGACGACGGTGCGGATGGACTTGCCCTCGTGCATCAGGTCGAAGGCCTCGTTGATGTCGGTCAGCGGACGCGTGTGGGTCACGAACGGCGCGAGCTGAATCTTCCCGGCCATCGCGTCCTCCACCATGCCGGGGAGCTCCGAGCGGCCCTTCACGCCACCAAAGGCGGTGCCCTTCCAGGTCCGGCCCGTGACGAGCTGGAACGGACGGGTGGAGATCTCCTGTCCCGCGCCGGCCACGCCGATGATGATGGACTGGCCCCAGCCGCGGTGCGCGCACTCGAGCGCGGCGCGCATCACGCCCACGTTGCCGATGCACTCGAAGGAGTGGTCCACGCCCCAGCCCGTCATCTCCACGATGACCTGCTGGATGGGACGGTCATGGTCCTTGGGGTTGACGAAGTCGGTGGCGCCGAAGGCCTTCGCCAGCTCGAACTTCGCGGGGTTCGTGTCGATGGCGATGATGCGACCCGCCTTCGCCATCTGGGCGCCCTGGATGACCGCCAGGCCGATGCCGCCCAGACCGAACACCGCCACCGAATCCCCTTCCTGCACGCGGGCCGTGTTCTTCACCGCGCCCAGGCCCGTCGTCACGCCGCAGCCCAGCAGGCAGACCTGCTCGGGGTTGGCGTTCGGATTGATGCGGGCCAGCGACACCTCCGCCACCACGGTGTACTCGCTGAAGGTGGAGCACCCCATGTAGTGGTAGACGGGCTTGCCGTTGTACGAGAAGCGCGTGGTGCCGTCTGGCATCACACCCTTGCCCTGGGTGGCACGCACCGCCACGCACAGGTTCGTCTTGCCGGACTTACAGAACAGACACTGACCGCACTCCGCGGTGTAGAGCGGGATGACGTGGTCGCCGGGCTTGACGGACGTCACGCCCTCGCCCACCGCCTCCACCACGCCGGCCCCCTCGTGGCCGAGCACCACGGGGAAGAGGCCTTCTGGATCATCCCCGGAGAGGGTGAACGCGTCGGTGTGACAGACGCCCGTGTGGGTGATGCGGACCAGGACCTCGCCCTTCTGCGGAGGCGCGACGTCGAGTTCGACGATGCTCAAGGGCTTTCCGGCTTCGAAGGCGACAGCGGCACGGGACTTCATGAGGATGCTCCTGGGGCTAGGGGATGAAGGCAGGGACTCCCGCTCACTTGAGATAGGTGCGGACCAGCGTCGTCATGTCCCGCACGCGCTGGGCGTGGCGCGGATCCTCGTCGGACTCCGGGCCGAACTCCTCTCGGATGTGTGACTCCAGCACCTCGGACATCAGTCCGTTGATGGCGCCCCGGATGGCAGCGAGTTGCTGGAGGACCGTGCCGCATTCGGCTCCGGACTCCAACGCACGCTCCAGGGCTTCGGTCTGACCGCGGATGCGGCGGACGCGGAGCAGCGCCTTCTTCTTCTCTTCCGGCGAGTGGGGCATGGCGGTGACGGCATACTGGATGGGAGTATCCTGCCGCGGCGGATATATACCCCCGGGGGGTATTCGACAAGGAAGGAATGAAGGCGTCCTCGGTGAACGGCGCGGAGACTGCGTCGGCCTTCTTGAAGGTTGCCCGCGGAGCCCCACTGACCATCCCCTGGGGAGAGGCCACTCGTGTCGAATGGCCTCTTCGGGGTCCAGTTACTGAATCTGCTTGATGAGCAGCGAAGCGGAGACGGCGCGCGTTCCGCCAGCGAGGGGCGTAATCGTCAGTGCCGGTGAGTTCCCCGCGGGATTGCGGACGGTGAGAATCGAGTTCGCCGAGGTCGTCGTGATCAAGACGTGGTTCATGATTTGAGATGTTCCGGTAGCGCGTCCAGCCACGGTGCTGATCTGCTCCACGACCCCCGAACCGCTGTCGAGCCCGAGGATGAGTTGTCCGGCCTCGCTGACGCTCACCTGCCAGGAGATTTCGTAGACACCAATCGCGGGCAGGATGAACTCGTTGGCGCTGGCCCGACTGATTCCGTTCGTGGCGCCATCGCGAGGGAAGTCCACCGCGGACGCGGCCGCAACGGTCGCCGCGTTGTCGGGCGGCATCAGGGCATAGAAGTACCCGAAGGCCAGGGCGTCACCGGCAGGTCCCGGAGCCCCATTGCAGACATAATTGACACCCGACGCGGAGGTGTACTGGATGCCCCCATATGTGCAGTTCGCCCCGGGGGGCTCGGACGCACCGACCACGGACTGCCCCGCGGGCCCCGCCGGTCCGGTGGCGCCCGTCTCACCAGCAGGCCCCGCGGGCCCAGCGGGCCCCGCCGGTCCGGTGGCGCCCGGAGGCCCCGTCGGGCCGGTGGCGCCCGTCTCACCAGCAGGCCCAGCAGGCCCCGCAGGCCCCGCCGGTCCGGTGGCGCCCGGAGGCCCCACTGGGCCGGTGGCGCCCGTCTCTCCGGGAGGCCCCGCCGGCCCCGCCGGCCCCGCCGGCCCCACCGGGCCCTGGGGTCCAACGGCGCCAGCGGGTCCCGTTTCACCGTCACAGACGTAATTGATTCCAGACGCGGACGTGTACTGGATGCCACCATTGGGGCAATTCGCCCCGGGCGGCTCGGGCACCCCCACCACGGACTGCCCCGCCGGACCTGCTGGGCCCGTGGCGCCCGTCTCTCCGGGAGGACCCGCCGGACCTGCTGGGCCGGTGGCACCCGTCGCTCCGGGAGGACCCGCCGGACCTGCTGGACCCACCGGACCGGCGACGCCGGGCACCCCCTGCGGACCAGCGACGCCTGGCACACCTTGAGGCCCCACGGGCCCTAGCGGCCCTTCCTCGCCCGCCGGTCCCTGGGGCCCCGGGGGGCCCTGCTCGCCGATGCAGGTCTGGGGCGGACAGAGCGGCAGGCAGACGACGCGAGCCCGGCATTGCGTCTCACCATCGTCCCAGGACGCGGAGAACACGTTGTCGATGAGCTCATCGTTCGAGCCGTCAGCCAGCGCGAGCTGCTGGCACTCCTCGAACGAGTTCACCGTGACCGTGTAGCGCTCTGTATAGGATTCTCCGACGGCCAGAGTGTAAGGCGGCGTCCGCGTGGGTACCCAACCGAATGCATCGGTGAGCAGTCGATCCTCCACCGCATCGACCTTCGACGCACCCGTTTGGTGCACATTGCGCACCTTCATCGTCCATTCGAGTGTCGCCGGGTACGACTGAATCTCGTAGATGAGCTCACCATTCACTCGCTTGTCGCATGCCAATTCGTGCGCAAGCGCGACATTGCCCGTGAGCAGGCCCGCTGTTGCCAACAACCATCCCAAACGCATACTTCCCCCCATCTGCCTTCCTTTGCCGCTTCAATTCGAATTCACAGCACGTGGTCGTGATGCTTGAGGTCTTGTCAGTAGCGAACGATGAACTCCGGAAGCATGAAGACCTGTTCGCCGCGGTCGACCAACGAGCGCGCGATGTCGATCTCGAGCACGACCTTGCCGCGCTTCCGGATCTGCGCGGCGTCCGCGATCAATGAGACCGGTGGCCCACTCAGGTCGAGCAATTGCGACTTCCCGTTGCGCTCCACAATGCCTTCCGATTGAAATTTCAACCTGAGCCCGACCTTGCGCGCGTCGACAGGGAGGTCAAACGTTGTCACGGCCCACGCATTCTGATCGTTGCCGAGATCAATCTCACTGCCACCGATCCGAGACGGGAGCGCGTTGCCATCGACCGTCAACTCGAGCGCGGCGACCTGCACGCGCACCGGCCCCGAGGCACGGACGCCAAGCACCCGCACCGCGACGGTCTGCGCCGTATTCTCCTCCACGGGGTCGAGCGGCGGCGTTTCATCATCCTGGGCCTTGCCGCAGGCAATGATTGTCAAAGCGAGCGCAAGGCCGATGCACTTCTTCATTGGGTCCCTCTCCTGTCGACCGAACAAGCGGTCGTGCGCATGGCGAGAGCACCCCTTGTGCCAGTGGATTTCATGGTCCGGCTGAATGGCGAGTATCGGGGCGAGGACGGTTGCCGACTCCCGCCGGACAGGTGACGCCGGTCGTGAAGGGAAACCGCATGCTACTCAGGGGGCCAAAGCTTCACATTCCTAGTAATGATTTCCACAGACCACGAAGTGGCACATCCCTTGCGGTGGACTTGAGTACAGCGCTGGGCTGCGAAACAGGTTGTCTCAAGCGAACGTTCAAGTCCGACCCGGGGTGACGGACGGAGGGCGCGGGGCCCTCATGAAGCACCGCAGAAGGCGGTACGGCTCGTGCGCTGACGTGAGCCTCCCGGGGTGGCCATCAACCCGTCGGCCCACACACCCCTCAACGAGAGTGCGCGGCAACACGCGTCCGGAAGACGGAGGGGTCCAGTGCACCTCCGCCTCCCGACAGGGGAGGCAATGACCTCCGCCGTCCCACGGAGGGGGATGGAAAAGCCGTGGCGCCGTCCTTACCTCACCCGCAGGGAGGCAACATGGCCGTTCGGACGATAGTGGCAGGCATCAAGAACAGGCGGCGGGTCGGCGCGCACGGAGCCCAACCGAGCGTGCAGGCCAGCAAGGGGCGCAAGACGCTGCCCCACGATGACGCGGCCGTGCTGCGGCGGCAGAAGACGCTGGAGCGCGTGACGCTGGGCCCCGCCGCCGAGGCACATGAGCCCAAGAGCCATCGGCGACGCGCGACGACGCTCAAGGGCCGCAAAAAGTCCCCCAGCGAGATGAACGTGAAGCACCTTGGCGGGCCGAAGAAGCGCCTGCCTCTTCATGGCGGCTAGCACGTACACGTCGTGACGCGGCCCCTGCCCCGCAACCTCCGGGCAGGGGCCGTGCCCGTTTCAGGGGCCCGGTGGCCACAGCGCGCTGGCGCCAGGGTCCTCCGCCACATAGACGGCCCACACGCGCTCTCCTGGGCGCCGCAGCAGGTCCAACGCGTGCGGTGAAGGCAAGCCCCCTTCGACGCGCTGGCCATGCACCGTGAAGACGTAATCGAGCTGCACCAGGCGGCCGGCATGCAGCGTGGGCGCCACCTGACGCTCCACCCGCGTGATTTCAGCCGCCGCCGGCAGTCCCCAGACCAACGCCTTCAACTGGCGCTGCTGCTCGCGCCGCAGCGCCACCGGCCAACTTGTGCGCCGGAACAACAGCCCCATGCCGATGAAGATGACGGACTGAAGGAGCAGGGGTCGCAGGAAGAACAGCCCCACCGGGAGCAGCATCACCCCCGCCCACAGGGCCAACGTCCCCAGCATGTAATGCTTGTGCAGCTTGGGCCGCGAGACGGCCGCGCGCTGGGCCCGGGTCAACCGACGCGGTGGCAACGGAGGCGGCGGACCTCGCGCGGCGCTCAAGGCCGCCTCCAGGCTCGCGCCACACCTCATACAGCGTGCCTCGGCGCCCACCGTGACGGCGTGCCCGCATCCAGGACAGACGATGCGGAACTCGCTCGACTCAGGCGAGAGGTACGGCACGTCCAGGACGATTCCACCGCGGCGCATGGCGCCACCATCGGAGCACCTCGCCCCGCGCCGCCGCAACCCGTCCCGGGATGCCATGACGGACGTTCCACGACACCACCAGACTTGGGCACCGGGGCCCGGCTGCTCCACTGCTCCCTGGCATCCCTCACCCGGCATTCCTACCTGTGTCGCTGGAGGTCGCATGCCAGAGAAGAGTCAGACGGAGCGCGTGAAGCGCGCGAAGCGGCAGGGAACGACGTTGGAGCTCAAGCCCTCCGACATGCATCTCGCCAGCGCGGACAGCGCGCACAAGGCGAAGAAGAGCGGCCGGCGGGCCCTGGGGAAAAGGACCTTCACGGACCGCAGCGTCAGTCCCCGCCACGCGCCGGGAACGGGCCTCACGGCTAAAAGCCGCAAGCTGCCCGAGCCGGAGCCGGGCCAGAGCAGCACCTCGCGGCGCAAGACGCTGCCGTCGGCGGCCGCCGTGGCCTACCGCAAGGAGGGCCGGCCCAAGAAGACGACGGGGAGAGGCGACACCCCTCCGCTGAAGGCGGGCAAGGTCTACAAACGCGCGGGCGCGCGGAAGACGAGCATCCGCGCCTGAGGCCCTTCCAAGCCTGGAGCCATGCGCGATGAGTCATGACTCCAGGCCGAGGAAGGCGCCGCCAGGGCCTACGCGGCGTCCAGTCCTACGGGGGGCAGCGCGGCGGCCCTCCGTGGCCTCGACATGCTCGTTGCCACGCGCACAGTGACGGCGCGAGGCGCGGCACGTTGGCCTGGAACCAGTTCCGCCAACCCGCGACCAACGAGGACCGCCCCTTCTCCCTGCATCAGGGCCGTCGCCGACCGGCACGACTCTCTCACCAACGCGGTGTTCATCGACGAGCTCCGCGCCCTGCTGATGCGCTACCTCCAGCCCCCGACTCAAGACATTGGGCGAGGAAAACCCGCCCGTTCACGAGCCCGTGGCCGGACCTCCGCGCGAGCGGTGTAGCCCACCCGCGGCGTCCGTTCTCCCTGCCGCTCATTCCGTGGGGGCGACGCCGTTCACCACCGTGGCCAGCCTGCGAACCTCGTCGTGCAGCTCGCGCAACTGCTCCAGGTTGCGCTGAAGGAGCACGTCGAGCTGCTCGCCCCGCCGCACGTCGCCTTGTGCCGCGGCGGCCTCGCGCTCGCGCGCCAACCGCACCACGTCTCGCTCCACCAGCGCCGCCAGCCGCGCCGTCTTCTCCAGCTCCCACTGGGCGGTCTGTGGCAGCTCAGGCTCGATGTCGTCGTTGTCCTCAGGCGGAGGAAAGGACACCTCTGGCTCGGGCACCATGGGCTCGGGCGCCATCCGTGCCACCGTGACCTGGGGCGTCTCTTGCCGAGGCGCGGGAGCGGGAGGCGCCACCGTGTGGGCCTTCACCGGCACCATACGAGGGGGCTGCGCGGGTGGAGGAGGAGGAGGAGGCACGGCCATGGCGAGCAGCGCGGCGGGCAGCGGCTCCGGCTCGGGCTGGGGCCAGAACTCCACGGCACCCAGTGCCACGGCGAGCACGCCCGCACCGGTCAGAATCAAACGGTAACGAATCCGCATGGCCCCCCTCCCCGCCCCGGCGCTCAGAAGCGCACCCGCCAGTCGCCGTCCTGGCGCTCCACCCGTAGCAACCACGGTGCCGGACGCTCGCGCCCACCATGGGCCACCCGGGCCTGCACGAGGACGGCCTCGGCGTCGCGCCCGTCCACCGTCGATTCGACAATCCCCACCAGCGTGAGGCCATGCCCCCGCAGCTCACGCACCGTCTCCAAACAGGGGCGCGCGCTTCCCCCCGTGGCCAGCAGCGGTGCCAGGACCTCGCAGTCGCCCGCGGGCAGCGCCGAGAAGAAGTGGCGCACCACCGCCTCCGCGGCCCGCGTCTTCGACGCGTCGGAGGAACACCCGAGCGCGGCCAGCATCAGCCACCCCATCCACCTCACTGGCGCGGACCGTCGCGACATGGCTCAGTAGCAGTTGGGGGCGAACAGCTCGTCATCCACGGCGGCGGCGAATTGGTCATTGCACCAGCCGCTCACCAGGATGTGGCCATTGCGCACGCAGCTGTCGTGGTTGGTGGCGTCCACCGTGTACTGGGTGTCCCCGCCGCACGTGCTGCCGCAGCGCCCGAAGCAATTACCCACCACCTTCGGCCGGTGCCAGTGGTTGGGCGAACCGCAGTGCCAGGTATCGCCGGCCAGAAAGAACTCGTCCCCGTTGCAGGAGTAGTGGTCACCGAGCTGGGCCAACTGCTGATTGCCGGGCCAGTCGAAGCCGCCCCGGTCGCAGTCGTGCGTCGCGTGGGCGTACCAGTTGTAGCGCCCCTCGCAGCTGCCCGAGTTGCGCCCGTTGCACTGCGCATAGCTGCACAACATCGTGTAGCCACGCCCCTTCTCGCCCATCACCGCGCGCCGTAGCCCCACGGTGTCCGGATACTGGGACCACACGCTCACCGCGCGGCGCAGGTACATGGCCGCGGGGGCCGCCGCGTCTCCGGTGGGCAACGCCTCATCGAGCTCGCGATAGAGGGCGGTAAGCAGCGCGCGGTCCGCGACGCCCATCTGCGCGTCCGCGGCATTCGCCTCCGCGAAACCATCCAGCGTGGAGACGCCGCTGGCCGGCTCCATCAACCCGGTGAGCGTCAGCCCGCGCAGCCGGACCTCCAGCCGGTACACCCCTGGCTCCACCTCGTGAGAGGAGAACGTCACCGTCTCGTCCTCATGGACGAAGGTGCCCCGGGTGCCTCCTGGCGTGGCAGAGAGCAACAGTCCCGCCTGCCGCGAGCGGAGCTCGTCGCCCGTCTTCGCGGCGCCGCCACACGCACACGCCGCCAGCACCACGATCCACCACAGCTTCGTGCGCATCCTCGGATTCCTCCGGCCAGGAGCAGGCCCCAGTCCTCCTTCCCGCTCACGTCAGGGGAGCACGGCCCAGCGAAGCCGGAATGCTGGCACCAGACAGATTCGTGGACAAAGCCCGGCGGTCTCAGACATCTGTCCGCGCGAAGACAGGCAGCGGGCCGGCGGCGCGCGTCAGGCCGAAGTCTCCTTCGGGCAGGGACTCATGGCCGCCAATCACCAGCAGCCCGCCAGGGACCAGCCGCGCCACCAGCCGTGACAGGACCTCGCGTTGAAGCGGCGGCGCGAAGTAGGTGAAGGCGACGTTGCGGCACAGCACCAGGTGGAAGGGCCCGTCGGGCATCTGGGAGCGCAAGTCCTGCTGGAGGAAGTCCACCGCCCGCCGGTACTCCGGCGCCAGGCACGGTTCGTCGCCTGGCCCCGGAAAGGCACGCTCCGCCCACGCACGAGGCAGCTCGCGCAACGCCCCGCGCGGATAGCAGCCCCGCGCCGCCCGCGCGAGCAGCCCCGCGTCCGCATCGGAGGCCACCAACGCCAGTCGCGCTCCCGGGAATCGAGGCTCGAGCCCCAGTTGGAAGAGCACCGACAGCGTGTAGGGCTCCTCGCCGGAAGCACAGCCCGCGCTCCACGCCCGCAACGTGGCCTCGCCCCGGGAGCGCAGGGACTCCAGCCGGGCGGGGAGCAAGTCATGGCGCAGCACCTCGAAGACGTGCGCGTCCCGGTAGAAGCGGGAGATGGTGACGCGGCACAGCGCGTCGAGCACGTCCCACTCCGAGGGCTCTGCCTCCAGCCGGGCGCGGTAGGCCCCGACGTCTGGCAGGCCCAGCGCCTTCAGCCTGCGGCCAATGCGCTTGCACACCTGCCCCCGGACGCGCCGAAAGCCCTCCCAGCGAAGGCGCAGGCGGGGCGCGGCCCACTGCAACAGCTCCACGCATTCACGGTCCGTCATCGGGTCGGCCTCCTCCTGGATGTCGGCACGGCCGCCGCGTCCGGGCAAGGGAAGGCCGCCTGCACCGAGCGGAGGCGGACGGGATGTGGCATGACGCTCCGGCGTTTTCCTTGGACCCCGGAGGAACCCACCCTTGAAGAGACTGAGCGCCCTCACCCTCTCCGCGGCACTGGCGTCGGCCGGCTGCACGCACACCCCCGCCGCGGCCCCCGAGCCCACCGCGCAGCAGGCCCCGGCCCCCGCCGCGCCCAAGCCCGTGCCGCCTCCCGTAGGCGCCAGCGTCCTCTCCGGCACCCTGGCCGACTTCACCGCCGCGTGTGACGCGGACCTCGAGCGCACCCGCGCGCAGGTGTCCGCCATCAAGGCGCTGGATGCGCGCAAGGACGGCCAGGCCGTGCTCGCCGCCTATGACGAGGCCCTGGGCTCGCTGCTCGCCGCGGCCAACCGCTCCAGCCTCGCGCGCGAGGTGCATCCGGAGGCGGCCTTCCGCGACGCCGCGCGCGAGTGCGAGCAGCGCGTGGACTCCGCCAACGTGGCGCTGTCCCAGGACCGAGGCGTCTATGACGTGCTGGCCGCAGTGGACCTGTCCAGCGCGGACGCGGCGACCCGGTACTGGATGGACCGCGCGCTGCTCGACTTCCGCCGCGCCGGCGTGGACCGCGACGATGCCACCCGCGCCAAGGTGAAGTCGCTCAACGAGGAGCTGCTCAAACTGGGGCAGCAGTTCAGCAAGAACATCGCCGAGGACGTCCGCAAGGCGACCTTCAAGCCCTCCGAGCTGGACGGCCTGCCGGAGGACTACCGCAAGGCGCACCCGCCGGGCGCGGACGGGCTGGTGGTCATCACCACCAACTACCCGGACTACTTCCCCTTCATGACGTACGCGAAGAACGCGAAGGCGCGCGAGAAGCTGTGGCGCACCTACCGCCAGCGCGCGTACCCCGCCAACCAGGACGTGCTGGCGCAGCTCATCGCCAAGCGCCACGAACTGGCCACGCTGCTGGGCTACGCCAACTGGGCCGCGTACACCACCGAAACGAAGATGACGCGCACGCAGCAGGCGGCCGCGGACTTCATCGACCGGCTGGGCGTGGCCACCGAGGCCCGCGCGAAGCAGGAGTACGCGCAGCTCCTGGCCCGCAAGCAGAAGGACGTCAAGGGAGCCAAGGTGCTGGAGCCCTGGGACCAGGACTTCTACGAGGACCGGCTGCGCGCGGAGCGCTTCAGCTTCGACTCGCAGGCGGTCCGGCCCTACTTCGAGTACGGCCGGGTGAAGGCGGGGGTGATGGACATCACCTCGCGCATCTGGGGCATCACCTACAAGCCGGTGAAGGACGCCCGGGTGTGGCAGCAGGAGGTGGAGACCTACGACGTGTTCGACGGCGACACGCTGCTGGGCCGCATCTACCTGGACATGCATCCGCGTGACGACAAGTACAAGCACGCGGCGCAGTTCGACCTCGTCGCGGGCCAGGCCGGCAAGCGCTACCCGGAGGCCTCGCTGGTGTGCAACTTCGCGCGCCCCGGCGAGCTGATGACGCACGACGAGGTGGAGACCTTCTTCCACGAGTTCGGCCACCTGCTGCACGCCATCTTCGGCGGGCACCTGAAGTGGGCGGGCATCGCGGGCACCCGCGTGGAGTGGGACTTCGTGGAGACGCCGTCCATGCTGCTCCAGCAGTGGGCGGGCAACCCGGAGGTGCTGAAGGAGTTCGCGAAGCACCACGAGACGAACCAGCCCATCCCCGCGGAGATGGTGGAGCAACTCCGCGCGTCGAAGGAGTTCGGCCAGGGCCTGTGGGCGCGGCGGCAGCTGTTCCTGTCCGCGGTGAGCCTGGACTACTACTCGCGTGAGCCGGGCTTCGACACGACCGAGGCCTTGGTTGCCCTGCAGACCAGGCTCAGCCCCTTCAAGCACGAGCACCGTGACGGCACGCACTTCGAGGTGGCCTTCGGGCACCTGGATGGCTACTCGGCGGCGTACTACACGTACCTCTGGTCCTCCGTCATCGCGAAGGACCTGGAGACCGAGTTCCAGAAGAAGGGCTTCCTCGACCGGGAGACGGCGATGAAGTACCGCCGCACCGTGCTGGAGCCCGGCGGCTCCAAGCCCGCCGCCGAGCTGGTGAAGGACTTCCTCGGGCGCGAGTACGGCTTCGACGCGTACCGCGCGTACCTCGACGCGAAGTAAAGAGCCCGCGGCATCCACGCGAACGCAGCTTGCACGCCGCAGGCTGCGTTCGTCCGCGGTTCTCTCGCCGGGAACTTCGCTACCCAGTCGCGCCAATCTCTTCCCAGCGCGCTTCCGGGTAGCCAACGCTGTCCTGCCCCCTGAAACAATAGAGAGGTCCAACAGGCGACGTGCCTGGGTGGAGAGCACATTGCTACGGCTTCAGCTGTCCCGGCTTCGGATGGGGCAGTGTGGAGGGGGGTAGCCGACGTGACACCCATGCATCGACGAAGAGGGGGCTGGCTCTTCCTTGCGGGCGCAAGTCTCGCCCTGCTGGCGACCAGCTGCACCGATGACGGCCCAATAGCTCGGATCAAACCCGACGAGGAGGTACCAGGAGAACCGGGTCCACCGGGGCAGCCCCCGGTGGCAGGCGAGTGCGAGAACGCGCCCCAGAATCCGGGACGCGTCACGCTCCACCGTCTCAACCGCGCGGAATACAACGCCACCGTGCGGGACCTGCTGGGAGATACCACCCAGCCGGCCAAGGACTTCCCTATCGACGACCACGGCTACGGCTTCGACAACATCGCCGACGTGCTCTCGCTGTCGCCGCTGTTGATGGAGAAGTACTCCACCGCGGCGGAGCGGCTGGTGAATGACGCCTGGACGCGCGGCGCCTTCAACTCCTGCGCGCTGGACCCGCTCAACCCTGCGCCGTGCGCGCACGAAATCCTCTCCAACTTCGCCCGCCGCGCCTGGCGCCGGCCGGTGCAGCAGGAAGAGGTCGACAAGCTGATGACCTTCGTCAACCTGGCGAGCCAGCACGCGGACCCGCCCGAGGTGGGCGTGAGGCTGGCCCTGCGCTCGGTGCTCGTCTCACCGCACTTCCTCTTCCGGGTGGAGAAGAACGCGCCGCCAGGAAGCACCGAACCGTACACGCTCGACAACTTCGAGCTGGCCAGCAGGCTCTCCTACTTCCTGTGGAGCAGCATGCCGGACGACGCGCTGTTCGCCGCCGCCGAAGCGGGGAAGCTGAGCGACCCCGCGGAGGTGGAGGCCCAGGTGCGGCGCATGCTCGCGGACCCGAAGGCACGCGCGCTGGTGGAGAACTTCGCCGGCCAGTGGCTCTTCACCCGCGCGCTGGGTACCGCCGTTCCGGACGGCACGCTCTATGGCGCGTTCAACGAGGAGCTGCGCGCCGCCATGCGCACGGAGACGGAGCTCTTCTTCGCGGAGTTCATCTCCGGCGACCACAAGCTGAAGGACCTCATCGACGCGCCGTTCACCTACGTGAACGACCAACTGGCCGCCTACTACGGCCTGCCATTGCCCGGCAGCCCCACGCACAAACGCGTGGAGCTCACGGGCCACCCGGAGCGCAGCGGCATCTTCGGCAAGGGCTCGCTGCTCATCGTCACGTCCAACCCGGACCGCACCTCACCGGTGCAGCGCGGCGTCTGGGTGTTGGAACAGCTGCTGTGCTCGGCGCCGCCGCCACCGCCGCCGGACGTGGAGAACCTGCCGCCGCCCATCACGCCGGACATGACGATGAAGGAGCGCATGGCGCTCCACCGCAGCGCGCCGGCGTGCCAGGGCTGCCACCGGCTGATGGACCCGCTGGGGCTGGCGATGGAGAACTTCGACCCCATTGGCCGCTGGCGCCTCCAGGAGGTGAGCGGCGCGCCCGTGGACGCCACGGGGGACCTGCCCGACGGCGCCATCCTCGCCGGTGTGCGCGACATGCAGAGCTACCTGAAGAAGGACCCGAAGCTGACCAACTGCATCACCGAGCACATGCTCACCTATGCCACGGGCCGTGGCCTGAGTGAGGCCGACCACTGCGCGGTGAAGGATGTCGCCGACAAGGCCGAGGCCCGCGGTGGGCGACTCGTCGACTACATCCTCAGCATCGTCTCGAGCAGCCACTTCACGCAGCGTGGCGCCGAGGAGGAGCAGACGCCATGAGCAAGAAATTCAGACTCTCGCGACGGACCGTCTTGCGGGGGACGGGAGCGCTGATGGCGCTGCCCCTGTTGGAGCAGATGCTTCCCCGCAACGCGCATGGCGCGCCGGGCACCGTGCCCCGCAGACTGGCCGTCTTCTACACGCCCAACGGCATCCACATGCAGAAGTGGACGCCCACGATAGAGGGCCCCGCGTGGGAGCTGACGCCCACGCTGGAACCCCTGGCGGCGGTGAAGAACGACCTGCTGGTCGTCACCGGCCTGGCGAACCAGCCCGCCTTCCCGGATGGTGACGGGCACCATGCCGCCGCCACCGGCGCGTTCCTGTCCTGCGCCAAGGTGTACAAGACGGAGGGCAACAACCTCCGCGTGGGCATCTCCATGGACCAGGTCATCGCCAACCACATGACGGCGACGCGAGCCACCCGCTATGGGTCCATGGAGCTGGGCATCGACGCGGGCCGCGGCATCGGCAACTGCGACTCCGGCTACGCGTGCCCGTATGCCAACAATATCGCGTGGTCGGGGCCTCGAACACCGGTGGCCAAGGAGACCAACGCGCAGGCCGCGTTCAACCGGCTCTTCGCGGGCGGCATCCCCGGAGAGACGCAGGCACAAATCGAGAAGCGGCGCGCGTACGGCAAGAGCATCATCGACGTCGTGCGCGATGACGCCACCGCGCTGAAGGGCCAGCTGGGCACCTCGGACCTGCAGAAGCTGGATGAGTACTTCACCAGCGTGCGGGAGTTGGAGAAGCAGGTGGAGGACGTGTCCGTCCCATCCATGACCTGCGCTTCGGGAGCCGCGCCCATCGTGTCCGAGGACCCGACGGCGAAGACCAAGGCGATGATGGACCTCATCATCCTCGCCTTCCAGTGTGACCTCACCCGGGTGGCCACCTTCATGCTGGCCAATGCGCGTGCCAACAAGGTCTACCCCTTCCTGGGGCTCAGCGGCGCACACCACACGTACTCACACCACCAGAAGTCGCAGTCCAACTACAAGGCGCTCGCCACCATCGACAAGTGGGAGGTGACGCTCCTCCAGTACCTGCTGGAGCGCATGAAGTCGGTCATCGAGGTCAACGGCCTGTCGCTGCTCGACAACTCGATGGTCTACTTCTCCAGCGAAATCGGCGACGGGGACTCTCACAACCACGTCAACCTGCCCATCATCCTGGCGGGCAGGGGCGGCGGCGCGCTCACGCCGGGCCGGCACATCGTCTACCAGCAGGACCCGCTGGCCAACCTGTACATCTACCTGATGCAGGCCATGGGCGTGCCCAACGTCACCACCTTCGGTGACGACGGGACGGGCCCGCTGCCGGGCCTTGTGTAGCCCCGGCAGTCCCGTGCGCGGCGGAGCATGCGAGGCGGGCGGCCCACCGCACGCAATGCCCCGCCGCGCACGCTTCACATGCATGAGCGGGCGTCCTGGCGCATCATCCCCCTCATGCCTTCCTTCTCCCGCGCCTCCCGCTGGTCCGCCTTGCTCCTGCTGCCGCTGCTCGGCTGCGGGAGCGGTGGCACCCAACAGGGGCGGCGACAGAACGCCACTTCCCGGCAGGCCGTGGCCTCCAGGCAGCCCGCCGCGTCCGCGAAGCCGAAGGAGCCACGCGCGGCCCCTCCTGATGCGCAGGACTTCTCCCGCGACATGGTGGCCGCGCACAACCTGGCGCGCTCCCGGGCCCAGCCCGCACCCAAGCCCGCGCTGCCGCCGCTGGCCTGGTCCACCCAGGCCGAGCGCAAGGCCGCGTCCTGGGCGAAGGCCTGCAAGTTCGAGCACAACCCGAACCGGGGCGACTTCGGAGAGAACCTCGCCGCCGCCACGCCCGGCGCGTGGACCACGTCCCAGGTAGTGAAGAGCTGGGCGGACGAATCCGCAGACTACGACTACCGGCGCAACACCTGCCAGAAGGGCAAGGTGTGCGGGCACTACACGCAGGTGGTGTGGCGCAAGACGACAGCCGTGGGGTGCGCCACGGTGATGTGCAACAAGAACTCACCGTTCGGCGCGAAGTTCCCTACCTGGCAGCTCTGGGTGTGCAACTACGCGCCGCCGGGCAACTGGGTGGGTCAGCGGCCCTACTGACCGCGTCTCACGGGGCCGGTGTGTCCCGGGTGCCGGACACTCACGCGGCGGGAGGTGACGGCCCTCCGCCTGGCGGCGGATAATCCCCCCACTGGCTCTTATACACATCTGACG
>NZ_JAAEAH010000023.1 GCF_010998615.1 Myxococcus sp. CA023 | reverse complement strand
GTGGGATGGGAGATGTGTATAGGAGACGTGGGGCAGGGGGGCGGGTTGGTGGCGGAGCTGCCCGCGGCGTGGAGTGGCGAGGCGCCCTGGGTGGCGCTGGGGGGCGATGGCATGCGGGCCGCCGTTGTCTTCCGAAGCGCGGAGGGGTGCTTCTGGTGCTTCGGTGAGACGGTGCGGCACCTGGGCTCGCCCCCGGATGGGGCGCTGGGCGTGGCCGTGGGGACGCTGGGAGCGCTCGTGTTTCAGCGGCTGCGGTTGGGCCTGGGCCCCGCGCTGGGCGGCCGGTGGTTGGTGGCACCTGGAACCGTGGAGGAGATGGAGTTGCGCAGGTGCTCGCGCTGCGCGGGCCGTGAGCCGCCCGCCGAGCCGTGAGTCACTGGCCCGAGCACATCCTCGACGAGGTGGGGCGTCACCTGGAGGCCGCGTATCCGTTCGAGGGCTGTGGGGTGCTCCTCCGCGCGGAGGGGTCGGGCGCCCTGCGGATCCGCCCCCTGCGCAATGCCGCCGACAACCCACGCGTGGCGTACGCCTTCGCGCCCGAGGAGTGGCTGGCCGTCTGCATCGACGCGGATGTGCGGTCAGAGCGAGTGGTGTGCGTGTTCCACTCGCATGTGGATGCACCGGCCACCTTCTCCCGGGAGGACCTGTTGCGGGCGGCTCCGGAGGGGCATCCGTTGCTCTCCGATGTTTCCTATCTCATCGGATCCGTACATCGCGGCTGTGTTCGCTACTTGTCGGAGTATGAGTGGCTTGAGGGAAACTTCGTGTTACGAACGAGCTGAAAGTGCATTGCAGAAACGAAAAAGCCTTGTCTGAGCAGGCACTTGAACGCCCGGAACCCCCACCTGCGGAAAGGTGGGCACGAATTGTCAAGTGGCCGGGTTTTCGTCTATAACCGCGTCCATCTTCTGGATCTGCGGCGTCCCTACGCAGCTTGCAAGAAGTGCTCCGGACGCAGGGAGTAGACGACCCATATGGCCTCCAACACTGGTTTCACCCTCTGGCTGACCGGCATGTCCGGTACCGGGAAGAGCACCACCGCCGCCTACATCGCCGCGCGCTTGCGGCAGGTGGGCCGCAACGTCGAGATCCTCGACGAGGGTGAACTTGGCGAGGCGCTGTGGGCGGGGCTGGGGGATGGCAAGGAGGACCGTATCACCGTCGTGAAGCGGCTGGGCTTCGTGGCGAACCTGCTGACGCGAAACGGCGTGGCGGCGCTGGTACCCTGCGTGAGCCCGTACAAGCCGGGCCGCGAGGAGAACCGCCGGTCGATTGGTCGCTACGTGGAAGTCTACGTCGACTGCCCGACCGAGAAGCTCATCGAGCGCGACAGCACGGGCCGTTACAAGAAGGCGCTCAACGGGGAGATCCCCAACTTCATCGGCATCACCGAGCCGTATGAGCCGCCCAACTCGCCGGAGGTCACCATCCACTCCAACGTGGAGTCGGTGGAGGACGGCGCGGCGAAGATCTTCCAGTCGCTTCTAGACCTCGGCTACATGAGCACCGAGGAGCTGAAGGTCATCACCGGCAAGAAGATGAAGGCCAACCCGCTCCCCGCGAAGGGCGAGAAGGCTGAGAAGGCCGAGAAGGCCGAGAAGGGGAGCGCCAAGGCCCGCCGCGCCGAGGAGTCCAAGCCCGCGGCGAAGGCGCCGAAGGCGGACAAGGGCGCGAAGGCCCGTCCGGCCACGCGCGCGGCCCGGGTGGCGAAGCCGGCGTCGGCGGCGAAGAAGGCCGCGAAGCGGAAGGCTCGCTAGGCGGCTGGGCTTCCCGGCCCGGTGTCATTTCCAAGGGGCTCCAGGTTGCCGCGCGGCGCGCGTGCAATCCGGGGCCCCTCCGTTTTAGGAGAGCCTCATGTTGAGCCCCGAGCGGATCAAGTCCCTGTGTGAGTCGTCGCGCCCCAAGCTGGAGTTGATGCGTGCCGCGCTGCGGGCCCATGGCAGCGCGCTGGTGGCGTTCTCCGGCGGTGTGGATTCGACCTTCGTGCTGAAGGTGGCGGTGGAGGAACTGGGCGACCGGGCGCTCGCGCTCACCGCGCTGTCCGCGTCCGTGGCGCCGGAGGAGGCCGACGAGGCGCGCGAGCTGGCGAAGCGGCTGGGGGCCCGGCACGTGGTGCTGGGCAGCAACGAGCTGGCGAACCCGCAGTACGCGGCCAACCCGACGAACCGCTGCTACTTCTGCAAGACGGAGCTGTACGACATCTGCGAGGCGCAGCGGAAGTCGCTGGGGTTGGCGGTGGTGTTGGACGGCTTCAACGCGGACGACTTCAAGGACCACCGGCCCGGCCACAAGGCGGCGCAGGAGCACCAGGTGGTGTCGCCGCTGGCACAGGCGGGGCTGACGAAGGAGGAGATCCGGGCGTGGAGCCAGTCGCTCGGGCTGCCGACATGGGACAAGCCGCAGATGGCGTGCCTGGCGTCGCGGATTCCGTACGGCACGGCGGTGACGCGGGATCGGCTGCTGCAGGTCGCCGCCGCCGAGTCGGAGCTGCGCAAGCTGGGCTTCCGACAGTTCCGCGTGCGGTACCATCAGGACGTGGCGCGGCTGGAGGTCGCGGCGGAGGAGTACGAACGCTTCCTCGCGGCGGACGTGCGGCAGCAGATCAACACCGCGTTCCTGGCGCTGGGGTTCAAGTTCGTGGCGCTGGACCTGGAGCCGTTCCGCTCGGGCCGCATGAATGATGCGGCGGGCGTCGCGCGGCCGGGGGCCACGGGCAAGGCGGAGGGCTTTTCGCTGCCCGTGGTGAGCTGAGCCGCGTCTCCTTGGCGGTGGTCGTGAGGCTCGGGCGCGGCTCACATCCCGGTGATGAGGTGGATGCCCCGTTCCCGTGCCAGGGTGCTTCGGGCCTCTGTGGAAACCGCGGTTCCGCGCAGGTCGAGTTCCCGCAGGTGTGGCAGCTTGTGCAACGCCGGGAGGCCCGCGTCAGTGACTTTCGTGCGCGTCAGGTAGAGGGTTCGGAGCGAACTGGGGAGGTGGCCGAGCATCTCGTCGCCGGTGCGGACGCCGGCGACGCTCAGCCAGACGAGGTTCGTGAAGCCCTGGAGCGCTTTCTGGCCCTCCGAGTCCAACCTCGTCGCGCCGAGGTCGAGCGTCGTGAGTCGGGCAAGGGTGTGCAGGCTCGTCAGGCCAGAGCCATTGACGAGAGTCCCCGCGACATGGATTGCCTCCAGTTCCGTCCATTCGGCGAACTGGCCCAGCCCCACGTCCGTGAGGAGGGTGCGTTCGGCTTTCAATGAATGGAGGCTGGGAAAGGCCCGCCGGATGGAGGGCACCCATTCGTCGGTGAGCCCGGTCTTGCTCAAGTCCAGGTGTCGGAGGAGTGGGCGGGAACCCAGGTGGTTCAGCGCCTCCGGGCCAATCGGCGTGTGGCTGAGAGCGAGTCGAGTCAGTTGGCTGAGGGGAGCGAGTGCCGTGAGGGAATCGTCCGTCAGCGCGAGCCCTGAGAGCCAGAGTGATTCGAGCGCCACCAAGGTGCTCAATTCTTGAAGTCCCGTGCCCGTAATGGCGGTGCGCGAGAGGTCAAGCTCTCTCAACTCGTTGAGTCCTCGAAGATGGCGCAGCGCTGAGTCGCCTACTCGCGTGTCGTCGAGGTGAAGCGCTTCCAGTCCAGAGAGGCCCGCGAGGTGGCGAAGTCCTGCGCCTCGGATTCGCGCCTTGCTGAGGACCAGCGCACGAAGCACGGGCAGTTTCGCAAGGTGGAGCATCCCCGCGTCCGTCACCCGCGTGTTGCCCAGGTGAAGGGCCTCCAGTTCACGCAGTCCCGCGACGTGCACGAGGCTGGCGTCGGAGACGGCGGTACGCGCAAGGCCCAGCCGCCGAAGGGAGGGCATGGCGCTGAGGCCGCGGAGGCCGGCATCCGTGACTTTCGTTCCGCTGAGGTTGAGCGTGTGCAACGGGGCGCCCGGCAGCACTGCGAGGAGGGTGTCGTCCACCGCGGTATCCGACAGGTCGAGCTCCTCCAGCCCCGGTTGCCTCGCGAGGAATCCAAGCCCCTGGGATGTTACGGCTGTTCCGGCGAGGGTTACTCGGCGCAGGGTGGTGTGCTCTGACAGCGACGCAAGGCCTGCGTCGGAGACCGGCGTTTCGTCCAGCCGTAGCACTGCCAGGTGTTGCATGCGTTTGAGAGGCGCCAGCCCCGCGTTGGTGACCCGGGTGGCATTGAGGTGCAGGGCCTCGAGCTGGGTCGCGTTTTCCAGCGAGGCGAGGTGCGCATTGCCGAAGTCCGTGCCAGACAACTGAAGCGCAACGACACCGGACTCCTGGAGCAGGGCCGCGAGCAGCCCGGGGGCTGGAACGCCGACCTCGGCAAATGACAATTCGCGCACGCGATGCTCGCGCAACACGGCAGCGATTTCGCGAGCCTCCGCTTCGGTACGCACGGGGCGCAAGGGTTCTGCGTACCAGTTGCCCGTGTCAGGTGGGGCGAAGCCTTCGGGCCCTGGTGGCAACTGCCCGAACTCAGCGCTTGTCCCATCCGGTTCGAGGCGGAACACCGTGAGGAGCGGCTTGGGAGCCGTCACTACGACGGGGATCGAGGAAGGAGCGGGAATGACGGGCGTGGGACGGCTGGCGCAGGCCGCCATGATGAGAAACAATCCAGCGAGTCGCAGGGTTCCCGAGTGCATGGAGTCAGAACAGCCCCTCCATGCACTCAGGTCAAGGCGCAAGCACAGGGGCTTGCGCGATGCGGCGGCGCGGATCCCGGAAACGGGCCCGTCGACTCTCGCTACTGGGTCGTGCCGGTGCCAGTCGCGACTCCACGGAGAGTGCCTTCAGAAGTGTCGTATCTTTGAAGAAGGACTTCCGTGGTGAAAGGGAACGGCTGGCTGACAGGAATTTGTTCGGAGTCCAAGACTCCTCGGAACAGGTGTCGCCCAGTCATTTGCAGGTAATACGGGGTGTTGCCTGTGGTGCTCATTCCCATCGTCATGAAGTTGTCGAAGTAGATGAGATTCGATTCGCCTCGGTTCAACTCGAATCTGGCTGTGTCACCGCTTAGATATCTTGCAATATGATCATGCAGCAGCGCGGAGTAAGGGCCCCCGAACTGGACGACGAGCTCATTCGTAGCCACCGAGAGTCCTCGCCAGTAGTTGCGACTCAGGTAGGCGAATTCGAAGCTGATGGTAAATGGCACCTCCTGCCCGACCAATTCGGCGTACTCACTGGGCGGGTCCCGTGGCCAATGATCAGTGAATCGCATGGTGCCTGAAATCCAGCCACCCTCATCGACCGTGATGCCCACGTTCGCGTTGCCGTCCGCGGGGAGCTTGAACAGGAATCGAATTACGCGCATGTCCCGCTCCGCGAGGGAGAACGCCATCGGGTTGGGAGAAATCAGCTGCACTGGCACGATCTCGGATGGCGTGCCCACGCGTTCGACGTGCCAATCACCCTCGAGCTGGATGGAATAGGTTCCGGCCACCAACGGCACCGACAGCGTGTCCGGTGACGTATCCGTGATCGTGAGCGACTCCGTCCCAGTGATGACGAAGGTCGCCCCTACGAGCCGGTACTGGACGCCATTGGGCGCGGTCGACACCAATGGCAGACGCATCACTCCTTCGGTCGCGCGAATCGGTGTGTACGGCCCGGTTGACGAAGATTCCCCACACGCGGCGATCAGCATCGCGAGCGCGCACGCAGCCAGACTCAATTTTTGCATGACTCCCCCTTGGGACGGACACGACCCTACGGAGGCGGAGTAACACTGTCAAACAGGGGAGAGATGGGTGGAGCCTGACTCCAGGCGCCTTACCGCTGGTCGCGTCGGATGACTGCCTGAGTCAGCCCGGTGAGTCTGCGGAACACCGTGGTGAAGTGGCTTTGTAAGCTGAAGCCAACCGCGAGCGCGATGTCTCCCAATGGCAGTGATGAGTTGCTCAACAGATCGCGCCCTCGTTCCACGCGTCGTTGCTGCACCCAGACATGCGGTGTCATGCAGGTTCCCGGTTCCTGAAGCAGTCGAGCCACCCGGGCCGCGTGTCTGTCTTGGATGCCTCTCGCCGCTTTCAAGAACCCCGCGATGATCCGCAGGTGCTCCTCCGGCAGCTCCGCCATGAGCTGGTGGCCATCCGCCTGCAAGGGGCCCCACAAGGTGTCAATCCATTCCCGAGCGTCCGACTCCGTGCGTGCGCCCCCCAGAGAAGCCTCGCCAGGGGAGGGGGCCACGGACTGGCGCATCCCAAGCTCGGACCCTGATAGAAACGTGATCCGCGCCATGGCCCGCGATCACTCCACATTTTCCAGAGCGGGTTCCCGCCTGACACGCCGCGTCCACGCCCTGATCAGCGCCTGCGCCATCCTCCTGCCCGCGGCAGCCGGCGCGGCGGAGTACGTGGACGCGCCGTACACGGAACGACGGGCCTTCTCGCTGATCCTCGGTCCCGGCGCCTCCTACACCGAGTCCATTGATCGCTCAGAGTCCGACGCGAAGCATGGTGGGGACGCGCACCTGGACCTCGGGGGCAGCCGGACCGTGGGCTACGACGGGGACGAGGTCTTCGTGGTGATCCGCGGCAGCCTGCGCGGCCCGGATCTATCGGTGGCCGGCGGCTTCCGGAACTTCTACGGCGATGGGTCCTGGCAGACCTTCTATGATCTGGGCCTGCTGATCAGGCCGTTTTCTGGGCCGTGGCTGGGGCCTCGCGTAGCGTTGGGCGTGCGACACACCTTCTCCGAACGGCTCGCGGTGTTCGGGGGACTCGGGCTTTCGCTCGGGTTCGGCGCGGGCCTGCGCGGAGACGCCGAAGCCTTCACCGGGGTTCAGTGGATCTTCCCGGTCGGATCGAAGTGAATTTCTTGCGATCAGACCGACTTGTGAGAATGTGTGTGCATCTGTAGGAGGTCGCGCACATGGACATGAATCCCCGCCTTACCTCAGTGGTCTTCCGGCTCAACCGCGAGAAGCTCGACGCCCTCAAGGACCTGTCGCGTACCACGCGCATCCGTCAGAGCGAGTACCTCCGCGAGGCCATCTCCGATCTGCTCGCGAAGTACGAAGAGCGGCTCGTCGACTGAAGACGGCCGTCCGGGCCCCACCGCGCGTCACCCGATGTGGAAGGGTGGCTCCAGCGGAAGCCCCGGGGGATGGAGACGCTCCCCGGCGGTGAAGGGGTCCACTTGGGGAGGGTAGCGAACCTCCCAGAGCACGAGGCCGTGAGCGGGCGCCTTGAAGCCCTCCATGGCCTGACCCGTCTCGAGTGCCGCGAGCCACGCCTCTTCCGGCAGCAGCCCCGCGGCCACCTTCAACGCGCTCCCCATCAAATAGCGGATCTGGTAGCGCGCGAAGCCGTCCCCGCGCAGCCGAGCCTCGTAGAGCCCACCGCCCAGCGCGTGCAGGGTGGCGGACTCCAGCGTGCGCGGCTTGCGTGGACTGGACTTCTCATGGAACGCGATGAAGTCCCGCGTCCCTTCCGCTGAACGCAGCAGCGCCGCCAACCGCTCCGGCGTCACCGCCGTGGCCTGGAGCAGCGGCTCCGCGGACACGTCCAGCGCATAGGGCGCCCATTCGGGCATCACGGCCCCGCCCAACTGGAACCGGTAGCGGTACTCCTTGCCGCATGCGCTCCACTGCGCATGAAAGGACGTGGGCCGGCGCACCCCGCACAGGCCCAGGCCCGGTGGCAACCGGGGCGGGAGCCGCTTCTCCAGGGACTCCGCCGAGTCGCCCGCTTCCAGCCGGACGCTCACCACCTGCATCCGGGCGTGGACGCCCCGGTCCGTGCGCCCCGAAGGCATCAGGGTCGCCGGCACCCCCACGGACCGCAGCGCCTCTTCCAGAGCTGACTGGACGGTGGGGCCTTCGGGTTGGCGCTGGAAGCCGCGGAAGATTCCGCCGCGGTACCAGATCCACAGTGCGACGGGAATCCGCTTGGAGGTGGAGGGGAGCACGCCGTTGCTTGGGTGTGGGGAACCACGGGATACTCGCGCGCAAAATGGCGGCTGGACAAGACCTTGCGGCGGACGTGGACGGACTCTGGCTCTTCAAGCACGGGGACCTCGTCCTGGGGCCCGTCAGTGGTGCTCAACTCGTGGAGAAGCTCACCTCGGGTGAGCTGACGCTGGACACCCTGGTGGCGCCCGCCGGAGAGCGGGACTTCCACCGCATGTCCGAGGTGGACGCCTTCCGCGTGCACGTGGCCCGGGCGGAGGCGCGCGCCCGCGTGGACGCCGCGGTCGTCGTGGAGCGGGCGAAGTCCGCGAAGCGCCTGAAGATTCTCGGCGGCGCCGCGGCGGCGGGCGTGGTGGTGCTGGGCATCGTCGGCATCCAGGTAGCGCGCAACGCCGCCGTCCACGGCTGGTTCGGCGGCGGCGAGGTCCAGACGGACGACTTCGAGATGGGCGAAATCACCATCCGCGTGGCCCAGGCCCGGGTGGATGACGAGGAGCTCTTCGAGTACCCCGGACATGGCGCGCGCCGTCCGGGCTCGGGCGAGCCGGGTGTGAAGCCCGCCACCAGCAGCAGCGGTCCGGGCAAGGTGGCCATGGCCTCCACCACCCGGGCGCCGGCGGACCGGAAGCCCCGCCCCGGGGGTAGCGTGACCACCGACCCGGAGGGCATGGAGATGACGCAGCAGTTCGACCAGTCCGCCATCAACCGGGTGGTGGCCAGCAACAAGTCCACGCTCTTCCGTTGCTTCAAGGAAGAGGCGGAGCGCACCCCGGGCATCTACGCCAAGGTCCCCATGGAGTTCGTCATCGGGAACGATGGCCGGGTCAGCAAGCTGTGGGTGGACAACCATCAGTTCAAGAAGGGTCCACTCTACGAGTGCCTGCTGTCGGAGATGCAGAAGTGGCCGTTCCGCGCCTACGAAGGCGAGCAGGCGACGGTGGGCCTGTCGTTCACCATCGGCAAGCGGGGGTAGGGTCACTTTCTTGCCGGCACCCCGGGCATGCCCGATACCGTGGGCATGTCCGCCGCATCTGTTGCTGAGACCGAAATTGCGAAGAAGGCGCTGAGCGTCCCGCCGGGAACCTTCCGTCACACCGTGCTGACGGCCGCCAAGCGCTTCAAGTCCACCTGGGCCGAGCTGGGGAAGCTCCTGGTCCAGGTCCGGGACGAGGCCAAGTTCGAGGAGTGGGGCTACCCCTCCTTCGAGACCTATTGCCTCAAGGAACTGCACATCAAGAAGCAGACCGCCTTGAAGCTCACCCGCTCGTTCAGCTTCCTGACCAAGCACGAGCCCGAGGAGGAGCTCACCGCACAGGAGTTCCCCCAGCGCGCGCCCGCGTTCGAGGTCATTGAAGTCCTCGCGGATGCGGAGGAGCGGGGCCAGCTGTCGCCCACTGAATACAAGTCCCTGCGCGACAGCATCTGGAGCCCGGAGAAGAACCCGGCCGAGCTGAAGAAGGAGTTCGCCGAGCGCTTCCCCCGCCCCCCGCCGGAGCCGCCTCCGGAGAGCGCCCAGGTGCGGAAGCTGGCGCAGCTGGCCCGCAAGCTCGCGAGCGAGCTGTCGGGGAGCCGTCGGATTCCGAATGCCGTCGCCGAGCGGGCAGCCGCCCTGGCGGAGGATCTGGAGGACATCGCCTCGGGCGTGACGGACGCCTGAGCCGCTGTTACTGAACGCTGACCCGTGGCCGGGGCTGTACGCTCGGCAACGGGCCTGTACCGCCGGGCTTCCTGCCCGAAGGGGAGGGCCCTATAGTGGTTCAGGGCCGCGTGGAAGGTGGGCCTGACGGCTGTTCGAGACGTGGGCAGGCCGTGCGGGTTGGGGAGCGGTGGACGGCGAAGGAGGCTCCGGGTGTCCGGAGCCGGCGAACTCGGAGGCGGCAGTGAAGAAGGAGCACCACGTCAACCTGTCTTGTTCGTTCTGCGGCAAGTCGCAGCGCGAGGTCCGCAAGCTCATCGCGGGCCCGACGGTCTACATCTGCGACGAATGCATCAAGCTGTGTAACGACATCATCGCGGACGAGAACGAGCGCGAGGAGGGCAAGCCCCAGGTCAGCTTGCCTACGCCGGCGGAGATCAAGGCGTTCCTCGACGACTACGTCATCGGACAGGACCAGGCGAAGAAGGTCCTCGCGGTGGCGGTGTACAACCACTACAAGCGCATCTATCAAAAGAAGCCGAACTCCCGGCCGCGTCCGGGCGTGAAGGGCCCCACCGGCGAGGAGGTGGAGCTGAGCAAGAGCAACATCCTGCTCATCGGCCCCACGGGAAGTGGCAAGACGCTGCTGGCCCAGTCGCTGGCGCGCTTCCTCAACGTGCCCTTCACCATCGCCGACGCCACCAGCCTCACCGAGGCCGGCTACGTGGGCGAGGACGTGGAGAACATCATCCAGAACCTCCTCCACAACGCCGACTACGACGTGGAGAAGGCCTCGCGCGGCATCGTCTACATCGACGAGATCGACAAGATCGCCCGCAAGGGTGACATGCCCAGTGCCACCCGCGACGTGGGCGGCGAGGGTGTGCAGCAGGCCCTGCTGAAGATCATCGAAGGCACCCGGGCCAACGTCACGCCGCGCGGCGGGAAGAAGTACAACCAGCAGGAGTACGTCCAGGTCGACACGACGAACATCCTGTTCATCTGCGGCGGCGCCTTCCACGGCATCGACGGCGTCATCAAGCGCCGCGTGGGCGAGAAGGGCCTCGGCTTCGGCGCGAAGATCACCCACCGCGAGGAACGCAGCGTGGGCGAACTGCTGGCGCTGACCGAGCCGGAAGACCTCATGCGCTTCGGCATGATTCCGGAGTTCATCGGCCGGCTGCCGATGATCGCGACGCTCAACGACCTGAAGGAAGAGGACCTGGTCATCATCCTCTCCCAGCCGAAGAACGCGCTGGTGAAGCAGTACCAGAAGCTCTTCGAGTTTGAGAAGGTGAAGCTGACCTTCACCAAGGAGGCGCTGCGCGCCATCGCCCGCGAGGCGATGCGCCGTCACTCCGGAGCGCGCGGTCTTCGCGCCATCCTGGAGGATGCCATGCTGGAGATCATGTACGACGTGCCGTTCCGCGAGGGCGTCAAGGAGTGCAAGATCACCGAGCAGGTCATCACCAAGCACGAGGCGCCCCAGCTCGTCATGGAGAAGGAGAAGAAGACGGCCTAGCGGCGTCTCCTTTCTCCTGGTGTCCCGAGGCCCTGCTTCCCACCTGGGAGGCGGGGCCTTCGCTTTTCAGGGCGCGGGCAGGGTGATGATGAACTCGGCCCCGGCGCCGGGCGTGCTCTCCACGCGGATGTCGCCCTGGTGCTCCTGGACGATGTCGTTGCACAGCGACAGCCCCAGCCCCGTGCCTACGCCTGCGGGCTTGGTGGTGAAGAAGGGGTGGAAGAGCTTCTCGTGGAGCTCCTCGGGGATGCCCGGCCCGTTGTCGCGGATGCGCAGCTCCACCTTGGTTCCGACGCGGTGGGTGCTCAGGTGCACCCGCGGCGTGAAGCCCGCGCCGGACTGCGGTTGATGTTGCGCCGCGGCGTAGAACGCGTTGTCGAGGATGTTGGTGAGCATCCGGCTGATGTCGCTGGCCACCAGCTCCACGATGCCCACGGTGGGGTCCAGCGTGGTCTCCATCTTCACGCTGGTTCCGCCGGGACGGCTGCGCAGGCCCTGCACCGCCAGGTTCACACTGTCGCGCACCAGCAGGTTGAGGTCCGACTTGGAGCGGGTGCCCTCCGACTTGCGCGAGTGCCGGAGCATCGTCTTGATGATGTCCGAGGCGCGCTTGCCGTGGCCGTGGATGCGCTGGGCGTTCTGCTTCAAGTCCTGGAGCGTCTCCAGCACGTCCTCGCGGGCCTCGCTGTCGAGCCGGTCCGCCATGCCCTTCAGCGTCTCCTCCAACTCGCCGGCCAGCCGTGAGGACAGGCTCGAGAAGTTGTTCACGAAGTTGAGCGGATTCTGGAGCTCATGGGCGATGCCCGCGGTGAGCGCGCCCAGGGACGCGAGCTTCTCCTGCGCCACGAGCTGGCGCTGCATCTCCTGGAGCCGGGTGAGCGTGTCCGCCAGTTCGGCGTTCTTGTGCTGGATTTCGGCGGTGCGCTCCTCCACGCGGCGCTCGAGCGTCCGGCTGTACTCCTCCAGGCTGGCGTAGAGGTCGGCGTTCTCCAGGGAGATGGCCGCCTGGAACGACAGCAGGCGCAGCACCTCCAGCCGCTCCGGGGTGAAGGCGCCTCGTGTGGCGTCGTTCTCCAGGTAGAGCACGCCCGTGAGCGAGCCCTGCTTCAAGAGCGGGCTGCACAGCAGGGACTTGGGCTGGGCGCTGCGGACGTAGGGGTCTTCGGAGAACGGCTCTTCCGCCGAGGCGTCGTGGAGGAGCACCGTCTCTCCGGTGCGCACCACGTAGTGGATGATGGAGGTCGGCAGCGACGCGGAGGACTCCATGGGGATGGGCGCCTCGAGCACCACGCCATCGCCGTCCACGGAGCCTTCCGCCGCGATGACCAGGCCCTCGGTCCGTTTCAGCAGCAGCAGGCCCCGGCGCGCGCCCGCGTTCTCGATGACCAGCGTCATCAGCTTGCGCAGCAGCTTGCCCAGGACGATTTCGCCGGACAGCGCGCGCGCCGTCTTGATGACGGACGCCAGGTCCAGCGCGGCCAGTGACGCTTCGGTGGGGGCATCCGTGCGCGTGGGCGTGGGGGCGGACGGCAAGAGCCGGGGGTGCTCCCGCTCCAGTCGAGCCGCGACAGCACGGGCCCCCCAGCGCAGGTAGGCGGCACGGGCGTCCTCCAGGTAGGTGCGGGCCACGCGCTCGCGGGCTTGCGTCAGGTGGAACCGTGCCGCGGCCTCGCAGGCCACGCCCTCGTCGAGCGACAGGCCGTACTGGCGCGCCAGCCGGATGGCCCGGTCATAGGCATCCGCGGCCGAGTCCCCCTGGCCGTCCAGGCGGGCCCGCTCCGCGTCCAGCAACTCCGCGCGGGCGCCGTAGTTCATGGGGGCGATGCGGGCCCATCCGCGCATGGACTTGCGGATGGCGTCAATGGCCCGTGACGAGCGAATCCGGTCCAGCGGCCCCAACGTCGGGTGGACAGCCATGAGCGCCAGGCCTTGGAAGAACTTGTACCAGGGCAGGTAGATCTGCCCGGCGATGAGCTCCACCTGGGCGTCCACCGCCGCAGCGCTCTCCAGCGCTCCGCGCGCATCGCCCCACAGCCAGCGGCGCAGGGTGCGTAGCACGTCGCAGGTGGCGATGCCATTGCCGTAGTCGAGCTGCCGGTACGGCGCGACCAGCTCTTCCTCGCGGGCCTCCACGTTGCCGGTGAAGGCACCCGTGAGGGAGTCGAGCGTGTGCCGCATGTACTCGGTGAAGAGCACGTTCTTGTGGCGGTGGGTGGCCAGGATGTTCCGGTACCGGTCCATGCGCGGCCCACCGTCGGCCAGACCGTCCCGGGCGATGAGGGCGGTGGCGCAGCCCGCGCTGGACGCATAGCCGAAGTATTCGATGTCGCCCGTCTCCTGGCCCTTCTGCGCGGCGGCCAGGAAGTCGCCGACGCAGGCGGACAGCGGCTCCTTCCAGTGCCGGATGAAGAGGTTGAAGACGAAGGTCACCATGGCCCGCAGGCTCTCCGCCTGGAAGCGGTCCAGCGTCTTCAGCGCCAGCCGGCCGTAGCGGAAGCCTTCCTCGGGGTTGCCCAGGTGCACGCTCAGCATCAGCCCGTAGCCCACGTAGCCGAACGCGGCCACGCCCGTGGCGCCGTGGCGGATGGTGAGCTGGAGCACGCGGAGCACCACCAGCGGAAAGAGCAGCGGGCGGGCCATGAAGGCCAGCGAGGACAGCTTCACCAGCAGCCGCAGCGTGGCGAGCAGGAGCGGGTCGGTGCACTCGGGGAGGGTCGCCAGGTCCTCGGGCTTGCGCAGGCCCAGGCGCATCTTCGTCTTCGCCACCGCGGCCAGCACGTGGGGTTGCTTCGGATTCGCGGGCAGGGGCTGGCCCAGCTTGCGCAACACCTCCAGGCCCAGGTCCACGCCGCGTGAGTGCTCGCCCCGGTGCGCGAGGCATTGGAGCCGGACCTCCTGCACCCGGACCTCCTCCGCGCCGTCCACCGCATGGGCCAGCGCCGCCGCCGCCAGCCGCTCCATCAGGTCGAAGTCCGCGGCGAGGTACGCCGCTTCGGCCGCGTCGACGTGAAGGTCGAAGGTGAGCCGCCGGTCCTTCCGCCAGCCTTCGTCGCCGAGAAGGGACAGGCCCGTGTTCAGCAGGCGCAGTGCCGCGGACCAGGCGCCTCGGGACTTGGCGCTGCGGCCGGCGCGCAGGTCCAGCTCCGCCACGCGGTGGCGCTCCTGCTCGTCGTGGAGCACGGGCAACGCCAGGTGGAAGTGGCTGACGAGCTCCGGGAGTCCTTCGTCAAGCCGCTCCGGGGGCGTGTGCCGAAGCAGCAGCCGGCCGATGCGGGCATGGATCTCCGGATGCATGTCCTCCGGGATCAGCTCCAGCGCGGCTTGCTGCACGCGGTCATGGGTGAATTGATACGTGCCCCCGCTGTCGAGGTCGGCGTCGTCGATGGGCGCCACCAGGCCCGCCTGGAGCACTTCTCGGAGACCTTTCTCGGCCTGCTCGTCCGTGCGCTCCAGGACGATGGCCAGGCTGCGCAGGTCGAACGTATGGCCCAGCGCCGCGGCGATGGGCAGCATTGCCTGCGCCGCGGAGCTCAGCTCGCGGATGCGGGAGGTGAGCAGCGCCACCACGCCGTCACTGAAGTCCTGTCCACGCAGCGCGCTGGCATCCCACCGGAAGCCACCGCCGTCCGCGTCGAAGCGCACCAGCCCCCGCTCGTAGAAGGTGCGTAGCAACTGCACCGCGTGGAACGGGTTGCCTTCGGTCAGCGACAGCACCAGGTCGTCGAGCTGCGCGTCGGGTTGGCCCTCCGCGGGAGGGAACACGTCCGCGACCAGCTTTGTCATGTCCTCGGGCGACAGCGGTGCCAGGTCGATGCGGTGGACCGGCGTGCCGTGCTCCTGCAACGCGCGAGCAAGGGACTCCACGGGATGGTCGGGGCCCAGCTCTTCCGAACGGCAACCCGCGACCACGAGCAGGTGCTCGATGTCCCGGTCCGTCAAGAGCAGTCGCAGCAGTTGGAGGCTGGTGCTGTCCGCCCAGTGGAGGTCGTCCAGGACGAGCACCAGGGGATTGTCCCGCGTGGCGAGCGCGGCCACCAGCTTGCGAAGGACCAGTTGGAATCGCAGCTCCGACTCCGCGGGCCCCAGCTCCGGGACGGGGGGCTGGTCGCCAAGCACCAGCGCCATGCGAGGCACCGCGTCCACCACCAGCCGGCCCATGCCGCCCACGGCTTCGAGGAGCTGCTGACGCCAGGTCTCCAGCTCCTGCTCCTGCCCTCCCAGGAGCGCGCGAGCCACCTCGCGGAAGGCCTCGAAGATGCCGCCGTAGGGTGTGTCGCGAAGAAGCTGGTCGTACTTTCCTCGGGCGAAGTGGCCCTGGCGCTCCGCGACGGGCCGCTTGAGCATCCCGGTGAGGGCCGATTTGCCCATGCCCGCCGCACCAGAGACGAGCACGAAGGCGGAGCGGCCTGATGCGGCGCGCTCGAAGGCGTCGCGCAAGGTCGCTTGCTGGGGCTCGCGGCCGTAGAGCTTCTCGGGGATGGCGAAGCGCTCGGGGACGTCCTTGGCGCCCAGCATGAAGGCGGCGACGGGGCCGGGGCCCTCCAGGGCACTCAGGCAGCGCTGGAGGTCCGCCACGAGCCCGTAGGCGCTCTGGTAGCGGTCCTCGGGGGACTTGGCGAGCAGCTTGAGCGCGATGTCGGACAGGGGCTGGGGCAGCTCGGGTTCGACACTGACGGGCGGAGGCGGGGGCAGGGCGACGTGTGCGTGGATGAGGCCCAGCGCATCCGTGTCCGCGAAGGGGCGGCGCCCGGTGAGCAGTTCGTAGAGCACCACGCCCATGGAATAGAAATCAGCCCGCGAATCCACGCTGCGGTGGGTGCGCCCGGTGCCCTCGGGGGCGAGGTATTCGAGGCTGCCCTCCAACCGCTCGGGGGCGAGCGGAGCGACCTCGGCACGGGGTCTGCGCGTGGCGAGGGTGAAGCCGGTGAGCTTCACGGACTCACCATCCGTGCCCACGAGGATGCTGCTGGGGTTCAGGTCCCGGTGGAGGATGCCCTGCTCGTGGATGGCACCCAGGGCGCGCGCCAACGACAGCGCGATTCGGCATGCGGCGCGCGGCTCCACGCGCCCGTGTGACAGGCGTTGGGTCAGCGTCGCGTCACCGAAGCCCTCCAGGACGAGCACGGGGGCGCCGTCGCGCGACTCGGCCCAGGCCAGGGGCTGTAGGACGCCGTCGAGGTTCAGGGCGTGCGTCAGCTCCCACTCGTGGCGGAGCCGCGTGGTGGCGGAGGGGCGCCGCGCCGCGTCGGGGACCTTGAGAATGACCGAGGCGCCGTCTTCCTCGCGTGTGGCGCGCAAGAGCTGGAAGGCGCCTGCGGTGATGAACTCTCTGCCGATGCGGTAGCCGGGTACATCCATCATTGCTTCCACCCGTGCGCGCAGGAGCGCACTCCGCGTTGAGGCGGGGAGGGTAGCCCTGGCACTCGGGGGCTCGCAACAGAGCGCGGGTGAAGTCAGCACGGATGCGTGGCAGCAGGCCGGAGTGGAGCGGGCCTCTCGGGTGTGCGATGGATCGAGTCACCGTGCTGAGATCCTCTGGGATGGCTGGCCTGGCTGCACGAAGCGGCGGACGACGCGCACTCGTGATTGGCAGTGGTTTCGGTGGATTGGCCGCGGCCATCCGGCTGGCGGCGCGCGGGTGGCGCGTCACGGTGCTGGAGCGGAGGGACGGTCCGGGTGGGCGGGCGAACGCCTTCCTCCAGGATGGCTTCACGTTCGACGCGGGCCCCACGGTGATTACGTGTCCGCACCTGCTGGAAGAGCTGTGGGCGCTGGCGGGGCAACGCATGGCGGACCACGTGGAGCTGCGGCCCGTGGTGCCGCTGTACCGGATGCGGTTCCCGGATGGCTCCACGTTCGACTATCACTCGGACCGCGAGGCGATGCGTGAGTCCGTACGGCGCCTGTCTCCCCGGGATGAGGCGGGGTTCCTGGCGCTGTGCGCCCGCGTGGAGCGCATGTACGAGGCGGGCATTGGTACGCTGATGAGCACGCCGGTTCCGGACGTGCTGAGCTTGGCGCCGTTCACCCCCGCGCTGGTGCGAGACGAGGCATTTCGCTCCATGTTCGGCCTGGTGTCGAAGCACATCCGCGACGCGCGACTCCAGCAGGCATTGAGCTTCCATCCGCTGCTGATTGGCGGCAGCCCCTTCGCGACCGCGAGCGCGGTGTACACGTCGATCCAATTCGTGGAGCGGCGTTGGGGGGCGTTCTTCCCGGTGGGCGGCACCGGCGCGCTGGTTCGTGGCCTGGTGGAACTGCTGGAGGCACTGGGTGGCGAGGTCCGCTACGGCAGTGAGGTGACGGAGATTTCGTTGGAAGGGCGGAAGGCGACGGGTGTGAGGCTCGGGGACGGCACGGGACTGGCGGCGGACGTGGTCGTGTCGAACGCGGACGCGGCGTGGACGTACCGGTATCTGTTGCCGGGGCATGTCCGGAAGCACTGGACGGACGAGCGCATCAGCCGGGCGCGGTACTCGATGAGCGCGTTCCTCTGGTACTTCGGGACACGGCGTCAGTACCCGGAGGTCGCCCACCACACGCTGCTGTTCGGCAAGGACTTCCGGGGGATGTTTTCGGGGCTGGAGGGGCCTGGACATCCGTCGGCCGACCCGTTGCTGTATTTGCACAGGCCCACGGCGACGGACGCGGCGCTAGCTCCGGCTGGGCACGATGCCTTCTATGTGCTGGCGCCGGTGCCACATTTGGGGACGGGCTCGGAGTGGAAGCACAGGGCCGAGGCCTTTCGACGCGAGTTGGAGGAGCGCCTTTCACGGACCGTGTTGCCGGGGCTGGGGGGAGAGTTGGTGACTTCGCGGATGGCTACACCCGAGTACTTCCGTGACGAACTGCGGTCATTCAAGGGGGCCGCGTTCAGCTTCGCGCCGACGCTGCTGCAGACGACGTTCCTCAGGGCGCAGGCCCGGAGTGAGGACGTGGATCGCCTCTACATGGTCGGAGCGGGCACGCACCCCGGCGCTGGGCTTCCCGCCGTGTTGTGCTCCGCCAAGATCGTGGACACCGTGATTCCATTGGCTTAGCGAATTTCTCTCGGAGCACTGGACCTGATGACGCATTGAGACGCGGCAGGAAGGTCTTGGCGGGCTTTGTCTTGTGATAGGATTTCCGCGCAGTCCTGCTGAGAGGATTTGTCATGCGCAAGGGAATCCAGAAGTGGGTCTTTGTCGTGGGCATCATGTTTGGAAGCGTCATGGGCACGGTCCGTCCGCCGGAGGCCCAAGCCAGCGGGGATTGGTGTCAAAACCAGTGCGCCGATGAGAGCTGTACATGTTTCTATCAGTGTGTCCAGGTGGGCCCTCACTGCATCTGTGAGGAGTTCCCTGTCTGCTACTGATGCGCGTGGTTCGCTGCTCCGCGCGAGCTGCACCGGTGAATGACAGGGCAGGCATGAGCGGGTCTGGGGACCTTCAGCACTGGCTCGCTCGCGGAGCGGACCACCCGAAGAGCCGCTCTGCCGTCTGCTGACTGGGCATGCCCATTGTGGTAACTGGCGCGCCATGTCCACAGAACGGCCGAAGTACGACCCGGCGAACATCGAACCCTTCTGGCAGACCCGTTGGGAAGAGCAGCGCCTCTTCGAGGCGCGCAGGCACCCCGGCAAACCGAAGGCATACATCCTCGACATGTTCCCTTACCCCTCGGGGGCCGGGCTGCACGTCGGGCACCCGGAGGGCTACACGGCCACGGACATCGTCTCGCGGTACTTGCGGATGCGGGGATATGATGTCCTTCATCCCATGGGATGGGACGCGTTCGGCCTGCCCGCGGAGCAGCACGCGCTCGAAACGGGAACCCACCCGGCCGATACCACCGCGAAGAACGTCGCGACGTTCAAGCGGCAGCTCAAGTCTCTCGGGTTCTCGTACGACTGGTCTCGCGAGCTCTCCACGACAGACACGGAGTACGTGCGCTGGACCCAGTGGCTCTTCCTCAAGCTCTTCGAGCGTGGGCTTGCCTATCAGGCCGAGCTCCCGGTGAACTGGTGCGCGGCGCTCGGCACGGTGCTCGCCAACGAGGAGGTCATTGACGGGAAGAGCGAGCGGGGCAGTCACCCGGTTGTGCGGCTGCCGCTGCGGCAGTGGACGCTTCGCATCACGGCGTACGCCGATCGGCTCGCCCAGGACCTCTCGGGGCTGGATTGGCCCGAGACGCGGGAGAAGCAGCTCCACTGGATCGGGCGCAGCGAGGGCGCTGAGGTCGATTTCGTCATCGAGGGCAGCGCGGACCGCCTCCGCATCTTCACCACCCGTCCGGACACGCTCTTCGGCGCGACGTACATGGTCGTCGCACCCGAGCACCCGCTGCTGGAGCGGTTCGCCACGGCGGAGCGGCGCGCCGAGATCCTGGCCTACCGCGAGGCGTCCGCGAGCCGGAGCGAGTTGGACCGCACCGCGCTCTCGAAAGCCAAGACCGGCGTGTTCACCGGCTCCTACGCGCTGCACCCGCTCACGGGAGCGCGCCTCCCCATCTGGGTCGCGGACTTCGTGCTCGGCTCTTATGGGACGGGCGCCATCATGGGCGTGCCCGGCCATGACGCGCGTGACTTCGAGTTCGCGCGTGCCCTCGGCTTGCCCGTCGTCGAGGTGGTTTCGGCCGACGGCGCCCTGAACGAGACCGGCACGTGGACGGAGGCATTCGTGGGGGACGGCGTCGCGGTGCGCTCGCGCTTCCTCGATGGGCTGCGGACGCCCGAGGCCAAGGCGGCCATGCTCGCCCACCTCGAGCGCGAGGGACTGGGCGCACGGCGCGTCCAGTACCGCTTGCGGGATTGGGTGTTCTCGCGCCAGCGCTATTGGGGGGAGCCGATCCCCATCTATTTCCCGGTCGAGCTCGCGGAGGGCTCATCGGATCCGCGTATTCATCCCCACACCATTCGCTACGACCAGCCTCTGCCCGTGTCCGAGGACGAGCTGCCGGTGCGGCTCCCCGAGCTCGAGGACTTCAAGCCCAGCGAGGACCCGGCGGGCCCGCTGGCCCGCGCCTTGGATTGGCGTTTCTTCCAGCGCGACGGAAAGTGGTATGCGCGAGAGACCAACACCATGCCTCAATGGGCGGGCTCGTGCTGGTACTACCTGCGCTTCATTGACCCGAAGAACACCCAGGCCATCTTCTCGCAGGAGGCGTACGACGCCTGGATGCCGGTGGACCTGTATGTCGGCGGTTCGGAGCACGCGGTGCTGCACCTGCTCTACGCCCGGTTCTGGCACAAGGTGCTGTTCGATTGCGGCCTCGTCACGCACGCCGAGCCGTTCAAGAAGCTCGTCCACCAGGGAATGATCCTCGGTGAGAACAACGAGAAGATGTCCAAGTCGCGCGGCAACGTGGTGAACCCGGACGACATTGTCCGGCAGTTCGGTGCGGACGCCCTGCGCATGTACGAGATGTTCATGGGGCCGCTGGAGGCGGTGAAGCCGTGGCAGACCAACGGCGTCATCGGCGTGCGGCGTTTTCTTGACCGCGTGTGGAACATGCTCGCGTTCGTGACGGAAGACGCGGGCGGTTCGCCGGCGGAGCTGACCGAGGACGCGCGGCGGCTGCTGCACAAGACGGTGAAGAAGGTGGGGGAGGACATCGAAGCGCTGCGCTTCAACACGGCCGTGAGCGCGATGATGATTCTCGCCAACGCGCTGGCCGAGTTCCCGCGTGTGCCGCTCGAGGCGGCCAAAGTCTTTGCGCGGATTCTCTCCCCATTCGCGCCTCACCTCTCGGAGGAGCTCTGGCACCGCTGGGGCGCAAGTGAGTCCATTTCCCTCCAGCCGTGGCCTGAATACGACCCCGCGTTGACCGTGGACGAGCTGGTCGAAATGGCCATCCAGGTCAACGGCAAGGTCCGAGGGAAGCTGCGCCTGAAGCGAGACGCCACGGAGGCGGAGGCGCGTGAGGCCGTCCACCGAGAGCCGGAGCTCATCCCGCATCTCGCTGGAAAGACCGAGCGCCGATTCGTCTACGTGCCAGGGCGAATCATCAACATCGTCGTTGGCTGAGGCCCTGCGGCGAACGCAATCACCTGTGCGGGAAGTGCGGATACACGTCCTCCTGAAGGACCTGACGCAGCTTCGGGAAGTTCAACGCCCACTTCACGCCCAGGCGCCACGGAGCGAACAGCACCCGGGGCACTCGTGGGAGCAGCGTCTGGGGCCACTCCAGGTACGTCCGTTCGATGGCGTCCATGTCGAGGTCCTGCCGCACGTCCACGCAGTACGGGGCCACGTTGCCCGGGGGCTGGCCTTCCAGGAGGTCAGGCAGGCCCGGTGGCAGGAAGGTGGTGTGCAGCGTCATGCCCACGTCGAAGTTGCGGCTGCCCAGCCGGCAGATGGGGCCCTTGGCCAGGTCCTCGGAGTCGAAGATCCAGACCTCGTCGCCCGTGGAGTTCTCAGGCAGGTCCGGCGTCGGGTCCGACACGACGAGCGCCACCACGTAGCCCTTCCAGTGTGGCACCTGGGGGAACCGGGCGCTGGGAACGAACTGCGGCGCGAAGCCGAACCAGCCGGTGGGCAGCACGTAGCCCTCGATGTGGCCGGAGTCGACGAAGAACTTGAAGAAGCTCGCCGCGCGGCCATCGCGGATGGGCAGCGCGGACTTGTCCCCGACGATGGGCTTGTAGAGCTGGTAGAGCGCCTCGGGGACCATGTCCGCCGTGAAGCCGTCCGAGTTGAGGTAGAGCGCCAGCTCCTTCGTCGGCACCTTGGAATTCATCACGTGGCCCAGCAGCCGGAAGTGGGCCTCCAACTCGCCATTCACCAGGCCCGCGTTGGAGAAGACCGTCAGGCCCCAGGTGAAGTCGTCATGCGAATACAGATTGGACTGGATGCGCAGTCGCTTCATGTCGATGCGGTGCACCCCCATGGAGCTGCGCGTGACGGGCACCGCCGTGGGCATTCCCGCCTGCCAGTCCTGCACGCGGTTGCCATTGATGAGCAGCTCGCCCGGCTCCAGCGTATGAGACAGGTCCTCGGTGGGAGAGTGCGCCGCGACCAGGGTGATGACGTCGTCGGGGTTCTCGTAGATGGCGGCGAAGTGCAGCCCGCCGCCTCCGGCCTGGAAGCGGTGCGCGGACACGAGCGGCGGATTCTCCGGGTCCAGCGTCCCGGGTGACGTCTGGAGGTCCGCTCGCCGCACCACCCAGAACACCGCTTGCGGGGCGGCGGGGGACGCCGTCAGCCACTCCACCGCGCGCTGCACCCGCGGCAGGAAGGGCACCGCCGCCTGCGCGGCGATCTGCCAGAAGTTGATGGGGAAGTTGGCGTCCAGCAGCACCACGTAGTCCCGCGTGGCGGCGATCTGGTGCAGCGACGACGCCACCACCGGCTCGCCCGTGGCTGCGTCCATCAGCTTCCAGTGGTTCAGCCGGTTCACTTCCGTGTCCCAGCTCACCAGCTGCGTGTAACCGGCGCCCAGGGGCCACTTGGGCGCGTGGTTGGTGAAGAAGAGGCGGGGCCGGTCCTTGTCGATGCGCGGGCCCAGGCGCTCGGCGGGGTCGAAGGCCGGGTGGGCCGTGCTCTGCAGCAGGGGGAAGGCCCACGGCGTGGGGAGGGCGCGGTTCCACTCGCGCAGGTAGCCCAGCGGTGTGTATGCCTTCAACGTCTTGGGGTGGATGGCCCACGGGCGGCCCGCGTCCGTCGTCACCAGCAGCATCCGCTCGCCTTCGACCAGGAAGGGCGCCGTGTTGGGCGTCTCCTGCGGGCCCAGCGTGAGTGACACGTCCGCCAGCGTCGTCTCGCGGAAGCGGTTGAGCAGCCGCGTCAGGGGGCCTCGCGCCGTCGCGCCCGCGTCCACCTGCTGGCGCGCGTAGTACGATGGGGTGCGCATGGTGGCGGAGGTGAACCGGGCGCCGCCCACCTGGAAGTCCAGGCGCATCACGAGCCCGTCCGAGGCCAGGGCCGGTGAGCCCGCGTGCACGCTGGGCCCCGCGACATAGACGTGACCCTGCAGGTCCTCTGGCAGTGTGCCGGCGAGCACCCGCAGCGGCTCGTTGACGTACTCCACCGGGCTGGTGGTCATCGCGTTGCGTGGCATGCCGGGCCTGAGCCCCGGTGGGACGTGTAGACCGGGGAGCGCATGGCCGTCCGAATCGCGCGAGATGGACGGGGGCGCTTCGGTCGCCGCGGGGGCGGGGTGCTTCAGGACGGATTCAGTCTCGGGCATGACGCCTCCGGAGGTTGGGTGAGTGAGCGCCGCATCGGGATGGGGGGCGGGGACCGTAGCACGCGCGTTGTGACAGACCGGTCGACGCCGCGCGGCTGGCCGCCGTGGGAGAGGGCAGCCCGCAGTACCTTGGGCGGGGCCGGTGTGAGACACTTCCCGCTTCCCATGGTCGAAGACTCCCACTCCGAGCGACAAGTCGTTGGCGACCGCTACGTCCTGGAGCGGCGGCTGGCGGGTGGTGGCATGGGCACCATCTGGGTGGCGTTGGATCCGAAGCTCCAGCGCCGCGTGGCTCTCAAGCTGATGGCGGCCCACTGCGCGCCCGCGCCCCTGGCTCGCCAGCAGTTCGAATGGGAAGCGCAGGCGATTGCCCGCCTCCAGAATCCCCACGTCATCCAGGTCCACGACTGCGACCTCTCCGGCGAGACACCCTACATCGTCATGGAGTGGCTGGTGGGCGAGGACCTGGAGGCCCTGTTGAACCGCCGCGGCCGGCTGTCCCTGGCCATGGTGGAGCGGCTGGTGACGCAGACGGCCCGCGCGCTCACCGCCGCGCATGCCGCGGGCGTCATCCACCGCGACCTCAAGCCGGCCAACCTGTTCCTCGCGCGCACGGAGCATGGCGAACAGGTGAAGGTGTTGGACTTCGGTCTGGCGCTGCTGATGTCGGGCGGCGCGGCCCGGCCGCATCCCGAGGAGGAGATGGCCGGCACGCCCCGGTACATGAGCCCCGAGCAGCTCCGAGGGTTGGAGCCGCGGCTGGACCACCGCTGTGACCTCTGGGCGCTGGCCGTGGTGGCGTACCGCGCGCTGACGGGACAGCACCCGTTCCCCCTGGAGTCACTGCGGCAGATGCGCCTGGGCAACGTGCCGCCGCCGCCCGCGACGCCGTCCAGCCTGGCACCGGAGCTGGGCACGGAGGTGGATGCCTTCTTCGCGCGCGCCCTGGACGTGGACCCCGCGCGCCGCTTCCAGTCCGCGCACGAGTTGGCCTCGGCCCTCACCAGCGCGGTGGACGCGGGCCGGCCGTCGCGCCCGGCGAAAATCCTGGTCGTCGATGACGAGCCGGACGTCGTCGTGCTGATGGAGCAGAGCTTCCGCAAGCAGATCCGCCGCTCCGTCTATCAGTTCCTCTTCGCCGCGGACGGCGAGGAGGCGCTGGAGGAGATGCGCCAGCATCCCGACATCGAAGTCGTCCTCTGCGACATCAACATGCCGCGCATGGATGGGCTGACGTTCCTGTCGCGCGTGGGGGAGATCAGCTCGCTGACCCGGGTGGTCATCGTCTCCGCGTATGGCGACATGAACAACATCCGCACGGCCATGAATCGCGGCGCCTTCGACTTCATCACCAAGCCCATCGACTTCCCGGACCTGGAGGCCACGCTCGTCAAGACGCTGAAGCACGTGCGCGAGCTGCGCCGCACCGTGCGCTACACGGAGGAGAACGGCCTGCTGCGCATGTTCGTCCCGGGCGCGGTGCTGGAGCGTCTGCCGCCGTTGCTCCAGGGCTCGGACGCCATGGCAGGCGAGTGGGTGGATGGCACGGTGGTGTTCATCGACGTGGATGCCTTCACGCCGGTGCTGCATCAGGAAGCGCCGCCGGAGTCCCTGCGCCGTCTCAACGCCAACTTCGAGGCCATTGTCCCGGAGTTGCTCGCGCGCGGTGGCATCGTGGACAAGTTCATGGGGGACGCGGTGATGGCCGTCTTCCGAGGCCCCGGGCACGTGGACCTGGCGCTGGAGGCCTGTCACGCCATCCGCCGGCAACTGGGCACGCTGGCGTCGCGGGGCGGCGAAGGCGCGCCATACGCGCATGGCGTCTGCATGGGCCTGGATTCGGGAGACCTGGTGGCCGGCAGCGTGGGGGCGAAGGCCTCCGGCCGGCTGGACTTCACGGTGCTGGGGGACGTGGTGAACACCGCGGCGCGGCTGGCGGCGAGGGCCGGGCGTGGGCAGGTGCTGGTCAGCGGCCGGGCCCAGGCTCGCGCGGCGTCACGCTTCCGCCTGCCGCCCGTGGAGACGGGCCTCTTCGAACTGGCCCGCGACGAGGGCCATGGCTCACTGGGCCCCGACGATGCGACCGCCTTCCTGGCGCCGGAAGCGGCGGCAGAAGGCCGGGGAACCACGCAGGGCGGCTGAGGGGCTGCCGAGGGCGCTCCCCGCTCCTCGCGCACGGGAGCGGGGCAGGGGACTTCAATCAGGCATTGCTGACGCGCACCGTGGTCTTCATCTCGCGGCCGGACGCCGGGTCACGCGCGCGCATGGTGAGGATGCCTTCCACGTTCACGTCGAAGGTGATCTCCACCTGCGCGGCGCCAGCGCGGCCGGGCTGGATGCCGGAGAAGGTGAACTCGCCCAGCATGTCGTTGCGGGCCACCAACTCATTGTCGCCCTGGAAGATGCGCACGGCGAGCTCGGTCTGGTTGTCCATGCTGGTGGTGGCCAGCAATTGCTTGGCGTTGGGGATGGACGCGTTGCGCGGGAAGACGGTGTGGAACGCGCCGCCCGCCTTCTCCAGGCCAATGGCCATGGGAATCACGTCCAGGAGCTGGATGCGCAGGTTGGTGTCGTCCTGGAGCGAGTGCGCGTAGAGCGCGGCGCCAATGGCCACGGCCTCGTCCGGGTGCACGCCCTTGCTGGGCGGCTTGCCGAAGAACTTGGTGAGCCGGTCCTGGACGATGGGCATGCGCGTCTGGCCGCCCACGAGCATGACCTCGTCGACGTCCTTGGTGGACAGTCCCGAGTCCACCAGCACGCGCGCCACCATCTGCAGGGTGCGGTCCACGAGCTGGTTGGTGAGCTGCTCCAGCATCTTCCGGCTGAACTTCATCTCGATGTTCAGGGGCTGGCCCTGGGACGTCATCGTGATGAAGGGGATGTTGAAGGGGACCTCCTCGCGCGCGGACAGGTCGATCTTCGTGCGCTCGGCCAGGTCCTTGATGCGCTGCATCGCCACCGGATCCGTGGCGAGGTCGAGGCCCGTCTTCGCCGCGAAGTCCTTGAGGACGTGGTGGATGATGGCGTTGTCGAAGTCGATGCCGCCCAGGAAGACGTCACCGCCGGTGGCCTTCACCTCGAAGACGCGGTCGCGGATCTCGATGATGGAGACGTCGAAGGTGCCGCCGCCCAGGTCGTAGATGACGACCTTCTCCTTCAGCCCCTTGCCCACTCCATAGGCCAGCGCCGCCGCGGTGGGCTCGTTGATGATGCGCACCACTTCCAGGTCGATGAGCTTGCCCGCGTCCTTCACCGACTGGCGCTGCCGGTCGTTGAAGTAGGCCGGCACCGTCACCACCGCCCGCTTGATGGGCATCTTCAGGTAGTTGGAGGCGACCTCGCGGATCTTCCCGAGGATCTTGGCGCTGATCTCCTGGAGGGCGAACTCCTTCTTCCCCACGTCCAGGATGACGTCGCTCTGCTTGCCGGGGCGCATGTTGTACGCCACGACCTGCTTCATCGTGTCGACGACTTCGCTGCCGAAGCCTCGGCCCACCAGCCGCTTGGAGCCGTAAACGGTGTTGCGCGGGTTGAGCTGCCACTGGCGCTTGGCCTCGTAGCCGATGAGTTCGTTCCCCTTGTCGTCGATCGCGAAGATCGAGGGGATGGTGTACTCGCCGCCCTTGTAGGGGATGAGCTTGACGTTCCCGCTGTCCTCGACGATCGCCGCGCACGAGTTCGTCGTGCCGAGGTCGATGCCGATGATGGGCTCCTTGTGCATCTTGCTTGGACTCCGGGTGGGTAGGCCGCAGAGGAAGAAAAAGACCGTAGCGCACCCTCGCGCCGCACGCGAGTTCACACACCGCGACGTTTGCCCTCCCCGGGAATGCGGACCCGGGCTCCCTGCTTCCCCAGGAGGGAGCCGTAGCGCTCCCTGTGCCCGCCCGGTGGCCAGCAGCGCGTGCCCCAGCCGACAATGGCATCCGGGGTGCTGGACATTGGTGGCCCGGGCGGAAAACTTGGTGGTGGACGACTGACCAGAGGAGAGTCAACTTGGACGCGAAGGGTTATCTGCAGGAAGTGGGCGCGCAGGTGAACGCCGACTTCGTCAAGAACCGGTCGATTCTCTCCTTCGAGGAGTATCTCTCCCTCTTCTTCAACGACCCGAAGGGCCAGGCACGCAACGCGGCGCAGTACCTGCGGGACGTGATGGACCACTTCGGCACCACCACGGTGCCGCACCCCACAGGCACCATCCGGCGCTTCCAGGTCTTCGACGTGCCCGGCGGCGACCGGGACGACCGGGTGGCGGGCCAGGAGGAGGTGCAGAACGCCATCTACCGGCTGCTCGGCAACTTCGTGCGGGCCGGCCGTATCAACAAGCTCATCCTCCTGCACGGGCCCAATGGCAGCGCCAAGTCCACGCTCGTCAATGCCCTGAAGGTGGGCATGGAGGCGTACTCGCGGCTGCCCCAGGGCGCGCTCTACCGGCTCGCCTGGGTGTTCCCGTCGGAGAAGCTCATCAAGGGCTCCATCGGCTTCGGCGAGCGGGACTCCGCCAGTGGGGAGATGACCACCTTCGCGCACCTGGACGCGGAGTCCATCGACCTGCGCATGCCGTGCGAGCTGCGGGACCACCCGCTTTTCGCCGTCCCGCCCGGCGAGCGTCGCAAGCTGCTGGAGACGGCGCTCAAGAAGAAGGGACTGGGCAACGGGGACGGGGAGAGTGGCGACTTCATCCTGTCCGACTACGTGCGGGACGGCGAGCTGTGCTCCAAGTGCCGCCGCATCTACACCGCGCTGCTCAATTCCTACGGCGGGGACTGGCTGAAGGTGATGCGCCACGTCCAGGTGGAGCGCTTCTATGTGTCGCGCCGCTATCAGGTGGGCACGGTGACGGTGGAGCCGCAGATGAGCGTGGACGCCGTCGTCCAGCAGCTCACCGCGGACCGCACCCAGCTCAACGTTCCCGCGCCGCTGCACAGCACGGTGCTCTTCGAGCCGCACGGCCCCCTGGTCCACGCCAACCGCGGGCTCATCGAGTATTCGGACCTGCTCAAGCGGCCCCTGGAGGCCTTCAAGTACCTGCTGGGCTTCAGCGAGACGGGCGAGGTGCCGCTGGAGCCCTTCGTCCTCCAGCTCGACGAGGTGCTCATCGCGTCGGCGAACGAGAAGCACCTCAACGCCTTCAAGGAGCTGCCGGACTTCGCGTCCTTCAAGGGCCGCATCGAGCTGGTGCGCGTGCCCTACCTGCGCCGCTACCGCACCGAGCAGCAGATCTACGACGCGCAGATCACCTCTACCACCGTGGGCAAGCACGTGGCGCCCCATGCCACGGAGCTGGCGGCCATGTGGGCGGTGCTCACCCGGCTGAAGAAGCCCATTCCGGACCGCTACCCGCAGGACGTGAAGGACCTCATCGACCAGGTGACGCCGGTGGAGAAGCTGCACCTCTACGAGGAGGGCGCGCCGCCGGACCGGCTGAGCCTGGCCGACACCAAGGAGCTGCGCAAGCTGCGCGAGGACCTGTTCACGGAGTCGGACGCGTACCCCAACTACGAGGGGCGCTCGGGCGCCAGCGCGCGTGAAATCAAGACGGCGCTCTTCAATGCCGCGCAGAACGCCGACTACAAGTGCCTCAACGCGCTGGCGGTGCTGGAGGAGCTGTCCGCCATCTGCAAGGACAAGAGCGTCTACGAGTTCCTCTTGCAGGAGGTGGTGGACGGCTACCACGACCATGACGCCTTCGTGCGGCTGGCGGAGGCGGAGTACCTGGACCGGGTGGACTCGGAGGTGCGCGAGTCCATGGGGCTGGTGTCGGAGGGGCAGTACCGCGAGCTGGTGGAGCGCTACATCCAGACCATCAGCCACTGGGTGCGCGGGGAGAAGATGCGCAACCGCGTCACCGGGGTGATGGAGGCGCCGGACGAGCAGCGGATGGCGGAGGTGGAAGCCATCATCATGCCGCGCGGCGAGGACGCCGCCGACTTCCGCCGGGGACTCATCGCCTCCATCGGCGCGCACCGGCTGGACAACCCGGACGCGGTCATGGACTACGGCCGCATCTTCCCGGACATGTTCAAGCGCCTGCGAGATCACTACTTCGAGGAGCGCAAGCGCGTGCTGCGTAAGAACAAGGAGAACGTCCTCAAGTACCTGTCCGAGGACCGCAACCAGCTCACCGCGCGCGAGCAGACGCAGGTGCAGAGCACGCTGAAGACGATGGCGGAGCGCTACGGCTACTGCGAGGCGTGTGCGAAGGACGCCATCCTCTTCCTGATGAAGAAGCGCTACGCGTGACCGGGCAGGCGTCCGGGGCCCGCCTGGACGCCTGCTTTCAAAGCCGGAAAGGGCTCGGGATGATGGGGGCTGCCAGGGAGTTGTACTGGCTGCATCCGTTTTCCCCCCAGACCGGAGAGTCGATGACCCGCTTCCTCCTGGGCGCCCCCGCCCTGCTCGCCCTCGTGTCGTGCGCCGGTGCCCCGTCTCAGCCGGCCGCCGCCATCCCCGCATCCCAGGTGGCGCCCGTCGTCGAGCGTGTCATCGCGGTGCCGGACGCGCCGCGCATGACGCGCAAGGAGCAGGTGCGGCGCATCCTCCCGCACAACGTGCGGCTGCAACTGGCCTCGCAGGGCAGCGTGCGCAGCACGGCGTCGGGCGTGGTGGTGGGCGCCGAGCGGGACGCGAACGGAGCCACGGTCGCCTGGGTGCTCACCAATGCACACGCGGTGGCCATGGACGGGATGGAGGCTCCGGAGCTGCGCGTGCTGGTGGACCGCCGCGCGGAGTCGCTGGAGCACCGGGGCGAGGTGGTGGCGATGGGCCACGTGCCTGACCTGGACCTCGCGTTGGTGCGCGTGCCGGGGCTGGACCTGCCCGCGGTGGAGCTGGCAGACGACGCGGAGCTGGAGCTGGGCGAGGACGTGGTGGTGGCTGCCTCGCCGTTCGGCCGCGCGCTGTCGCTGTCCGGCGGCATGCTGTCCCAGGTCGAATGGGACAAGGCGTCCCAGCGCCCGAAGATGGTGAAGACGGACGCCCCCATCGGCTACGGCGCGTCGGGCGGCGGCATCTTCAGCCTCGCGACGGGCCGGCTGCTGGCCATCGTCGAGGGCTACCGCACCGCGAAGGTGGACTTCGAGGTGCAAGAGGAGAACTACAGCTTCGACGTGCCCATGCCCGGAGAGACGTTCGCCGCACCCAGCGCGAAGGTGCGCCACTTCCTCCAGTCCAAGGGCTTTGGCCGGCTGCTGGCGCGCAATCCCGCGACGGAGGGGGGACTCGCACACGCCGCCGGGCGTTAGCCACTTCGCGCGGTGTCTCAGGTCCGCCTGGCCGGCTGGCAGGAATCTCGACACCGCGCGCGAGCGGGGTACATCCGCCGGACTGGAGGCGTGGGATGGCCGGACGTGTCTCGTGGGATCAGTACTTCATGGACATCGCGACGCAGGTGGCCTCGCGCGCCACGTGTGATCGCAAGCACGTGGGAGCCGTCATCGTCCGGGGCAGGACCATCCTGTCCACCGGCTACAACGGCGCCATCCGGGGGCTGCCGCACTGCGATGACGTGGGTCACATGATGGAGAACGGACACTGCGTGGCCACTGTCCACGCGGAGGCCAACGCCATCATCCAGGCCGCCACCAACGGCGTCAGCATCGACGGGGCGACCATCTACACCACCGCCTCGCCGTGCTGGCCGTGCTTCAAGCTGATCGCCAACGCGGGCCTGGTGCGCATCGTGTTCGGCGAGTTCTACCGGGACCCTCGCATCTTCGAGTACGCGGCCCGGCTGAAGCTGGACCTGGTGGGTCTGGGCGATGCCGCCCTGCCTCCCGCCTCGGGTGCCTGAGCACCCCGCACCGCGGGGCAGTACGGGCATTTCCGCGCGGATCGCGCGCGCTCCTCAATCGTCACCTGAATAACACTCGCGGGCGGACATAAGTCCGCGCCGTGTATGGGGAATTTGCCACTTCCGGCAAGAATTACCGCCCCAGGGTTGACGATGTTGGAACGGCTCCCTAACTCTTGGCTCCGGTTGGGCGGCGGCGGGGGTGGAACAGGGGAAATCCCGAGGAGTTCCAGTTGGTTACCTCGACAGCAATGTCAAATAGTGCACCCTCTGTTGAGGACGCGCCGCAGCCCGTGGTGGGCGCGGCCCGGTATCTGGCCGTCCCCACGCTGATGGACAGCCTGTTGCACGACGTCCGCAATCCGCTGAACGCGCTGGCCATCCACCTGGAGGTCCTGTCGGAGAAGCTGAAGGTGGAGACGGGGAGCGTGCCGCCGTCGCAGGAGAAGAACCTCAAGGCCATGCGCGATCAGATCCAGCGCGTGGACGGCATCCTGAAGCTGTTCAGCGACTTCGTCGTCTTCCGAGGCGGCGCGCCAGGCGTGGCGGACCTGTCGGAGGCCACCACGCGGGCGCTGGGCGTGCTGGGGCACGAGGGCCGCAAGCGCCGCGTCCAGGTCCAGGCGGGGGTGGAGGCGGGCGTCCAGGTCCGCCTGCAGGACACGTCGGAGCTGGGCTTCTTCCTCATCCAGACGCTGCTGCGCGCCTTCCGCCGGGCGGAGAATGGCGGCTCGATCCGCGTCACGGTGCGCGGGGACGAGACGAGCGCGGTGCTGGAGGTCGAGGATTCGGCCGGCGCCTGCCCCGAGCCCCTGCCCGAAGCCGTGGCCGCGCTCCAACTGCGCTGTTCACAGCTGGGCGTCGACCTGTACTTCCGGGCGGGGCTGTGCCGCCTGAGTTTCTCCCGCGCCTGAGTGTCTCATCTCGACGGGCCGGCTTCTGATTTCGAGTCACGACAACTTCGCGTCACGACGCAGCACGGGAGGTCTTCACTTGGGCAGCGCACGAATCCTGGCCGTGGATGACGAACGCGACACGTGTGAGGCACTGGCGGACATGCTCAGCGCCTGGGGACACAAGGTCGAGATCGCATTCGACGGGCATGACGCCCTCCGCAAGGCGAACGAGTTCCGGCCGGATGTGGTCTTGTCGGATCTGGCCATGCCGGAGACGGATGGGCTCTGGTTGCTGCGCAACCTGAAGGAGGAGCTGCCGGACTGCCCGGTGGTCTTCCTGACGGGGCGAGGCACCATCGACGCCGCGGTGGAGTCCATCCGCGAGGGCGCCTACGACTTCATCGTCAAGCCGCTGGATACCGCGCGGCTCAAGGTCTGTATCGACCGGGCGCTGGAGAAGAAGGAGACGATGCGCGAGGTGCAGACGCTGCGGCGGCGTCTGAAGCAGCTCGGCTCGTCGGACCTGATTGCCCAGTCCGTGGGCATGCGCAAGGTCATCGAGCTGGTGGAGAAGGTGGCGCCCTCCAAGGCCAGCGTGTCCATCAGCGGCGAGTCCGGCACGGGCAAGGAAGTGGTGTCCCGCGCGGTGCACAACCTGTCCCTGCGCCGCGACAAGCCCTTCATCGCCATCAACTGTGCGTCCATCCCGGCCACGCTCATCGAGTCCGAGCTGTTCGGCCACGAGCGCGGCGCCTTCACCGGCGCGGATCAGCGGCGGCCCGGCGTGTTCGAGATGGCCCACGGCGGCACGCTCTTCCTGGACGAATTGGGTGAGATTCCCATCGAGCTGCAGGCCAAGCTCCTGCGCGTGCTGGAAGAGGGAAAGCTGCGCCGGCTGGGCGGCAAGGTGGAGATCGAGGTGGACGTGCGCGTGCTCTGCGCCACCAACCGCGACCTCAAGCAGGAGATCAAGAACGGGCGCTTCCGTGAGGATCTCTACTTCCGCCTCAACGTCTTCCAGATCCACCTGCCGCCCCTGCGCGAGCGCCGCGACGACGTCCCCATCCTGGTGCAGCACTTCGTGGACAAGTTCCGCGGCGACTCCGGCAAGCGCGTCAGCGGCGTGCACCCGGAGGCCATGGAGGTCCTGAAGAACTACGACTGGCCGGGCAACATCCGCGAGCTGCGCAACGCGGTGGAGCGCGCCGTCATCCTGTGCGACGGGGAGCTGATCACCCGCGAGCACCTGCCGCCCGACATGGCCGGCAAGAGCCCAGAACGCCACACCTTCCGGCTGCCCTTCGGGCTGAGCCTGGACGCGGTGGAGCGCGAGTACATCCTGGGCAGCCTCCAGCGGAACGGGAACAACAAGGCCCGCACCGCCGAGGTGCTGGGGGTGAGCGAGAAGACGCTCTACAACAAGCTCAACCGCTACGCGGCCGAGGCCCGCGCGCAGCAGGCGCCCGGCGGCGGCGGTGGCGGCCCCCTGGGCGGGCAGGGAAGTGACGGCGCGATGGGGGCCATGGGCACCAACTCGTTTGTCATCCGCTGACCTCACGGGTAGGAAATCCCCTTCGGATTCCGGGCTCTTGGCCTGGCTTGGAGGGGATGCCCGCCCAGGCGGCGACCCCGCCGCGAAACCCCCGTCAATTCTTGACTTTTGACCTCCTGACGGGGGATTCTTGGGGGGTCTCCCACCCACAGGGAGTGCCCGGCCGTACATGTTCCACGCCTCGGGCAACTCCAGCGGCGCCAATCTATTCGGGCGCCCCGGAGTGTGCATCGGGTGCCGCGGGGGGGCACAAGGAAGGCCACAACGCAATGAGCGACGCGCGAGTACTTCACTTCTTCGGCGGCAAAGGCGGGGTAGGTAAGACCACGCTCGCGGCGGCATATGCGTTGAGGCTGTCGGAGGATGCGCCCAAGGAACGGGTGCTGCTCGTGTCGTTGGATCCGGTCCGCTCCCTGTCGGACCTGGTGAAGAAGAAGCTCCCGGCCAAGGCGACCAAGCTGGTCCCGGGCAAGGGAGACGGCGGCGTGTACGGCCTGGAAGTGGAGCCGGCGGCGCTGATGAAGCCCTTCCTGGCTTCCTACCTGCCAGCGCTGTCGAAGGCCGCGGCGAAGGGCACGCACGTGTCGGAAGACGACATGGGCAAGCTGTACCAGCAGGCCGTGCCGGGGCTGGAGGAGCTGGTGGCGCTCTTCCACGTGGTGGACCTGCTGGAGGGCGAGGAGTTCGACCGCATCGTGGTGGACGCCGCGCCGACCAGCCACACCCTGCGGCTGTTCGACCTGCCGACGAGCCTGCGCAAGTTCCTGGGCCTGGTGAAGGCCGGTGGGGACAAGACGGAGGCGCCGGCGAAGAAGGGCAAGAAGGCGGCGGCCGCGGCCGAGGCGCCTGGATTCCTGGAGCAGGTGGGGCAGAAGGCGGAGAAGCTGCTGGCGCTGCTGAAGGACCCCGCGCGCACGGCCTTCCACCTGGTGGCGCTGGCGGAGCCGGTGCCCGAGGCGCAGACGCGCATGCTCTTCACCCAGCTTCGCGAGCGCGGGCTGCCGGTGACGGAGATCGTCGTCAATCAGATCGAGGACAAGGACGGCTGTCCTGCGTGTCAGGGCCGCCGCGGCCTACAGGCCCCCCACGTCCGCAAGTTCCAGGCGCTGGACAAGACGGTGCCGGTGCACCTGCTGGGCCGGCGTGAAGTGGCGCCGCGCGGGCTGGATGGCCTGGCGCTGTTCGCCAAGGCGTGGGCCGCTGGCAAGGAGACCAAGGCGCTGGAGTTCGCCGCGGCCGAAGGGCCTCCGGCGCTGGTGCGCGCGCCGTCCATGCCGCCCATCGCCGCGCCGCCGCTGCCGCCCACGCGGCTCATCTTCTTCGTGGGGCAGGGCGGGGTGGGCAAGAGTTCCTGCGCCGCTGCCGCCGCGGTGACGCTGACGGAGAAGGAGGGGCCGGTGCTCCTCATCTCCACGGATCCGGCGCACTCGCTGTCGGACGTGCTGCAGAGCCGCCTGACGGACACCGAGACGCAGGTGAAGGGCACCAAGGGCCTGTACGCTCGCGAGCTGGACATCGCCGGGTGGTTCAATGCCCTGCGCAAGCGGGTGAAGGAGAAGGCGGAGAAGGCGTTCGAGGGCGCGCCCCGGTCGGGCAGCGAGGTGCCCGCGGATCTGCTCTACCTGCGCAACGTGCTGGAGTGCGCGCCGCCGGGCATCGACGAGCTGGCCGCGCTGTCCTGTCTGACGGACGCGCTGGTGCAGGAGCGCTTCAAGCGCATCGTGGTGGACTCGGCGCCGGTGGTGACGTCCGTGCGCGTGGTGGAAATGGCGGAGACGGCCAAGACGTGGCTGGGCGCGCTGCACGCGGTGCTGACCAAGCACCGCGCCAAGGGCCTGGGCGAGCTGGCGGACGACATCGCCGGGATGATCAAGCACGTGAAGCGCTTCGAGGACGCGCTGGCCTCCCCGAGCGAGGCGCGCTTCGTGGTCGTCACGCGTGGCGAGGAGCTGGCCACGGCCCGCACCGAGCGGCTGGTGGAGTACCTGAAGGAGAAGAAGCTCCCTGTGGAGCGGGTGCTCGTCAACCGCGTGGGCCCCAAGTCCACCTGCGAGAAGTGCGAGAACCGGCGCAAGCTGGAACTCAACGCGGCGAAGGCCATCGAGAAGAAGCTGGGCCTGCCTGTGACCATGGCGCCGGCCCTGGGCCGTCACCCGGCGGGTCTGCGCGAGCTGAAGGCCTTCCGCACGGCGTGGTACGCGCTGTCGCTGCCGGCCGCGAAGACCAAGGCGGCCTGAGCCAGGCCCGACGTGGATCGGGCCAAAGGGGTGCTCTGCCGGGCTTCGTTTCACCCGGCGGGAGTGTCCTGGCTGTTGTGCAGAAGTAGAGGGGGCCGCCGCCACATCCGCCTCACGCCCTGATTCCACCCCGAAGAATCATCCCTTCCCACCTGCCCCCGTGCGCACCATGCCGACGCGCGGCATGGGTGCCAAGGGTGTTGCGCGGGCCGTATCTGAAAGCGAGCGTGCCTCGCGTCGCGACTGATGGCTGGAAGGCACGGAGGCCCGTGGGGGCTCACGCCTCGCATTCCGAAGGTGAGTCGGTGAACGTCTCCAGGCCGGGGATGGTGAGCGCGCCCGTCTCCGTCAGCGTGCCTTCCAGCGGCGCACGGCCATTCAACCGAAGCGCTACCTGCCTGCCGCGCACCGTGTAGCGGCCCCGCACCTCTTTCTGACGGGGCGTCCCGTCATCGCCCACCTCCTTCGTCCACAGGGTGACCCTGCCGGAGGGGCCGAAGCGCAGCCCCTGGGTGGTGCCGTAGACGCCCACGCCCGGGCCGAACCAGGACACCTCGCGCAGCAGCACGGGGACATCCGCCTCCCTCGCCGGGCTGCGGCCCAGCAGCTTCTGCCAGCCCAGGGTGTCCCGGATGGGGGTGAAGTCCGCGTCCTCCTTCGCGCGGGTGAGCCGCCGGGCATCCAGCTTCACCGCCTGGGTGAGGTGTTCGACGATGACGTCCCGGTGGGCGCTGTACTCGCAGACCTTCCCCTGTTTGCGGAGCATCCCCAGGGTGGCGGCCAGGTTGTAGTGCGCCAGCGCATAGTCCGGGGACTCCCGGGCGGACGCCTGGAAGCGCTCCAGGGCCTCTGGGTAGCGCCCCGCCTGGTACAGCCGGAAGCCCTGGGTGTTCAGTCCCCGGGCATTGGGGGTGGACGCTGCGCCCGTGAGGGCCAGGAGCAAGAGGGGCAGGGCGGGGTGCATGTGCCTCCAGACAGGGGTGCGTAATCGCTTGCGCGTTGAAAGCCGCCTTACCCTGGTGCTAGTTCCGCGCCATGGCAACCGGTACCAGCTATGTGCTCGAGTTCGAGCGCCCCCTGATTGAGCTGGAAAAGAAGATCGACGAGCTCAAGGTCCTCTCCACCAGCGGCACGGTGGACTTCTCCTCGGAGATTTCCAAGCTCGAGAAGAAGGCGAAGAAGCTCCAGACGGAGATCTTCAGCGACCTGACTCGGTGGCAGGTGGTGCAGATGTCCCGGCACCCGAACCGCCCCTACTTCCTCGACTACGTCCACTACCTCTTCACCGACTTCGTCGAGCTGTGCGGTGACCGGGCCTTTGGCGAGGACCCGTCCATTGTCGGCGGCTTCGCGCGCTTCGACGGCAAGCCGGTGATGGTGATGGGCCACCAGAAGGGCCGCAACACCAAGGAGAACATGGCGCGCAACTTCGGCATGCCGCGCCCGGAGGGCTACCGCAAGGCCCGCCGCCTCATGGAGCTGGCCGAGCGCTTCGAGAAGCCCATCCTCACCTTCGTCGACACGCCGGGTGCGTACCCGGGCATCGGCGCCGAGGAGCGTGGGCAGGCCGAGGCCATCGCCGTCAACCTGGAGGTCATGAGCCGGCTGCGCGTGCCCATCATCTCCACGGTGGTGGGTGAGGGCGGCTCCGGTGGCGCGCTGGCCATTGGCGTGGGCAACCGCGTGCTGATGCTCCAGAACAGCGTCTACTCCGTCATTTCCCCGGAGGGCTGCGCCTCCATCCTGTTCCGCGACGCCGCCAAGGCGGACAAGGCCGCGGACGCGATGCGGCTCACCGCGAAGGACCTGCTGGAGATGAAGATCATCGACGAGGCCATCGCCGAGCCCGCTGGTGGTGCCCACCGCGACCCCGCGAAGATGGCGGAGGCGCTGGGCAAGACGCTGCGCAAGCACCTGGGACAGCTCGCCGAGCTGTCGCCCGATGAACTGGTCCAGGACCGGTACGCGAAGTTTCGCGCGCTCGGTGTGTTCTCCGGACGCTGAATTCACCGTATCAGGGCCCTTACACCATGCGACCGCTCGTCCCCACCCACGTTGAGACGCTCAAGCCGTACGTGCCCGGCAAGCCCATTGAAGAGACCGAGCGTGAGTTCGGCCTCAAGGGCGTCATCAAGCTGGCCTCGAACGAAAATCCACTGGGGCCCTCCCCGCGCGCCGTGGAGGCCATGCGGAACGTCTCTGGCGCGACGCACCTGTACCCCGACGCCACGTCCTTCCACCTGGCGCGCAAGCTGGCCGCGCACGTGGACGTGAAGCCGGAGCAGGTGGTGCTGGGCAGCGGCTCCAACGAGCTCATCGAGCTGCTCATCCGCACCTTCACCACGCCGGAGGACGAAATCCTCCTGTGCCAGGGCTCCTTCTCCGCGTACCGCATCTCCGCGCAGGCCCATGGGCGGCCCTTCGTGGAGGTGCCCATGCGCGAGGGCTTCCAGTACGACCTGGAGGCCATGGCGAAGGCCATCACCCCGCGCACGCGGATGGTGTTCCTGGCCAACCCGGACAACCCCACGGGCTCCGCGTTCAGCCGCGACGCCCTGACGCGCTTCCTGGCCGCGGTGCCGCCGGAGGTGCTGGTGGTGCACGACGAGGCCTACTTCGAGTTCGTCGAGTGGCCCGAGTACACCAGCGCCGTGCCGCTGGTCGGCCGGCACCCGAACCTGGTGGCGCTGCGCACCTTCAGCAAGATTCACGGGCTGGCGGGCGTGCGCCTGGGCTATGGCATCATGGATGTCCGGCTGGCGGCGTACCTGCACCGCACGCGCATGCCCTTCAACCTGACGGTGCTGGCCCAGGCCGCGGGTCTGGCGGCCCTGGAAGACACCGAGCACGTGCGCCGCACGCGTGAGGTGAACCGCGCGGGTCTGGACTACTTCGCCGCGGAGTTGCCGAAGCTGGGCGGCACGGTCACGCGCAGCCACGCCAACTTCGTGTTCGTGGACTTTGGTCGTCCCGCGGTGGCGCTGTACGAGCAACTGCTGCGCAAGGGCGTCATCGTCCGGCCCTTCGCGGGGCAGGGTTTCCCGAACCACGTGCGCATCTCCGTGGGCACGCCCGCGGAGAACGCGCGCTGCGTCCAGGTGCTGAAAGAGCTCCTGTCATGAGCGCCCGGCCGTTCATCGTCGCCATCGACGGCCCCGCGGGCGCCGGCAAGTCCTCGGTGTCCAAGCTGCTGGCGCGCCGGCTGGGCTTCTCGCTGGTGGACACGGGCGCCATCTACCGCTGCGTGGCCTTGATGGCCCAGCGTGAGGGCATCGCCTTCGACGACGATGCGCGCCTGGGCGAGCTGCTGGGCCGCGTGCACATCCACTTCCAGGTGGTGGGGGAGGAGAACCACGTCTTCCTGGGCGGCCAGGACGTGTCCGGGGAGATTCGCACGCCAGACATCTCTATGGCGGCGTCCCAGGTGTCCGGGCGGCCGGTCGTGCGCGCGGGCCTGCTGCAGCTCCAGCGGCGGTTGGCGCTGGAGTCGGAGAAGGGCGCCATCCTGGAGGGCCGTGACATTGGCACGGTGGTGTTCCCGGACGCGGACGCGAAGTTCTTCCTGGCAGCCAGCCCCGAGGTGCGCGCCCGGCGCCGCTACGAGGAGCTGTTCCAGAAGGGCGTGGAGAGCAGCCTGGACTCCGTGCTCGCGGACCAGACGAAGCGGGACCGCGACGACTCCGCCCGCGCTGTGGCGCCGCTGAAGGCCGCCGAGGACGCGGTGCACGTGGACTCCAGCACCATCCCCCTGTCGGAGGTGGTGCATGGGATGGAGTCTGAAATCCTGCGCCGGATGGCCCAGCGCGCCTAGCGCGGGTGGGTGAACCTGTGCCCGGCGAGAGGACGACGCGCCGGGCTCAGCGTGAGCGCTTCGCCAGCGCCTTCTCGTAGGCGGCCTGCAACTCGCCGGATACCGAGCGTGCCGGCCGCGGCGCGCCGAGATGCAGGTGGCGCAGCTCCTCCATGAAGGCGTTCCAAAGCGGAGCGCCGCCCTGTTCCAGCAGCTCTGCGCGTACGGACAGCTCCTTGCTCGGGCGCGTATGCCGGCGGCCCCAGGCGCCCATGTGCGCGAGGAGTGGCACGAGCTGGATGGCCGCTTCCGTCAGGCTGTAGATGACTTTCTGCCGGTGGGTTGGATCCGGGCGTCGCGTCAGCAGGCCGGACGCTGTCAGGCGCTTCAGCCGGTCCGCGAGGATGTTCGAGGCGATGCGTTCCTCGCTTTGCGCGAGCAGTTCGCCGTAGCTGCGCCTGTTTCCGAACATGACGTCGCGGACGACGACCAGGCTCCAGCGGTCGCCGAGCTGTTCGAGCGTCAGGTTGATCGGGCAGCCGGATCGCCCTGTCTGCGCCATGGCCATTCTCTCCAGGCTACTCCTTGCGATGTGCAAGTGGTAGGGATAGGGTTTCGACTACTTGCGATATGCAAGTGGTCTGCGACAGGAGTCCGCCGATGTCACTCGTGCTCTACGGTCATCCCTTTTCTTCGTACACGCAGAAGGTCCTCATCGCGTTGTACGAGAACGGCACGCCCTTCGAGTTTCGCTGTATCGGACCGGAAACACCTCAGCACTCGGCCGAGTGGTCGCGGCGCTGGCCGCTGCGCAAGTTCCCGCTGCTGGTGGATGGCGAGCGCGACATCGCCGAGACCAGCATCATCATCGAGTACCTTCAGCTCGCACATCCCGGGCCCGTGCGTCTGTTGCCCGCGGACCCGATGGCCGCGCTCGACGTGCGCTTCCTCGATCGCTTCTTCGACCTGCACGTCATGAACGCGGCGCAGCACGCGGTCGATGGCGCGCTGACGGGGGACTCGGTGAAGCGCCAGGAAGGATTGGCCCTGGCCGTGAAGAAGCTGGAGGTCGCCTACGCCTGGCTCGAAGGGCAGCTCGCCGGCAGGACCTGGGCCGCCCCTGGCGAGGACTTCACGCTGGCGGACTGCGCGGCCGCGCCCTCGCTGTTCTACGCGGACTGGACCCACCGCATCTCCGATGCGTTTCCCGTGCTTCGCGCCTACCGCTCGCGGTTGCTTGCGCGCCCGTCCTTCGCCCGCGCGGTGAATGAGGCGCGGCAATTCCGGCCGCTCTTTCCCCTGGGCGCGCCAGACCGGGATTGAAGCTCGGCGCGCGACCGCGCGTTGTCTCGCGGGCCGGGCGCCCCAATCGGAGCCTAGAAGCTGACACCTTCCTTCGACGGCGCGGGCACCTGCAGCGGCAGCTTCAGCGCCCCCGTGCCGTCGCCGTAGAAGGAGTGGTAGAGGAACAGGTCCGCCACCACCTGCTTCACGTAGCCGCGCGTCTCCTTGAAGGGGATGGTCTCCACGAAGAGGTCCAGTGGCAGCGAGCTCCGCTCCTGGACCCACTTCGCCGCCGAGCCAGGGCCCGCGTTGTACGCGGCCGCCGCGAGCACCGGGTGTCCAAAGCGCTCCATCAGCCGGGACAGATACCAGGCGCCATAGCGGATGTTCCGCTCGGGGGAGAAAAGGTCCGCGGGCGCGGGGACGGGCTCCTTCAGCTTCTCCGCGATGGCGTTCGCCGTCTTGGGGATGATCTGCATCAGCCCTCGCGCATCGGCGATGCTCATCACCTCCGGCCGGAAGGCGCTCTCTCGCCGCATGATGGCCCACACCAGGTAGGGGTCCACCTGGTGCTGCGTCGCCGCGTCCTCCACCGCGGTGGCGAAGGCGCGAGGATAGAAGGGCGCCAGGGCCTCCGGAGCGCGCGCGCCGAAAGCCCGTCCCCACAGGTGGCGCGCCGCCACCGCGTGGGCGTGGCCGTACTCGCCCAGTCCCAAAAGCGCGTGCGCGAAGGGCAGGGCCTGGTCTGCCGAGCGCAGCCGCGCCGCATGGGCCTCCACCTCCACCGTCGCGTCACGGAACAAGCCCGCGCGCGTCAGCTCTACCGCCAGCTCCAGCTCGGGAGGGCGGGGCAGCTTCAGCACCTGCGGCGGCTGTGGGAAGTGCGCGGGCGTCTTCAGGCTCAGCGCCTTGAGTCGCTCGTTGGCCATCAGCGCGTAGAAGGACGCGGGCGCCGAGGTGATGACGGCCTCGTATGCGGGGCCCAGCGTGTCTGCCTTCGCGCCGTCCAGCTCGCGGCTGCGCGCCATCCAGTAGCGCGCCTGCGGTCCCATGTTGCTCTTGGGGTAGGCGGTCAGGAACGCGTCCAATGCGGCGCGGGCCTTCGCGTACTCCTCCTGACGCAGGTGGGCCAGCGCGCGGAACCACATGCCCTCGTCGCGCCGGCGTGAGCGCGGATAACGCGTTTCGAAAGCCGTGAAGGCCTGCACCGCGTCCGCGAAGCGCCCGGCCTGCAAATCCAACCAGCCCGCGAAGAAGGCGCCTTCATCACCCGCAGGCTCCGAGGGGTACTTCTGGTCCAGGGCCGCCATCAGCGTTCGGGCCTTGGCGTTGTCGTCGGACTTGAGCGCGCGCCGAGCCACCAGCAGGTCCGCCTGAGCGGCGACGGCGGCGGGGCCCTTGCGCGCCAGCGCGAGCGCCTTCTCCGCATCCTCCGTCCGCCCCAGCGCGAACCAGGCCTTCGCGCGCAACAGCGCCACACGGGCCGCCTGCGCCTTGTCGAGCTTCACCTTGTCCAGCGTCGCCAGCTCGTCGAGTCCGCGCTGCGTCGCGCCCGCGTCCAGGAATCGGTCCGCGCGGGTGGTGCGCTCGGTGTAGCCCAGCTTCACCGGGGGCGTGCTGCCCTCCGTCAGCCACGCCATGGCCTCGTCACCGTAGGGGTGGGTGGGGAAGCGCAGCGCCACCGTCATCATGTCGGCGCGCTGCCCGGCGCGGTTTCCGGAGCCACCTCTTGCCAAGGCACGCTGATAGAGCAGCTCCACGGTGGGCGACGCCTTCGCGGCGGCCTCCAGCACCTGGGCCGCGTCCTGGGGCTTGCCTGCCTTGAGCAGTGACTCACCCAGCCGCGCCCGGGCGCGGGCCGCGAGTTCAGCGGATGCCTTGGATTCCAGAATTCGCGCGAAGTCCTCGGCCGCGCCCGCGGCGTCCCCGGCGTAGAAGCGGGCCTGGCCCAGGTAGAAGGCGTGGTACGGCGCCAGCAGTGGAGGGGCCGGCCAGGCAGCCAGCAGCTCCCTTGCCTCGGCGGCCTGTCCGTCAGAGAGGGCGAGCGTCCCCGCGAGCAGCGCCAGCCGCCCCACGTCGTCGCACTTCTTCGCAGCGCAGGCCGTCAGCTCCGCGCGCGCCAGGGCGGCCGCATCCGGCTTGTGGAGGCGGACGGCCTCCAGCGTCGTGGGGGATTGTCCCAGGGACATCCCCGCAACCACCCCCGCAACCCACCCACTCCAACTCATGTGGTCTTCCTTTCACGACGCGGCTTTGCGGCCTGCCAACGAGACGCACACACCGATCATTCCCCTTGCCCCGGAGGGAGGGTGGTTTGACAGCGGGCGCGACAAGTCCTAGATCCGCGCGGCGTCGGGTCAGTCCTGACTGTTCAGCACCAGATGTCATTCGCTGAAAGCGTCCAGGTGATTACGTGCACTTGGGTAGGAACTGCCGACCCATTGCGTCACCCGGAGTGAATCACTACCTTGCGCCGCCGCTCAGCGCCACTCCGGTCCGTCGTTGCATGGCGGGTCCAGTCGTTGTCGTCAGGTAGCACTGCTCGTTCACAGCGCTCGGGGGGGAAACAGTTCAGAGGGAGGGCTTCATGAAGCCGTGTCCAGCCGATCTGCCACAAACCATCAACCCCGAAGCCGGGCCGAAGCGAGCCGGCGTCGAGACCCACCGCAACCTCAACTGTCATCAGTATGACAACTGCCTGGATGAAGCCGTCCGGCGAGGTTGGCAGTCGTTCACCTGCATGAAGTGCCCGATGTATCAGCAGGTGGCGCCGCCGCAGATGGGGCTCGAGGCCTACGCCACGCAGCGCCGGCCTGTCTGAACGGGGTTCATGGCGTTGACGCCCCTGGCCACACACCGGGGGCACCACCACGCACGGCGTCTCCGTGCGGGACGTCAGGGGACGGCCGCGTAGATGACGGCCACCCAGTATTGATTCGTGCCGAAGCGGCGGGAGTCTCCCCGCACCACGCCTACGCCCACGCGGTTGTTCGTGGCGTCGGCCAGGCTGCGGGACTCCGGAATCGCCGTGGGGTCCGACACCACGAAGAAGTCCACGGATGCCGTTCCCGCGTCGGGCAGCAGCTCGAAGACGCGGTCGTGCACCGGGGCTTCACCCGGCTGGGCCGAGGGCTGGTCCAACTCCAGCGCGCGCCTGGCGTGGGCGCGTGCCAGTGTCTCGAGCGCGGCATTGCGCGTCAGGGGCGGCAGCTTGCGGGACGCACGCAGCCGGCTCAGGGTGTCGTAGGCCTCCTGCCGCGGGTCCGCCAACTCTGGCGAAGCGGGCGGGGCGACGGTGAAGACCTCGGTGAGGACGGCCTCCTTGCGCCCGTTCACCGTGTGGAACGCCACGCCCACGCCCATGAAGCGGAAGCCCGGGTCCAGCACGTTGCGCCGGTGTCCAGGGCTGTGCTCGATGCCGAAGTGGGCCGCCAGCGGCCCCGGTGCCAGGCCCAGGTTCTCTCCCGCGCGCACGTAGCGTGCGCCCGCCGGCAGGCGCTTCGTCAGCGTGGAGCCGTCCGGGGCGATGTGGGCGAAGAAGCCCTCCTTCGACATGCGAGCGCTGTAGTCCTGGGCCACCTGTTCCAGCACGGCGTCGGGGGACAGTTCGGGCAACGCGTGGGCGCGGCGGAGGGCGTTGATGCGCTCGTAGACGGCCCGGCGGGCGTCCTCCAACGTGGTGGGCTCAGCGGTGTCCTCGCTGGCGGCGTGCTTGCGGGGTTCACCCTGGTCCACCAGGAAGAGCGCCGCCACCTCCGGCCCGCCGTCCGCGCGTCCCACCACCTCCACGGTGTACGTACCCGGCGTGGCGAAGGCGAGCCGGCTGCAGAAGCCGCCCCCCGCACCCCGGTTCTGGACGGGCATGAGACTCACCCCGCCGTTCGGCTGGGTGACGTACACCTCTGCCCGCCGCAGCGGTGGGACCAGTGCGCCGCAGAGCGTCATGGTCGAGTGCTTGTCGTTGGCGATGAGGCGCGGGAACTCCTGGAGCTCCGCCTTGCGGTCCACCAGCAGCAGGACGAGCGCCGCGCGCTCGCCGAGGACGGACACGCCCACGCCGAAGTGCGAGGCGCGCTCGCTGTTGAAGTCGTCGCGGTCGAGGAAGGTCTCGATGGCGTGCCGTGGCACCCACGCCCGGATGACCAGCGCGCGCGGCGAGGGATCCGCCGCGCCCGCGTCACTGACGGCGGAGGTGAGGGTGAAGAGGCCCGGCGCGCCGGTGGTGTATTCGGTGAGGGCCTCGTGTGCCAGCCGCCGCGCGGCGGTGGTCAGCTTCGGGTCTTCCACCGGGACGCGCCGTCCCACACGCTCGAATTCGCGGCTGACGTGCTGCGTGGCGCGGCGTTCCATTCCGGCCGACGTCGGCGGTGCGGCGGCCAGGAAGGCGGTGAGCGCCAACAAGGCCATCATCGGCGCGCCACCTGGAACGTGAAGGAGAGGGACTTCACCGTGTCCGGGCCGAGCCGCGCGTTGAGCTGCTCGCAGAGCGAGGCCGCTTCGGACTCCAGCGACTGGGCCCACTGGGCGCCCGTCACCGCCACCACCAGGGTGGTTCCGTGCAGGGCCTGGGGGGTGGTGTGGCGCGCGAGGTGTGGACCGACCACCGCCGCCCACACGGGTGCCAGCGCGTGGCCCTTGCCGGACTCTCCCGCCAGCCGTGCCAGGACGCGGGGAAGGAGACTTTCCAGGGACTTGGGTTCACTACGAGCCATCAGGGGGCGATCATCGATCTGTTAACCCCGAAAGCCAACCTTCACGTGCGGAGGAGGGGCGCACCGCGTGCGGACGGGCTATGATGGGGCTCGAAGGGCGGCGGCCGGCGCCGTGTACCGTCGCGCAGCGCGCGTCCTGCCTGTATGGTCGCGGACGGTCCCCCCGGAGCCGCATCCGTATGAGTCACCCCCCCCGTCCCCTCGTCCTGGCTTGCCTGGCCTGTGTCCTGCTATACCTGAGCGGCTGCGGCGACATGGACATGGGGCCAGACAGCCCCGTGGGTCCGTTTCCACAGGGGACTTACTGCTCCGTCGATCAAGACTGCCCGGACCCCTCGCTCTTCTTCTGTGACTCGGCCACCTCGCGTTGCGAGCCCGCCTGCCTGACGCGCGAGGATTGCGGCGTGGCGCGGCGGGGCTCTCATGCACTGGCCGCGTGTGACGAGGTCGGCGGCGCCGGCTGCCAATGCGACATGAACCGGTGCGTGCCCGTTGTCTGTGCCGCCGACACGGACTGTGACTCAGGCACGGTGTGCCGAGACGGTGCGTGTGGCTCGCCGCCGTCCGAATCCCGCGCGGTCGCGTGCGAGGTGACGCCGGACGTCGTCGTGGGCACCCCGGGCATGACGGTGGACTTCCGCGTGTGGGTGCGCGAATCGACGGGCGCTCCGTTGGTGTTGCGTGACGGCGTGGCATGGGAGGTGCTGTCTCCCGCCGTGGTCGGAGGCGGGGACGGCCACCAGGCCTCTGTCGTGCTGGGCGAGCCCGCCTCGGAGCACCTGGCGCTGGCGGTCCGAGTGGGCAACGTCTCCTGCCATGCGCGCGTCACCGTGCTGCCCGCCGAAGTGGCCCCAGGTGGGGTGCGCGTGCTGGTGGTGGATGCGCTGACCGGGCGCCCGGTGCCGCTGGCCGTCGTCGCGGTGTCCGCCGATGACGGCACCCTGGGAGCGACCATGGTGACGAACGCCGACGGAGCCGCCTGGGTGCCCGCGGACGGTGAGGTGGCGCTCTCCGCCTTCCACCCCGACTACGGCTACCTGACGCTGGCGCGCCACGATGCGAGCCAGTTCCGCGACGTGCGGATGGCGCTGCGCCGCAACCCCTTGGACCGCTTCGGCGGCGTGAAGGGCCCATTCCCCACGTTGACGGAGACCTTCTCGACGGCGGTTTCGCTGCGCGTGGGGCTGCTGGGGTTGTCCGTGCCGGGGCTCCCCTCCGACCTGGCCCCCGAGTCCTTCCTGGGCCCGGAGCACGAGGTGGCGCTCCCCTTGGGCACGGGCCAGGACCGTCTGTCGCTGCCGTCGGGCAGCGCACTGTGGTTGACGGGCAGCACCGCGCCAGACGTCGCGGCCCCGGGCGTGGCGGGTGTGTGTGATGGCTCGCTACCGGGTGTACTGGATGCGGAGCTGGCCATTCGCACGGGCGCTTGTGGGACGCGGACGGCCTGGGCGCTGACGGGCGCGCTCCCCCTGAAGGAACTCCCCCTCAACCTCATGGCGCCGGGGACGGATCCGCTGCTGCAACTGGGGCAGCTGTTGCCCGGCTCGACGCGCTTCTTCTCGGCGCTGTCACGTGACGCCCGCTTCACCCTGGCGCCCACGCCCGGCATCCTCACCGGCGAGCCGGACACCCGTGCGGCGGAGTATGCGCAGGCGCTGCCTTTCGAGCGGGAAACGCAGGGCGTGCGGCTGTCGTTCCCCTTCGCCGTGCGTGTGCCGCCGCTGCCCCAGTACCGGGGCGCGCACCTGGACCGCGCCTACGTGCTGGCCACCGTGGCGGTCCCCGGCCGGGGCATGGTTCCGCTGGGGCTGGGCGCCGCGGCGAACGTGGCGCCGGCCGATCCGAACACGGACGCCGATGCGCGGCTGGGCCGGCCCGGGCTGGTGCCCGTGCGCATGGCGCCCACGCACCGGGGCCTGGAGGGACTGCCGTACCGGCTGGTGGTGTCTGCCACGTCAGGTGACCGGGCCGAGGACGGCACGGTGGCGACCAGCACGCTCGTGGCGAACCTGCCCAGGCCGGAGTTCGACCCGGACGGCGTGAAGCCCGTGGATGCGGGGCTGAGCTTCCTCTCCCTACCGGAGTCCGTTCGCTACAACTTCGACGGGGACGCCCGCGGCGAGCTCGTCGGCCGCGAGTTCCAGGCCCAGGTGGACGGACGAACCAGCGTGGTGCGCGCCGAGTTCACCAACCGCGCCGGCCGCCGCTGGACGGTGTTGATGGACCCGGACGATACGGAAGACGGCATCGTCGTTCCCCGGCCGCCGCCGGGGTTCGAGGACCGCACCTTCGACGGCTTGTTGAAGGAAACGCGGGCGAAGCTCCAGGTGGAGGCGCTGCGCGTGCGGGGCCTGGACCGGCGTGTGGGGCAGGGCCCGTCCCGCCTGGTGGCCACGGAGGGCCTGGGCGCGGAGCGGCTCGCGGACCTGACGGATGCCGTCGCCACGCTGAGCCTGGGCCGGCCGGAGGTGGCGTGGCGCCATCCGGAGGCGGACGGGCAGCGGCTGGCCCGAGGAAGCGCGGTTCGGGTGAGCGTCTCCGGCTTCCGGCTGGGCACGGGTTCAGGCGGCGAAGGCCAGGTGCGCGTCAGCCTGCGGGGCGGCTCGGGTTGCAAGGACCAGGTGCTGTTCGCCTCCGCCCCGATTGCACCGGGACGCGGCGAGGTGGAGCTGCAGCTCCCGGCGACGTGCTCGGGGCTGGGCATGTCGCTGGTGGCCACCCTGGTGGACCTGGAGGGTGACCCCCTGCGTCCGCTCGTCACCGCGACCCGGCAGGTCGACATTCCCTGAGGCCCGAGTGCGGGAACACCCACCCGGGTTTCCGTACGCTGACTCGCTTTCCTGATTTGCCGGGTGGTAGCGTTGTCGCCCCGGGAGGCAAGGTGCAGAAGGAGACGGTCGTCACGGTCATCTCGAAGATCTCCGACCGGCCGGTCAACCTCGACGCGGCGCTGGTGGTGATCTACGGCTTGGACCTGGGGCGCAAGTTCGACCTCACGTCCGAGGAGACGCTCATCGGGCGCTCGTCCAAGGCGGACATCCAGATCGACCAGGAGTCGGTCAGCCGCAACCACGCGAGCATCACCAATTCGCGCGAGGGCGTGCGCATCCGCGACCTGGGCTCCACCAACGGCACGTTCATCAACGACGAACTGGCGGAGGGGATGCGCGAGCTGCGCAACGGCGACCTCGTGAAGATTGGCCGCACCATCTTCAAGTACATCGCCGGCGGCAACATCGAGGCTGCGTACCACGACGAAATCTACCGGCTGACCACGATGGACGGCCTCACGCAGATCTACAACCGGCGCTACTTCGACGAGCAGCTGGACCGGGAGATTTCGCGGAGCCGCCGCTACGAGCGGATGCTGTCGCTGGTGCTGCTGGACATCGACCACTTCAAGGCCGTGAACGACAAGTACGGGCACCTGGCGGGGGACTCGGTGCTCAAGCAGCTCGCATCCACGGTGCGCACGAAGATCCGCCGTGAGGACGTGTTCGCGCGTTACGGCGGCGAGGAGTTCGCCATCCTGCTGCCGGAGGTGTCGCTGTCCGGCACGCGTCAGCTCGCGGAGAAGGTGCGCCGGCTGGTGGAGAAGCAGCGCTTCGAGTTCGACCGGCAGGTGATTCCCGTCACGGTGTCCGTGGGCCTCGCGGTGCTGGAGCCGCACCACCGCGAGCCGGGTGAGCTGGTGCGCGACGCCGACGAGAAGCTCTTCGATGCGAAGACGTCCGGCCGCAACCGCGTGGTGGGCTGAGTCTCCAGCCCACCCCGTGCCTGTCCAGGCGCTTCCGCTTCAGCCCGCGAAGACGGAGCGGCGCTCGCGCAGCAGCGACTGGAGCATGCTCTGGATGGCCTCACGGGTGCGCTCGGTGAGGCGCTGGACCTCGCCCAGGTCGTCCGCGGCCTCGGGCGCGAGGTCCTCGACGCCAATGGGTTCGCCGAAACGGATGCTCCACTTGGCCGGAAGGGGCAGGGGGCCCAGCGGCGTGAGGGGCACGTAGGGCAGTCCCAGGAAGGAGGCGGGGATGCGGCCCAGCAGCGGCGACGTCTCCTCCGCGCCGACGATGGCCACCGGGACGATGGGCGCGCCCGTGCGCAGCGCCAGCTTCACGAAGCCGCCGCGGCCGAAGCGCTTCAGCCGGTAACGCTCACCGAAGGGCTTGCTGAGGGCCTGGTAGCCTTCGGGGAAGACGACCAGCGGACGATGCTCGTCCAGGAGCCGCAGCGCGTTTTCCGGGCAGGCCCGCACGGCGCCGAGCCGGTTGAAGAGGGTGCCCACCATCGGTGCGTGGAAGACCTGATCCTCCACCAGCCAGCGGGGCTCGCGCAGGTCCGGGCGTTCACGCGTGAGGGCCATGGACATGACGAGCCCGTCGTAGGGCAGGGCGCCCGAATGGTTGGCCACCAGGATGGCCGCGCCCGGCGGCACGTGGTCCACGCCCTGCACGGACACGCGCCAGTACTGCGAATAGAGGAACTCGAGCACGGGCTCCAGTCGCTCGACGAGCGATGGGTCCTTGCCGTACTCGTCCAGGTTCGCGCCACCGCCAGTGCCCAGGCCGGCGCGGAGCATGTCCTTCAGACCGCCCATCGCGAGCATCGCCCGGGCCAGACTCTCGCTCGCCAGGGCCTGCCCAGCGATGTCACGCGCCAGGGACAGGGCCGCCACGGCGCGCTCCGCCAGGGGACGGATGCCCTCGGGCTCACCCCGTCCGGACTCCGGAGGGAAGGACTCCCGATAGGACGACTCACCCGCGTTCGTGGCGGGCGGAGGCACCAGCGACAGCGGGCCCCTGCGGCCGGGAGGGAACTCGTCGCGTGTGGCATCCGGAAGCTCGACTTCCGGCTCCACCGCGGACGTGTCCGCTTCTTCCGTCAACACGACGCGGACCGACGTCTCCCGCTCCCACCGGGTGACGGCCGGAGCATCCGGTGTGGCGTGGCGGGCGCGCACCTTGTCGATGGCGGCCCGTGCGGCGCTGTCCGCGACCTGCGCGGCCACGGCGGCGGCGAGCTCCTGCTCTTGTTCCAGAGACTGGGCATGAGCGCCCCGCTCCAGCGCTTCCTCCACGGCGGCTTCGGCCAGCTCGGTCGCAAACTCCGTGGCCATGAGCCGCTCGACCTCGGCGTCGGGACCGGCCTCCGCGCCCAGCGCCGCGTCCACCACGGCGGTGGCGGTGGCTTCGGCCACGTCGGCGGCCAGGGCTTCCGCCAAGGCAAGGTCCACGTCGCGCTGCTTCGACGTGGGGGCACCGGCATCGTTCACCGGGCCGGGGGCTTGTGAATCCAGCGTGAGCGGCGTGGACGCCGCGGGCTCGCGCAGGGGAAGCACGGCGTCGTCCGCATCGTGGGCGGAAGTCTGGGGGACCAGCGGCGCCCGCGCCTGCTGGGACGGGGTGGGTTCGCGCGGCGAAAGCGCGGCGTCCGCTGCCTCAGTCCTGTCGGCTTGCGGCGCGGGGGGCCGCGTCCCCGATGCCTGCGCCGGAGGCCGGGCAGCCGCGGCGGCGCCCTTCTTGCCTTCGACCGCCTTGCCTCCCTTGGCCTTCCCGGACGTCTTCTTGCCCTCGTGCTTGCGCGACTTCGCGGCAGCCGCCTTGCCACCGGCCTTCGCGGACGCCGTCCCGCCAGGCCCCGGCTTCTTCTTCGTCACCGACTCCGCGGCGGCGGCCTTTTCCTCGCCACCCGGCGTGGAGGCTTCGGTGGGGCGCGACGCGGCGCCGCGCTTGAAGGGATCGTTCCCAAGGACACCCTTGGCCATGACTAGCTCCTCTTCAGCGCCGCAGCGGCGTCTTTGACATGGTGGAGGGGGATGAAACCGAGTGCGGACTCGGCGCGCTCGCCATCCGCGACCCATGAGTAATGGATGTAGTCGAGCAGGGCCACGGGCAACGTGCCCGCGCCCACGGCGTCCAACGTATGCAGGCCGGCCCGAAACAAGGGCCCAGGCAGAGGGAGCGGCCGCGCGCCCGCCTGCTGAATGAGGCCGGAGATCGGCATCACCCCGCGGCCCACGATGTTGAACTCACCGGACGCGTCCGCGCGCAGGGCCAGGTGCAAGGCACGCGCGGCGTCTTCTTCGTGCAGCCCCTGCCAGAGCGGATCGAAGCCCATCAGCGTGGGCACCACGGGATTCTTCAAGAAGCGCGTGGCCGGGTTGTCCACCGAGGGCCCGAGTACCGGCGCGAAGCGCAGCACCAGCACGCGCATGTCCGGATGCCGCTCTCGGAATGCGCGCACCTGGCCTTCCACCTCCACCTTGTCGGTGACGAAGCGACTGTGCGGGCAACCCTGGAGCGCCGAGTCCTCGCGCAGCATCGCGGGGTTGTTTCCGCGCGCGCCGTAGACGGCCGTCAGGGAGGGCACCACCAGCCGGGGCAGCCGCGAGCGGCCCGCCGCCGTCAGCACGTTCATGGTGCCGATGACTTCCAGCTCGTGCGCCAGGGAGCCGTTGCGGATGGGACCGAACAGGAACGCCAGGTGATAGAGCGCGTCCACGGGGCGCTCGGTGAGCGCGTCGGTGAGCTCGCTCTCGGCATCGTACCGGGTGAGGTCCACACGGTGGAACTCCACCTTGTCGCCCTCCGGCCGGACGACGTCGAGCACGAGGATGCTCTCCACGTCGGGATCCTGGTCCAGCCGAGACAGCAGGAGCCGTCCATAGTCGCCGCTCGCGCCCGTGACCGCGATGCGCAGCCGTCCCTTGCCTGGTCGTGACACGTCCATACGCGGTGTCGTGTGTTAGCCCAGCCGCCTGGGATTGTCAGCCGCCACCCATGTTGTGTTGCTGGACAACGTCGCCTGGGTGGCGGAGGGTGTCCGGCCGCCATGTCCCGGATTGCCCGTCTCAGCGACGTCCTCATCAACAAGATTGCCGCCGGCGAAGTGGTGGAGCGCCCCGCCTCCGTCGTGAAGGAGCTGGTGGAAAACGCCATCGACGCCGGTGCCAGCACGGTCCGCGTCGAGCTGGACGGCGGAGGCGTGGACCGCATCATCGTGTCGGATGATGGGCACGGCATGGGGCGCACGGACGCCGTGGCCTGCCTGGAGCGCCACGCCACCAGCAAGCTGCGCGAGCTGGACGACCTGTTCCACATCGACTCCATGGGGTTCCGGGGCGAGGCCATTCCCGCCATCGCATCCGTTTCCCGGTTCACACTTCACTCCGCGGCCGCGAACTCCGAGGTGGGCACGCGGGTGTCGGTGGAGGGCGGTGGGCCACCGCTGGTGGAGGACGCGCCGCCGCGGACGGGCACGGTCATGACCGTGGAGGACCTGTTCTTCAACGTGCCCGCGCGCCGCAAGTTCCTGCGCCGGGGCGACACGGAGCTGAAGCACGCGGAGGAGGCCGTGGTGCGCCTGGCCCTGGCGTACCCGGAGGTGGGCTTCTTCGCCTCGCACGAGGGCGGCACGCTCTTCTCCAGCGCGGCCTGCCCGGATGACCCGCGCGAGCGCATCGCCGCGGCGCTGGGTTCCACGGCGCATCCGCACCTGTTCCCCGTGGAGGAGCGCCGGCTGGGCGTGGCCGTCACGGGGTACGCCGCCTCGCCCGAGTTCACCTTCAACAACGCGCGCGGCCTCTACACCTTCGTCAACCGCCGCTACATCCGGGACCGCGGCCTCATTGGCACCATCCAGCGCGCGTACCAGGACTTCCTCGCCGCCGGGCGCCAGCCCGTGGTGGTGCTGCACATCGACGTGGACCCGCGCGCGGTGGACGTCAACGTGCACCCGCAGAAGCAGGAGGTCCGCTTCGCCGACGCCCGGGGTGTCCAGGAGGCGTTGACGGCCGCGCTCAGCCGCATGCTGCGCGCCGCGCCGTGGCTGGGCTCGGGCGTGGAGGGCGCCGCGCCCCAGGCCGGCCAGCCCATGGACGCCGCGCACTACGCGCACGCCGTGGAGCGCTTCCTCACCCGCGCCCAGGAAGCCGCATGGGGCGGCCCGTTGCCCACCGCCATGGACGCGCCGGGCCCCGGTCCAGGGGCGCCGTCCCTGGGGCCGCTGGGGCCGGGAGCGCTGCCCTTCGCCGCCGCGGTGGGGCAGGCCCCCGCCTTCGGTCAGGCGCAGCCGCAACTCAACGAGGCACCTCCGCCGGGCTACTTCGGCGCGCTGCGGCCCCTGGGCATGCTGGGGGGCCGCTTCCATGTCTGTGAGGGACCGGGTGGCACGCTGGTGGTGATGGATCCGCACGCGGCGCTGGAGCGCGCGCGCCTGACGGGCTACCTGCGCGCGTTGGAGTCCGGCAAGCCGCCTCCGGCACCCACGCTCTTCGGCACCACGCTGGAGTTGCCCGTCGCGGCGGCCAAGGCCCTGGTGGAGGGCAGGGAAGCCCTGTCCCGCCTGGGCTTCGACGTGGAGCCGTTCGGTGGCACCACGGTGGCGTTGAAGACGGTGCCGCCGGGGCTGGAAGGGGCGGACGCGCGTTCGCTGCTGGAGGCCCTGGCGCGGGCGCTTCCACCGAAGAGCGCGACGCTGGACACGGTGTCGCTGGCGGAGGCGGTGCGGGTGATGGCGTGCCACGCCGCGAAGCAGGCCGGCGCCGTACCGCTCTCCGACGCGCAGTTCCGCGCGCTGCTCGGGGAGTTGGACCGGGCCGACTTCCACCCCACGTGCAGCCACGGCACGGTGGTGGTGCTGGAGATGCCCTTGCTGGAGCTGGAGCGGCGCGCCCGCTGAGTGCCCCGAAAATTGACGGGGGGGGACCCCCTGTTACCGTGCGCCACACGCTTGTAGCACCCAGGCCAACCTCCGCAGCGCACAGGAGCGGGCACATGCACGGTGTGATCACCCTGCGGGACGTGGTGGCGAATCTCGGCGTGGTGCTGCGCGAGTTCGGCGCCGGGTGCGTGGTGCGCTGTTTCGTCGCATCACTTCGCCGCCGGCGGACCACCTTCCTGGAAATCGCGCTGAGCCCCAAGCGCCCCTGACGCCAAAGCCGCCATTGATGCTCCGTCGCCTTCTTCCGCTCGCACTGCTGCTTTCCGCTCCCGCCGCCGCTCAGGACTCCGGATACGGCGATGAGGACGTGTCCACCTCGCTGGATGGGGTGGGCCGCATCACCATCCAGGGAGGTTGGCGCATCACCCCCAACAAGACGCTCTACGACGGCTGGTACTCGCGCTCAGCCAACCAGGGGCTGCCGCGTGCCCGGGAAGTGGCGGGCGGGCCCACGGTGGTGGCGTCCTTTGCCTACGCCATCTCCGACCTGCTGGAGGTGGGCATCGACCTGTTCGGCACGCAGAGTCGCCTGTACCTCAACGAGCCGGGCGTCGACGGCGGACCGCCGCAGGCCCGGCAGGTGGACGTGCTGGGCTACGGGGCGCTCATCGGCCTGCGCTTCCAGACGGTGATTTCGCAACTGGGCCCCCATGGGCTCGTGCCCTTCGCGGGCTTGCTGACGGGGCCCACGCTCGCCTCGTCGGAGCGCAAGGGGGAGGAGCTCCAGGAAATCACCACCCAGACGTGGATGGGCAACGTGGGCGCCACGTTGCGCCTGACGCCGCGTTGGGGCATCACCGCCGACTACCGGCTCGCGTTCCTCCGAGGTCCGGTGGGGCCGTCCACGGCGCGCGTCGGTTCGTTCAGCCTGGGCGGGAGCTGGCTCTCGCTGGGCGTGACGTACAGCTTTCCAGCAGAGCCATCACGGCCGCTCCCTGGGGGCCTGTAAATCCGGAGGGGAAGCAGGCGAGCCAAGCGCTGTTGCCCTTCTTCTGGAAATGCATTGGCTAAGCAGCGCTGTTCCGCTGCGGAAAATATCGACGCATGACCGGGAGAACTCCTTACGATGCGTGAATCGGCCGAATTCATTTCCGGGCCTAGGAAGATGTCCATGCCAGACCAGCCGAAAACGGATGTGGAAAAGGAGCTCACGGATCTGCGCCGTGAGATTGTCGAGGCACGCAACCTCGTCATCAAGAGCGACAACCTGCTCAAGAACCTCCATGCGGAGGTGAAGGCGGTTGGCAAACGCCACGAAGATTTCCAGAAGCGCCAGTGGCTGTCGTCCGCGGTGGCCTACGTGCTGTTCGCGGTCATCTGTGTGGGCGCCGCGCTGATGATCACCAGCGCGCGCAGCACCAGCGCCACCAACGAGAAGGAGCGCCTGGAGAAGACGGTCGCCGACCTCACCGGCCAACTGGAGAAGCAGCGCGCGGACACCGCGGCGCACCAGTCGGTCCAGCAGGAGGCGAACAAGGTCTACAAGATGATGACCAGCCTGCCCGGTGACGAGCGCCTCAAGGGTATCGACGCGCTGGTGAAGCTGGACACGTCGCGGTTGAGCAACCTGGAGCGCCAGGCCCTCAATGACCGCGCCGCCGTGCTGCGCCGGGAGACGGGCGACGCCGCGTTCGAGCAGGGCAAGATCGCCTTCCGCAAGAACGAGATGGTCAGCGTCATCTCCAACATGGAGCGGTTCCTGGCCATGAACCCGCCGCAGGACCAGGCGCTGGACGCGTCCTTCTTCCTGGGCACGGCCTACAACAACACCCGCAACCACGAGAAGGCGGTGCCGCTGCTCGCCCGCTTCGTGGATGGGGACCGCAAGTCGAAGACGCGCGACTACGCCATGTTGATGCTGGCGCACTCCTACCAGGAGGTCGGCCAGTACGATAAGGCGCTGGAAGTCGCCCGTGACGCGGCTGGCGCCTACCTCAACAGCCCGTACCAGTCGCAGTTCCGGGGCCGCATCGCAGCGGTGAAGCGCCTGATGAACCCGGAGAGTGCGGTGCCCCCGGCTCCGGCCCAGGCGACCAGCCAGCCCGGCCAGTAGCCGCCCGTGGGGTCCGGAACCCCACCCACCGGAAGCATTGCCACACGGAAGCGTTGCCACACGGGGTCCACGGTCATAAGACGTGGGCCCCGTGTCCGCTCCCGACCCCCGGAAAGATCCCCGCTACCGCCGCTTTCGTGGTGCCGCGTATGGGATTTACATCCTCGTCACCACGCTGTTCTCGTTGTGGCTCATCTGGAGTGTCGGCCGCTCTGTCTTGGCCATGACGCCGGAGAAGCTGCCTCCCGCCCCCGTGGCGCTCACGTTCCGCGAGTGCCTGGATGGCGCGCGCACCTTGTGGACGGAGCTGGAGAGCGGGCGCGAGAAGCTGGTGAACGTGTCTCCCGCCAAGAGTGTCGACCAGGAATGGATGCGCTTCCGCACCGCGTGGCTGCAGAAGCTCCGCGTGCGTGAGTCCGAGTGCGCGCTCGACTCGCGTGAGCGGGCCCCCCTGCGCGAGGTGTTCCGCCTCCTGGTGCGCGTGCAGGACCTCTACGCCATCCATGCGGTGCAGTACGCGGGAGAGGTGGGCGGCGCGGTGGATGCGCTGCATGACGCCCTGAACACCGCGGGCCGCAACCCCGGCGCCGGCCGGCTGCCCTGAGTCAGCGCACCGGCAGCAGGGCGGTGTAGCGGCCCAGGTGGTCGGACACCGTCTGCGACAGCAGCACCGGAGACGGGCGCCCTCCCAGGTCCGCCACCCGGTAGAAGCGCACGGAGGCATACGGCGAGGGCGCTCCTGCCTCGGTCACCATGCCCCGCACCGTGCGGCCGCGCTGGAGCGGGAAGGTGGCCAGCACCTGCTCGGACGCGTCGTCGCCGGGGAGCACGGTGATGACGCGGCTGACGCGGGGCAGGTTCTCCGTGGGGATGAAGTCCACACGGTAGATGCCCGGATCCAACCCCAGGCGGAAGGCGCCCGTGTCGTCGGTGGTGCCCAGGGACTCACTGCCCGCCGGTGGACGCGGCCAGCCGGGCACCTGTCCCACCGGATCCGCCAGCACCCTCACGCCCAGCGCCGGTGAGGCGTTGTCCGTCTGGAGAATCGTCCCCCGGATGATGCGCCGGTCCGGACACACGACGTCTGGCAGCACCGCGCCGGTGCGAGGCACCTCCACCGACTGCACCGTCAGGCCCGCGGAGGAGCCTGACGGCGGCACCACCACCAGCGACAGGTTGCCGCCCGGCCCCGACGGGAGCGTCTCCACCGTGAAGCGGCCCTCCGCGTCGGTGGTGCCCAGGGGCCCCTGGTACGTGCCGCCGCCTCCCACGGGTCCGCGCAGGGACACGGAGGCCTGGACCACGGGCCGGCCGTCCCGTCCCAGGATGCGGCCGGACACCTGGACCGGTTCGCCATAGTCACCCAGCTCCAGCGGCGCGGTGAGTGGCTCGCGGGGATCCACGGTGAACGTCTTCTGCGGCACCCACACGTCGCCTGTCGCCGTCACGCGCACCAGGAGGCTGGTGCGCTGTGAGGCCTCCAGCGGCAAGGCCAGGGAGAAGGCGCCCGAGCCGCGCGCCACTGGCACGCGCTGGGACAGGGGCGTCAGGTCCGCGTCCAGCGCCTGGACCTGCAGCGCGGCGTCCACGGGCTGCGCGCCCTGGCGCACCACCCGGCCTTCCAGCCGGACCACCTGGTTGGGGGAGGGCAGCACCAGTTGCAGGGGCACGGCGCCGCCGGGTGACACGGTGGCTTCGCCTCGCACCGGTGGCAGCCCCAGGTCCTCCGGCTCCAACGTCACCGTGTACGTCCCGGTCCCCACGGGCAGCACCCAGGCGCCGTTGAGAGGGACCAGGTCGGCCGTGAAGAGGCGCGCCACACCCGGCAGCAGCGCGCTCTCCCCGCGGGCGGTGAGGTGGAGCGGCTCGTTGTAGGGGCGCGGGCCGCTGCCGACGGGTGTCGTGGCGCGCACGGTGCTGCCCTGGACGGTGGCGGGCCCGAACAGCGCCAGGTTCAGCTCCGGCCGGATGGCGTTTACCTGGAAGTCCTGCGCGTGCAGGCCGTCATGGGGGTTGGGCGTCACCTCCACCACGATGTCCCGGCCCGGGTCGCCGCAGCCGTCCGGGAAGCACACCTCGTTGATGGCACAGTCGCTGTCCGCGCGGCACACCAACTGGCTGGGGTCGGGCGCTTCCTCCAGCAGCACGCAGCCGGCGCTGGGCAGGCCTGACAGCAGGACCGTCCACGCGAGTCGCCGCACCCGTCGCTGCGGCCTCACCGGCAGTCTCCCTGGACGGTGTTGACCACCCACGAATAGGTGACGACGAAGCCCGGGTTGTCGATGGTGGTGCCGTCCGGCAGCTGCACCGGCCGGGGCCGCACCACGCGGTCCACCAGCTCCGCGTCGGTCACCAGCGCCTCCACCAGGTGGGGGCCGGGCGTGCTCAGCGGGTTGTTGGCGGACGCGAGGCTGATGAGCAGCGTGCCCCGGTCCGAGCGTCGGGGTTCGCGGGTGCTGGCCAACTCATACTGGCGGTAGGGGCCGCGCGGATCCTGCGGGTTGTAGTCCACGTACCAGTGCACGACGATGCGGTCGTCCACGTCCGGGTCCTCGACGGCCACCTCGAAGGTGAGGTCGCAGCCGTCCGCGCCGAAGTCCGAGATGAAGCGCTGCTGGGGGGCCACCAGGCTGTCGATGATGCGCGGCGGCCGGTTCATGAAGTCCGGCACGGCGTCCAGCAGCGTGTCGTCCTGGGGGATGAGGCAGCCGGACGCGGCGCAGCCCGCGGCCATCAGCAGCCACAGCTCTCGTCTCCAGGAGTATCGCCGCGTCGTCGCTTCCATCATCCGGACGGGCTGCTCCCCTAGAGCAGCTCGTCTCCCTCCTCGGGCGGCAGGGGCCGCCCTGACTTCTCCGCTTCCAGCTTCTCCAGATGCCGGAAGATGGTGCGCGGGTCTACTCCCAGGTCCTTGGCCGTCTTGGTGCGGTTCCCGTTGTTCCGGGCGAGCACCTCGTTGATGTAACGCTTCTGGAACTCTTCCTTGGCCTGGAGCAGCGGCATGATGGGCTCCAGGTTCTCCGGCTTCAGGTCCAGGTCATCCGGCCCCAGGAGCGGCTTGTCCGCGAGCACCACCGCCTTCTTGAGCCGGTTCTCCAACTCGCGGATGTTGCCCGGCCAGCCGTACTTGCGCATGGACACGGTGGCGGAGGGGGTGAAGCCGCGGGCCTTGGAGCTGAACTCGCGGGCGTACTTCTGGAGGAAGAAGCGACCCAGCACCACCACGTCCTCGCCGCGCTCGCGCAGGGGCGGCAGCTTCAGCGTGACGACGTTGAGACGGTAGTAGAGGTCCTCGCGGAAGGTGTTCTTCTTCACCTCGTCCTCGAGCACCTTGTTGGTGGCCGCCACCACGCGGATGTCCACCGGCTCGCCGCGGTTGTCGCCGACCTTGTAGACGACCTTCTCCTGGAGCGCGCGCAAGAGCTTCACCTGGAGCTGCAGCGGCATCTCCCCGATTTCGTCCAGGAAGAGCGTGCCGCCAATGGCCGCCTGGAACTTGCCGGCCTTGGTGGCCACCGCGCCGGTGAAGGAGCCCTTCACGTGGCCGAACAGCTCGCTCTCCAGCAGGTTCTCCGGAATCGCGCCGCAGTTGATGGTGATGAAGGGGCCCTTCGCGCGCGTCGAGCGGCGGTGGATTTCCCGCGCGATGAGCTCCTTGCCGGTGCCCGTCTCACCGGTGATGAGCACGGAGATGTCCGTGGGCGCGATCTTGTCGATGCGCTTGTACACGTCCCGCATGCCCTGGCACGCGCCGACGATGTCGCCATAGCGCTGGTCCTCCAGCTTGCGGCGCAGCTCGGTGTTGTCGAGCTTGAGGTCGCTCACCAGCATCGCGTTCTGAAGGATGAGCGACGCCTGCGCCGCGAAGATGGTGAGCATGTCCGCGCTCTTGGGCTCGAACCGGTTCACCAGCCGGTCATTGCCCACGTAGAGGACACCGAAGAGGTCGCCCTTCTGCATCAGCGGCACGCACATGACGGAGTGGACGCGCAGGTTCACCACCGACTCGCTCTTGTTGAACTCCGGCGAGTCCAGCGCGTCCGCGACGATGAGCGCCTTCTGCTCCTTCACCACCTTGGCGATGATGGAGTCGGAGATTTTGTCCTTCTCCACCGCGTCCTCGATGTTCTCCCGGGACACGTTGCGCGCCACCTTCACGCGCGGATCCCCGTTCTCCATCAGGATGAGGAAGCCCTTGTCGGCGCGCGTCACCTCGATGGCCTCGTCCATCAGGCCCTCCAGGAGACGCTCCAAGTCATAGAGCCCCAGCAGCCGCTCGCTGAACGCGGTGAGCCGGCGCAGCAGCAGCAGCTCGCGGCCGGGGACGCCGGGCAGCTCCGAGGTGTGCGAGTCGGGATTGGACGTGTGCACCAGCTCGCGCGGAGGGAACGCGGGTAGAGGCGGAGCACGGGGAGCGTCGTCCCGGGCGAAGATCAGCTCGGTGTGGCCCACGCGGACCACGTCGCCGGTGGAGAGCGCATGGGCGTCGCGCTTCTTGCCGTTGACGTGGAAGGTGGCGCCCAGGCTGCCCACCTCGTAGCGCGTGCCGTCGAAGGTGACGTGCAGGGCGCTGGCGGGCACGGAGGTGTCCTCCAGCGGGATGTCGTTGTCCGGGCCCCGGCCAATGCTGGTGAGGCGCTTGTGCAGGGAGACTGCGCGGATCTTGCCATCGGGGGTGCGGACGGTGAGGCTGGCCATGGCTTCACGTACCTGGAGGGAGTCTCCGTCAGAAGGAGAGGGTGAGACCGGCGCCGAGTCCGCCGCGGGTCGGGTAGAGGCCCACGCGCGTGTACGTCTTCGGTGCCGTCGCGCGGGCGGAAGTGGAGCGGGGGGGCGGCTCCGCGGCTTGTTCGGCGCGAGGCTCCACCGTGCTGCGGACCACCTGGTCCTCGTGGTGGAACAGCGCGTCCACCACGCCCACGGCGTAGATGGCGTAGAAGCCCGCGGCCGACGACAGCTTGAGCAACTGCCACGCGTCGCGCTGCCGGGCCCGGCTGGTGGGGATGTAGCGCACGGTGACGGAGGCCCGGCCGTCCGGGTCCAGCACGTTGTCCAAGTCGATGGTGCGCTCTTCGAAGAGCCCTTCGTAGGCGAAGAAGGAGATGATGCTCGTCACCGCCAGCACACCTTCGGTGGCGGCGAAGACGATGCCCAGACTGGTGCGGCCCTGCTGGAACTGGCCGGCGCCGAAGGGGACGAAGTTGACCAGGAAGTTGCGCTTCTCCACCGTGCGCACCGTCACCTGGGACGCCAGCTCCTCGGCGCGGCGGCGCTGCACCTCGGCTTCCAGGCGCTCGCGCTCGCGGCGCTCGGCCTCCGCCTTCTCGCGCTCCTGACGCAGCCGCCGCTCCTGGCGCAGGAAGTCCAGCTCCGTGTCCATGTCCTCCTTGAGCGTGTCGAAGAAGGCCACCGCGGGCGGCGGGACGACGAAGGGGTCCAGGCTGAAGTCTGGATCCAACCGGAGCAGCGCGCGCAGGTGACGGCGGGCGTCGTCGGTACGGCCCAGGTTGAAGGCCGCCAGGCCCGCGAGCTTGTGCAGCTCCGCCAGGTCGTCCTCGTCCAGGCTGCCCCGGTCGATGCGCGAGGCCGCGCGGTCCATCACCTCCGCGTACTTGCCGTACTCGAAGCTGGCGCGCAGCGCGGCGACCTCCGGGTCACCGGCGTCCTGGGCGAGCGCGGTGCCCGGAGCGAGCAGCATCAGCGCCGTGAGCAAGAGCGGGAGGCAGCGGCTCATTCTGGGCGGAGGCTCCCGCGCAGGGTGGTGGGTTCGCCCGGCCGCAGATGCACCACCCGACGCTCCGGCACGTATCCCGGGTGGGAGACTTCCACCACCACGGTGTGCTGGAAGCCCGCGGGGCCTCGCGGGGAGCGGACCTCGAAGGGCGTCTTCACGCTGTCCTCCGCGGAGCGGAACTCGTCGCCCACGCGTACCAGCGCGCCCGCGGGCTCGAAGTCGACCGACAGGCGGGACGCCTTGGGCTGGGCGCGCAGGTGGAAGACGTTGTCGCCGTCCGGCTGCACGTCGATGGTGTCCACCACGTCCTCGCAGTAGTCGCAGGAGATGGTGACGGTGTGCCGGCCCGGCGTCACCTCCACGTCATGCTTCTGGAGCGGCTGGGCGCTGGCCGCGCCGTCATCCACGCGGATGCTGCCATAGGGGCGCACCAGGATGGACACAGGCAGCTTGCGCACCAGCGGCTTGCGCGGTGCTTCCTCGTCCTCGGCCGCGGGGCGTGTGCCCATGGCGCGAACGGCACCGCCCACGGCCGGCGTGCCATCCGTCCGCGGCGTCAGGCCTCCCGGTGCCGTCGTGCCCTTGACCGCGCGCGAAGCCGGGCGGGGCGGCTGCGACGTGCCAGGGCCGGGACGCCCGGCGCTCTCCTTCGGGGCCGGGGTGGTGTCGGGAGGCGCGACGGTGGCGAGCGGCTCGGAAGGCGGGGCCGGAGGCAGCGTGGCCGCGACCTGTCCGGGCGTGGTGGCGTCGGGCGGGGTGGTGGCTTCGGCGTCGTTCGCGTGGCGGGCCTTCCAGCCGCCCAGTCCCAGCAGTCCGGCGGCGGCCACGCCCACGCCCAGACGCAGCCCCCGGCGGCGCCACGTCTTGATGCGCTGGGCGCGCTGGATGCCCTTGAGGAGCGCCAGCGCCCGCGCGTTGGTGGTGTCCAGCGCCAGCACCTGGTTGAGACTGGCCAGGGCGCGCGGGGTGCGCTTCTCCGCGAGCTGCCGCTCGCTGCGCTCCAGCAGGGTGGCGACGATGCGCTGCCGGGCCAGCTTCCGGTACGACGGCGGGTCCGCGAAGTACGACACCAGCTCCTCGCCCACGCGGGCGAAGCCCAGGCCGGCCAGGTAGTCCGCCAGGGCGTCCCGCAGCCGGGCCGCGTCGGGGTAGCGCCGCTCCGGGTCGCGTTGCAGGCAGATGGCGCAGATGTCCGCCAGCTCGTCCGACAGCGCGGGCACGCGCCGGCGTGCGTCCTCGTAGTCCCCGTCCAGGATGCGCTTGAGCGTGGCGGTGGTGTTGGGCGCGCTGAAGGGCAGCCGTCCCGTCATCGCCGCGTAGAACATGATGCCCACGCTGAAGACGTCCGCCGTGGGGCCCGCCTCCAGGCCTTCGATGATCTCCGGGGCCATGTGGGCCGGCGAGCCCACCAGCGTGCCGGTGACGGTCATCCGCTCCTCGATGTCCATCAGCCGCGCGATGCCGAAGTCCATGAGCTTGAGGACGCCGTCCTCGCGCACCATGACGTTCTCCGGCTTGAGGTCGCGGTGGATGACGCCGGACTCGTGCGCGTGCGCCAGCGCCGCGGCCAGCTCGTGGATGACCATGGCCGCCAGCTCCGGCGGGTCCATGGGCCCCTCGTCCATGAACGCCTTCAGCGTCTGGCCGCGGATGTACTCGGTGACGATGAACGCGTCCTGGGCGTCCGCGGCGGAGAAGTCGAAGACCTCCAGGATGTTGGGGTGGTGCAGCTTGGCCACCGCGCGGGCCTCGCGGGCCAGCCGCCGGCGTGACTCGTCCTTGCCGGCCAGGTGCGGGTGCAGCACCTTCACCGCGACTTCGCGGTCCAGGGCGGTGTCGAGCCCTTTGTACACGACGCTCATGCCCCCCGAGCCCAATTGCTCAAGGATGCGGTAGCGACCGATATGGCGGCCGACGAGCGTCGTCATGGCGTGTTGGCGGTCCCCTCAGTCCCCGAAGCTGATGCCCATGCTCTTGGTGAAGCGCACCAGCTCACCCGCCGGATCCACCCGGCGCTCCTTGCGCGACTCGCTCAAGGGTACCGCTATGATTTCGCCCGCGCGCAGGGCCACCATGTGGTCCCACTGGCCCGCGCTCACCAGGTCCAGCACCTTGCAGCCGTAGCGAGTGGCCAGTACCCGGTCCGCCGCGCTGGGGCTGCCCCCGCGCTGGAGGTGGCCCAGCACCGTCACGCGAATCTCCGCCTCGATGTGCCGGGCCAGCAGGTCCGCCAGCACCTTCGCCGAGCCGCCGAGCCGCACCACGCCCCGGCCGGGAATGGCCTCCGCCGTGTCCAGCACGGCCAGCTCGCCGCCCTGGGGGAACGCGCCTTCGGAGATGGCGATGATGGAGAAGCTGCGACGGCGGGTGGAGCGGCGGCGGATCTTCTCCACCACGGACTCCACGCTGTACGGAATCTCCGGAATCAGGATGACGTCCGCGCCCCCGGCGATGCCGCTCTCCAGGGTGAGGAAGCCGGCGTGGCGGCCCATGATCTCCACGACCATCACCCGGTCATGGGCCTCGGCGGTGGAGTGCAGGCGGTCGAGCGCCTCGGTGACGATGAGCCGCGCGGTGTCGAACCCGAATGTCTGATCCGTCCCGGACAGGTCGTTGTCGATGGTCTTCGGACAGCCGACCACCTTGAGCCCCTTCTCCACGAGCCGGTGGGCGATGGACAGCGTCCCGTCGCCGCCCACGGCGATGAGCCCGTCCAGGCCCAGCTCCTCGCAGCGGAGCAGGACCTGATCGGACACGTCCCGCTCCACCCAGTGCCCATCCTCACGGGTCGCGTAGCTGAAGGGGTTGGCCTTGTTGGACGTGCCCAGGATGGTGCCGCCCTTGGGGAGGATGCCGCGGGTGTCCTCCTCGGTGAGCGGGTGGGCGAGCCCTGGCTCCACCAGCCCCATGTAGCCGTTCTCGATGCCCACGAACTCGTAGCCGAATTCGTGCGTGCCCCGCTTCACGAGGCCGCGAATGAGTGCGTTGAGGCCGGGGCAGTCGCCACCGCCGGTCAGGACTCCAAGTCTCATGGGACGGGGCATACAGGTCGGACGCGGGTGTCAGAGGGAGGGTGCTTCACCATGACAGAAACGTCGGACCTGATTGTAGGGGGGGGGCCCCGGGGGTGCAACGCACGAATCACCGGCCAGGGCAGATTCGTGAGTGGAAACGGGCCTTTTCCTCAGTCCCGCTTCAGGCGGCGGCGCGAGGCCACCCGGTCCAGCAGGGCCTGGAGCCGAGGCTCCGGCTTGTCGGGGAGTGCCCTATCTGTCGGTGACTGTAGGGGCATGGCCTTCGCGAGGCCATAGAGCTCGATCAGCCGCTCCTTGAGCAGCTCGCTGTCCGGGCGTTCCTGGACCGCGCGCCGGTAGCACGCAGCGGCGCCCGCATAGTCGCCCAGCGCGAAGAGGCGCTCGCCTTCCTGGACGGGGGAGGAAGGGCCCACAGGGAGGGGGATGCTGGCCTCGGCCCGGGCGGCTTCGAGCACCTCCAACTCCGCGGGTTGGAGCAGCTCGCGCGCGTTGGCGAGCTTGAGGGCGAGCCCCGCGTCGGCCGGGAAGGCCCGCACGAGCGACTCGTACAGGCCGAGCGCTTCGGTGAGTTCGCCGCGGCGCAGGGCGCGATCGGCACGTGACTCCATGTCGGCCCTGGCGGCGGGGTTCATCTCCCGGGCAGGTTACCCGCGCCGCGCGGGGATGTCACAACGAACACGCAGGGAGACGCCGCGACACGGCTCGGACTCCGGGAGGCCGCCGGGCTGTCATCTGATCAGCGTCTCCCTTCGCGGGATGGACCTCAGTGGCTGCGAGGGCACTCCGGTGCGCGGCGGGATGCTGGGCAGGGTGCGCCGTGGCTACCCTGCTTTTCCAAATATTCCATTTTGGCGTCTAGTCTTGGGCGTGCCTCGATGCTGTCGCGACTCATTCCCGGACGCCATCCATGTCAGACACGTCGTATCCCTTCATCCGCCTCCGCCACGCGGTGGCGATGCTCGCCGTGGGGCTTGTTGCCAGCTCTTCCCCCGCTTCCGCGCGAGGTCGCTACTACAACGATTCGGGCAGCATCGAGACGCATCATCCCAACTGGATGAACTGGGTTCCCGACTCGACGAGCCTCGCCGCCCTGTCCTTGCCGGGGACACATGACACGATGGCGTATCAGTCCTACGGCGGCTCCCTGACGCAGACGCAGTCCCTGGACCTGCGCCGTCAGCTCGACGCGGGCATCCGCGCGCTGGACATCCGCTGCCGGCACATCGCGGACAGCTTCACCATCCACCACGGCGTCGTCTACCTGCACGTCAACTTCGACAACGTGCTTCAGACCGCCATCCAGTTCCTGAACGCGAACCCCAGCGAGACGCTGGTGATGCGCGTGAAGAAGGAGCACACCGAGGAGAACGTCACGCGCAGCTTCGCCGCGACGTACGAGGCGTACCGGAACAACCCCGCCTACAGGCCCTACATCTGGACCGGGAGCCACGTGCCTGCCTTGGGCGAGGTCCGCGGAAAGATTGTCATCCTGGATGGCTTTGGCGGTGGTGCCTACGGCATCCCCTGGGGAGGGCTGGACCTCCAGGACGATTGGACGGTGTCCACGATCTTCGACATCGACGACAAGTGGAACAAGGTCCGCGCGCACCTGGGGCGCACCAACACGGGCTCGCCGTCCACGCTGTTCGTCAACTTCCTGAGTGGCGCCTCCGCGCTCGCGCATCCCTTCACGGTGGCCGGCGGAGACGGGATGGCCATTCGCGGTGTGAATGACTTCGCCATCGACCACCTGGTGGCGGGGCACGTCCAGCGCGCGGGCATCCTGATGATGGACTTCCCGGGAGCGGGCTTGATTGACGCCATCCTGGCCCTCAACTTCCGTCTCCTGTCCTCGACGACGTGGCTGCCGGATGACTTCAACGTCATCTTCAGGAACACCGCGCACACCATGGGTGGCAACGCGGAGGAGCGGTGGCACGGCATTCGGAACTTCGTCCACAACGCCGTGCCCGGGCGCAACTGGCATATCGCCGCGCTGAAGAAGTCCTGGGGCGGGTGGATCAGCCACCAGGGGAACTTCTACCAGTCCGACGCCATCGATGATTACACCCACATCGCCTATCTGACGCGCTCGGTGACGAGCGTGGTGGGCAGGGACTTCCTGTCCAACTACGTGAGAGGGCAGCTCGGAGGCCTGTCAGGGAACGCGGCGGCAAGGGCGCTCGCGCTGCATGGCCGCCTGAGCTCCCGGTTCCCATTCCAGAGCTGGTCCGTGCTGGTGAAGCAGTCTCCGGGTGGGCTGAGCAACTGGGCGTACTCGGACTACGGCAGGGGCGCGCACCTCTCGTCGGGTGACTACACGTACGCGGTCCAGGGCCACTCCGCCTCGGAAGGCGTCTACCTCTACGAGCACTCGAACTTCGAGGGCAACCTCGTCTGGCTCGGCTGCAGCGTGGGCGATCTGCGCAGCGTGGGGTTCAACGACGTGCTGAGCTCCGTCACCGTGCTGGGGCCGTACCAGGCGACGCTGTGCGAGCATGCGAACCTGGCGGGCCGCTGCTTCACCACGTCCCAGAACGTGAGTGACGTCAACGCGATGCCCGGGGGCTCGTGGCACGACAAGGTGTCCTCTGTGTCGATGACCCAGACGGGCCTGCGATAGGCGCAGGCAGGGCCCGGGCTATTTCGCCTCGGTGCGGCGGAAGAACACGTCGGTGTTTTCGTTGGCCAGGTCTTCCAGCCAGGCCACGTAGCCATGCGCTCCGCCGCTGGAGGCGAAGACACGTGGCGCGGAAGAGCGCGTCGGCGTGTTGCTCAGGTTCGTCACGGGCGCGAACGACGCGCCCAGGTCACCGCTGGCCCGGTAGAAGATGTCGACCGAGCCGGTGGTGGTGTCTTCCCACGCGACGCGCAGATGCGACTGGGCCGCGGAGAGGCTGACGGAGCCGGAGTATCCCGGGGTGAGGCTCAGGTTGCGTGGCGCGGAGAACGTGGCCCCGTGGTCGTTGCTGGCGCGCAGGAGGATGTCGAAGTTGCCGGGGCTGTCGTCCTGCCACGCCACGAAGACGTGCTGACCCGAGATTTCGAGGTCCGGAGCGAGCGCGAAGCCTTGGCCCCCACCCATGGCTTGGGTGGGTCCAAAGCTCGTCCCCCGGTCGGTGCTGCGGCGGTAGAGGATGGCGCAGGTGTCCGGGAAGAGGTCGTTGCATTCCTCCCAGACCACGTGGACCTTCTGGTCCTTGACGGCGATGCGGGCGAGCAGTGACGGCTGCCCCGGGCCCTCGCCGGCACTGAGGTTGAGACGCGGTGCGAAGGCCTTTCCCTCGTCGGGGCTGGTCCTCATGTACACGTCGGGCCGGTCATCCGCGTCGATGTCGTCGCCCACCATGTAGACGCGATTGTTGGACGCGGTCATCTCCGTCACCCCGGTGCCATGACGGTCATCCAGCGCCAGTGTGGGGCCGAAGGTCAGTCCCTTGTCGTGACTCGCCCGGAAGCGCTGGGTCGCGGACCGCGCGCCCGTGGGCTCGGTCCATGTCACGTACACATCGCTGTTCTCGGCAGCGAGCCGGGGCGAAAGTCCGTGCGCGGCCAGGGTCACCGCGGGGTCGAAGTTCCTTCCGTTGTCGTGGCTCACGCGGAACTGGATGCCCTGTTCGTGCCAGGCGACGTAGACCTTCTTTCCCTCCGCGACCACGGTGGGGAGGTAGGCGGACCCGGTGTTGTTGCTCAGCCTCAGGGGAGGCTCGAAGCTCTTTCCCTGGTCCGAGCTCCTGCGCAGGTATACGTGGGTGACGTCCAGGGACGATGTATCACTCCACACGATGTAGACGTTGCTGTCGGCGACGGCTGTCTGGAATTCGAAGTTGAAGGTGGGCGTCCCGCTCAAGTTCAGCACCGGACCGAAGGACTCCTGGAGTCGTGCCGGAACGTCCTGAGCCGCCGCACTCCTGGAGAGCAGCACGGTTCCGAACAGCACGCCCCTGAGACATCGGCTCATCGTGCTCGCCATGTTCCCCGTCCCCTTCACCAATGACGTCGCGGAGGAATAGACGCTGGCCGCGTGCGGTGTCACTGCTCGGGGGCGCTGTTCGCATGGGAATGGCGAACAGGGAGACGCCCTGGAAAACGAGGGGGCGAGTTCGCCATGGGATGCCGAGCGTGCCTGTGCTCCTTCAGGACGGCGGAGCCCGTGCGCGGCCGAGTCGCCCGAAGGGAGGTCCGGCGTTCCTACCCTCTTGGCTGAGCCCATTCAGCAGAGGGATTCGTCATGTTCCACCCAACACGACACCGACACTCCATTCACTGCATCCTGCCGCCTTACCTGGCGCGCTCCATCGCGCAGAACGGCTCCAGCGAGCAACGTGAGCGGGCCTTGCGGACGCTTTCCACGGATTCGACGTTCCGTGCGCTCCGGCTCGCGGGGAGCAGAACGACCCCATCGACGCTCGTCACCCGCCCCAGGGCCATGATGGTGGAATCAGCGCTGCATCGGACCATCTACGACCTGAGGAACAGTGAAGCGTTTCCAGGTACGCCCGTTCGCTTCGAGGGGCAGGCGGCGACGGAGGACATCGCGGTCACCGAGGCCTATGACGGCCTGGGAGACACCTTCAATTTCTTCTGGGAGATTTTCGGGCGCAATTCCATCGATGGAGATGGGATGCCGCTGCAGGCCTTTGTCCACTACGGGAAGAACTACGACAACGCCTTCTGGGATGGGCGGCGCATGGTGTTCGGGGATGGGGACGGCGACCTCTTCAACCGCTTCACCATCTGCCCGGACATCATCGCGCACGAACTCGCGCACGGTGTCACCGAGGACGAAGGGCCGCTCTGGTACTTCCGCCAGGCGGGTGCGCTCAACGAGTCCATGTCCGACGTCTTCGGCTCGCTGGTGCGGCAGATGAAGCTCCAGCAGAAGGCGGATGCGGCGGACTGGCTCATCGGCAAGGGGCTCTTCACTGGCAACGTGGAGGGGGTCGCGCTGCGCTCCATGAAGAATCCGGGGACGGCCTTCGATGATGACGTGCTGGGCAAGGACCCGCAGCCCGGGCACATGAAGGACTACGTCCGTACATGGGAGGACAACGGAGGCGTGCACATCAACTCCGGAATCCCCAACCGGGCGTTCTACCTGGTCGCGTCGCAACTGGGCGGCTATGCCTGGGAGCGGGCGGGGCGCATCTGGTACGACGCCATTCGCGACTCACACATCAAGCCCGACATGGGCTTCCTCGACTTCGCGCGCATCACCATGATGTCCGCGATGCGCCTGTATGGCGCCGGGGAAGAGGCGGACGCGGTCCGGGATGCCTGGGAGCAGGTGGGCATCCGCGTCCCCAAGCCTGGCATCGGCATTCCGTCATTCGTCGGCGCCGTCACCCGGCCTTCGACACAGGCGGGGCGCGCCCCCAGGGCGTAAGGTCTGCGCTGCGGCTGCCATGCGCATCGAAATCAAGCGTGAAGGCGGGCCGGCCTACTTCCCTGGGCTGGCTCGGCCCAGGGCGGTGGACCTGACAAGCCTGCCCCCAGAGCAGGCGGAGGCGCTGCGGCACAGCGTCCAGGCTGCCCGCTTCTTCGAACTGCCTCCCGTTGTGGGTACCCCGGCTCCAGGCGCCGCGGATGCCCGCCGTTTCACCCTGACCGTGGAGGAGGAGGGGCGGCGGCATACCGTCCAGTTCATCGAGCCCGTGGAGGAGCCACGGCTCCATGACCTGCTGGAGCAGGTGACGAAGGCGGAGCGGGCGCAGCGCCGCGGCGCCCGGCCAGGCACGCCAGGGTGAGACGCTTGGCCGGCGTGCCCGGGAAGGTATTCTCCCCGCGATGCGCATGAACCGTTCCCTGGTCTTCTGTCTCCTGCTGACAGCCTGTGCGACCACGCCGAGAGAGCCTGCCTCCGTCGCGGAGGCGTATGCCCGCGCCCTCGAGGAAGGGCGTGTCGAGGACGCGTTCGCGCTGACCATCGGCGGGCCCGAGGAGGAGGCGGCGTTCCTGGAGCGTTATTCGGATGCGGGGGCTCGCAGCACCAGGGCCGCGGACGTCCGCGCTGGCGCGTCGCTCCTCGAGGCGCGAGCGCCCTCCCTGACGGTCGCGCAGTCCCCTCAGGGCTGGCGTGTCGTCGAGGCCCGGCCCGCGGATGTGCCTCGGGCGGCCCTTCGCCAATTCATCGACAGCGTGGAGGCCCGTGACTGGAACGCCGCCTGGAGCCAGCTCGCCGGGCCCCTGCGCGCGCGTTACACCCCGGAGCGCCTTCGCGAGGACTTCGAGCGCGACCCCCTGGCCAGGGAACGCCTCCGCCGCGCCCGGCTCGCGCTCAATACCCATGTCCGCATCGGCGCGGGTGAAGCCGTGTTCCCACTGGGCGACGAACGCGCCGTCAGACTGGTGCTCGAAGAGGGGGAGTACCGGATCGCGGCGCTTGAGTGAGCCCAACGCGCATGCTCAGCGCGTGAACTCCAGCGCCAGCTTTTCGAGCAGCTCCTCTTGTCGCCCTCGGCGGTGAACTGCTCGGGCTGGGGTCGAGGGGCAGGGCGTTACGGCGGTGCGGGCACGTAGAGCCGGCTGGGCGTGCCCTCGTAGTCGATGACGCGCTCGAACCGCATTCCGCTGCGCTCCGCGACGCGGAGGGAGGCCCCGTTCTCCGGGTGGATGATGGCGACCAGGGGCACGTCGGGCAGGTGACGCTGGACCAGCGCCAGGGCCGTGCGGGCCATCTCCGTCGCGTACCCGGTGCCCCAGGTCCGGGGGGTGAAGCGATAGGCGAGGTTCAGGACCGGGCGTCCTTCGAGCACCTTGTGGCGCACGCCACCGAAGCCCACGACGTCACCAGGGGCTTCGCGCCGCTCCACCGCCCAGTAGCCCACGCCGTGTCGGGACCAGTCGTCCAGCCACAGTGTCAGCCGCCGACGCGCCTCCTCCTGTGAGCGCATGGGACCGGAGACGCTGAACCGGTTCGCCTCTGGATCCGCATGCAGGGCGAACACGGCGTCCAAATCGCTGTCGCGCACGGCGCGAAGCAGCAGGCGGTCCGTGGTCGTGCACTGAAAAGGCTGGAGCATGGCTGGCAAGGTGCGTTGTGGTTAACCGGCCGCGAGCGTCGGTGGCGCCGCGATGGCCGGGCGGCCCGCGAACAGGGCGCCGAGAATCGCTGCTGCATCCAGGGCGTGGATACCTCTCTTCATTCCGATGCGCCAGCGCGATGCGGGTTCCCACGATGGATGCCTTGGCGCGGCCGCCACTAGCGTCCCGGCGATGCATACCCACTTCGAAGGACTCTGGCGCTGCGGTGTCGTGTTGGCTGTCGTAGCTCTGGCTGCGTGCAATGTGGGGGAACCGGGTGAGGATGAAATCCGGCTCGGAGAGACGGAGCAGGACCTGACCTGCACGGTGACCCGTCAATGCCCGGGAGCCGCCCCAGTGTCCTGTGGTGCCACCGACGGCCTGTGTCTCTCGGGGGACAGCAACGGAGGTTGGGTGTTTTGTGGTCAGGGCTACACCTATTGTGCCGCACCCTGTATTTGCGGCGGTGAGAGGTACGTCGTGACCCGAGGTGTCAATCATCCGCTCCGCTGCCACCGTGCCATGGAGACCGCTCGGGAGCAGGCCTATGCGGCGGCCTCGGCCGCATGCCCCGCGGGATACTGCAACGCAGTGGAGCAGGAGTTGCGCTGCGAGCAGACGCCGTATGGCGACCACCACGCGCTCTTTCAGCTGACGTACTCTTGCAAGGACCCGGTGACCTGCCAGTAGCGGCGGTGCCAGCACCTCAAGGCATGACGGGGCCGCGAATGCGGCCCCCGCCGGTGTCGTAGCGGCCATCCGGCACGTTCACCGCGTGCCCCTGGCGTTTGATCGCGGCACCGGCGGCGCCGCCGGTCGACGCACCGAGTCCACCACACGCGCCCGCGGGTTCTCCGGGCTGGCCAAAGCCTCCGCCTTCCCCTCCCGGCAGCCCGTCGCGATTGCACGAGCGGGGACGGCCTCCGCTTCCGCCATTGCCTCCCGAGCTCGAAATGCGAATCGCACGAATGTCCTTGTGAGCGAGCGCTTTCGGACAGCCCGATTCATCACTCCGGGCCAGCCTCCATCGTCAGCCCAGCCCCGCAGTGCACACACGCCGTGCGTTGAGGTCGCGAGGTCACCCGGCTTCCGGGAGGGCGGGCGCGGGCGTGGGTGGGCGACTATGATGCCCCGGTGCACGCCATCTTCCTGGCCGTCGGACTGCTGACGCTGCCGGGCGCGCTCGGAACGGAGCTGCGCCGGGATGGCTATTCGTTTCGCCCACCGGAAGGCTTCTACATGGTGCGGTGGGAGCAGTACGCCGGCTCGCGCGTGGGCGCGGTGGCGTTGGACCCGGACGCGCCGCGCGCCTTGTCGGCGGCCCTCACCGACGGTGAGGGCCCGGACGCAGCCACGCTGCTCGTGTCCGTGGTGGGGCGCGGCTTCAGCGCGAGCCCCTCCGACCGGGAAGAGTTCGCGTCCGCGGTGATGCAGCACTACCAGCGCGAGCTGGGGCTCCCGCTTGCCGCGGAACGCGTGGAGCGCCTGGGCGGGGTGACACCGCGTGTGGAGGTGCTGGGGACGCTGCGCGAGGCGGGGCAGGTCCGCACGGTGCTCGTCGCGGGCCTGGCCTCGGAGGGCGAGCACGCCGTGGTGATGGTCAGCGCGCCCGCGGTGCGGTGGCAGGCGCTGGAGCCGCAAGTGCGCGCCTCGCTGGAGACCTTCCGCCACGAACCGCCGAGCGCGGGTGGTCCCGTCCCACGCCGGGTGCTGGGCGCGCTGGCGGGAACCCTGGCCGGAGCGCTGGTCGTCTCGTACACGGCGTGGCGCCGGCGGCGGCTGCGCCACGCGGCGGGCAACCTCACGTCGTAGCCGTGCGCGACCGAAGCAGCCCTACGTGGGCTCTGGCATGTGCCCCGCGTGGACGGTCAGTGCACGGAGAGGAACACCCGGGCCTGCGGGATTCCGCGTGAGACGGTATCGAAGTCGCGGAAGAAGCTGTTTCGCTCGAAGAAGGTGAAGCTGGCGCCCAGGCCCAGGTTGGCGAACAACGGCACGTCCAGCAGCAAGGTGCCCTCATGCACCAGGTGGTTGCCGTCCGCGCCGTTGAGCGTGTGCAGCCACGTGGTGCCCGCGTGCAGCTTGAGGTACTCCCAGGGCCAGCGCCCATAGGACGCCTCGAGGTGGAAGCCCAGGCCCGGGCCGTAGTCGTAGTCGCGGCCCACCTTGTCCGCGTACTCGGAGGTGATGCCCGCGAGCACCACGCCTCGCAGATGAAGCGCCAGGCGCAGCTCACGGCCCTCCTGCGTCAGGTACCGGTACACGAGCCCCGCGCCGATCGACTGACCGCCCAGCTCGTAGGCCTGCGTGTCGTTGTAGTCGAAGTGCTGGAAGGCGCCGAGCAGCACGCGCTCGTTCCCTCCGTTCTCCAGCGGGAGCATCGCCAGCGCGCCCTTCACCTCGGCGCGGCTGATGAGTCGGTTTTCGCCGGTGGTGAACTGCACGCCCATGTTGAAGGCGTCGAAGGGCGCATCCACCGGGAAGCGCAGGGCATCGCCGTAGCGCAGGTCCAGCTCCGCGAAGAACTGGTTCAGCGTCGTGCCCGCGTCGATGTTCAGGTAGCCGGTGCGCGTCAGCACGGCGAACACGGGTGGCTGCCAGTCCTCCGGGGTGGGCGCGTTGCGCCAGGCATCTCCGCGCACCACGCGGTTGAAGCCACGGACGGGATTGAGCAACCCGGCGCTCACCTCGCGGGCGACGCGCCGGGTTCCCGTGGCGCGCTGGTCCAGCAGCATGGAGGACAGCCGGTAGATGACCTCTCCATGGGCCCACCCACCCATCGTGGTGTTGATGAGGTCGTTGAAGGAGGGCAGATGGTTCTCGGCGAACAACTCCCACTGGAGGCTGCCCACCAGGGTGAAGCCCATGGCGCCCCAGTAGTTGAAGCCGTGGTCCCGGGCGGCGTTGAAGTACATGCTGCCGTGGTAGGGGTGCGCGAACTGATTGGTACTGAAATCGTCCGTGTCCCAGACGAACCCCGTTTCGAGGTTCGTTCGCCATGCGTCCAGGCCGACCCGGGCGAAGTCCTTGTTCATGATGTATCGGTTGAAGCCCCACACCGTGAGGTTGATGGCCGTCACTTCACCCAGGGCCCACCAGAACTGGCGGGGCCGGGGAGGTGGGGCGGCGTCCTCCTCGTCCCCGGCGCGTGGCGCATCCGCGGGCAGCTCCGCCGCCTGGGCGAGCGAGGGCAGCAGGGACAACAGCAGCGCCACCTTCCGCCATCGCGCCGCGGGTCCGCGCCGGCCGCACCACTGGCTGTGACGCATGCCGGCTCCCCCACCCGAAGGGCGAAGATGGGGACCCCGCGCGCGGTGCGACCATGGACCGGCGGCGCAGGCCTGCGTCGATGGGTGGACGGACCGCCCGGTCGCCTGCCTGGCGCGGGACATGAGGCTGCACGTCCGTCGGCGGGCGCGGTGGAGTAGGGTGCGCCGCATCCATGTTCGCTTTCATCCTCGCAGCGGTGCTCACGCAGTCGCCGGTGGCTCCGGCGGAGCCGAGCCCGCCTCCCGCACCTGGCACCCCCAAAGCAGCGCCCGCCGTGCCCTTGAGCACGCTGCCACCCGCCACGCACGAGCTGTTCCAGCGCATCGAGGGACAGGTCGCGCAGGTGCGCATCATCGAGCGGCGCTCTGGAACGCGCTCGTCCATCGGCTCGGCCTTCTTCGTGTCGGCCGCCGGGCACGCGGTGACGAACTACCACGTGATTTCCGACGTGGTCATCCACCCGGAGGACTACACGGCGGAGCTGGTCCTGAAGGGCGGCGCAGAGCCCGTGCCGGTGCGCCTGGTGGACGTGGACGTGGTGCACGACCTGGCCATCATCCAGACGGCCACCCCGGTGCAGAGCTTCTTCGACCTGGACGACCGCGAGCCGCCGCAGGGCGCGCGCCTGTTCGCCATGGGCAATCCGCGCGACCTGGGCACCACCATCGTGGAGGGGACGTACAACGGCTTCATCCACGACGCGCTCTATGAGCGGCTGCACTTCAGCGGGGCCATCAATCCGGGCATGAGCGGCGGCCCCACGCTCACGGGCGAGGGCCTCGTGGTGGGCGTCAACGTGGCGACCATGGGCAACCAGGTGGGCTTCCTGGTGCCGGTGAAACACGCGCGCGCGCTGCTGGTCCGCGCGCTGGAAGCCAAGGACTCCGGCGCGCAGGCGCTGCTGGCCACCGTGCGCGCGCAGCTCCTGGACAACCAGCAGCGCGTCACCGAAAGGCTGCTGGGCGCGCCCGTGCCGCAGCAGACGCTGGGCAGCTACCGCGTGCCGGGGCGCTGGGGCACGTTCCTCAAGTGCTGGGGGGACACGCCGCATGACCCCGAGGTGCCGTACACGGTGACGAACTACCAGTGCTCGTCGGAGGAGGACATCTTCGTGTCCTCGCGCCACCGGACGGGCGTGGTGGCCTTCCTTCATCAACACGCCACCAGCCAGAAGCTGGGGGCGCTGCGCTTCTCCGCGCTCTACAGCGCGCTCTTCTCACAGGACCCGGACGCGGTGGAGGCCACGCGGCAGGATGTCACCAACTACCGCTGCCAGTCGGAGTTCGTGGACGTGGCGGGCCTGCCCGTCCGTGCCGCGCTGTGCATGCGTGCCTACCGGAAGTTCCCCGGCCTTTATGACCTGGTGCTGCGCGCGGCCACGCTCAATGCCAGCACCAGCGGCGTGGACACGTCGCTCACGCTGGCTGGCTTCACCGCGGACAATGGCCGCAAGCTGGCGCGCCGCTACCTGGAGGGGCTGTCGTGGACGAAGTGATCTTCCTGGAGGTGTTGGAAGGGGACTCCGTCCAGGCCCGTCATCGCCTGGAGCGCTTCCCCGTCAACGTCGGCCGGGGTTACGGCAACGACGTCATCCTGGATGACCCGAAGGTCTCCGCCGAGCACCTGCGCATCGAACGCCGCGAGGACGGCACGCTGGTGCTGCGCGACGTGGGCAGCCAGAACGGCACCTACCGCGTGGAGCCCTGGGCGCAGCTGGCCGAGCTGGAGCTGGTCACGGATACCCGCGTGTCAGTGGGGGACACGGTGCTGCGCTTCCGCGCGCGCGGTCACCCGGTGGAAAAGACTGTCGTGGCGGCGGCGCCCACCGCGCCGAGGCCGCGCGTGTTCGAGCAGCCCCGCTACTTCTCCCTGGCCCTGCAGGCCCTCCTGGGCGCCAGCCTGCTGGAAGGCTACCTGGCCAACTACGGGCGCACGGACTGGGGGGAGCTGACGGTGGCGCTGGTGGTGCCGCTGGGCATCACCTTCCTGTGGGCGGGGGGCTGGTCGGTGGCGAGCCGCATCGCCCGGCGCCAGTTCCACTACCGCACGCATGCCACCGTGGCCGCGCTGGTGCTGCTGGGCTCCGTCGTCATCCAGCCGCTGCTCACGTTGGTAGGCTTCAGCTTGGGGGTGAGTGGCAACCTGGCCTGGGCCCACCACGTCGCCTTCCTGTCGCTGATGGCCTGGGGGCTCTACTGGCACCTGCGCTACGTGACGCGCTGGGAGCCGGGGCGGCTCATACGGGTCATCGCCGTCGTCACGCTGTCGTTTGGCGCGCTGTCGCGGGCGGATGAATGGCTGGGCAACGAGTCCTTCAGCACGGAGCTGGGCTTCCGCCGGTCGCTCCTGCCGCCGGCCTTCCGGCTGGTGGGCACCGAGCCCATGGATGACTTCTTCTCCGACGCCGTGAAGGTCCAGGAACAGGTGGACGCGCTGGCGCGCGACCCGTGAGCCGCCAGGGGCCGGAAGGACGTCACGGGCGGGACGGCGGATGTCAGACCGGGCAGGTAGGAATGCCCGGATGGACGTCCATCAGGAGTTGAGGCCTGTCATCGGTGCCCGGTGGTCGCAGGTCCGGGGCGCGCAGGGGGAACGGCTCGCGGCCAGACACCGGGACGGTGGGCTGACGCGGGTCTTCGTGGCGCCGGACCTGGCGTCCTTCCGGGTGGTGGCGCGGGGGCTGCTGGCGCGGGGCGAACCTCCAGAGCGGGTGCACTTCGAGGAAACGCGTGGCCGCCAGGGCATGTGGCTGGAGGCCGCGCGTTGGGAGGCCTGGGGGCGCGCCGCGTCCGGGGTGCCTCGGGACTTCGTGGGGCTGGCGCAGAAGGTGGTGTGCCACCGCGAGCCGGCGCGCTGGGCGCTGCTGTACCGCGTGCTGTGGCGGCTGACCCATGGAGAGCCGTCGCTGCTGGAGTGTCACGACGACGCGGACGTGCGGCGACTGCGGTGGCTGGAGCAGGCGGTGCGGCGGGACACGCAGGCGCTGATGGCGGCCTTGCGCTTCCGCCGGGTGTGGCGGGACGGGCGCGAACACCATGTCGCGTGGTACCGGCCCGAACACCTCATCGTCCGGGACGTGGCGCCGTTCCTCGTGCGCCGCTTCCCGGCCTTCTCCTGGAGCCTGTTCACGCCAGACGCCTGGGCGCATTGGGACCGGGAGCGGTTGACCTTCGAGGAAGGCGGGGCGCTGCCGGAGTGGGCACGCGCCCGGGTAGGGCTGGCGGCGTCCCATTCGCCCCCACGGGCGGACGCGGAGCGCGCGTCCTTGCTGCTGGTGGGGGCTTCACCCGTGGACATCGCGGAGCCGCCTTTCGCGGGTTCCGCGGGAGCGCTCCTGGAGGTCGTGTTGGGCCGCGCGGGGCTCACGCGTTCCAGTCGCCGGGTGGTGCGGCCGTGCGGGGACGGATGCCGCTCGCGGCACGGGGTGCTCCCTCCGACAGCGCGGGGGGAAGGGCGCACCTGCCGTCATGGGCTGGAGGGCGTGGTGGCGGAGGTCCGCCCTCGGATGATCATCGCGCTGGGGCCCGTGGCGGCGCAGGCCTTCTTGGGGGTGGGGTTTCGCATGCACCTGAGCCGGGGGCAGCTGTTGGACACGCGGTGGGCGGAGGGCTGGATGGCCACGTTTGACCCCGAAGCAGTGCTTCGGCTTCCAGAAGGCCGGGCGCGGGCGGAGGCGCGCATCCACTTCGAAGCGGATCTCCGGTCGGCGGCGGCGTGGCTGCGGCAGCGGCTCACGGGTGAAGCGCGGGCCCGGCGCGTGGAGGGTCCATGACGCCGCGGGCCCGGGTGCATGCTCAGAGTCCACGCACGGCGTGAGGCTGGTAGGGGGCCTCCAAGGCCTTCACTTCGTCGGAGGTCAGCTTGAGGTCCACCGCGCGCACCGCATCCTCCAGGTGCTCCAGCTTCGTGGCGCCGATGATGGGCGCCGTCACCGCGGGGCGCGAGAGGAGCCAGGCCAGGGCCGTCTGCGCGGGAGGCACGTTGCGCTTCTCCGCGACGCTCCGGTTCGCTTCCGCCACGTCCCAGTCACTGGCCTGGTCATAGAGCATGGGTGACAGCGTGTCCGACTTCGCCCGCGTGGTGGCGTCCCGGTCCTTCAGCGACTTGCGAGAGCCCGCGAGCAGGCCGCGGGCCAGCGGCGACCAGGGGATGACACCAATGCCCTCGGCTTCGCACAGGGGCAGCATCTCCCGCTCCTCCTCGCGGTAGACGAGGTTGTAGTGGCCCTGCATGGACACGAAGCGCGTCCAGCCGCGCAGGTCCGCGACCCCCAGCGCCCGCGCGAACTGCCACGCATACGCGGAGGACGCGCCCAGGTAGCGCACCTTGCCCTGGCGCACGAGCTGGTCCAGGGCGGCCAGCGTCTCCTCCAGCGGCGTGTTCGGGTCCATCCGGTGAATCTGATAGAGGTCGATGGCCTCCACGCCCAGCCGCTTCAGGCTGGCCTCGCAGCCCTGGACGATGTGCTTGCGCGACAGGCCCCGCATGTTCTGCCCGTCCCCCATGGGGAAGTAGACCTTGGTGGCCAGCACCACCTCGTCCATGCGCGCGTAACGGCGAAGGGCACGACCCGTGATTTCCTCGCTCGCGCCCAGTGAATACATGTCCGCGGTGTCGAAGAAGTTGATGCCCAGCTCCACCGCCCGGCGGAAGAACGGCTGCGCGGCTTCTTCATCCAGCACCCAGGGGCGCCACTTGGGCGTGCCGTAGCTCATGCAGCCCAGGCCGAGACGAGACACACGAAGACCCGTGCGTCCGAGGTTGGTGTATTTCATTCCGTTGGTTCCTCATTCATTCAGCGTGGATGGCGGCGCGCCTCGTTGTGTCACCAGGCGTGTCATGGCTCATACCGTGGAAGACGGGGTCGCGCGCGTACCAGGCCTTTTCTGGTTACTTGGAATCCGGTAGATAGAACCGGATTCCAAGGGGCGCTGTTCGGAGCGATGCGGAGCGTGCCCCTCGTGCTTCCAGCAGGGGATGTGACGCGGCGTTCCGGGCGGTGCCTCCAGGCAGTGCTTCGGGACTCTCGACATGCACCTTCCGACCCGCGCCGACCCCGCCTCCGAATTCGTCTGCCCAGAGGATGTCACCCTCGTGGATATGTGTCGGGCTCGCGCCGGCGCGCAGCCAGACGACTGGATTTATACGTTTCTCGACGAGGCGGGGGAGCATGCCCTCTCCTACGCGGAGTTGGACGCGAGCGCTCGCGCGGTGGCGGCGCTGCTACAACGACACCTGGCGCCCGGTGAGCGCGCGTTGCTGCTGTACCCGCCGGGCCGCGACTACACGTTGGGCTTCCTGGCGTGTCTCTACGCGGGTGTGGTGGCGGTGCCCGCATATCCACCGGACCCGATGCGGCTGGGCCGCACCTTGCCCAGGCTCCAGGCGCTGGTGGCGGACTGTGGCGCCCGGGTGGCGCTGACGACTTCCGGCATCGCGGACATGGTGGAGCCCCTCACGGAGGGGGCGCCCGATTTGCGGGCGTTGCGCTGGCTGGCCACGGACTCCGTGTCCCCGCACGAAGCGGAGGCCTGGCGCGCGCCAGTCCTGCGGGGCGACTCGGTGGCGTTCCTGCAATACACGTCGGGCTCGACGGGGACGCCACGAGGCGTGGTGCTGCGGCACCGTCATCTGCTGCACAACTCGTGGTTGATTGCCCGGGGCTTCGACACCCGCCCCCAGCCGGTGGCCGCCCTCTGGCTGCCGCCGTATCACGACATGGGGCTGATTGGAGGGCTCATCCAGGCGCTGTACCGCGACATCCCGTCGGTGCTGCTGCCCCCCATGACCTTCCTCCAGCGCCCGCTGCGGTGGCTGGAGGCGATGTCGCGTTTCGGTGCGACGGTCTGCGGCGCGCCCAACTTCGCGTTCGACTTGTGCGTGCGCAAGACCACGCCCGAACAGCGCGCGGCGCTGGACCTGAGCCGGCTGGAGGTGGCGTTCAGCGGCGCGGAGCCCGTACGCGCGGACACGTTGGATCGGTTCGTGGAGGCGTTCGCCCCGGCGGGCTTCCGGCGCGAGGCCTTCTATCCCTGCTACGGGCTGGCGGAGGGGACGCTGGTCGTCTCGGGAGGGACGCGCTCGGCGGTGCCGGTGGTGCGGCGGTTCTCTCGTGACGGCCTGCTGCGCGGCGAGGCGCGGGCCCCCGAGGTGGACGCTCCAGCGACAGCGCTGGTGGGATGCGGGCAGGCGCTGGGCGGCCAGGACGTGCGGGTGGTGGACCCGGAAACCGGCCGTCCATGTGCGCCGGGCCGCGTGGGCGAGCTCTGGGTGCGCGGTCCGAGCGTGGCGGCTGGGTACTGGCAGCGCCCCGACGAAACGGAGCGCACGTTCCATGGCCGGCTGGCGGGCTCGGGGGAGGGCCCGTACCTGCGTACCGGAGACCTGGCGGTCATCGACGGCGGCGAGGTCTTCATCACCGGCCGCTTGAAAGACGTGCTGGTGCTGCGCGGCCTCAACTACTACCCGCAGGACCTGGAGCACGCCGCGGATCGCTGCCATCCCGGCGTGCGTCCCGGGTGCGGTGCCGCGTTCGCGGTGGACGCCGGCGACGAAGAGCGGCTGGTCATCGTGCAGGAGGTCGCCGCGAAGGTCGCCACGCCGGAAGCGGCGGCCGAGGTCGTCGCGAGCATCCGCGCGGCGCTGGGCGAAGCGCATGGCCTGGCCGTCCATGCCGTGGTGCTCATCGCCGCCGGGACATTGCCGAAGACGTCGAGCGGCAAGGTGCAGCGGCGCGCCACGCGTGAGGCTTTCCTGGCGGGGACGCTGGACGAAGTGCACGGATGGAAGGAGGACGCCGCGGCGGCGTCCCTGGTCATCGGGCCTGACGCGACACTCGAAGCGGCGGACGTGCTCGCGGTGCTCCGGTCCCGGCTGGCGTCACTGCTTGGCGCGAATGGACCGGCGCTGAGCGTGGATGTGCCCCTGATGCACCAAGGGCTCGACTCACTGAGAGCGTTGGAGGTGTTGCACGCCGTGGACGAGGCATGGGGCGTGTCTCCACCCATCACGGCGGTGCTCCAGGGGCAGAGCCTCCGCGAGCTGGCGCGGTGGGTCGAGCGGGCCCGGACCGAGGGCGCCGAGGCGCGACCCGAGGCTCCGGCCGTCATGCCCGGCGACTCCGCGGCCTTCGTTTCCGATGGCCAGCAGGCATTGTGGTTCCTCCAGCGCATGGCTCCGGGCAGCAAGGCCTACCACGTGTCCCAAGCGGTGCGCTTCGTCACGCCAGTGGACGCCGGAGCGCTTGCTCGCGCGTTCTCCGCGCTCGTTGTCCGTCACCCCGCGTTGTCGTCCGCGTTCCCCGAGGTGCAGGGGGCGCCAGCGAGGAGAACCTGTGTCGCGCCGCCGGAGCTGGCGCGGGTGGAGGCGTCCACCTGGACGGATGAAGCGCTGCGTGAGCGGCTCGAGGCGGATGCGCGGGAGGCCTTCGACCTGGAGCGGGGCCCGCTGGTGCGCGCCCGGCTCTACACCGGTGCGCCACGCGGGGACGTGTTGTTGCTCGCCATGCACCACCTGGTCACGGACTTCTGGTCATTGGAGGTGATCGCGGGGGAACTGGGCGCGCTCTACACAGCGGAGGTCCGAGGCACGCCGTCCGGTCTGTCGCCGCCGCCGCCACCCGTGGCTCCCATCCTCCTGTCGTTGGCGCGGCGGTCCACGGGAGCGCAGGGCGAAGCGCTCCTGGCCTGGTGGCGTGAGCGCCTGGGGGGCGAGCTGCCCGTGTTGGAGCTGCCCACGTCGTTCCCTCGACCCAGGCTCCAGTCGTTCCGAGGGGCGCAGGTGGCCTTCCGTCTGCCTCGCGAGACGTCCACGCGGCTCAAGGCCCTGGCGCGGACGCACGGCGCCACGCCGTTCATGGTGCTGCTGGCCGGCTACCTGGCGTTCCTGCGGCGCTACTCGGGGCAGGAAGACCTCATCGTCGGTACGCCGACCACGGGCCGACCGCGAGCGGACCTGTCGCGACAGGTGGGCTACTTCATCAACCCCGTGGCCCTGCGCGCCCGGGTGCCGCGCACGCTGTCCTTCTCTGGTCTGGTGGCGCGGGTTCGAACCACCGTGCTGGAGGCCCTGGAGCACCAGGAACTGCCCTTCACGCGGCTCGTCGAGCAGCTTCAGCCGCGGCGTGACCCGTCGCGCGCGCCCATCTTCCAGACGATGTTCGCCCTGCAGTCCCCCCGTCCCGAGAACGAGCTCCTGGGCGCGTTCGCCGTCGGGGCTTCGGGCGCGAGCGCCCGGCTGGGCGATGACCTGACAGTCGAGTCCGTCCCCCTGAGCCATCCCGGCGCCGCCTTCGATCTCGCGCTGATGGTGGCGGAGCTGGAAGGGGCCTTCGTGGCGAGACTGGAGTACTGCGCCGACCTCTTCGACGCCACGACCGCCGAGCAGATGGCGCGCCACCTGGGGGCGCTGCTGGATGCCGCCGTGGCGCAGCCGGAGGTGCCGCTGGGCGACCTGCCCCTGTTCGCTCCCGATGAGCGCCGCACCCTGCTGGCGCTGGGGCGGAGGACACAGGAAACGCGGGGCGCGCTCGTGCCCGGCATCGTTCACCGAATCGAGGACTGGGCCGCGAAGACGCCGGAGGCGCCTGCGCTCGTCGCGGGAGCGTCGAGCTGGTCCTATCGTGAGTTGGCGGCATGGGTGGCCCGGCTCGCCGCGCGCCTGCGACGCCATGGTGTCGGGCCGGAGGTCCGCGTCGGCACGCTGCTGGAGCGCGGCAGCCCCGAGCAGGTCGTCGCCTTCCTCGCGATCTTGAAGGCCGGGGGCACGGTGGTTCCCCAGGAGCCTTCGTATCCCCCGGCGCGCGTGGCGTGGACGCTGGCGGACTGCGGCGCGCGCGTGCTGCTGGCCCAGGAGCGCTACGCGCAGCGCCTGGCGTTGCCCGAGGGGGTGACGCTGCTGCCATGGGAGGCGCACGGCGAAGGCGACGACATGCCGGACATGTCCCTGTGGGAGGCCGGCGATCCACCTCCGGACTGCGTGGCCTACATCACCTATACGTCCGGGAGCACGGGCAAGCCCAAGGGCGTGATGGTGCCGTACCGCGGCACCGCACACCTGTGCGAGTCGATGGTGTCGGACCTGCCTGTCGGGCCCGGCTCGAGGGTGTTGCAGTTCGCTTCGCCCGCGTTCGACATGTCGGCGTGGGACTACTTCCTGGCGCTGGCCTCGGGAGGCGCGCTGCACCTGTCGCCCGGTGGTCCCCCCGCGGGTGACGCGCTGTACCGGATGTTGCGCGAGCAGCGCATCACCTCGGTGACGTTGCCTCCCCCTGTCGCAGCGCTCCTTCCGGATGGGCCGTTGCCGGACCTGTCGATGTTCATGGTGGCCGCGGAGGCGTGTCCGGCGAGCCTCGTGGCCCGTTTCGCCGAGGGCCGCGCCTTCTACAACGGCTATGGCCCGACCGAGGTGACGGTGGGCGCGACCTGGGGCGTCATCGCTCCGGATGAAGTGGGGCCGCCCAACATCGGGCGTTCCATGCCCCATGTGGACACCTATGTGCTCGACGAGGCGCTCCAGCCAGTTCCGGTGGGAGTCGCGGGCGAGCTGTACGTCGGCGGGCCGTCGGTGGCCCGTGGCTATCTGGACCGGCCGGACCTCACGGCCGAGCGCTTCATCCCCGACCCCCACGGCGGCGAGCCTGGGGCCCGGCTCTACCGCACGGGCGACATGGCCCGCCGCCGCGCGGATGGAAGGCTGGACTTCCAGGGGCGCGCGGACGCGCAGCTGAAGATTCGTGGCTTCCGCATCGAGCCGGGCGAGGTGGAGACGGCGCTGCGCGAGCTGACCGGCATGCGCCAGGCCCATGTCACCGCGTGGCGTCCTTCCGTGGACGGCGAGCCGCGGCTGGTCGCGTACGTCGTGCCACCGCCGGGAGACATCCTGCCACCGGGAGAGCTCCGGGCGCGGCTGCGCGAGCAGCTCCCCGAGCACATGATTCCGGTCGACATCGTCCCGGTGGCGGAGCTCCCGCTGCTGGCCACGGGCAAGGTGGACGTGCGGGCGCTGCCGCGGCCGTCGCTCGCCGTGTCACCAGCGGGCAAGCCTCGCACGCCCCTGGAAGAGACAGTGGCGCGCGCCTGGGCTGAGGCCCTGGGGCTGCCCGCCGTGGACGTGCATGCCCACTTCTTCGACGACCTGGGCGGCAGCTCGCTGTCCGCGGTGCGCGCGTGCTCGCGGCTGGGCGAGGCGCTGGGCCAGGACGTCCCCATCACCCACTTCTTCGAACATCCCACCATCCACGAACTCGCCCGCAGGCTGCAGGCCGAGGCACGCCCCGAGCCCACCTCTGACGTGAAGCACCAGTCGCGCGCGGAGGCCCGCCGGCAGGCGCTCCAGCGGCGCGGAAGGACCCCCCGGGGCCAGGACTGAGCACGACACCATGAGCGAGAACAACGGCAGCGCGGGTAGCGACATCGCCATCATCGGCATCGCCAGCCGCTTCCCCGGGAGCGCGGACGCGCGGGCCTTCTGGCGCAACCTCCGCGAAGGCGTGGAGTCCATTTCCCGCGTGCCCGCCGAGGCGCTGGAGCCTTCTCCGCTGATGTCCGAGGCGGTGCGCCATCATCCGGACTTCGTGCCGGTGGCGGCGGAGCTGGAAGGCGGCGACCGCTTCGACGCGGCCTTCTTCGGCATGGCCCCGCGCGAGGCGGAGTGGATGGATCCGCAGCAGCGCGTGTTCCTGGAGTGTGCCTGGACGGCGCTGGAGGACGCGGCGCTCGACCCGGAGCGCTTCACGGGAAAAATCTCGCTCTACGCGGGCGCGAGCGCATCCCTGCACGGCCTGGCGATGTTGGGGCAGGGGAACCTGGACCCGGCCTCGTTCTACGAGCTGATGAGCACCTCCGCGGAGAACCTGGCGACGCGGGCGTCCTTCAAGCTGGGCCTGCGGGGCGAAAGCCTGTCCCTCTACACCGCCTGCTCCACGGGACTGGTGGCCGTCCACATGGCCTGCCAGAGCCTGCTGATGCGCCAGTCGGACGTGGCGCTGGCGGGCGCGGTGCGCCTGGCGATGCCGCAGCGCTCGGGCTACTTGTACCAGGAGGGGATGATCCTGTCGCCGGACGGGCACTGCCGCGCGTTCGACGCGCGCGCGGCGGGAACGGTGCCGGGCAACGGCGCGGCGGTGGTGGTGCTCAAGCCGTTGGAGGACGCACGCAGGGATGGTGATCGCGTGTACGCGGTCATCCGCGGCTCCTCCATCAACAACGACGGCGGCCTGAAGGTCGGCTACACGGCGCCCAGCGTGGAGGGGCAGGCGGACGTCATCGGCGAGGCGCTGGCCTTCGCGGGCCTGGACGCGGGCGACATTGGCTACGTGGAAGCGCACGGCACGGGCACCTCGTTGGGAGACCCCATCGAGGTCGCGGCGCTCACGCGGGCGTACCGGCGGCACACGGACCGGAAGGGGTACTGCGCGCTGGGGTCGGTGAAGCCGAACGTCGGCCACCTGGACACGGCCGCCGGTCTGGCGGGGCTCATCAAGGCCTCGCTGGCCCTGGCGCATGAGGAGCTGCCGCCCACGCTCCATTTCGAGCGGCCGAATCCCGCCATCGACTTCGCGAACAGCCCGTTCTTCGTCGTCGACCGCCTGCGGCCCTGGCCTCGGGGCCCGGTGCCTCGCCGCGCGGGCGTCAGCTCGTTCGGAATCGGAGGGACGAACGCGCACGCGGTGCTTGAGGAAGCGCCGCTTCCGGAGCCTGCCTCGCCCAGTGTCCGGCCCACCCAACTGGTGACGCTGTCGGGGCGCTCAGCGGAGGCCCTGGACGCCGCCGTGCGGGACCTGGCCACCTGGCTGGAGGCCGCGCCAACCGACGTGGCGCTGGAGGACGTGGCCTTCACGCGCAACGTGGGCCGCCGCGCCTTCGAGCACCGGCGGGCCTTCGTGGCGAAGGACCGCGCGGAGCTGATGGCGAAGCTGCGCGGCCCGGGGAAGCCCCAGGTCGTGGAGAACGTCGTGGCGGCACGCGAGCAGGGCGTGGCCTTCCTGTTCCCGGGCCAGGGCGCGCAGACGGTGGGCATGGGACGCGCGCTTCACGCAGCGGAGCCCGTCTACCGTGAGGCCCTGGAGGCCTGCCTGGAGGGGCTGGGGGCGGCGGTGCGCGACGTGCTGTTTCCCTCGCCTGGAGCCGAGGCCGCCGCGGAGCAGACGTTGGCCGACCCGGGCATCGCGTTGCCCGCCCTGTTCGCCGTGGAGTACGCGCTGGCGCGTCAGTGGGAAGCCTGGGGCGTGCGCCCGCGCGCGCTGCTGGGGCACAGCTTCGGCGAATACGTGGCGGCCTGCCTCGCGGAGGTCCTGCCGCTGGAGGATGCGCTGGCGCTGGTGTCTGCGCGAGGCCGTCTGATGGCGCGGATGCCGCCCGGAAAAATGACGGCGGTGGCTTGCGCGGAAGAGGAGGTGCGCCCGCTGCTGACGGGGGCATTGTCGCTGGCCGCCGTGAATGGGCCGGACCGGTGCGTGGTGTCCGGGCCCTCGGGGGACGTGGAGGCGTTGGAGCGCGAGCTGAGCGCGCGGGGCGTGGGCGTGCTGCGGCTGCCCGCGCGACATGCGTTCCACTCGGCGGCGGTGGAGCCGGTGATGGAGGATCTGCGGCGCGTGGTCGCGGGCCTGCGCCTGTCCGCGCCCCAGCGTCCGTACATCTCCAGTGTCACCGGGACGTGGATTCGCCCGGAGGAGGCGACGGACCCGGATTACTGGCTGCGCCAGATGCGGGCGCCGGTGCGCTTCGGGGACGGGCTGGAGACGCTGAAGGCGGACGGGTGCGACGTGTTCCTCGAAGTCGGCCCGGACCAGGCGCTGACCGCCCTGGCGAGGCTGGGGCTGCGAGGGCACCGAGGACGTGCCGTGGCCTCGCTGCCTCGGGCGGGCTCGGCCCTGGATGCACACGCCGCGTTGATGGAGGCGCTCGGAACGGTCTGGGCGCAGGGGCTCGCCATTGACTGGCAGCGCGTCTACGCGCACGAGTCACGCCAGAAGGTGGCGCTGCCCACCTATCCCTTCCAGCGGAAGACCTTCCGGACCCCGCTGCCCACCTCGGTGGTGGCCCGGCCGGAGGCGTTCACGGCGGTGGCGGAGCGCCCCGCGGAAGCCGGAAGCGCGCCCCACCTGGAGGCGCCTGCGGAGCAGGCCGGGGCCCACACGGACGTGGAGCGCAAGGTGCTGGCCATCTGGCGCGAGCGGCTGGGCCGGACCGACTTCGGCATCCACGACGACTTCCTGGAGCTGGGTGGCAACTCGCTGATGGCGGCGCAGTTGTTGACCCGCCTGCGGGAGGCATTCCCTGTCTCACTCCCCTTGAGTGATGTCTTCGACGCCCCCACGGTGGCGGGCATTTCGGCCCGCATCCAGGCGCGGCTGGGCACGCCGGGGACGGCGTCCACGGAGCCGGTCCTGCCGCCACTGGTCCACATCCCGCGTGGCGGAGCGTTGCCGCTGTCCGTGGTGCAGGAGCGCATCTGCGCGCTGGAGCAGGCGCTCCCCGGCAATCCGGCCCTAAACATGTATGTGGTGCTGCGGCTTCATGGCGCATTGGACGTGGCGCTGCTGGAGCGGGGACTGGAGGCGGTGGCACTGCGCCACGAGGCGCTGCGCACGTCCTATCCGCGCGGCGAAAGCGCTCCGAGCGTCCGCATCGCCCCGGAGCTGAAGTTGCCGCTCTCCGCCGAACCGCTGGACCCCGCGGCGTGGCAGCCGCGCGTGCACGACGAAGTGGCCCGGCCGTTCGACCTGGAGAACGGGCCGGTCGCCCGCGCCCGGCTCTGGCGGCTGGCGCCGGAGGAGCATCTGCTGGCCGTCACCGTGCACCACGTGGTGTGTGACACCTGGTCGCTGGTCGTGCTCGCGAAGGAGCTGGGGGACCACTACACCGCCTTCATGCAGGGGCGGCCGGTGGCGCTGTCCTCCTTGCCCGTGCAGTACGTGGACTACGCGGCCTGGCAGCAGCAGGCGCTGAAGAACGGCGCGTTCGCTTCCCAGGTCGCGGCCTGGCGCGGGCGTCTGGCGGCGTTCCCGCGTCCGCTCGAGCTGCCGGTGGACCGGCCGAAGGGGGACGGGCCCGCGCTCCGTGGCCAGTGCTTGCGCGTGGGCTTCTCGCGCGCGCTCTCGGCCTCGGTCCAGGCGTTCGCGCAGCGAGAGGGTGTCACGCCGTTCATGGTGCTGTTGGCATCCTGGAAGGCGCTGCTGTCGCGCTGGACGGGCCGGGATGACGTCGTGGTGGGGACGCCCATTGGCAACCGGAGCCGGCCGGAGCTGGAGCCGTTGATCGGCTACGTGGCGCACTCCGTCCCGTTGCGGACGGACCTGTCCGGGGACCCACCCTTCAAGGAGCTGGTGGCGCGCGTGCGCGAGGTGATGCTGGAGGCCTACGCGCACCCCGACGTGCCGTATGAGTCGCTGGTGCGGGAAATCGAGCCCGCGAAGGACACCGGCCGCGGCCGGGTCTTCGACTCGATGTTCGTGCTGCACAGCCGGTTCAATCTGAACCTGGAGCTGCCGGGTCTGCGCATGAGCCTGGCGGAGCTCGAGAACGGTCCACCCGAGTTCGGCACCGTCCTGTCGGACCTGTCCGTGGGCCTGGGTGAGCACGAGCACGGCTTCTCCGGTACCGTCGATTACGCGGAGGAGCGCTTCGAGCGGGACACCGTGGAGCGGATGGTGGCGCACTGGACCGCACTGCTCGAAGCGGCGGTGGCGGAGCCCGGCCTGGCCCTCTCCGCGCTGCCACTGGAGCACGCACAGGCCGGTCAGGCGCTGGCCTCGGAGCTTGAGGCATCCGCATCGGCGGTGACGCCGATCGCGGCGCTGCTTCGGGCTCGCGCCATGACGGACGCGTCCCAGGTGGCGATGACGGCGCCAGACGGGCGGGGCGTGACGTGGGGCGAGTTGCAAGGGGCCGTGGGGCGTCTGGCCGCCGTGCTGTCGGACCGCGGCGTAGGGCCCGAGGCGCTGGTGGCGGTGTGCCTGGAGCCGTCGGTGGAGCGCGTGGTTGCGCAGTGGGCGGTCCAGGAGACGGGCGCGGCCTACGTCCTGCTGACTGTGCCTCGGTTGATGGAGCTGCCGGACCTCGCGCCTCCAGGCGCGCCGCCTCCGCTGTTGTTGACCCACGCGAAGGTCCGCACGGGCGTGTCCCTGGATGCCGCGCGCGTCCTCCATGTGGAGACGGTGCTCGCGCAGGCAGGAGATTCAGTCCAAGCCACCTCAGGGGTGCTACGGCGGGCTTCCGCCTCGGAGATGGTTTGCCTCGAGCCGTGGACAGGGCCTCGGGGGGAGCAGCTCCGGGCCATCCACACCCACCGCACCGTCGCGGAGTTGTTCGGCCGTCTGGACGCGGATGCGACCACGGAGGGAGGCGTCTGGCTCGCGGCGGAGGAGCCGCAGGTTCCAGGCACCGGGCTGGAGGTCCTCTGGGCCCTGACACGCGGGCTGCGGGTGGTGTTGCCGGCGGAGCGCGCGCGCTTCACGCCGGTGGGGGCTGGCGCGGAGCCTGCTCGACGGCGCCTGGACTTCAGCCTGTCGTTCTTCGCCAACGACGAGGACTCGCTGGGCGGCCGCAAATACCGCCTGCTGCTGGACGCCGCGAAGTTCGCGGATGCGAATGGCTTCTCCGCGGTGTGGACGCCGGAGCGGCATTTCCATGCGTTCGGCGGCCTGTACCCGAGGCCGGCGGTGGTGGGCGCGGGGGTGGCCACGGTGACGCAGCGCCTGGGCATCCGCGCGGGGAGCGTGGTGCTGCCGTTGCACGACCCCATCCTCGTCGCGGAGGAGTGGGCCGTGCTGGATAACCTGTCCGATGGCCGCGTGGGCGTGTCCTTCGCTTCGGGTTGGCACGCGAATGACTTCGTGTTCGCGCCGGACCGATACGCGCGCCGGAAGGAGGTCATGCACCGAGGCATCGAGGAGGTGCGCACCCTGTGGCGAGGCGGGACGGTGCGCCGGCGCAACGGCGCGGGCGCCGAAGTGACGCTCTCACTGCGGCCACGCCCGGTGCAGCAGACGCTGCCCATCTGGCTCACCGCTGCCGGAAACCCGGAGACCTTCCGGCTGGCAGGCGAGCTGGGGGCCTACGTGCTCACCAACCTGATGGGCCAGCACCTGGAGGATCTGGAGGGGAAGGTGGCGCTGTACCGCGACGCCTGGCGGCAACATGGCCATGCGGGACGGGGACACGTGAGCTTGATGCTGCATGCGTATCTCGGCGACGACCCGGCCGAGGTCCGGCGGAGGGCGCGCCAGCCGCTGCTCGACTACTTCCGCAGCTCCGTGGACATCGCCGCGGGCTTCATGGCCGGCATGGGGCTCGACATGGACCCCCGTTCGCTGACGCCCGCGGACATGGATGTGCTGCTGGCGCACGGCGTGGAGCGGTACGTGGAGAGCGGTGGCCTCTTCGGTACGCCGGATTCCTGCGGTCCCATGGTGGAGCGTGTCCAGCGGCTCGACGTGGATGAAATCGCCTGCTTGGTGGACTTCGGCGTGGAGGTGGAGGCGACCCTGGAGGGGTTGCGGCACCTCGACGCCTTGCGCGGTCGCCATTCCCTGGAGCCCGGACTCGCGGTTCCCATGCCGTCGCTGCGGGAAGGCCCGGGTGCGGCGGAGGCTCTGCTGGCGCTCGTGCGCGAGGCGGGCATCACCCACCTGCACTGCACCGCGGCGCTGGCGCGCTCGATGCTGGCGCTCCCCGACGCGGCGGAGGCGCTCCGGCCCGTCCGCCACGTCTGGCTTGAAGGCGCGTCCGAAGAATCGGCGGCATCCCTGGCGCGCGCCATGCCCTGGCGTGTCGCGCACCGGCAGCCGGACCTGGGCCTGGGCCTGGGGGCCTGGGCGCTCGCCTCCGTGCCGGGAGATGCCTCGCGCTGGGATGTCGTGGATGGGCGCGGCCAGCCCGTGCCGGTGGGCGTCATCGGTGAGCTGGTGGTGAAGGGCGCGGGCGTGCCTCGCGGGCTCTGGAACGCGCCGGACTCCACCCCGGTGCGCATCCTCGCTGGAAGCACGGATGCCGCGAGGCGGATGGCCACGGGCCGGCGTGCGCGGCGCAAGCGGGATGGCTCGCTGGAGCTGTTGCCCGCCCTGCCTGTCCCGGAGGGTAGGCCGACACCACCGAATGTGATGAGCGCTCGGGATGGCGTGGCGAAGAAGCCCGAGGCACCCGCGCCCATCACCCGGGTCCCCCGGGGCCGTCCGCTCCCGCTGTCGTTCGCGCAGCAGCGGATCTGGTATCTGGACCGGCTGGAGCCGGGCAACGTCGCCTACAACAACGCCGTCGCGTTCACCGTGAGCGGTGCCCTGGATGCCGCGGCCCTGGAGCGAGCGTTGAACGCGGTGGTGCGCCGGCATGAGGCCCTGCGGACCACGTTCTCCATGGAGGGCACCGAGGCGGTGCAGACCATCGCGCCGGCTCTGGAGGTCTCCATCTCTCTAGCGGCGGCGGAGGGCGCCAGTGCAGCGGACGTCGCCCGCTGGACACGTGAAGAGGCGCGCCGTCCCTTCGACCTGGAGCGGGGACCGCTGCTCCGCGCGACCTTGCTGCGGTTGGGAAGCACCGAGCACGTCCTGCTGATCACGCTGCACCACATCATCTCGGATGGCTGGTCCGCGGGCGTGATGGTGCACGAGATGGCTCGGCTGTACGAGGCCGAGCTGACGGGCCGGCCTGCCTCCTTGCCCGCCCTGCCGGTGCAGTACGCGGACTACGCGCTCTGGCAACTGGAGCAGATGCGAGGCTCCGCCCTGAAGGCCGAACAGGCGTGGTGGCGCGACGTGCTGACGGATGTCCCCGTGCTCCAACTGCCCGTGGACCGTCCGCGTCCTCCGTTGCAGACGCACGAGGGCGAGCAACTGCCCTTCGCCGTTCCGAAGTCCCTCACCGACGCCCTGGTGGCGGTGGGGCGGAAGGAGGGCGCCACCCCCTTCATGGTGCTGATGGCCGCGTGGCAGGTCCTGCTGCATGCGTACACCGGGCAGGATGACTTCGCGGTGGGCACGCCGGTGGCGGGCCGCGACCGGCCCGAAGTCGAACCGCTGATTGGCTGCTTCATCAACTCCATGGCCCTGCGCGCCGACCTGTCCGGCGACCCCTCGTTCGCGGAGGTCCTGGGGCGGGTGCGAAGAACGGCGCTGGACGCGTTCGCGCACCAGGAGGTGCCCTTCGAGAAGCTGCTGGAGGTGCTGCACGCGCCGCGCGACCTCAGCCATACGCCCGTCTTCCAGACGATGCTGATTCTGCACAACACGCCCGCCGCGGCGTTGTCGCTCGTCGGGCTCCAGCTCCGCAGCCGTCCCGTGCATGCGGGGGCGACCAAGCTGGACTTGGCGCTGGAAGTCACCGAGACGCCCGAGGGGCTGCGAGGCAGCATCGAGTACAACACCGGGCTCTTCGACGCGGAGACCATTGCCCGGCTGTCGGGCTCGCTCCTCCGGTTGCTGGAGGCCGCTGCCGGCAGACCGGAAGTCCGGCTGTCCCAGCTCGATCTGCTGGACCGCGCGGATCGAAACCGGTTGCTCGTGGAGTGGAATCCCGCGCCCAAGGCAGGGCACCTCCCGGCGGACACGTTGCCTTCGCGGTTTCTGGCCCAGGTGTCACGGACGCCGGACCGGGTGGCGGTGGAGGATGGTGTCCGGACACTCACGTATCGCGAGGTGGAGGTGCTGTCGGGGCGGCTGGCCCGGCACCTCGTGTCGCGAGGCGTGAAGCGGGGAGACATCGTCGCGCTCGCGGTGTCGCAGCCGGCGGACGTGGTCGTGGGGCTGATGGGCGTGACCCGGGCGGGGGCGGCCGTGGTGGTGCTCGACGTGGACCACCCGACGGAGCGTCTGGCCGACATCCTCGCGGACACACGGGCCCAGGCGCTGGTCGCCTCCGAGTCGTGCCGTGCCCGGGTTCCCTCGCGCGAGGGGCTGACGGTCATCGCCCTGGATTCCCTGCCCGAGGCGCCCGAGGACATGCGCGGCCTTCCGGAGGGAACGGATGCGGCGTGTGTCGTCTATACCTCCGGGTCCACCGGTCGGCCGCGTGGCGTGGTGCTGGAGCACCGGCACCTGGTGGCCGCGACCCAGGCCCGCGCCGACGTGTACGGCGAGCCGGGGGTGGTGATGTCCCTGGCACCTTTCACCTTCGACGCCTCGCTCGCGGGGCTGCTGTGGTCCGTGCTCGGAGGCGGCACGCTGCGCTACCCGGACGCCGAGGAACATGGGGACCCGCGCCGGCTCGCCGAGCGGATCGCGCGCTCTCACGTTACGCACCTCGTCTCCGTGCCCTCGCTCTACGGGCAGATCCTGGCGGCGGCGCCGGTGGGAGGGCTGAGGGGCCTGCGCGCGGTGAGTGTGGGAGGCGAGCCGTGTCCCGTGGAGTTGACGCAGGCGCATCATGACGCGCTGCCCGCAGTGTCCCTGTTCAACGAGTACGGCCCCACGGAAGCCACCATCTGGAGCACGGTGCACCGGGTTCGCGTGGACGAAGAGGGGCGCGTGCCTATCGGGCGCGCGGTGCCTGGGGCCCGCGTGTACCTGCTGGACGCGCACCGCAGGCTGGTGCCGCGGGGCGCACCGGGCGAGCTGTACGTGGGCGGCGCGGGCGTGGCGCGAGGCTATCTGGGCCAGCCTGGGCTCACGTCCGAGCGCTTCGTGACGGACCCCTTCGACGGCCGCTTGGGCGCGCGCATGTACCGCACGGGCGACGTGGCGCGCTGGCGGGCGGACGGGACGCTGGAGTTCATCGGCCGCGTGGACCATCAGGTGAAGGTGCGGGGCTTCCGCATCGAGCCGGGTGAGGTCGAAGCCGCGTTGCTCGCGCATCCGGCGGTGAAGGAGGCCGTCGTCGTCGCGCGTGAGGATGGGAAGGGGCCCAAGCGCCTGGTCGCCTACGGGGTGCTCGCGACGGAGGGGCCGGGTGAGAAACCAGACGCACAGGCCCTGAAGGAGTGGGTGCGTTCGCGCCTGCCGCCGTACATGGTTCCCGCGGCCTTCGTCGCAATGGACGCGCTGCCGCGTACTCGGCACGGCAAGGTGGATCGCCGGGCGTTGCCCACGCCGGACCCGGCCTCCGCGGCGGAGCCGGCCGCGCCTCATTCAGAGGTGGAAGCCACGCTGGTGTCGCTCTGGCGGGAGGTGCTGGGCGTCGAACGCGTGGGCATCCACGACGACTTCTTCGAGCTGGGGGGCGACTCCATCCTGGGACTGCAGATCGTCACCCGCGCGCGCGCGCAGGGCATAGAGCTGTCCCCGAAACAGCTCTTCCAGAACCCGACGGTGGCGCGGCTCGCCTCGGTCGCGGGAACGCGCCTGGCGGTGCAGGCCGAGCAAGGCCCCGTCGTGGGGCCGGTGGCGCTGACGCCCATCCAGCACTGGTTCTTCGAACTGGGACTGGAGGCGCCACACCACTGGAACATGTCCCTGCTGCTGGAGGCGAGAGCCTCCCTGGACGCCGCCTTGCTGGAGCGCGCGCTGACGCACCTGCTGGCGCATCATGACGCGCTCCGGCTGGGCTTCGCGGGCGGGGAGGACGGCTGGCACCAGGCCATCTGCGAGCCAGGAGCGCGCGTCACGGTGGCGCGCGTGGACCTGTCCGCCGTGCCGGAGGCGGAGCGCCCCTCGGCGCTGTCGCGGCACGCGGAGGCGGCGCAACGCGCGCTGCGGCTGGAAGGGCCACTCGTCCAGGCGGTGTTGCTGGAGTGGGGCGCGGGCCACCCCACGCGGCTGATGCTGGCGGTGCATCACCTCGTGGTGGACGCGGTGTCATGGCGCATCCTCCTGGAGGACCTGGCGACGGCGTACACGCGGCTCGCGGCGGGGGACGCCGTGGTGCTGCCTCCGAAGACGACGTCGTTCCAGGCGTGGGCCCGTGGCCTGGAGGCGCTGGCGCGCTCGCAGGCGCTGACGGCGGAGCGGGCCTGGTGGCTGGAGCGGCCCTGGCGCGAAGCCTCCCGCCTGCCCGTGGACTTCACGGGGGGCCTCAACACGGAGGCCACCGCGAGCACGGTGCAGGTGACGCTGGAGCCAGAGCAGACGCGCACGCTGCTGCAGGATGTCCCGAAGGCCTGGCACACGCAGCCTCAGGATCCCCTGCTGACGGCGCTGGCGCAGGCACTGACCGCGTGGGCGGGAGGGGCCGTCGCGCTGGTGGACGTGGAGGGACACGGACGGGAAGAGGTGCTTCCGGGCGTGGATGTCTCTCGCACGGTGGGCTGGTTCACCCGGGTGTTTCCCGCGCTGCTCGACCTGCGGGGGACGACGGGGCCGGGCGAGGCACTTCGCGCCGTGAAGGAGGGGCTGCGCGCCGTGCCGTCACGAGGCATGGGGTGGGGGCTGCTCCGCTACGTGTCGAGGGACGCGGCGCTGGCGGCCTTGCCGTTGGCGGAGGTGGGCTTCAACCACCTGGGGCAGCTCGACGGCGTCGTGGGCGAGGGGGCTCCCTTCGTGCTCGCACCCGAGGCGGCGGCCCTGCGGCAGCGAGCCCCGAGCGCGCGGCGGCCATACCTGCTCGATGTGACGGGCATGGTGCGTGACGGGCGGCTGGTGGTCCTCTGGACGTTCAGCGAGGCGGTGCACCGCCGTGAGACGGTGATGCGTGTCGCCGAGGACTTCCTCGCGCGCCTCCAGGCGCTGGTGCACGCATCGCGCGCGCCGGATGCGGGAGGGCACTCGCCCTCTGACTTTCCGCTCGCGAAGGTGAAACAGGCGCAGCTCGACAAGCTGGCCGCACGGTTTGGAAAGAAGACGCGATGAGCGACAACATCGAGGACCTGTACCCCCTGTCGCCGTTGCAGGGCGGCATGCTGTTCCATGCCATCGCGGAGCCCGGCCGGGGGCTGTACTTCAACCAGCTCGTCTGCGAGCTGCGCGGCCACCTGGACGTGGAGCTCTTCACCCAGGCGTGGAACACGGTCGTCGCGGCGCACCCGGTGCTGCGCACGGCGTTCGTCTGGGATGACGTGGACGAGCCGATGCAGGTCGTTCTGCGTGAGGTGGACCTGCCGGTCCGCATCGAGGACTGGCGCGACCTGTCGCCCGAAGCACGCGAGTCCCGGCTGGAAGCCTTGCTGGCACAGGACCGTCGCGAGGGCTTCGACCTGTCCTGGGCGCCGTTGGTGCGCCTGGCGCTGCTGCGCGTCGGCGAAGACGCGCATCGCTTCGTCTTCAGCCATTCCCACCTGTTGCTGGACGGCTGGTCCGTGCCGCTGGTGATCCGCGACGTCCTCGCCCTGTACGAGGGCTCGTGTGCGGGGAAGCAGCCTCGCATCGCGGCGCCTCGGCCGTATCGGGACTACATCGGGTGGTTGGGTGAGCAGGACTTGGCGGTGTCCGAGTCGTTCTGGCGGCAGGCGCTCGAAGGCTTCGACGCGCCCACGAGTCCTCGCGTCGAGCCCGGTGGCGGGGAAGGGAAGGGCAAGGCCTCGCGGGAGCTGTTCCTGTCGGAGGCGCTCACGTCGGAGTTGAGCCGCTTCGCGCGGAGGCAGGGGCTCACGTTGCACACCCTGGTGCAGGGGGCCTGGGCCTTGGTGCTTGGGCACCTGTGCGGGGCGGAAGATGTCGTCTTCGGCACCACTGTCTCCGGACGTCCCCCGGGACTTGCGGGCGTGGAGGACATGGTCGGGCTGTTCATCAACACCCAGCCCGTGCGAGTGCGGCTGCCTCCGGGGGCATCGTTCGGGCCCTGGCTGCGGCAAATCCAGGAGATGCAGGTGGAGGCGCGGCAGCACGAGCACGCGCCGCTGGTGAAGGTCCAGCGCTGGAGCGGCGTGCCCGCTGGCACCTCGCTCTTCGAGACGCTGGTCGTCTTCGAGAACTATCCGCTGGATGCCGAGCTCACGTCCTCCGCCAGGGCCTTGGCGGTGCGGGATATTCGCGCGGTCGAGGCGGACCACTTCCCACTGACGCTCATCTCGACGAACGGCTCTCGGCTTCCGCTGTGCTTGCGGTACGACCGGGCGCGCTTCTCCGCGGCCTTCGCGGATGTACAGCTCGAACGAATTCGCCTCGTGCTGGAGTCGATGGCGGCAAGGCCGGACGGCGCTCTGGGGACGCTGTCTCTGCTCTCCGAGCCCGAGCGTCACCAGGTGCTCGTGGCGTGGAACGACACGCGCACCGGCTTCGCGGCCTGGGCCAGCGTGCAGGAGCGCTTCCTGGCGCAGGTCGCGCGCAACGCGGATGCGCCAGCGGTCCGGTGCGAGGAGATGGAGGTGACGTACGGGGCGCTGGAAGCGCGGGCCCATCAGCTCGCACTCCAGCTGAGAGAGCAGGGCGTGGGGGCGGACGTGCCCGTGGCGCTGTGCCTGGAGCGAGGTGTGGAGTGGGTGGTGGGGATGCTCGGCATCCTGATGGCAGGGGGCGCCTACGTGCCGCTGGACCCCTCGCAGCCAGAGTCCCGGCTGCGGATGCTGGTGGAAGAAGTCGGCGCGCCGGTGGTGACGCAGGCGCGATACGCCGCGATCTTCGAAGGGACTCGCGCGCGCCGGGTGGTGGTGGATGGAGACGCCGCGCTGCTGGAGCGGTGGCCTTCAGCGGCACCGCCGCTCGTGGCGGTGCACCCGGAGCAGCTGGCGTACGTGCTGTTCACGTCAGGCAGTACCGGGCGGCCCAAGGGAGTGGCGGTCACACACGGGCAGCTGGCGAATTATGTGCAAGCGGCCATTGAGAAGTTGGGGTTGGCCGACTGCGCCAGTTTCGCGCTGGTGTCGACGGTGGCGGCGGACCTGGGAAACACGGTGCTGTTCCCGGCGCTGTGCACCGGGGGGCTGCTGCATGTGTTGACGCAGGAGCGAGCGAGCAGTCCGACGGGCGTGGCGGAGTACTTCGCCCGGCATGGGGTGGACTGCGTGAAGCTGGTGCCCTCGCACCTCGCGGCACTGATGAGCGGTGCGGAGCCGAGGCAGGTGCTGCCGAGGAAGCGGCTGGTGGTGGGCGGGGAGGCGGCGTCGTGGAGCCTGCTGGAGCAGGTGCATGCGCTGGCGCCCGGGTGCGAGGTGTACAACCACTACGGCCCGACGGAGGCGACGGTGGGCGTGTTGGCGGGGCGCGTGGAGCTGCCGCGTCGGCCGACGTCGCCGGCGGTGGTGCCGCTGGGGCGGCCGATGGGCAACACGCGGGTGTACGTGCTGGATGGGAGCCTGCGTCCCGTGCCGGTGGGAGTGGCGGGGGAGCTGTACGCGGGAGGCGCCCAGGTGACGCGAGGATACCTGGGGCATCCGGAGCTGACGGCGGAGCGGTACGTGCCGGACCCGTACGGCGGGGAGCCTGGAGCGAGGATGTACCGCACGGGAGACAAGGTGCGGTGGCTGGCGGACGGGCGTTTGGAGTTCATCGGCCGGGTCGACTTCCAGGTGAAGGTGCGAGGCTTCCGGGTGGAGCCTGGGGAAGTGGCGACGGTGCTCAGAGGGCATCCCGAGGTTCGGGACGCGGTAGTGGTGGCGCGCGAAGACGTGCCCGGAAACAAGCGACTGGTGGCGTATGCCACGCCCGCCTCGCAGCCAGTGCCTGACACGGCGGCGCTGCGCGCGTTCCTCCAGCAGCGGCTTCCTGGGCACATGGTGCCGTCGGCGCTGGTGGTGCTGGACGCCCTGCCGCTGACACCCAATGGCAAGGTGGACTGGCGCGCGCTGCCGCCGCCAGCGCTGCCCGAAGAAGCAGCGCGAGTCTTCGAGGGGCCGCGCAACGCGAAGGAAGAGACACTCACGGCCATCTGGGCGCAGGTGCTCGACCGGCCGCGGGTGGACATCCACGAGAACTTCTTCGAGCTGGGTGGCGACTCCATCATCGCCATCCAGGTCGTCTCGCGAGCCGAGCAGGCGGGGCTGCACCTCCGGATGAAGCAGCTCTTCGACCACCCGACCGTGGCGGGGCTGGCGGCGGTGGCGGGGGATGCCCCCACGGTCGATCCCCAGCTCATGGAGGAGCCTCCGTCCGGGCCCGTTTCCGGCTTTCCGTTGTCGGGCCTCTCCCCGGAGGGCTTGGAGGCGTTCTCCAAGAGGCTGGCCGCGCACGGTTACCACCTGGAGGACATCGAGGACCTTTATCCGCTGTCACCGCTCCAGCATGGAATCTTGATCTCCCATCTCCAGGAGAGCGAGACCCAGCCGTACTTCAATCAGATCTCCTTCGAGCTCGAAGGCCCACTGGATGAGCGCGCCTTCGTGGAAGCGTGGCGGCAGGCCGCCGAGCAGTACGCCATCCTCCGGACCGCGTTCTTCTGGGAGGGACTGGACACGCCGCTCCAGGTGGTGATGCGTGAGGTGCAGCCTCCCGTCGACGTCGAGGATTTGCGCCACCTGTCCGAGGCCGACCAGAAGGCCCGACTGGCCGCGTTCTTCGAGGAAGATCGCCGAAGGGGGCTGGTGCTCACCCGCGCGCCCGGCTTCCGGCTGACGATGCTTCGCACGGGAGCTCGTGTGTGGCGCGTGGTGTTCAGCCTGACGCACCTGTTGCTGGACGGGTGGTCCACACAGGTGGTGCTGCGGGAGGTCCTCATGCGGTATGAGGCGCTGCGGCGAGGCGTGACGCTGGCACGAAGCGCCGTGCGGCCGTACCGCGACTACATCGCGTGGCTGGGGCGTCAAGACCTGGGCGCCGCGCGGGACTTCTGGCGCGCCGCGCTGGCGGGCTTCACGGAGCCCACCCGCTTGGAACTCGGAGGGGCGCCGCGTGATGTGACGCTCCTGGGGGAAGTGCTGCTCCGGATGAGCGCGGAGGAGACGGCGGCACTGGAGGCCTTCTCGCGCCAGCAGGGCGTCACGGGAGGCACGCTGTTGCAAGCGGCCTGGGCGCTGTTGCTGTGGCGCTATACCGGAGAGGACGACGTCTTGTTCGGGTTGACCGTCTCCGGCAGGCCCCCGGAGCTTGCTGGCATCGAGGCGATGGTGGGCTTGTTCATCAACGCCATCCCCGTGCGAGTGCGCCTGCCCGCGTCGAGCCCCGCGGGGCCCTGGCTGAAGGGGCTGCAAGCCTGGCTCCAGGAGGCGAGGCAGTACGAGACGTCGCCCTTAGTGGAGGTGCGCCGCTGGAGCGAGGTTCCTCCTGGCCCCGCGTTGTTCGAGAGCCTGGTCGTCTTCGAGAACTACCCCCGGGATGCGGGCCTCACCACGATGTCGGACGAGCTGGTGGTTCGCGACCCGTACATCGTCGAGGTGGACTCCCATCCGGTGACGATGATGGCCGTCCCGGGGCGTGAATGGCAGCTGCGCCTGACCTACGACGCCAGGCGCTTTGATGCGTCGGCGGCGAAGCGGATGGTCGAGCAGGCCCGCCAGCTCCTGCGCGAGCTGTGTCGTTCGGAGCGCCGGACCTTGTCGGAGCTGTCGTTGATGTCGGGCGAGGAGCGACGCGTCCTGGTGGAGGAGTGGAGCGGGCGGCGAGAGGAGTACCCGAGGGACGCTTCGCTGGCGGAGCTGTTTGAAGCGCAGGTGGAGAGGACACCGGGCGCAGTGGCAGTGGAGTGGGCAGGGCAGCAGGTGAGTTACGAGGTGTTGAATCGCCGAGCAAACCAGTTGGCGCACCACCTGAGGGGGATGGGAGTGGGCGCCGAGGTACGAGTGGGTTTGTGCGTGGAGCGCTCGTTGGAGTGGGTGGTGAGCGCGCTGGGGATTCTGAAAGCGGGGGGCGTGTACGTGCCGCTGGACGCGAGCTACCCGCTGGAGCGGCTGGGGTGGATGAAGCGAGAGGCGGGGGTGGCGCTGCTGGTGGCGCAGGAGCGGCTGGCTGACGAGGTGGCGTCGGGTGGCGAGTTGGTGGTGTGCGTGGACACGGAGTGGGACACGCAGATTGCCACGCAGCCGGAGATAAACCCGGTGTCGCGAGTAGGAGGAGGCAACCTGGCGTACGTGATGTTTACGTCGGGAAGCACGGGGAAGCCGAAGGGGGTGGCGGTGCCGCAGCGAGCGGTGACGCGGCTGGTGTTGGGAGGGGGTGTGGCGGACTTCGGGCCGGAGGAGGTGTGGCTGCAAATGGCGCCGACGGGCTTCGACGCGTCGACGCTGGAGGTATGGGGCGCGCTGCTGCACGGGGGGAAGCTGGTGGTGTACCCGGAGGGGCCGCTGGAGTTGGAGGCACTGGGGCGGAGGCTGAAGGAGGCGGGGGTGACGTCGTTGTGGCTGACGGCGGCGCTCTTCGAGCAGATGCAGGCGTACCAGCCGGAGGCGCTGGGTGGAGTGAGGCAGGTGTTGGCGGGAGGAGACGTGCTGTCGGTGGGGCTGTATCTTATACACATCT
>NZ_JAAEAH010000235.1 GCF_010998615.1 Myxococcus sp. CA023 | reverse complement strand
GCGTGGGTTGAAACACGCAGAAGCGCGAGCCCGTCTACGACGCGCTGGTCGCTCCTCGTGAACGCGAGGAGCGTGGGTTGAAACATGTCGCTCGACATGAAGGAGTTGTCGGGCTTCAGTCGCTCCTTGTTAACGCGAGGAGCGTGGGTTGAAAGCTTGCTTGGATGGAGCAGGTAGAACTGACTACCGTCGCTCCGCATGAACTCGGGGAGCGTGGGTTGAAACGCCCACGACGTCGTGGGTGG
>NZ_JAAEAH010000234.1 GCF_010998615.1 Myxococcus sp. CA023 | reverse complement strand
GCACCTCCCCGCTCGTGCCCGTGAAGCTGCCGGGCCAGAAATAGAGGCCTTCATTCGTCGACCTTCGATCGCGCCCCTCAACGCAGGCCCAACAGCGAGCGGCGATAGAAACTGTCGCGGGCCTCGCTCAGGCAAACGAAGCTGCCGTCAAAACCCTGACCATATCGCTTCTGCCTCTTGCCGTAATAGACGCCTTTCCTGAAGTCGAGCCAGACCACCTGGTCCTGCGGGCAATGGCGCTGCGCCTGCGCTTCATCGCGAAACGGCGTCAGCGGCGTTGCCAAGGCCTCTGTGTCGCCGCCTTCGCCAATGAGGATGGCGACAGCGACGGCGAGCGCGCCGGACCGCTTGCCGAACCCAGTCCAAGACATTCCCTCAC
>NZ_JAAEAH010000233.1 GCF_010998615.1 Myxococcus sp. CA023 | reverse complement strand
AGCATGGACAACGAGGCCAGCATGATGACCAGCGCCCGGTCGATAGACGGCTCGGAGCCCGCCGGAATGTTGAACTCGGAGAACAACCCCGAGCCGATGCCCACGATGACGGCGAGCACCAGCACCTTAGTGCCCGAAGACACCACGTTGCCCAGCACCTTTTCAGCCAGGAACGCCGTCTTGTTCCACAGGGCGAACGGCACCAGCACGAAGCCCGCGAGCGTGGTCAGCTTGAACTCGATCAGCGTGACGAAGAGCTGCACCGCCAGCACGAAGAAGCTGACGATGACCACCAGCCACGCAAAGAACAGCACGACGATGGGCGCGAGGTGGATGAACACCTCGGGGAAGCCCGCCATCTGCTTGATCTGCTCAAGAA
>NZ_JAAEAH010000232.1 GCF_010998615.1 Myxococcus sp. CA023 | reverse complement strand
GCTCGAACAGCGACATCAGCGAGCGGGCGATCGCCTCGACCTCGCGCGCTTCGCGCTCGTCGCTGGCGTCGATCTCCACGGCCTGGCCGTGCAGCGAGCCGTTGCGCTCGTCAACGTGGGTGACCTGCACGCGCGACAGGCCTTCGACCAGCACCTTGATGGTGCCGTCGGGCAGCTTCAGCAGCTGCAGCACCTGCGCCAGCGTACCGACCTGGTAGAGGTCGGCCGCATGCGGGTCGTCGGTTTCGGCCGACTTCTGCGCCAGCAGCAGGATGCGCTTGTCCGCCTCCATTGCCTGTTCGAGCGCGTGCATGGACTTGTCACGGCCGACGAACAGCGGAATGACCATGTGCGGGAACACCACTACGTCGCGCAGCGGCAG
>NZ_JAAEAH010000231.1 GCF_010998615.1 Myxococcus sp. CA023 | reverse complement strand
GATGCTGTCCATCTCCTCGGCCGCCATCGCCGCGAGGTGGCCGCCCCATTCGTTCGCTTCGATCAGCACCTCGTTGGCGATGATGTCGAGCTTCTTCTGCACTTCGCCCTGCACGTTCTCGCTGTCGGCCGAACCGAGCACGCCGCCGAGCGCACCCTTGTTCACGGCCTGGCTGATGCCCTTGCAGGCGCGCGCGACGATTTCGAGCAGCAGCCGCAGCTGCGAGGGGATGAGTCCGTCGACGCGTTGCTGCTCGACGAGGTAGCGGGTCAGGCTGATGCGTTGTGCCATGGGTGGGGTCTCTCGGTCTTTCTTTCGATGCGGTGCGGTGCTGGAAAGGCTGCGGGCAGCGCGCGTCAGCCGGCGAGCGCGCGGCTCACCAC
>NZ_JAAEAH010000230.1 GCF_010998615.1 Myxococcus sp. CA023 | reverse complement strand
GGGCGGCGAGATCCAGCTCACCGACGCCATCGCGCGCCTCATGGCCCGCGAAGCCGTCTACGCCTTCCGCTACGAAGGCAAGCGCTACGACTGCGGCAGCAAGGAAGGCTTCCTGGAGGCCACGGTGGAACTCGCGCTGCAGCATCCCCAGGTGGGCGCCGCCTTCCGCGAATACCTCAAGACCGTGGAGATCTGAGCCGCGGCCCGACTGGCGCGGTCCTGCAAAAAAGGCGCTCCCGGGAGCGCCTTTTTTGCTTGCAGCGCCGCCGCTGCGCAGAGCCGCTTCGCCGGTCGCGTGGACCTTTCGGGTGCCAGCACTGCCGGCACGCGCACGTTCGTTCAGCGCCGCCGCAGCACGTGCGTGTATTCCTCGCCCGCCGTGCTCTGG
>NZ_JAAEAH010000229.1 GCF_010998615.1 Myxococcus sp. CA023 | reverse complement strand
CGTGGAAAACGCCGCCGCGCTCTCAGTCCCTGGACTTGAACGCCCGCGCGCCGTCGGCGATCGCCTCGAGCACCTTCTGCAGCCCCCGGTTCACGGGCTTGTCCTGCCGCAGCACGAACGCCAGCGTGCGCCGCAGGCGGGGCTGGAGCGGCCGCATGTCGAGGTCCTTGTGCCGGCCCGCGCCGGTCACCGCCATGCGCGGCAGCACGGCGCAGCCGAGGCCTGCGGCCACCATCGCCTTGATGGCCTCGACACTGTCGAACTCCATCGCCGGCGGGGGCAGCGGGCCGCGGCCGCGGCGCAGCCACTCGTCCACCAGCATGCGCGTGGTGGTGCTGGTGCCGAGCTTCACCAGCGGCTGCTCGTTCAGCATCTGCGCGGTCACGGCG
>NZ_JAAEAH010000228.1 GCF_010998615.1 Myxococcus sp. CA023 | reverse complement strand
GCGCATCCACTGGCTGGAGCGCAACGGCTTCCCGGCGGCCAGCAGCACGCTGCTGGAAGACATGCTGACCGACTTCGAGGCCCCGGACGGCGATGTCTTCTACTGGATCGCCACCGAATCGCGCCGCGCGCGGATGATGCGCAAGTTCATCGAAGGCCACCTGGGCGTGCCGCGCGACTGGATCCGCTCGACCGGCTACTGGAAGGCCCACCCGGACGAAACCGACGGCGATTGACCGGCTCGGGGTCAGATCCCTTTTCCCGTGGAAAAGGGACCTGACCCCATGCACCAGAACCTGCCTGGTGGGTACGGACCGTTGGTCCGCACGCCCTTGACTGTGTAGAGCCGAGCCCACGCTCGGCTGCTCTCCGCTCGGCCACCGATGGACC
>NZ_JAAEAH010000227.1 GCF_010998615.1 Myxococcus sp. CA023 | reverse complement strand
CTTCTGGGCCGCCTCCTTGGCGGCCTTGGCCTCCGCGAGCTTCTGGGTGGCTTCGGCCTTCGCGGCTGCCTTGGCCTCGGCCTTGGCTTCCAGGGCCTTCGCCTCGGCCTTGGCCTTCGCCTCAGCCTTCGGGTCGGCCTTCTTCTCGTCCGCCTTGGCGACCTGGCCGGGGTGAACGTGATGCTTCTTGTCGGCGTCCTTCAGGGACGCTTCCTTGCGGGCCTTGTCCTCGGCGACCTTGCGGGCTGCCGTGTCCCGAGCCAGCGCGTCCTTGCGGTCCGCCTCCTTCTCGGCGGCGGCGCGCCTGGACGCCTCTTCACGCTTGGAAACCTCCTCGCGCTTGGCGGCCTCCTTGGCCTCCTCGCGCTTCGAGGCGACCTTGGCTTCGAC
>NZ_JAAEAH010000022.1 GCF_010998615.1 Myxococcus sp. CA023 | reverse complement strand
CTCCCGCCCCACCCCGGCCGGTGAACCAGTCCACCAGCCGGTACGGCGCGCCCACCGTCACCAGGTTCGCCGCCACCGCCGCGCGCGTCGCGCTGTCGAAGGCGGTGCCCGCGTGCGCCAGCGCGGCGCCGTGGCGGCGCACGTAGGTGCCGTCGTTCATCGTCTCCACCAGCAGGCGGACAGGCGCATGGAGGTCATAGGCGTCCAGCGGCTCGGCGCACGCCTGGGATGCATCCAGCCGCTCGAAGCCGTTGACCACCAGCACCGGGGACTCCGCGCCGCCCGGCGTCCGAACGCCCACGGTGACGGACGGGAAGCCCTCTCCGCCCGCGTTGTACGCGGCCACGCGGAAGTAGCGCACGGTGCCCGGCACCAACGTGGTGCGGAAGGACGTGCCCACTGCATCCGTACCGTCGTCCCAGCCCAACCCGTCCGCGCTCTGGTAGACGCGGTAACCCGTGGGCGCGTCGCGGCCCGCCTCATCCGGGTTGGCCGGCGGCGCCGCCCAGCGGAACTCCACCGTGCCGCCGCTGCCGTTGAGCGCGGCCACCGCCTCGGGCGCCTCGGGCGGCAGGACGACAGGCACGCTGTCCCGGGCCGCGTAGTACTTGATGAGTCCCTGAAGGATGGCGCGCGCGGCCACCCGGCGGAACACGGGCTCCTTCAGCCGGTTCGAATCCGTCACGTTGTCGTGGTAGGCGACCTCCAGCAGCACGGACGGCATCTCGTTGTTGTGCGTGGGGTTCACCTCGCCCAGGTTCGCCGAGCGCAGGTTGCGCACGCGCCAGCTCGGGTCCACCTCGCGGCGCATGTCCTGCGCCAGCTCGTCCAGCAGCGCCCGCGCCAGCACGTCACTGCCCGGAAAGCCGGTGAAGTTGAGCGTGCCGTCCACCGGGTTGGGCCCGTACACGTAGGCCTCCGTCCCCGACACGTTGCCCGTGGTGGACGCGTTGGTGTGCCACGCCACGTACACCGCGTCCTCGCCCTCCTCGTGCAGCCACGCGGCGAAGCGCGGACGGGCGGTGACGTCCGCGTTGCGCTCGTTGGTCAGCGCGTTGGCCCCCGTGGGCGCGTACACCGTGAGGGGCGCGCCGCTGAACTGCACGTGATAGCGCGCGGACTCCTCGTAGCGGGGCCGCGCCAGGGGCGCCATCGCCGCGTCACCGATGACGCCGCTGCCACCGCCGAAGCGCACCGCGTCCAGCGACAGCGTGCCGCCCTCCGCGGTGTCGTTCAGCGCCACCACCGCGCCGGAATCCGGGTGCTGCCCCGCCTTGAAATAGAAGCGCCCCAGCAGCACCCACGTCCCGCCGTGACGGCGCTGGTTGACGCGGAAGTGGCTCTCACCGCCCGCGTGCTTCACCACGTAGTGCGCGTCCGGCGCGCGCGTGGGGTCGGCCGAGTAGGAGACGTAGACGTGGTAGCTGCCCTCCGCGGGAATCTCCGGCGTCCACGTCGCGCTCGCGGTGGCGCTGCGCGCGGAGGCCATCACCCGCGTCGTGCCCAGCGAGAAGGGCTCCACCCCGTTGCCCATGGGTTTCGGCGGCGTGCCCCAGCCGGGCTGAGCGGAGGACTCGAAGACGTCGCCGTCCTCCGAATAGCCGGCCTGCCCGTCGTCGACGATGGCCATGTGCCCGTTGAGGTCCGGCTCCCGCAGGGGAACCACGGTGGCGCCGGCGCCCGTCAGCATGGGCAGCAGGTACTGGTTGAGGACCTCGGCGGAGATGAGGTCCTCCACCACGGCCCAGGTGTTCGGCCGCTGCGTGGCCCAGCGGTTCAGCGGCGCACTGCGCGTGAAGCCGTGGCCCGGGCTCAGGTACACCACCTTTCCGGAGAGCGCGCCCGTGCGCTGCCGCGTCTGCGGCACGCCCGCCTTCGTCCCGGAAGCCCCCGTCCGGAGCTCGCGCCGGACGACCGGTGGCTCCGCTGCGGACAGGCGGCGCGTCTCATGCGGACGGGGCCCGGGCATCGGCACGTACTCCACGCCCGGCGGCTCCAGGCCACACGCCCCTTCATCCAGTGCATGGTCGTGCGCGGCGTGGGACTCGGCGCGGGCCAGGGGGGAAGTCAACAACAGCGCGAGAAGTGCGCCACCCAGACGGACACGAAGAGGGTAGGAAGGGGCATTCACAGGGGCGGACCATACCCCTTCACGACGACGGGGCAATCCGTCCCGCGGGTGTTAGCCTCCCCCGCGCTTTCGCCATCGATGAACGCACCTCCCCGGCCACCCACGTCCTTTCCTCCCCGTCACGGTTCGGGGCTGCTCGCCTCGTTCGGTCACGCGTGGGCGGGGCTCATCCACACCGTCATCTACCAGCGCAACATGCGCGTCCACCTCATCGCCGCCGTGCTGGTGGGGCTGGTGGGCAGCGGCATCCCGCTGGGGCTCGCGGAGAAGGTGACGCTCATCTTCTGCGTCCTGCTCATCTTCTTCGCCGAAATCCTCAACAGCGCGCTGGAGCACCTGGTGGACCTGGCCGTCCAGCAGTTCGACGAGAAGGCCCGGCTGGCCAAGGACGCGGCCGCCGCGGGCGTGCTGGTGCTCGCGCTGGGCACGGTGGTCATCTTCGCCGCCATCCTGGTGCACAACTGGGACACGGTGCGCACGAGCACCGACGCCATCATCCGCCAGGTGGCGCTGGGTCTGCCGCTGACCGCCTGCATCCTGGTGCTGGTGCTGCCGCAGCGCCGTCCCGCGTGGGTGGATGTGGCCGCCTTCACCGCGGGCGGCGTGCTGATGGCGCTCCAGGCCACGCAGACGGCCAGCAGCGTCTTCAGCGCCCTCACCGCGGGTCTGCTCTTTGTCGCCGGCGCGGCTGCGTACCAGCGGAGGCGGGAGCAAAGGGCGCCCCGCGCCTGACTCATCAATCAGCCGAAACGAAAAGACCGGCCAAGGCCGGTCCTTTCACCACCTCGCTGCCTCCACACGCGGGCGGGCGCCCCGGAAACCCGTCCGGAGCCCACGCGCCCGCGGGGAGAACCCGCTGAGAACCTCAGGCGTGCGGGCGACGCTCCGGGGCCTGCTCCTGCGCCGCCTGGACGGCTGTCGCCTTCTCGCCTTCCTTGATGTCCGTCGTCACCAGCTCGAGCAGCTCCGTGGCGATGCCAATCACCTGGTGCGGGGTGTAGCCGCTCGCGCGCAGCTGGTTGAAGAACGTGCGCGCCAGGATCCGGGTGCCCTTTTGATCGGTGCTCAAGGTCAGTGCCTCCATAAAGAACGCGGCCGGGAAGGAGCGACGCCGCCTAATCACGATACGGCCCTGTTTCAACCCCCGTGCCAGCCGTACTCTTCCTCACGGATTCCTCAACATTTCCCAAGGGTTGAAGTAGACCAGGGCCCCGAACGGCCCTGGAGGGCAGTGCGAACGCCCTTGCGCAGTCCTCGGCGGTACGGGGGATTGGCGTGGGGGGGTGCATCAGCCGGTTCGCACCCGGATTTCAAGGGCTTGCAATCTTTCAACAGGGCGGCGAGATACGCGCCCCACCAGGAGCGGATGCGATGGCGTATCGGGTGAACAACATCGGGCTGTGGCTGGACGAGCCAGAGGAGCTGCTCGGTCAGCGCGCCGCGGAGAAGTTGGGCGTCACCCGCTCCGACCTCGCGTCCGTGCGGGTGGTGCGCTCCGTGCTGGACGCGCGGAAGAAGGGCAGCCCGCGCTACATCTACACGCTGGAGGTGGAGCTGGCCCAGGGCAAGAAGCCGGCGAAGCTGCCACCGGACGTGGGTGAGACGCCCCCTCCTCCCGAAGCGCTGGGCCCGGTGAAGGCGCCGGAGCAGTGGCCCATCATCATCGGCACGGGCCCCGCGGGGCTCTTCGCCGCGCTGGGCCTGCTGGAGCGCGGCGTTCGCAGCATCCTGCTGGAGCGGGGCCGCGAGGTGGTGTCGCGCCGCAAGGACGTGGCGAAGCTCATGCGCGACGGGACGCTGGACCCCGAAAGCAACATGAACTTCGGCGAGGGCGGCGCGGGCGCGTACACGGACGGCAAGCTGTCCACGCGCATCAACCACCCCATGGTGCGCAAGGTCATCGAGGCCTTCGCCCGCTACGGCGCGCCGGACCACATCCTCATCGAGGGCAAGCCGCACATCGGCTCGGACCTGCTGCCCGGCGCGGTGGCGAAGCTGCGCGAGGAGCTCATCGCCGGCGGCTGCGAGGTCCACTTCAGCACGCGCGTGGACGACCTGCTCTACAAGGACGGCCACATCGCGGGCGTGAAGCTGTCCGACGGACGCACGCTGGAGAGCAACCGCGTCATCCTGGCCCCCGGCAACTCCGCGCGCGAGCTCTACGAGCGCTTCGCGGCCGACGGCCGGGTGATTGTGGAGGCCAAGCCCTTCGCGCTGGGCTTCCGCGCCGAGCACCCGCAGGCGCTCATCAACAGCATCCAGTACGGCAACGCGGCCAAGAATCCGCGCCTGCCCCCGGCGGACTACAAGCTGGCGGAGAACCTGGAGGTGGACGGCGAGGTGCGCGGCGTCTTCTCGTTCTGCATGTGCCCCGGCGGCATCGTGGTGCCCACGCCCACGCAGGACGGGCTCCAGTGCACCAACGGCATGAGCAACTCGCGGCGCAACGCGCGCTACGCCAACTCGGGCATCGTCGTGTCCGTGTCCGTGGCGGACTTCGAGCGCGAAGGCTTCCGCGGGCCGCTGGCGGGCCTGGAGTTCCAGCGCCACTGGGAGAGCAAGGCGTATGAGCTGGGCGGAGGCCGCTTCTACGCGCCGGCCCAGACGATTCCGGACTACCTGGCCGGGCGCGTGAAGAAGGACCCGGGCGGCACCAGCTACCGTCCCGGCCTGGCGCACACGGACCTCAACCAACTCTTCCCGGAGCGGCTCACCGAGTCGCTGAAGCAGGCCCTGCGCACCTTCGAGCGGAAGATGCGCGGCTTCATCAGCGAGGAGGGCAAGCTCATCGGCATCGAGAGCCGCACGTCCTCACCGGTGCGCATCACCCGCGGCGAGGACCTGCAGTCGGTGTCCATGAAGGGCCTCTACCCGGCGGGCGAGGGCTGCGGCTACGCGGGCGGCATCGTGTCGTCCGCCGTTGATGGACTGCGCATCGCTGAGCAGATTGCCACCGAACTGTCCTGACGGACGGCCGGGAGGAGGGCGCATGCGATACGTCGTGCGGACGCCGGAGGGCGAGCTGGTCTACCCCAGCCTGCTGGATGTGGAGCGGGCCTACGTCCAGGGGCTGGTGGACGCGGAGGACGAAGTCCGGGAGGAGACCGCCACCACCTGGCGCAAGGCGGCGAGCATCCCCGTTCTTGCCCAGGCGAAACCCGCGCGCTCGGGGGCATTGCAGCGGGGACAGGTGCTTCGCGTGGCGGCCGTGGTGCTGCTGAGCGCGCTGGCCCTGTCCCTGGTGTTCCGCGACGAATTGCGGCTGCGTGGCATCGGCATCGTCCTGGCGCTGGTGGCCAGCACCCTGCTCTTCCAGGTCACCACCAAGGCCTTCAAGCGCACCCCCAACGGCGGCTGAAGCGACGGGGCGACGGCGCGCGGGCCCGCCCGCCCGGCTGCCCCCCGACGTGGCGCTCCGGGACGGGCAGCCATCCGCAGGCCAGCACCCCATGTTCTCCCCTGGCAGCACGCCCGGGCGCCGGTGCCCTCGGGTCGCCGCGAGAGGAGAACCCATCGTGCTCAGCACCTATCTGTCCCGCGACGCCGCCCGCCGACTGCGCCATGGCGCGCCATGGCTGCGCCGGGAAGACATCGTCTCCATGGAAGGCACGCCACAGCCCGGAGAGCCCGTACAGCTTCGGGACGAGGACGGCTCGGTGCTGGGCCTGGGAGACGTGGATTTAGAGGCGCCCTACGCGGTGCGGCGGCTCGGCCAGCCGGACGAGGCGGTGGAGGGACTCATCCCGCGCCATCTCCGCCACGCCTTCGAGCGGCGGGCCCGGCTGGTGGACGACCCGCGCTTCTGCCGCGTCGTCAACGATGACGGGGACGGCCTGCCCGGCCTCATCGTGGACCGCTACGACACACACTTCGTGGTGCAGACGCTCACCCGTGCCATGGACGCGCGCCATGAGGAGCTGACGCGCGCGCTGGTGGAGGTGGCGGGCGCGGGCGCGGTGCTGCTGCGCAACGACACCTTTCGCCGCAAAGCGCTGGGCCTGCCCACGCAGCGCCCCCATGTCCTGTACGGCACCCCACCCCGCTGGTGCCGGCTCCTGGAGATGGGGGCCCGCTTCACCGTGGACCTCACGTACGGCCAGGGCACGGGCTACGCGTATGACCAGCGCGAGGTCCGCCGCTTCGTTGCCCGCATGGCCCAGGGCTCGCGCGTGCTGGACGCCAGTTGCAACGTGGGAGGGCTCTTCGTCCACGCGGGGGTGCACGGGGCCCGGCACATCCTCGCCTTCGACGCCGACGCGGACGCCGCGGACCTGGCGCGTGAGAACGCGGAGGCCAACGGCCTGCTGGGCCGGGTGATGGTGGAGACGGGCAAGCCCCTCCAGGTCCTCCGTGCGGTGCGAGACACCTTCGACCTGGTCCTGCTGGACACACCGGCCGTGGCGACCGACGAGGAATTCGTGGAGTTGCTGCGTCACGCGCTTCGCAGGACGCGCCACGGTGGCTGGTTGATGGTCACCGGGTACCATCCACCCCTCCCCCAGGAGGGCTTTGACGACCTGGTGGCCACCGCCTGCGAGGGCGAGGCCCGGATCGCCACCCGGCTGTCCCGCCCTGGCCTGCCGCCGGACCACCCGACCCTGGCCGGGTCCCATGGGGCCGAGCACCTCCACGCGATGGCGTTGGAAGTCAGCTGAAGCCGTCCACCCGCGCGGCCGATGGAGTGCTAGTGTCCGCCGCCGCAATGACCAACGAAAACGTGCCCGAGTCCGCGCCCCCCGCCCAGGAAGGTTCCGTGGAGACCGTCCGCAAGGTGTATGCGGCCGACCTGCGGGAGAAGGACCGCGTCCATACCGTCTTCCGCGTCACCAAGAAGGAGAAGGTGACCGCCCGCAGTGGCAAGGTGTTCGTCGCCGCCACGCTCGTCGACAAGAGTGGCGAGGTGGACGCGCGCGTCTTCGACAAGGTCGACGCGCTCGAGCCCGTCTTCCAGCCGGGCGACTTCGTGCTCGTCCAGGGCAACGTCATCCAGTTCCACGGCCGCACCCAGGTCGTCGTCGAGGCCCTGGAGCGCCTGGACCCCGAGCCCCTGGACCCCAAGGAGTTCGAGCCGCCCCCGGCCCCGCCCGCCGCCGAGGCGAAGCCCGCGCCGGAGGCCAAGGCCGCCCCGGAAGCCAAGGCTGAGAAGCCCGAGAAGGCCGACAAGGGCGAGGCCCGCGGCAACGAGGGCCCGGGTGGCGCGCGCGCCGCCGGCCTCATCCGGGAGATGGTCACCGAGCGCATCGGCGACACCTTCGTGAAGCAGCTGCTGCTGGCCTTCCTGGACGACCCGAAGATTGCGGCCGGCCTGCCGGTGGCCCAGGGCGCCCGGGGCACGCACCACGCGTGGCGTGGCGGACTGGCGGAGCACATCCTGTCGGTGATGCGGCTGACGCTCCGCGTGGCGGACCAGTACCCCATGGCGGACCGCGACCTGCTGCTGGCCGGCGCGCTGCTGCAGCAGGTGCTGAAGGCGGCGGACGCCTCCGAGTCCTCCGACGAGGGCCGGCTGGTGGGCAACCTCGTCCTGACGGCGCAGAAGCTGCGCGAGAAGGCGCTGGCCATCCCCGGCTTCCCGCCGCTCCTGGAGCAGCACCTCACGCACCTGGTCATCTCCCAGCACGGCGACACGCAGCACGGCAGCCCGAAGTCACCGGTGACGCTGGAAGCGCAGATCATCCACTCGCTGGAGTCGCTGGACGCGCGCATCGCCTCGTGGCTGGAGGCCATGCAGCGCGACTCGCACGACAAGTGGACGGACGTGGTGCGCCCCTACGAGCGCCAGCTGTGGAAGGGCCCCTCGCCCACTTCGCGGGGCCGCGCCCCGGTGGAGGGGGGGGGCCGCCGCAAGGGCCGCGAGGAGAAGCGCAAGGCCCGGGCGGAGAAGCCGCAGCAGCCGGGCACCCCGGCCGAGGGCGCCCCGCAGCAGGAGCAGGCCCAGCGCCCGCCCCGCAAGGAGCGTCCGCCCCGCGAGGAGCGCGCGCGTGAAGAGCGTCCGCGTGAGGAGCGTCCGCCCCGTCCGCCCCGCGAGGAGCGTCCGCCGCGTGACGCGAGCTCGCTGCCCAAGGAGCTGACCTTCAAGCCGTTCAGCGCGCTGACGTCGTTACCGTCCGATTCCGGCAACAAGGGCGGTGAGGGTTCCTCGGAGAGCTGAGGCAGCACATGGTGAAGAGGTTGGGAGAGCGCCTCATCGAGGCGGGACTCGTCAACGCCGGGGCCGTGGAACAGGCCCTGGAGCACCAGAAAATCACCGGCCACAAGGTCGGTGATTGTCTGGTGGAGCTGGGACTGCTCCAGGAAGCGGCGCTGCTGCGCTTCCTGGCGGCGGAGTTCCAGACGCGCTTCGTCAGCGCGGACAAGCTGGCGAAGGCGCGCATCGCCACCGAGGTGCTGGACCGGCTTCCGGTGCGCCTGGCCGAGGCGCAGAACGTGCTGCCGCTGGCGGTGGACCCGGAGCGCAAGCTGCTCTCCGTGGTCGCCGCCGAGCCGCAGAACAAGTCGCTGATGGACGAGATTGCCCTCGTCACGGGCATGTCGGAGGTCTACGCGTACGTGGGCCTGCGCAGCGCCATCTCCGCCGCCATCCGCAAGCACTACTACGGCGATCCCACCGCCTTCGCCGCGCTGCTGGAAGGCGCCAACGCCCAGGGCCAGGCCCCGGCCGCGCCGTCCCGCACGGGCGCCCCGGAGCACGGACGCACCTACGCGGGCAGCGGCACCGGGACGGGCGCGGGCAACCGTGGCGGACTCAGCCTCAACTTCCGCGTGGAGACGGACGCGCGGATGCGGCTGCAACGCGGCAGCAGCACCGGCACCCCCGCGGTCCGCCCGTCCACCCAGCGGCGCGAGCCCGGCGGGCCGCGCGGGCTGGTGAGCGACAGCGACTACGTGGAGACGCTGGGCATCATGGTCGGCCTGCTGGAGCAGGACCGCCAGCGCCACCGCGGGCACTCCGCGCAGTTGGCGCGACAGGCCGGCATCGTGGGCCAGCGCATGGGCATGCCCCACAAGGAACTGGCCGCGCTGGCCATCGCCGCCTACCTGCACGACCTGGGCAAGCCGGCGGAGCGGCACTTCTCGCTGGCGAGCAACGCCGTCAACCCGGAGTGGAAGGCGCAGGCGAAGCAGGCCTGCCGCATCCCCACCCGCATGTTCGAGACGGTGCACCTGCCCGCGCAGACGAACACCATCCTCGCGCAGATGTACGAAGCCTGGGACGGCTCCGGCACGCCCCAGGGCGCCAAGGGCGAGGACATCACCCTGGGCGCGCGCATCCTCGCCGCGGTGGACAGCTTCCTGGAGCTGACGAAGAACCCGGGCAATGCCCTGGGCCGCGTGCTGCCCAAGGAGCAGGCCCTGGAGCACCTGCGCAAGTACGCGGGCGTGCTCTATGACCCGGTGGTGGCGGACATCGTCATCCAGCTCCAGAGTGGTGAGCTGCTGCGCCACCGGCTGGAGAGCGAAGGCCGCCAGGTGCTCGTGGTGGAGCCGGACGAGACGGCTCGCGGCGAGCTGCTGGAGGCGGTGCTGAAACAGGGCCTGGTGGCGCACGCGCTGTCCACCGTCGAGGGCGCGCAGGACGGACTGGCGCGGCAGGACTGCGACGTGCTGGTGGTGAGCCTGCGGCTGGGACTGCAGGACGTGATGGACCTGCTGGCGCAGGCCCGCTCGGCGCCGGAGACGGCGGGTCTGCCCATCGCGGTGGTGGGCGAGCCCGACAATGCCACGCGGGAGCGCCTGCTCATGGCGGGTGCCACGGACGTGCTGTCGCCCGCGGACAAGCCCGCCATCGCGAAGACGGTGCAGGCCCTCTACGACGACCGGGTCCAGCACAACGGCCCAGGGCGCGTGGTACGCGGCAGCTTCGACGAGCTCCCCCCGCGCGAGCTGTTGCGCACGCTGGGCGGAGGCCACAAGAGCGGCCGGCTCAACCTGCGCCAGCACACGCTGGAGGGCTACCTGCACCTGGAGCGGGGCCGCGTCGTCTTCGCGTCCTTCGGTGGTCACTCAGGAGAGCCCGCGCTACAGGCGCTGCTGAAGCTGAAGCAGGCGGACTTTCAGTACGACCCGGACGCGTTGCTGCTGGACGTGCCGCAGATGGACCAGGACCTCGCGGCCCTGGCCGGCGGCCTCAACGCAGGTTGAGGTTGAAGAGGGCGGCGGCGTTGGCGGTGGTGACCGCGGCCACCTCCTCCAGCGTCACGCCCTTGAGCTCGGCGACCTTCTTCGCCGTCTCCACCACGTGCGAGGGCTGGTTCTTCCGCCCCCGGTGCGGCACCGGCGCCAGGTACGGGCTGTCCGTCTCCACCATCAGCCTGTCCAACGGCGCGAAGCGCACCGCGTCCTGGAGCGCCTCCGTCTTCTTGTAGGTGATGACGCCCGACAGCGACAGCAGGAAGCCCCGGTCCAGGTAGCGCCGCGCCGCGTCCGTGTCGCCGGTGAAGCAGTGAATGACGCCCTTCGCTACGCCCGTCTCGCCGAGGATGGCGTCACAGTCGTCATGCGCGTCGCGCACGTGCACCACCAGCGGCTTGCCCAGCCGGAGCGCCAGCGCGCACTGCCGCCGGAACACCTCCGCCTGCGCCTCGCGCGGTGAGTGGTCGTAGTAGTAGTCCAGGCCCGCCTCCCCCACCGCCCGGACCTCGGGACGTGCGCAGGTGCGCTCCAGCGTGGCCAGGTCCTCCTCGGTGGCCCGAGCGGCCTCGTGCGGGTGGATGCCCAACGTGGGCGACAGGAACTCCGGGTGCGCCGCCGCCACCTCCAGCGCGTTGCCCCAGTTGCCCGGGCCGTGGAACTGCCCCACCACGACGGCATGGACCAACCCCGCCGCGCGAGCCGCGTCGAGCACGGCCATGACGTCCGGGTAGTCCTTCACCTCGAGGTGACAGTGGGCGTCGACGAATTTCATGGCTCCTCCTGCAACAGCTCTTCCAGCTCGGCGCGGGCCTCTGGTGAGGGAAAGGTACTCACCGCGTTGCGAACGACCTCACGCGCCTCCGCCCCGCCCAGGCGCCACAGCCCGTCAGCGGCGTCCAATCGGCTGTCCTCGGAGGCCTGCGCGTCCTGGAGCAGCCCGACCAGCCAGGGCAGCGCCCGCGCATCCCCCAGCCGGCCCAGGCCTCTCGCGGCTGCGCCCCGGCAGGGGTCCTTCACGTCGTCCAGGACTTCCTTCAACCGCTCCAGCGCGCCGGGCACCTTCACCTCGCCGCAGAGCTCCACGGCCAGGGCCCGGTCCGGGCTCCACCGCTTCTTCGCCGTCCGCTGGATGAGGTACGTCGAGCCGTCCGAATCGCCCAGCTTCGCCAGCACCCCGGCGGCCTGCGTCTTGTCGAAGGCGGGCAGGAGCCACCGGCCGAACAGCTTCTTCACATGGGGCAGCGCGCGCGCGTCCCCCAGCTCCGCCAGCGCTCCCAGGGCCCGGAAGCGCAGCAGGTCCGCGTCCAGCGCCTCCAGCAACACCTCCAGCCCCGCTGCGTGATGGAGGCTGGCGATGCCGCGTGCCGCTTCGAAGCGGACCTCGAAGGTGCCGTCCTCCAGCATGGAGGCCAGCGCCCCACGCAGCTCCGGCCGGGCCAGATCCGCCAACCGGCCGGTGGCCTCCAGGCGAATCTGCCACTCCTCGTCCCGAAGCCGGGCGATGAGCAGGTCCGGCAGCTCCGCCGGAGGCACCACCACGGAGGCCAGGCTCACCCCCGCGCGGCGCACCTCCACCTGCTTATCCGCCAGCAGCCGGGGGAGCGCCTCGAGGAACTCGGCGGCGTGCTCGGGGACCTCCGACGCGAGGTGATAGAGCCGGAGCGCGGCTTCCGTCCTGAACGCCGGGCGATTCTCGCGCTCCAGCGTCAGGAGGGCCCGGTCCCGATCGGCACGCCAGTCCGTCACCTCACTTCACCTCGCTGCCAGGAGCCACATCGCCCGGGTCGAGCAGCGACAGCTCCTTGCCGCCCGGCCCCGCCGTCAGGAGCATGCCGCGTGACTCGATACCCTTGAGCTTGCGCGGCTTGAGGTTGGCCACCACCACCACGTTGCGCCCGGTGAGCGCCTCGGGCGCGAAGGCCTCCGCGATGCCGGAGACGATGGTGCGCGGGCTCCCCTCGCCCACGTCCACCGTGAGCTTGAGCAGCTTGTCCGCCTTCTGCACCTTCTCCGCGGCCAGCACCTTGCCGGCCTTCAGCACCACCTTGGCGAAGTCGTCGTACTCGATTTCACCCGACGACTCGGCCGCGCCAGCGCTCGGAGCCGCCTGCGTGGTTGCAGGAGCCTCGGCGGGCTTCTTCTCCGCCTTGGCGCCCTTGGCCGGACTGGCCTCCGCTGCCTGCGGCGCCACGGCGCCTTCCGGCAGCTTGATGATGGCGTTGACGCGCTCCTCCTCCAGCCGCGGTAGCAGCGGCTCGGGCGTGCCGATGGGACGGCTGCGATCCAACAGCGGGTACTTCGCGCCCTCCAGGGCCTGGAACGTCAGCGGCTCCGCGCCGAGCTGAGCGAAGAGCTTCTCCGACAGGCGCGGCGTCACCGGGGCGAGCAGCGCGCCCAGGAGGTAGGCCACGTCCGCGGCGTCGGACAGGTCCGCGCGAGCGACCTCCGCGTCCTTCTTCACCTGGGCCCACGGCGCGGCCGTCTGGAGGAAGCCGTTGGCGGCCGAGGCAATCTCGGTGATGACGCGGATGGCGGACCGGTACTCCAGCTTGTCAAACGCGTCGCGAACCTCCGGTACGCGGGCGAGCGCGGCCTCCACCAGGGCGCGGCCCGGGCCCTCGGCACGGCCGGGCGCCAGGCGCTTTTCCAGCGGACCGGCCAGCAGCGACAGGGCGCGGTTGGCCAGGTTGCCCACGTTGTTGACCAGCTCGCCATTCACGCGCTGGCGGAAGTCCTTGAGGTTGAGGTCCAGGTCCTCCACCCCCGGGCCCAGGTTGGCCGCGTAGAAGTAGCGCAAGTAGCTGGGGTCCAACTGGTCCAGGTAGTCGCGCACCGGCACCATGGTGCCGCGGCTCTTCGACATCTTCTCGCCGTTCACCGTGAGGTGGCCGTGGACCTTGATTTCGCTGGGGCCGTGGAAGCCCGCGACGTTGAGCACGGCCGGCCAGAACAACGCGTGGAAGTAGACGATGTCCTTGCCGATGAAGTGGATGATGCGGGTGTCGGCGTCCGCGGCCCAGTAATCCAGCGCGCTCTTCGCCTTGCCCGTCTCCTTCGCCCACTTCTCCGTGGTGGCGATGTACCCGATGGGCGCATCCAGCCAGACGTAGAAGTACTTGTCCGTCTCACCCGGAATGGCGAAGCCGAAGTACGGCCCGTCACGGCTGATGTCCCAGTCCGCAAGGCCCTTCTCGAAGAAGCCTTGGAGCTGCGTCGCCAGGCCCGGGTGGAGGAAGCCCGGCTTGCGCAGCACGTCCTGGAGGAAGTCCGCGTGCCGCGACAGCTTGAAGAACAGGTGTTCGGAGTGCTTGCGGACCGGGGGCGTGCCACACAGGGCACAGCGCGCGTCGATGAGGTCCGTGGGGTCGTAGGCCTTGCCGCACTTCTCGCAGGCGTCGCCGTACTGGTCGACCGCCTTGCAGTTGGGACAGGTCCCCTTGATGAAGCGGTCCGGCAGGAAGCGGCGATCGTTCTCGCAGTAGGTCTGCTCGATGTTCCGGCGCTCGATGTCGCCCTTCTCCTTCAGCCGCCCGTAGATGAGCTCCGCGTACTGGCGGTTCTCCGGCGAGTTGGTGGAGTGGAAGTAGTCGAAGCGGACATCGAGGTCGCGGAAGTCCCGCTGGTGCTCCTCGTGGAAGCGGGCGATGAACTCCTCGGGCTTGAGGCCCTGCTTCGCCGCGTTCAGCTCGATGGGCGTGCCGTGGGTGTCATCGGCACAGAAGTAGACGACGTCCCTGCCGCACGAGCGGAGGAAACGAACGTAGATGTCGGTCTGCACGTACTCGACGGCGTGGCCGATGTGGACCGGGCCGTTCGCGTAGGGCAGCGCGCTGGTGACGAGAATTCTCTCAGCCATGGACTCTCCTGAGGGCGGCGGACCTTAGCCGCTCGGATGGCCGAGGTCATCGACGGCGTGAGGACCGCGGGCACGAATGCGCCACGGAGCCGGAGATGTTATCGACCGGATACGCATGTGCACCATCATCATCCTGCGCCACGTCCACCCCGAATGGCCGCTGGTGCTCGCGGCCAACCGGGACGAGTTCTACGCCCGCCCTGCTACTGGCCCCCAAGTTCTTCTGGAGTCCCCGCTCGCCGTGGGCGGCCGGGACGAAGAGCGCGGTGGGACGTGGATGGGTGTAACCCACGGAGGGCTGTTCGTCGGCCTGACGAACCAGCGGGGCGAGCGAGGCCAGGGCCCGGCCCCCCGCTCGCGGGGCGAGGTGGTGCTGCGCGCCCTCCAGGCCGGCAGCGTGGACGGCGTGGACCGATACCTGGATACCCTGCCCGGCGACGAATTCATGCCCTTCAACCTCCTCTATGGGGACGCCCAGCGGCTGCGCGTGGCGTACGCCCGGAGGACGGACCGGCAGCTGCGGCGGGAGGACGTCCCCCTGGGGATACATGTCCTGCCCAATGACGTGCTGAACGCCCCCGAGTTGCCCAAGGTGGAGCGGGCCCGCCTGCTGACGACCGAGGTGGCGAAGAAGCCCTGGCCGGAGCTGGAGGCGGGCTTGAAGGCGGTGCTGTCGGACCCGACCCTTCCCGCGGAGGAGCTGATTCCGCCCCCAGGCGCGGGCGAGGACCTGCCCCGCGACTTCCTGCAACGGCTCCAGGCGCTCTGCATCCACACGCCGCTCTACGGGACACGCTCATCCGCCGTGGTGGCGCTGGCGCCGGGGCGCGTCGGGCACTACCTCGCCTCGGACACGCCGCCCTGCCAGGGCCCGTGGAAGGACGTCACGGGCCTGCTGACCGGGCCCACCGAGTGACAGTCGGCGGGGACTCCGACGCCTTCAAGACGCAGCGGCGCCATGCTCGCCCACGATGACCCGGGCCCGCCCGTCCATGGAGAGCTTCACCTCCTCCACGGTGGTGAAGCCTGACTCGCGAGCCAGCTCGGCCAGGTGCCGCATCCACGGGTTGTAGGGCATGCCGTTGTCCGAGCAGCACGGCACCACGGCGAAGGGCAGCCGGTGCGCCGCCGCGTACTGGATGATGATGCGGGTGGCGCCATCCGGGTGCATGCCCACCACCAGCTCCGCCTCACACGGCTCTTCCAGCGTGAAGATGCGCTGGGCGTAGGTGACGGGCAGATGCTTGTGCCGAAGGTCGAAGGTGGTGACGGCACGGCCCCGCTTCGTCAGCGCCTCGTTGAGCTTTCCCTGCCCGCCCGCCACGTCGAAGACGCGCGGCGCGTTGAAGCGCTCCACCAGGAAGTCCGCGAAGAGGTCGAAACGACGCTTGTCCGCCATATGCGCCTCCTCTAGTAACCCGCGCCGTGCTGGCGCACACACACCGTGGCCAGCAGCCGCTCGATGACCAACCGGCCGTTCGCCGACGACTTCAGCGCCAGGTCCGCTTCGGCGCAGGCCACCAGCGCGCCCAGCAACTCCCGCCGCTCATAGCCCGCCGCGGCCTTCATGCTGAACGTGAGCGCCCACGCGTTGGGCATCTTCCGCTTGCTGCCCTTCAGCTCCGCTTCCAGCCGGGGGAAGACGCGCGCCTCCACGTCCTTCGCGGTGCGAGGCGGATTGCCTCCCGAATAGCGCCACAGCCACTCATGGCTCTCCAGCAGGCTCCGGACGATGGAGGCCACCGCGCCCAGCAACTGCAACGCGTGCGTCCCCTGCCCCATGGCGTCATCCGCGTAGGACAGCGCCCCGCCGAAGTCGCGCTTCTGGAGCGCCTCGGACAGCTCGAAGAACTCCTCCTCGCGCGCGTGGTGGACCAGCGCGGCCACGTCCGCCCGTTCAATGGCGGGCCCTTCCGAATACGTGGCCAGCTTCTCCAGCTCCGACTGAAGCAGACGGATGTTCCCGCCGATGCGCTCCTTGAGTTCGTCCAGCGCGCCAGGCCCCAGCTTCTTCTTGAAGGGCGCCAGGAACTCCTTGGCGATGTCGGTCAGGTCCAGGTCCTTGTGACGCGCCGCCACCTTCCGCTCGACGACGTAGCCCTTGTCGTGGGCCAGCTTCACCAGCGGATTCTTGGCGTCCATGTCGGACGCGGCCAGCACCAGCGCATGGCCCGCCGGCACGCCCTTCTGGATGAGGTCCAGCAGCGCGGAGGCATCCCCCTCCGGCGCGGAGATACGCTCCTCGCGGCAGAAGGCGGCCGCCTCCTTGAGGAAGGCCACGTCCACGTCGGCCAGCTCGACGTTGAGCTCGTCCCTCCACTTCTCCACCGACGGCGCCCCGGGCGTGCTCGGGTCCAACTGGTCCACGCCCCAGCCCGCGCGGGCCGCCAGCGCCAACAGTCGCCGCGCGCCTTCCTTCCGCTTGCCCGCCTTCCACGCCTCGCGTGCCTTGCCCAGCGCGTCCCCCCGCCCCTTCTTGGGCGCCAGGAACTCCGGGTCGCGGACCAGCACCACCTTGCGGCCGGGGAACAGCGGCAGCGTAGCCAACTCCTGCGCCACCTCGCGCGGGCTGCCCGCGTCCAACACGGCCAGGTTGAGGCCCATCGCCGCGTCGGGGACGAGCAGCTTCACCAGCTCGTCAGCGCCCTTGCGGACCAGGAACTCCTCGCCCACCAACAGGTACACCGGGGCGACCTTGCCCCCCTTCACACTGGCCAGCACGTCATCCAGGTCACTGGCGCTCATCGCGACGTCTCCGTGAACAGGTCGATGAGCATCCGCTCCAACTGGAGCCGGGGCGCACCATTCCGGGCAATGGCCGCCCGCGCCGCATCCAGCAGCGAATGCCGGCGGTGCAGGAGGATGTCGGACGTACAGGCCGCGACCTGCCGGGCCAGCTCCGCCAGGTCGCGGTTGGCCAGCCCCGACTCCAGGCCTGACTTCACCAGCGCCACGTCGCGCGTCCACAGCGCCAGCAGCTCCAGGGTGCTCTCCGCCTCCTCGCGCGAGCCGCCATGGGCCTCCGCGAAGCGCAGCAGGCCGACGGCGTCCTCGCCGCGCAGGGTCTCGAAGGCGGTGACGATGTCCTTGCGCCGCGACAGCGCGTCCACGTCCAGCGCCATGGCCCGGCCCAGGCTGCCGCCCGCCATGACGGCCGCGAGCATGGCCGTCTCCGCGTCCAGCTTGCGCGCCTCCGCCACGCGCTGGGCCACCAGGTCCACCGGCAGCGGGCCGAAGTGCACCTTTCCGCACCGGCTGCGAATGGTGGGCAACAGGCGATCAATCGCGCTGGCCACCAGGATGAGCGTGGTGTCCGAGGGCGGCTCCTCCAGCGTCTTGAGGAACGCGTTCTGCGCCTGCACGTTCATCGTCTGGGCGGAGACGATGAGCGCCACCTTGCGGCGCGACTCCAGGCCGCGCAGGGCGATGCGCTCCTGAAGCTGGCGCACCTGCTCCACCCGCAGCTCCCGACTAGGTGTCCCAGTGAAGTCGGACCGGCCCGCCAGTCCTCGGGACACCCGTTCATCGTCTGGCATCACCCAGGTGACGTCCGGGTGGAGGCCCTTCTCCACCCGCTGGCAGCTCGCGCAGGCACCGCAGCCCACGTCTGGCTGCTCGGGGCACGTGAGGGCCTGGGCCAGCCCGACGGCCGCCAGCTCCTTGCCCACCCCTTCCGGCCCGGCGAAGAGGTACGCGTGGTGGACCGCGCCGCTGCGCAGGGCCGCCAGGAGGGCGTCCACCGCGCGAGGCTGTCCCAGTACCGTTGCGAGCGTCATGGCGCGTGTATCCCCGCTCACGCGGCACGCGTCAACGGCCGCCTTGACCCCCATGGAGATGGCGGGAGACATTCCCCCCGCCTTGCTGCCCTTCCTTCAGAGCAACCTGTCCCTGGCCGTGGGTGCGCTGCTCATCGTCGTGCTGATGGGGGTGCGCGCCGCCGCCCATGACACCGACCTTCGGCAGGATTTGAAGAGCGCCATCCGGCTCCTCATCGCGTTCATCGTGCTCCGGCTGGCGACGTGGGCCTTGCCGGCGACCGCCCCCGAAGGCCTCAAGAAGACGCTCCAGGTCGGCTGGATGCTGATGTTCACCTTCGGTGGCATCCGCGCCAGCGTGGCCCTGGCACTGAAGGTGATCCGGCTGCGCGCACCGGCGGTGGGCACGCCGAAAATCCTGCGCAACGTCATCGACTTCACGCTGTACCCACTGGCGGTGCTGCCGCTCCTGCGCACCCAGTTCAACGTGGACCTGGCGGGCCTGGTGGCCACGTCCGCGGTGCTGTCGGTGGTCATCGGTCTGGCGCTCCAGGAGACGCTGGGCAACCTCTTCGCGGGCCTGTCCCTCCAACTGGACCGCCCATTCGAGGTCGGCCACTTCATCCGCATCGGCACACACACCGGACGCGTGGTCTTCATTGGCTGGCGCTCCATCCGGCTGGCCAACTTCCGCCGCGAGGTCATCACGCTGCCCAACAGCATGGTGGCCAAGGAGCTGGTCCTCAACTTCACCCAGGACCCCAACCCCGTCGGCATCGACGTGGAGTTCCGCCTGTCACGGGACGCCGCGCCCAACCAGGTCAAGCACGCGCTGCTGGAGACGATGCGGGAGACCCCCCTCATCCTCCCGGAGCCGTCTCCCATCGCTCGCACGCTGAGCTACGAGGATTCCGCCATCCGCTACATGGTGCGGTTCTTCATCGGCGATTACGGCCTGGCCGACGCGGTGAAAGAGGACCTCCACACCCGCCTGTGGTACCGGCTGCGCCGGGCGAACATCGAGATTCCCTACGCCCAGCGCACGGTGCACGTGCGGCAGGAGCTGGCGCGCACGGAGCTGTCGGAGGACACCATCCGCAGCCTCCTGGGCGCCGTGGACCTCTTCCAGTCCCTGGATACGGAGGAGCTGGACCGGCTGCGCCAGGAGTCGCTGGTGCGCCGCTTCGGCGCCGGCGAGCGCATCATCCAGGAGGGCGACGAGGGCCGGACCTTCTACGTGCTCGCCTCCGGAGAGGTGAGCGTGCGCACGGGGAAGTCCCAGTCAGAAGTCACCCGCCTGGGTCGGGGCAGCTACTTCGGAGAGATGTGCCTGCTGACGGGAGAGCGCCGTTCGGCCACGGTGGTGGCCGTGGAGGATTCATTGCTCCTCGAAGTGGACCGTCCCACCTTCGCCCGCCTCTTCACGGAGTATCCCGGCCTGGCCCGGCAGCTCTCCTCCATGCTTGCCCAGCGGCGGACCCAGCTGCGCGCGGTGGCCGAAGCGAGCGGAACGAGCAACGACGCCATTCCCGCCGAGGTCGGCCGTATACTCGGACGGCTGCGCCAGATATTCGGGCTCAATGCCACACACGAGTAGGCTGAACGCAGCGGGGGGATGTCATGACAGACCTAGGTACGCCGGTTCCAAAGCTGGGGCGGGTTCGACCCTCCTCAAACTGTGCTGATTTGAACTGCTGGAAGCGGTACTTTTCAGGACTACTGTCATGACGGAAGACGTTGAAGGGCTTGCGGATTCGCCAGACATCGCGGTGGTGGGGATGGCCGCGCGACTGCCTGGAGCGCGCGATGTGGACACGTTCTGGCGCCGCGTGCGCGACGGCGTCGAGTCCGTCACGCACTTCAGTGACGCGCAGCTCCTGAGCGCGGGCGTGGACCCGGCGCTGCTCCAGGACCCGAACTACGTGAAGTCGGGGATGGTGTACGAGGGCCTGGAGGACTTCGACGCGGGCTTCTTCGGCTTCAGCGCGCGCGAGGCGTCCCTCATGGACCCGCAGCACCGCCACTTCCTGGAAGTGTGCTGGGAAGCGCTGGAGCACAGCGGCCATCCGCCGGAGCGATTCAAGGGGCCCGTCGGCGTGTTCGGCGGCTCGGGCATGAACGCGTACATGCCCTACAACCTCTTCACCAACCCGCAGCTGATGGAACAGGTGGGGCTGTTCCTCGTGCGGCACACGGGCAACGACAAGGACTTCCTCACCACCCGTGTCTCGTATTGCCTGGACCTGCGCGGGCCCAGCCTCAACGTGCAGACGGCGTGCTCCACGTCTCTCGTCGCCATCCACTCCGCCTGCCAGAGCTTGCTGGCGCGCGAGTGCGACCTGGCGCTGGCGGGCGGCGTCACGCTGGAGTTGCCGCACTACCGTGGCTACCTGTACCAGGAGGGAGAAATCCTCTCACCGGACGGGCACTGCCGCGCGTTCGACCACCGCTCCCAGGGCACGCTCTTCGGCAGTGGCGCGGGCGTCATCGTGCTGCGCCGCCTGGAGGACGCGCTGGCGGATGGCGACACCATCTACGCGGTGGTGAAGGGCAGCGCGGTGAACAATGACGGCGCGCGCAAGGTGGGCTACCTGGCGCCGTCCGTGGACGGGCAGGCGGACGCCGTCGTGGAGGCGCTCAACGTCTCCGGCATCAGCGCCGACTCCATCGACTACATCGAGTGCCACGGCACCGGCACGCCGGTGGGCGACCCGATTGAAATCACCGCCCTCACCCAGGCCTTCCGTACGCAGACGCAGAAGAGCGGGTTCTGCCGCATCGGCTCGGTGAAGACGAACATCGGCCACCTGGACACGGCCGCGGGCGTGGCGAGCTTCGTCAAGGTCGTCCAGATGCTGCGCCACAAGCAGATGGCGCCCACGCTGCACTTCGAGAAGCCCAACCCACAGATCGACTTCGCGCGCTCGCCCTTCAGCGTGAACGCCGCGCTGCGCGACTGGCCCGCCGCCAAGGGCCGGCCACGCCGGGCGTCGGTGAACTCGCTGGGCGTGGGTGGCACCAACGCGCACGTCATCCTGGAGGAGGCGCCCGCGCAGCCGCAGACGTCCGCTGCGCGTCCCTTCGAGACGCTGTGGCTGTCCGCGCGCACCCCCGCCGCCCTGGAGCGCGCCGCGCAGCGGCTGGCTCAGCGGCTGGGTGAAGCCGACGCGCCCAACCTGGGTGACACCTCGTACACCCTGCTTGAGGGCCGCCGCCGCTTCGCGCATCGCCGCGCCGTGGTGGCATCGTCCCGCGAGGACGCCGTGCGCCTGCTGTCGCAGCCAGAGGCCGCACGGACGGCCCAGGCACAGACGGAGGCGGAGGGCCGCTCCGTCGTCTTCCTCTTCCCGGGCGGCGGCGCGCAGTACCCGGGCATGGCGAAGGGTCTCTACGAGCAGGAGCCTGTGTTCCGCCGCGCGCTGGATGAGTGCCTGTCGCTGCTCGAACAGCACCAGTCGTTGAAGCTGCGGCCCCTGCTCTTCCCGGAGGCCGGCGCCGAGAAGGAGGCCCGCGCCCAGTTGGAGCAGGCCACGTACGCGCTGCCAGCGCTGCTGTCCGTGGAGCTGTCGCTCGCCGCGCTGTGGAAGGCGCGGGGCCTGACGCCGCAGTCCTGCATGGGCCACAGCATGGGCGAGTACGCCTGCGCGCAGCTCAACGGCGTGTTCTCGGTGAAGGACGCGCTGGGCATCGTCGCCTGCCGTGGCCGCCTCTTCGACCAGCTCCCCGCCGGCGCGATGCTCAGCGTGGAGATGCCCGAGGCGGAGCTGAAGCCGCTGCTGGGCGAGGGCCTGGACCTGGGCGCGCACAACGCGCCGGGGCTGTGCCTCGTCTCCGGTGAAGTGGCCGCCATCGAGGCGCTGGAGGCGCAGCTCAAGGCTCGCGAGGTGGAGGCGCGGCGGCTGCACATCCGCGTGGCCGCGCACTCACGCATGCTGGAGCCCATCCTCGCGCCCTTCCGTGAGTTCCTGGGCACGGTGCGCTTCTCCAAGCCCACCGGCCCGTGGATCTCCAACGTCACCGGGACCTGGGTGACGCCGGAGGAGGCCACGTCGCCCGACTACTGGGTGCGGCACCTGCGCCAGCCGGTGCGCTTCGCCGAGGGCGCGGGCGTGCTCCTGGCGGACAAGGCGCGCGTCTACCTGGAGGTCGGCCCCGGCCAGACGCTGACGCAACTGCTGCGCGCCCAGGTGGAGAAGCCGCAGGCCGAGCAGTTGGTGCCGTCGCTGCGGCACCCCAACGACACCGTGGCGGACCTGGCGTTCTTCCAGCTCGCGCTCGGCCGCCTCTGGGCCGCGGGCGTGGACCTGGACGCCGCCGCGCTCTTCGACGGCCAGAAGCGGCGCCGCGTGGCGCTGCCCACGTATGCCTTCGAGCGCGAGCGCCACTGGGTGGAGCCGGGCAGCGGCACCTTCATGGCTCGGCGCGAGGGTGAGCGCCCGCTGGTGCGTGAAGAGAACGTGTCGCGCTGGGGCTACGTGCCGCGCTTCCGCGAGCAGGCCGGCGCGGCGCCGGAGGCACCAACGGAGAACGAGCGCTGGCTCCTCGTGGGCGAGCAGCACCTGCTGCTCAGCGAGCTGGCTCGCGAGCTGTCGGCGCGCGGCGCCCAGGTGATGCGCGTGCTTCCGGGCGATGCCTTTGGCCGCGCGGACGAGGGGCACTTCACCCTGCGGTTCGACGCGCGCGAGGACTGGGAGGCGCTCTGGGATGCGCTGGGCGCCGAGGGGCGCGTGCCACCTCGCATCGTGGACATCACCGGCCGGGACATGGCCCCGCTGGGTTGGGAACGCGCGGTGTCGCGGTACTTCCTCACGCCGCTGGCGCTGATGCAGTCCCTGACCTCCGAGTCGCTGCCTCCGGGCCTGCGCTACATGCGGGTGACCCAGGAGGCCCTGCCCGCCGAGGGGCACGCCACGAGCCCCGAGCAGGCGCTCAGCTTCGGTCCGCTGCTCGTGGGTCCGAAGGAACTTCCCGAGCTCAAGGCCCGCGTGGTGGACCTGCAGTTGGTGGTCAACGTGATGGGGCAGGCGCGAGAGCTCGCGGACGAGCTGCTGCGCCCGGACGTCGAGGCTCCGGTGGCGCTGCGCGGTGGACGCCGGCTGGTGCAGGTGGTGGAGCGGACGGCGCTGGACGAGGGCCCGACACCGCTGCGTGAGCAGGGCGTCTACCTCATCACGGGCGGCCTGGGCGGCATCGGCCGCACGCTCGCCGAGCTCTTCGCTCGCAAGGTGAAGGCCCGGCTCGCGCTGGTGTCGCGGTCGGCGGCCAGTGCGTCGCACGCGGAGCTTCAGCGCACGTTGGAAGGCCTTGGCGCGCAGGTGCTGCTGCTCAAGGCGGACACCACGGACGCTGGCCAACTGCGCGCGGCCATCGCCCAGGTGCGGGAGCGCTTCGGCGCCTTGCACGGCGTGGTGCACGCGGCGGGCACGCTTGAGGACGGGCCGCTGGAGGCGAAGACGCGCGACTCGGCCCTGCGGGTGCTCGCGCCCAAGGCACTGGGCGCGCTCTCGCTGGAAGAGGCGCTGCAAGGCGCGGCCCTGGACTTCTTCGTCAGCTTCGCGTCGACGAGCGCGTGGCTCGGGCCTCCGGGACAGGTGGACTACGTCGCCGCCAACGCGTACCTGCTGGCACAGGCGACGCGGCTGGAGGCCACGGGCATCGCGAAGCGTGCGCTCGCGCTGGGCTGGGGTGTCTGGCAGGAGGTCGGCATGGCCGCGGCGCAGCTCGCGCCACAGTTGCCGCCCGGTGAGTCCGTCAGCCATCCGCTGCTCCAGCGGCGCGTGGAGTCCCCTGAAGGGCACCACGTCTTCCGCGCCATCTACGACGCGAAGGCCCACTGGGTGCTGGATGAGCACCGCATGCGCGGCGGAGGCCCCGTCCTCCCCGGCACGGCCTATGTCGAGCTGGCCCGCGCCGCCTGGGCGCTGGCGCGTCCTGGCGAGCCGCTGGAGTTGTCGCAGCTCTCGCTGGTGTCACCGCTGGACGTCCCGGACGGCGAGGTACGGGAGGTGGAGATCGGGCTGGCGCCGGAGGGCGACGGCTTCACCTTCCGCGTGCGCAGCCGCGCGGCCGGAAACGCCTGGACGGAGCACGCCACCGCGCGGCTCCACCAGGCCACGGGCCAGCGTCCCGCGGCGCTGAACGTGCCCGCGGCGAAAGCCCGCTGCGGTGAGCGGCCGCTGACCTTCGGCGAGGGCGAGCAGACCCTGCCGCAGGACGCGCTCATCGCGTTCGGTCCGCGCTGGAAGGTGCTGCGCAGCGCAGGCTTCGGCACGTCCGAGGCCCTGGGCCGTCTGGAGCTGCCCGCTGCCTACCGCGAGGACCTGTCGACGTACGGGATTCCGCCCGGGCTGCTGGACATCGCCTCCGGCTTTGCCTTCTCCCTGCTCCCCGACGCGGGACAGCCGGGGAAGCTGCACGTGCCCGTCTCCTACCGGCAGCTCCAGGTCTGGGGCCCCTGGCCCCAGGTGGCGCTGAGCCACGTCCGGGTGCGCCAGGAGGAAGGCCGCGGCGCGCTGCTCGACGTCACGCTCACCGACACGGACGGGAATGTCTTCTGCGCCATCGAGGGCTACCTCGTCGCGTCCGTCGAGGCGCGGCGTTTCGGCCGCTCGCCGCAGAAGAAGGGCTCACTGCTGGAGAGCTGGCTGCCTTTGGGCATCAAGCCGGCGGAAGGCCAGGACGCCTTCCTGCGCGCGCTGGCCCTCAAGGACACGCCCGCGCTCTTCGTCAGCTCCATGGACCTGCACACCCTCGCGGCCCGCATGCGCCCGAAGCAGGAGGCGAAGCCCGCGGCGGCGGCGGCCACGGCCCAGCCAGGCGCGCCGTCCGGTGTGGCGGCCGCGGACGCACCGCGCGACGACGTGGAGCGCAAGCTGGCGGAGCTGTGGCAGCAGTTGCTCGGTGCGCCGAAGGTGGGGCTCAAGGACAACTTCTTCGAGCTGGGCGGACACTCGCTCATCGCGGTGCGCCTGTTCGCGCGCATCAAGAAGACGCTGGGCGCGGACCTGACGCTGGCCACGCTGTTCGAGGCCCCCACGCTGGAGCAGTGCGCCGCGCTGGTGCGTGAGGCCGCCGGGATTCCCTTCACGCCAGACGCCGCTCCGGGTGACGCGACGCCAGCCGCGCAAGCCCCAGGCGTCAAGGCGACGCCGAAGGCATGGTCTCCGCTGGTCACCATCCAGAAGGGCGGCAATGCCCTGCCCTTCTTCTGCGTGCACGGCGCGGGCGGCAACGTCCTCAACTTCCGCGAGCTGGCGCAGACGCTCGGCAAGGAGCAGCCCTTCTACGGGCTCCAGGCGCGTGGCGTGGACGGCAAGCTGCCTCCGGCCGACAGCATCGAGGAGATGGCGTCCATCTACCTGGAGGGCATCCGCCAGGTGCAGCCCCACGGGCCCTACCTGCTCGGCGGCTACTCCGGCGGCGGCGTGGTCGCCTACGAAATGGCGCAGCGACTGCACGCACTGGGCGAGCCGGTGGCGCTGGTCGCGTTCCTGGATACCTTCCACCCGTCCACCCAGGAGCGGCGCCAGTCCCTCAATGAGCGCCTGCGGGAGCTGCGCCGGGAAGGCGCGGCCAGCTACGTCAGCCGGAAGCTGCGCACCAAGGTGGAGCGCGACGGCACCCGGCTGTTGAGCCAGCTCAAGCTGCGCTGGTACGAGCAGCGGGGCGAAGCGCTGCCCATCGAGCTGCGCAACCTCCAGCTCACCGAGCGCTTCCAGGCCCTGTCCAGCCGCTACGTCCCCAGCCCCTATGCCGGTCCCGTGACGCTGTTCCGCGCGCAGGAGATTCACGCCATCTACGCGCACATGGGCACCAGCCTCGGCTGGGAGCCGCTGGTGCCGGCGCTGAACATCCGCGAGGTGCCGGGCGACCACGACAGCCTGGTGCGCGAGCCCAACGTCCATGTCCTGGGGCGGTTGCTCCGTGAGGCCTTGGACGATGCACAGCGCGGCACGCGTGACGAGGCGCGCCGGGTGGGCACGAAGTGAGAGGGGCGCGCTTCAGGGTGAACCAGCGCTTCCCGCTGGTCACAGCCGCTGTGCTGGCGGTGGGGATACTCATGGTGGGATTGACTCGAGACGACGCGGATCTCCCGGGCCCGTTCCCCTACACCGGCGCGCCCCTATCGGCGGAGGAACGGGCGCGCCTGGCCTCGGATGGATGGACGGTGACAGGCCCCGACGCGCCGCCCAGGCTCGTCGCCTTGACGCGGCCGCCCTCCGCGGGTGAGACGCGGTGGCTGGTGTACTTCGGCGGCAACACCCCGGGGTACCTCGCGGAGGCAAAGTCCGTCCTGCTCTCGCTGGACGAAGGCCGCGGGCTCGGGCTGGCCGCCATCGCGCCCCCCGGCTTCGACGGCTCGCCGGGCAAGCCCTCCCCCGAAGCACTGCGTGACAGCGCCGCGAGCGCCATGCGCTGGCTGACGGAGACGCATCCTGCCGCGGCGCAGGACATCCACCTCGTGGGCTTCTCCATGGGAACCATGTCGGCGCTCGCGGCGGCCCACGCGCTTCGGGCGCAGGAGACGCCCGCTCGGAGACTGGTGCTGTTCGCGCCGTTCCAGGCGATGAAGGTGGGGCGCACGGGGCTCATCGGAAGCCTCGTCGGGCGGCACCGGTACGACAACCAGCCGCTGCTGCAACCCAAGCGACTCCCGCCCGCACTCGTGCTGCATGGAGGCGCCGACAGCGCGCTGCCCCCCGTCCAGGGCGAGCGCGTCAGCCGCGGGCTTCGCGTCCCCCTCAAGACGTACCCCGGTATCGGTCACGCCGAGCTTTTGAAGCATCCCCCCGCGCTCGCCGACGCCCGGCAGGGCCTGGGCTTGTGAGCGGGGAACACCCGAATCGCAGCAACGCAGGAGGCACTGAATGAGCGCGGCTCCGGAGTCGCCCAGCTGTTTCATCATTGGCGAGGGCACCCTCGTCGTTCCCTGTGCACAAGCCCTCACCGAGCGCGGCGTCCGGATTCTCGGGCTCGTCACGCGCGAGCCCGCGCTCCAGAAGTGGGCGGAGGAGCAGGGCGTGCCCCACGTGCCGCCCGGCGAGCAGGTGCTGCCCTTCCTGTCCCAGGCGCCCTTCGACTGGCTCTTCAGCATCGTCAACCTGAGCATGGTGAAGGACGAAATCCTGCGCCTGCCCCGGCGCATGGCCATCAACTTCCATGACGGCCCGCTGCCCCGCTACGCCGGACTCAATGTCACGTCGTGGGCGCTGCTGAACCGGGAGCCTCAGCACGGCGTCACGTGGCACGAGATGACGAAGGGCGCGGACGAGGGCCGCATCCTCAAGCAGCGCCTCTTCGACATCGCCCCCGGTGAGACGGCCTTCAGTCTCAACGCCCGCTGCTACACGCTGGGCATGGAGACCTTCGCGGAGCTCGCGGAAGAGCTGGTCGCGGGCACGTCCGAGGCGAAGGAACAGGATTTCGCGCAGCGCAGCTACTTCGGCCTCGCGCAGCGTCCGGAGGCCGCGGGCGTCCTCGACCTCCACGGAGACGTGGACGTGGCGCACGCGCTGGTGTCGGCGCTCGACTACGGCGGCTACCCCAACCCGCTGTCCTTCGCGAAGGTGTGGCTGGGCAACGGGCCCATCGCCATCTCCGAGGCCCGCCGCTCCGAGCCGGCATCCGAGTCCGCCCCGGGCACCGTGCTCGACATCGAGGGTGACGCGCTGACGGTGGCGCTCCAGGGCGGAGACCTCACGCTGAAGGGCCCCAAGGGGCTGTGCGGCGCGCCACTGTCGTGGGCCGACGTGCTCGGCGCTCGAATGCTTGCCCGGGGTGACGTCCTGCCCGCCGCCGCTCCGGAGCTGCGCGCCCGGCTGACCGAGGTGGGCACGCAGGCGGGCAAGGCGGAGTCGTTCTTCCTCCGTCGCCTGGAGACGCTCGCGCCACCGGACCTGTCCTTCCTGGGCGGCAGCTCCAAGGACATGGGGACGCACACGCTGAAGTTCGAGGCCAGCGACCTTGCCCCTGGCTGGGTCACGGACCTGCCTCCCGAGGAGCGGCTGCTCTTCACCGCCATCGCTTTCCTGGCGCGCCTGTCCCCCGAGCCCCGCTTCGACGTCGGCTACGCGGATGCGTCCACGCGCGCCCGCATCGAAGGCGTGGAAGGATTCTTCGCCTCGCAGCTCCCGCTGCGCATCGAGCTGCCGATGAAGGATGCGCCGGAGCAGGCCGCGGGTGCCTTCCGCAAGGCGCTGACGCAACTGCGCGACAAGGGCGTGCTCGCGCGCGACGTCCTGGGCCGCTCCGCCCAGCTCTCCAACCTCCAGCGCCACGGCGGCGAAGTGGCGTATCCCGTCGCGCTGCGCATCGGAGCGGCGAACCCCGCCGTGGGTGGCGCGGCGCTCGTCATTGACGTGGACGCGCAGGGCCGACACGCCCACGTGCACTTCGATGCCACGCGCGTGGACAAGGCCCGCGTGGACGACGTGGCGCGGCAGCTCAACGCGTTCCTCGCCTCGCTCCGGGACGCGCCGGGGAAGGCGGTGGGCGAGCATGACCTGCTGGGCGCGGAGGAGCGCCAGCTGCTGGCCCGGTGGAACGACACGCGGCGGGACTTCCCCCGTGACGCCACCCTGGCCTCGCTCTTCCAGGCCCAGGCGCGGCGCACACCGGACGACACCGCGCTCATCTGCCGGGGCGCCTCGCTGACCTACCGCGAGCTGGACGCGCGCGCCGAGGTGCTCGCACGGCACCTGCGCGGCGCGGGCGTGGGTCGCGACGTGCGCGTGGGCATCTTCATGGAGCGCTCGCTGGAGATGATGGTGGGCGTGCTGGCCACGCACAAGGCGGGCGGCTGCTACGTGCCGTTGGACCCGGCCTATCCCGCCGAGCGCATCGCGTTCATGGAGGAGGACGCGGGCTGCCACCTAGTGCTCACCCAGGAGCGGCTGCTGTCGCGCGTGCCGTCCACGGCGAAGGCCGTGCTCGCGGTGGACCAGCAGTGGGAGCGCATCGCCGCCGCGCCGGAGGCCCAGACGCCGCCGGCCACGCCGGACAGCCTCGCCTACGTCATCTACACCTCGGGCAGCACGGGCAAGCCCAAGGGGGTGATGATTGAACACCGCAACGTCGTGAACTTCGGCGTTGGCATGGACGAGCGCCTGGGCACGGAGCGCGGCACCTGGCTGGGGGTGACGAGCCTCAACTTCGACATCTCCGTGCTGGAGCTGCTCTGGACGCTCACGCGCGGCTTCACGGTGGTGCTGCATGCGGAGCGGCACGACGCGGCGCAGGCCGGCAAGCACGCCTCGCGCGCGATGGAGTTCAGCCTCTTCTACTTCTCCAGTGATGAAGGCGAGCGTCCTGAGGGCCGCTATGACCTGCTCATGGAGAGCGCGCGCTTCGCGGACACGAACGGCTTCTGCGCCGTGTGGACGCCGGAGCGACACTTCCACGCGTTCGGCGGACTCTTCCCCAACCCGGCAGTGACGTCGGCCGCGCTGGCGGCGGTGACGCGCAACGTGCAGCTCCGCGCCGGCAGCCTCGTGTCGCCGCTGCACCCCACGCTGCGCATCGCCGAGGACTGGTCCGTGGTGGACAACATCTCCCACGGCCGCGTGGGCATTTCGTTCGCCGCGGGCTGGCAGCCCAACGACTTCGCGCTGCGTCCGGAGACCTTCCCGGACCGCAAGCGCATCATGTTCCAGCAGATTGAAGACGTGCGCCGGCTGTGGCGTGGCGAGGCGCTGGAGACAAAGAGCGGCACGGGCCACACCGTGAAGCTGCGCACCCTGCCCCGCCCGGTGCAGAAAGAGCTGCCCATCTGGGTCACCACCGCGGGCAACCCCGAGACCTTCGAGGAAGCGGCGCGCGCGGGCTGCCACGTCCTCACCCACCTGCTGGGCCAGTCGGTGGAAGAGGTGGCGCAGAAGATTGCCCTCTACCGGGAGACGTGGGCCAAGGTCGGCCACCCCGGCAAGGGCACCGTGTCGCTGATGCTGCACACCTTCGTCGGTGACTCCGAGGCTTCCGTGAAGGAGGTCGTCCGCGAGCCGATGAAGTCGTACCTCAAGTCGTCGGTGGGCCTCATCAAGGAGGCGGCCTGGAGCTTCCCGGCCTTCAAGGCGCAGACGACGCTGGCCAACGGCAACTTCGGCACCGACCACCTGTCCGCCGAGGAGATGGACGCGCTGCTCGACTTCTCCTTCGAGCGCTACTTCCAGTCCTCCGGCCTGTTCGGCAGCGTGGATGCATGCGTCGCGCTCGTGGACCGGCTCAAGGGCCTGGACGTGGACGAGATTGCCTGCCTCGTGGACTTCGGTGTGCCCACGGAGCTGGTGATGAAGCACCTGCCACTGCTGGCCGAGGTGCGCCAGCGCGCCAACTCGGGCGTGGGCCAGCCGGGCGCCGAGCCCGAACTCGACGGCTCCATCCCCGCGCTGATGGAGCGTCACGCGGTGACGCACCTCCAGTGCACGCCGTCCCAGGCGAGCATGCTGCTGGCCGAAGAGCGCTCGCGCGAGGGCCTCAAGCGGCTGACGAAGATGATGGTGGGCGGCGAGGCCTTCCCCGTCCCGCTGGCGCGTCAGCTCTCCGAGACGGTGTCCGGCGACGTCATCAACATGTACGGCCCCACCGAGACGACCATCTGGTCCTCGACCCAGCCGGTGAAGAACGTGGGCGAAGGCGTCCCTATCGGTACGCCCATCGCGAACACGCAGCTCTACATCCTGGATGCGCAGCAGCGTCCGCTGCCCATTGGCGCGGCGGGGGAGCTGTACATCGGCGGCGAGGGCGTGGTGCGGGGCTACCACCACCGTCCGGAGCTGGACCGCGAGCGCTTCGTGCCGGACCCGTTCTCCTCCCAGCCGGGCGCGCGGATGTACCGCACCGGCGATGCCGCGCGGTGGAGGCACGACGGTCTGGTGGAGTACATCGGCCGGCTGGACCACCAGGTGAAGGTGCGCGGCTTCCGTATCGAGCTGGGCGAAATCGAATCCCGGCTGGGCGAACACCCCGCCGTGCGGGAGACGGTGGTCATCGTCCGCGAGGACATTCCGGGCGACAAGCGGCTGGTGGCCTACCTCATCGCGAAGCCGGGCGAGCCGCCCGCGGCAGACGCGCTGCGCGAGTTCCTGCGCACGAGGCTGCCCGAGTACATGGTGCCGCAGGCCTTCGTGACGCTGAGCACCTTCCCCCAGACGCCGAACAAGAAGGTGGACCGCAAGGCCCTGCCACCTCCGGAGCAGGCGCAGGCGCGCGGGGAGCTGGTCCGGCCGGAAGGCGAGACGGAGGCGCTGATTGCCAGCATCTGGCAGGACGTGCTCAAGCTCGACAAGGTCGGCGTGGAGGACAAGTTCGTCGACCTGGGCGGCCACTCACTGCTGATGGTGCAGGTGCTGGAGAAGCTCAAGGCCCAGGTGGAGAAGCCCCTCACGCTGGTGGACCTGTTCCGCTACCCCACCATCCGCACCCTCTCCGGGTTCCTGTCGGGTGACAGCGGCGAGGAAGAAGCGCTCAAGGAAGTCGCGGCGCGCGGTGAGGCCCGGGCCGCGGCTCGCCGGGCGATGCAGCAGCGCCGCCGCCGGTAGACGTTCATTGCCGCCGGAGCCGCACGCGTCGACCGGAGCGGTGCGAGGCGTCTCGCGCCGCTCCGGCGGGCCCGCCGCTACGCCTTGCCTCGGCGGGCCATGTGCTGCCCGGTCAGTGAACGCGTGTGCGCCGCGAGCTGAGCCGGAAGCCCCTCGAAGACGACCTGGCCGCCCTCATGCCCGGCCCCCGGCCCCAGGTCGATGACCCAGTCCGCGCGAGACACCACGTCGAGGTTGTGCTCGATGACGATGACCGTCGACCCGGCATCCACCAACCGGTCGAACAGGCCAATCAACGTGTCCACGTCGTTCATGTGCAGACCCGTGGTGGGCTCATCGAGCACGTAGATGTTCCCGGAACGGCCCAACTCGGCGGCGAGCTTCAACCGCTGGCGCTCACCGCCCGACAGCGTTGACAGCGGCTGCCCCAGCGTGAGGTAGCCGAGCCCGACGTCATCCAGTCCCTGGAGGATCTTGGCAATCGCCGGTTCGGTGAAGAAGGCCACCGCGTCACTGACGGCCATCTCGTAGACGTCGCTGATGGACTTGCCGCGCAGCCGGTGCGCCAGCACCTCCTCGGTGAACCGCTTGCCCTCGCACGTCTCGCAGACGGTCACCATCGGGTCCAGGTGCGCCAGGTCCGTGTAGATGACGCCCAGGCCACTACAGTCCGGGCAGGCCCCCTTCGAGTTGGCGGAGAACAGCGCGGCATCCACCTTGTTCGCCTTGGCGAAGGCCTTGCGGACGTTGTCGAGGATGCCGGTGTACGTGGCGGTGTTGGAGCGGCGCGAGCCCCGAGCCAGGTTCTGGTCGATGATGATGGTCTCCGGGTACGCCTTGGGCAGGCAGCCCTGAATCAGCGACGACTTCCCCGAGCCCGCCACGCCCGTCACCACCGTGAGCACACCCCGCGGAATCGAAACGGACAGGTCCTGGAGGTTGTTGAGCCGGGCGCCCTTGATTTGAAGCTGCCCCGTGGGCTTTCGAGGCGTGGTCTTCAGCGGCTGGTGCTTCTTCATGTGGTTGCCCGTGAGCGTGCCCGAGGTCAGCAGCCCCTCGTAGGTGCCCTCGAAGACGACCTGTCCACCCTTGTTGCCGGCCTTGGGCCCCATGTCGACCACATGGTCCGCAATGGCAATCATGTCCGGCTTGTGCTCCACGATGAGCACGGTGTTGCCCTTGTCGCGCAGTTGCTGCATCAGGCCCGCGAGCCGACCTACGTCGTGCGGGTGGAGCCCCACGCTGGGCTCATCGAAGATGTACGTCACATCGGTGAGGCTGGAGCCCAGGTGCCGCACCATCTTCACCCGCTGGCTCTCTCCACCCGACAGCGTCGAACTCTCGCGGTCAAGGCTGAGGTACCCCAGGCCAATGGTCACCAGGTTGTCGAGCCGGTGGGCCAGGGCCTCCAGCATGGGCCCCACGGACGGAGCGGCAATCTTCCGGACGAACGCGGCGAGGTCCGACACCTGCATCGCGGAGCACTCCGCGATGTTCTTGCCCTGGATGTGGCTGCCGAGCGCTGCCTGGTTGAGCCGCCCACCCTTGCAGGAAGGACAGGTGGCTCGGGTGAAGATGCGCTCGTATTCGGCGCGGACGTGCGGCTGGACCGTCTCAGGGTCCTTGGCACCCAGCGTCCGGCGCAGCTTGGGGACAAGGCCCTCGTAGGTGAGGTTCATCTTGTCGAGCTTGATCTTCCGGCCGTCGTCCAGGTGAAGGAGCTTCTCCATCTCCTCCTTCGTGTACTTGGACAGCTTCTTGTCGACGTCGAAGAAGCCCGAGCGTGCGTAGATGGCCCAGTACCAACTGTCGACCGCATAGTCCTTGGGCAGGATGGCGCCCTCATTGAGGGACTTGGACTTGTCGATGACGGCGTCCATGTCCATGGACGCGACCTGACCGATTCCCTCGCACTCCGAACAAAGCCCCCGAGGGTCGTTGTAGGAATAGAAGCCCGGGCTGCCCAGGTGCGGATCGGCGAGGCGTGAGAACACCACGCGGAGCATCTGCGCGGCGTCGGTGACGGTGGCGACCGTGGAGCGTGAGTTCCCGCCCAGCCGCTGCTGGTCCACGATGATGGCGGCGGAGATGTTCTCCAGGCTCTCCGCGTCCGGCTGGCCGTAGTGCGGCATGAACTGCTGCACGAAGGCCGGATAGGTCTCGTTGATGAGCCGCTGGCTCTCGGCCGCGATGGTGCCGAAAACCAGGGACGACTTGCCCGAACCCGAGACGCCCGTGAAGACCGTGATCTTCCGCTTGGGGATGTCGAGCGAGACATTCTTCAGATTGTTCTCGCGCGCCCCGCGAATCTTGATGGAGCCGTACATGCTTGGCTTCTCCTTAGAGTGATGCCCTGCCCGCGGACGCGGCACGTCCACAAACAGGCTTCCCGCAAATCGCTCGACATCTTTTCAGCCACGCCGTAACTTCGTACAGCGCACGAGGTTTAGCACAACAACCCCGTACGCTGTAAATAGTTATCCCGAGGTACGGATGAGCGACGAGATTTCCGGTCGAGGCGACCCGTTGAAATCACTGCAGTTGCTATGGGGACGGACCGAGGCACCGAAGCGCGGCCCGAAGGCGAAGGCCAGCGTCGCGGAGCTGGTGTCAGCCGCCGTCACCCTCGCGGATGCCGAGGGGCTCGAAGCGGTCAGCACGCGCCGCGTCGCGGAGGCGGTGGGCATTTCCCCCATGTCGTTCTACACGCACATCCCCGGCAAGGCCGAGCTGTTGGACTTGATGATGGATGTCGTGTCCGGCGAAATCCTGAAGGACCGGCCCGTCTTCAAGCCCGCCGACTGGCGCGCCAACCTGACGCGGGTGGCGACGGACTATCGCGACTTCTATCTGACCCACCCGTGGGTGATTCCGCTCGCGACACACCGCACCGTACTGGGCCCGAACACCTTCCGTTCCGCCGACATCGCGTTGAGTGCCATTGAAGGCCTGGGGCTCACGGACCTTGAGATGGACCGGATCATCACCCTGGTCCTCGACTACGTCCACGGCGCGGTCCGCAACGCGGCCCGGGAGAAGATGGTCAAGGACCTGACCGGCATGACGGACGAGGAGTGGTGGTACCGCGTCGCCCCCTTCCTCGAAACCATCGACTTCACGCCCTACCCCGTCCTGTCCCGCGTCGGGAAGACCGCGGGAGAGACCTACGGGGCGCACGACCCCAGGGGGGCGTTTGCCTTCGGTCTCGAGCGAGTGCTCGATGGACTGGCGGTATTCATCGACGGAAAGGCACCGGGAAAGAAGCGGCGCTGAGCCGCCAGGCAGTGAGCGTCAAGGCTGTTGTGGCTGGGTGGCCTACGACGGGGGGACCATCTGCATTCTCCGCCCTGAGCGCTTCAGATGCGATGCGGAGTGGCTGCGCGGCAGGCGGGCGATTCGTCACTCAATCGTGGAGTTCGTCACGACGATAGGCGTGTCATCGTGATTCGAAATCTGTGGATGCGTCGGGTACCACGACCCGCCCACATTGTTCCGAATCACAGAGCGGTCGATGCGGATGTCCCCCGAATGGTCATTGCTCACGAAGAAGATGGCGCTTCCGTGAGCATTGACCTCGTTGTGCTCAATCCGGGTGCCACAAAGTGACAGCGTCATCGTGTTCCCATCGTTGTAGATGGCCCCGCCACTGCCCCCACCCGGAGTTCCCGGCCGCGCGGGATTGGCGCCATTGCCGACGGCCCGGTTATGGGAGAACAGGCTGTTGATGATGGTCCACGACACGCCAATGCTGCTGATGCCACCGCCGTTGGAGCAGGCACCGCCGTAACCAGCCTTGCCCCCGAAGGTCGTGTTCACCACGTACACGGGCTGGTTCCGGTGTTGGCTGAACGCACGGAGCGCGGCGCCGCCCACGTCCGGTCCCACATCCGCGCAGACGTTGTTGAAGAACCGGGAGTTGATGACCTTCAAGCGCCCGCCGCGCACCCAGACCGCGCCGCCGCCGTCGAACTCGGCCTCCGCCTTGGAGCTGGCGTCCACGAACGTCAGATTCTGCAGCGTCAGCCGAGGGTGGTCCTGGTCCTGGCAGTGCGCCGTCGTCCACACCTGCTCCCGGTCGCAGGTGTTCATGTACAGGATGCGGTGCCGCCCCGCCCCGCTCAGCGTCACCAGCCCCTTGCCGTCGATGACGATCTCCGGCCCCGTGTTGTTGAAGATCTTCGCCGTCCGCTCCAAGGTGATGGTGACGGGCTCGGGACCGCAGTCAAAGGTGATGACCCCGCCCCGCGCCACGGCCTGGATGAACGCGTCACTGGTACAGCTCTCCGGACTGCCCGTGCCGACAACCGTGGTGGGCCGGGAGACGTCCGCGAGGCCAGCCTCGGCGGGGATGGCGCACGTGGCCTCCGGGTTCTGATTCCCAGCGGGAGGCCCGTCCTTGGGATTCGTCAGGGGGTTGGGCGTTTCCACGCCCCCATCGTCCTCCGAGCACCCCATCCCACCGGCGAAGGAAAGTCCGAGAAGCACGAGCGCGGGCAGCCGACGAAATCTCTCAAGGTGCATGACGCCTCCAGTCCGCACCCAGTGTAGCTCCGCTCGGCCAAATGGCCCCGGGGCCTCTTTCTGGAGGCTACCGAACCGTCACGGCTGCCCGCCGAGCCACGGGCCCCACTGGACGATCCGACTGCCGCCCGCGAACTCACGCTGCCCCCCGGGGCCCACGCGCTCGGAGCCGCTGGAGAGCGACTGGAAGCGCGCTTCATACGGCAGGCCCGCGAGCCCCGGGGCCCAGGGCTCCGCCGCGTAGGTGTCCATGAAGACGTGCTGCGTGCCCTCCAGGTCCTCCGTGCGCTGCTCCGTAATGGAGGGCACGTTCCGGTCTCCCACGGTGAAGGTGCCACGGGCGCCGTCCTTGGAGGGAGGCCACTCACCCGAAACCAGCGCCTCCCAAGGAAGGCCCATCACCACCTCTTCCAGGGACTCAGGCTCCGCCTTGGAGAAGTCGGCGCACGGCTCGCTCCCAGTGCCCAAGGGGCCCTCCGCGCGCAGGATGTAGCCGCGCTCCGCGGTGAAACACACGCGCAGCACCTCGTGCGTGGGCGCCATGTCCACCTTCCTGTCGTAGTACGCGCCGGGTCCCAGGAGCCGCGCCAGCGCGGGCGCGGGGGCGCTGGCCTCGGTGGAGCCCTCCTGGAACTCGCTCAGCGACAGCCTGACACCGCCCGGCGTCCGGAACCCGGCGGACTCGGTGCTGGCCTCCAGCAGGCCGCGCGTCAGGTAGAGCAATGCCGAATCATTGGCATACACGCGCGTGCGCAGCGGACCATCCACGGGCCGTTGATCGCTGACATAGCGAGTGGCCTCCCAGTTGCGCCCGGAGAAGGAAGGACGCTCCGCCGTCACCTGCCCTGGACGCGGCACGTCCAGCGAGCGCGTCATGTCCGAGCGCACGGGAACCACCAGGTCCTGCGCCAGCCGCGTCTGCGTCAACGGATTGCCCGCCGCGTCCGTGAAGGCCACCCGCACATAGACCCAGGGCTGCTGGACGGACACGACCTCCAGCGTCAACTGGCCGTCGAGCGTGCGCGCGGCGTCAGCGGCACCGGGTGTGGGGCCCTGGGTCGCGGAGAAGGCATAGGTGACGCGATCGCCCACGCGGGCACGCTTCCAGGCCTCGGCGGCCTGCTGCGAAGTGGAGGTCTGGCTCTGAGCGTCAATGGGCGAGGGATTGCTCGACATCGTGCTCCCACAGCCAGGAAGGAACGACAGGGCCGCGCCCAGCAGCGCGGCGACAGGACAGGTGACGTGGCGCATTTGCATATGCGACTGGATACACCGACAGTGTATTCACGCGCACCTCTCGTCAGACGCGTGTGTCCATTCCCACCCCATTACAGGGCAGTAGTTTGTTTTCACTTGCGCCAGATCATGCCTGGGGTGTCTTTGCCCCATGGGGCAGGTGACCGATAACCAGACATCACTGTGTGGTTTCGCAACGCCCAGCCGTTTCCAGGAAATCCAAAGTGAGTACGCGGGTTTGCGGCGACTGGCGTCAACTCGGTTTACGTGCCCGTGACGCGCGTCTGGAGCGCAGGTACTCCACGCTAGTCAACGATTTCGGGTTTCTCATCCTGCGGGACTCATTGGCCTACCATTTGCTCAAGGGCCGGGACGCGCCTCGCCGCGGCTGGTGGATACCAGGCGGACGGCGCGTCCCCCCGCAGTCAAAACGGACGAGGAATCTCCGATGCCCATGTTCCAGAAGATGTTCAAGGGAGCTGCTGTCCTCGCGGTGACCGGTAGCATGATGCTGACGGGCTGCGGCACCGACATGCAGGCCGATTCGCAGCACGAGAACGATGAGATCATCTCCAACCTGGTCGAGGCCGGCTTCCCGGCGGACGACATCCTGGTCTCCGACGGCCAGGTGTACGTGGGTCGCGACGCGCACGTGACGCTCGAGGCGTCCCGCGAGATGCTCCAGACGGACCTGAAGACGCAGGAGCAGTACCGCACGACGAACCTCGTCGCCGCCTCCATCACCCGCATCTGCATCGTCCCGAACTCCGCGTACGCCGGCAACACCACGCTGATGACCGCCCTTGACCGGGCGATCGCCAACTACAACGCGCTGGGACTGTCGTTCACCATGCAGCGCGGCGGCACCGGCTGCAGCGCGACCATCTCCGCGCGCACCACGTCCGGCGCTGGCGGCTCGGCGGGCTTCCCCACCGGCGGCCGTCCCTACGGCATCATCAACATCGGCACCGGCACCGCCACCTATGGCGTGGCCGTGGTCGAGCACGTCGTGACCCACGAGCTGGGCCACGCCGTGGGCCTGCGTCACTCTGACTACTACAACCGCAGCATCAGCTGCGGTGGCGCGGCCCAGAACGAGGGCACCGCGGGCGTGGGCGCCATCCTCATCCCCGGCACGCCGAGCACGGCCACCCGCGGCGGCTCGCTCATGAACTCCTGCTTCAGCTCGTCCGAGACGGGTAACTTCATGAGCTCCGACGTCACGGCGCTCCAGTACCTGTACTGAGTCATGGCGCGCATCCCCACAGACTTCCGCGTGACGCTGTGGGGTTCGCTCCTCGCTGGGACCGTCTTCCTGGGCTTCACCGCCTGCGGAGGACGGTCCGAGCCGACCGAGCCTGCGGTCTGTGAGCCACCCGCCAGTCCGGAGGTTCGTGCTTTCGCGCAGTGCGGTTCGACGCTCGACTTCACCCCCATCAACAGCTACGTGGGCGAGTTCTCGGACATCATCCAGGACCGGGAAGACGCTGTCGTGTTCATTGACGGGCGCTGCACCGGAACGCTGATTCAAGCAAGCGCGGGCCCCGTGGTGCTCACCGCGGGCCACTGTGTCAACATCGGGGACATCCCGCTGATCGTCTTCAACTTCGAGGACGACGCGGACGGCACCCCTTTGATTACGGCGGGCACCGTCATCGAGCAGTCGATGGAGCCGGACTACGCGCTCATCCAGCTCGACGTCCTCCCGGATGTCACGCCCATCCCGCTGACGGCCCAGGCCACCGAGCAACTGGCCATCATCCAGCACCCCCGCGGACGCCCCAAGGTCATTGCCGAGGGCCGGTATCTGGACGCGTGCAACAACCTCATCTTCTACGGGGACCTGGACACGCTGGTCGGCAGCTCCGGCGCGGGCGTCCTCAACCGGCAAGGGCACCTGCTGGGCGTCCACACCGACGGAGACTGTGAAGTCAACGGCCGGGGCACCAACCGGGGCGCGCCCGCGGAAGTCATCGTCGAAGCCTCCGCGTATCTGCAAATCGAAGACATCGCCGGGCCGTCCACGGCGACGCGTACGGAGGGGGCGGACGCCCCATCCGCGCGGCTCGCGCCCTGAGTGCCGCGTTGCCACGGAAAGCCGTGGCCATCATCCGCACGCCTCACCGCGCCACCGGCCGTCGGGCAGGCGAGCAAGCGGCCCCTGCTGTTTGAACACAAATCAAGCAGCAGCGCCCACACTTCGATGTCACTCGACGCGCTCTGCGCGACATGCGAGACGCTGGCGCGAGCCGAGGCATTGCCGCGCCCGCCTCTCGGAGTCGACGCCCCATGGAAGTCGCAGCATCCCCGAATGCCGATCCACACGGCGCACCGTCGCTGGGGCTGTTCCGGCTCACGTGGCCCATCTTCCTGGAGCTGCTGCTCTTCATGATGATGGGCACGGCGGACACGCTGATGCTCAGCGGCGTGTCGGATGACGCCGTCGCCTCGGTGGGCGTCGTCAATCAGTACGTCTTCATCTGCATCCTCATCATGGAGGTCGTGGGTCACGGCGCGGCCATCGTCGTGGCCCAGTACCTGGGCGCGCGCAGGCAGACAGAGGCCGCGCGCATCTCCGCCATCGCCGTCACCCTGAACCTCGCGCTCGGCATCACCGTCAGCGCGGGGCTGCTTCTCAGCGGGGATGCCATCCTGGGCGGGATGAACCTTCAGGGCCACATGCTGGCGTACGCCAAGACGTACCTGCACATCGTCGGCGGCTTCCTGTTCCTCCAGGCCCTCATCAACGTCTTCGCCGGGCTGCTGCGCACCTACGGCTTCACGCGCGCGTCCATGTTCGTCTCGCTGGGAATGAACGTGCTGCACGTGGGTGGCAACTACGTGCTCATCGCCGGCCACTTCGGCTTCCCCGCGATGGGCGTGGCGGGCGCGGCCATCTCCACCGTGGTGAGTCGGGCCATCGCGCTGGGCGTCTTCGTCTACGTCCTGTACCGGGTGATGCCGGTGAAGATGGCGCCGCGCGACTACGTGACGTTCTCCAAGGACTACGTCCGCAAGATTCTCAAGGTCGGCCTGCCCTCCGCCTTCGAGCAGGCCACGTACCAGGGCTGCCAGACGGTGTTCCTGTACTACGTGACGTTCCTGGGCGCGGTGGCGCTAGCGTCCCGGCAGTACGCACACGCCATCTCCCAGTATGTCTTCCTGTGCAGCCTGGCCATTGGCATGGGGACGTCCATCATCGTGGGCAGGCTGGTGGGCGCCAACCGCGCCGACGACGCGTTCCAGCAGGCCCTGCGCAGCCTGAAGTGGGGCCTGGCCATCACCCTGGTCGTGGACGTGGCCGTCGTCCTCCTCCGCGTCCCCATCGTCTCGCTCTTCACCGAGAACGCCGACATCGTCCGGCTGACAGCGCAGGTCATCGTCATCGGGCTGGCCCTGGAGACGGGCCGCTGCTTCAACCTGGTGCTCATCAACGCCCTGCGCGCCGCGGGTGACGCGACGTTCACCGTCTACATGGGCATCGCGTCCATGGTCTGCATGAGCCTGCCGCTGGGCTACTACCTCGTCTTCCACATGGGCCTGGGACTGGCCGGCGTGTGGATGGCGGTGGCCGCGGACGAATGGGTGCGCGGCATCACCATGTGGCTGCGCTGGAAGAGCCGCGCCTGGGAGAAGCAGGCCCTGGTCTCCCCCGTCGCGGAGGCGGAAGCCACGCCCGTCGCCGCGCCCGCCTGAGCCGCGTGCTCAGCCGGTGACGACCATGCCGTCGCGCACCGTCACCGGCCACGGCGTGAGCCGGCCACCCGAACACGGCCCGCCCACGCACAGCCCGTCCTCCACCTGGAACAGGGCTCCGTGCCAGGCACAGACGATGAGCCCCTTGTCCGGCGTCAGGTAGCGGTCCAGTTCGCGCGCGAGCGGCAGACCCGCGTGGGGACACCGGTCCACGTAGCCGTGGACCGCGTCACCCTTGCGCACCAGGAAGCCGTGGAAGAAGGCGTCCCCAATCTGGAGGACGAGGTTGCGCGCCCCGGGGTCCTCCAGGGCGCTCACCGGGAGCAGCTTCACGTTGGCCGGCGTCGACCAGACGCGCTTGCGCCCCGCCGTCTCACCACCCGTGCTCACGCGGCCCTCAAGGCAACTTCGCCTTCTGGAAGCCCGCCCAGCACGCGTCGTAGTCCTGCTGAAGCGCCGGCGACTCCATGGCGAAACGCGTGGGACGGATGACCCAGCGCGACTCGAACATGAAGGCCAGCGTGTCCTTGATTTTATGAGGCTTCAGGTCCGCCTGGACGGCCTGCTCGTAGCTGGTCCGGTCCGGGCCATGGCCGCTCATGCAGTTGTGCAGCGAGCCGCCGCCCGGGGCGAAGCCGCCCGCCTTCGCGTCGTAGACGCCGTGCACCAGCCCCATGAACTCGCTCATCACGTTGCGGTGGAACCAGGGCGGCCGGAAGGTGTGCTCGGCCACCATCCAGCGCGGCGGGAAGATGACGAAGTCGCAGTTGGCCGTGCCCAGCACCTCGCTGGGCGACGTGAGGACCGTGAAGATGGACGGGTCCGGATGGTCGAAGCTCACCGTGTTGATGGTGTTGAAGCGGGCCAGGTCGTACTTGTACGGCACCAGGTTCCCGTGCCACGCCACCACGTCCAGCGGTGAGTACGCGTACCGCGCCGACCACAGCCGCCCCAGGAACTTCTGCACCACCTCCGTGGGCCGGTCCACGTCCTCGAAGGCCGCCACCGGCGTCAGGAAGTCGCGCGGGTTGGCCAGTCCATTGGCGCCAATGGGCCCCAGGTCCGGCAGGCGGAAGAACGCACCGTGGTTCTCACAGACGTAGCCGGCGGCCTGGCCCTCCGGCAGCTCCGCGCGGAAACGAACCCCGCGCGGCACCACCGCGATTTCGCCCGGCGCCACGTCCAGCACGCCCAGCTCCGTCACCAGCCGCAGCCGCCCCGCCTGCGGGACGATGAGCAGCTCGCCGTCCGCGTCGAAGAACACCCGGTCCACCATGGAGCGGTTGGCCGCGTACAGGTGGATGCTGATGCCCGCGCCCGACGCCGCGTCCCCGTTGCCCGCGTAGGTGACGAGCCCGTCCACGAAATCAGTGGGCTGGGCCGGCGGAGGCTGAGGACTCCACCGCAGCCGGTTGGGCGAGGCGGGCACCTCGTCGAAGGGCCCGCTGCGCAAGAGCCCCTGCGCCAGCGGCTGGAACGCAGGGTGGTTGGCGCTGGGCCGGAGGCGGTACAGCCACGAGCGCCGGTTCTCCCGGCGCGGGGCCGTGAAGGCCGAGCCCGACAGCTGCTCGGCATAGAGGCCGAACGGCGCCCGCTGGGGTGAGTTCTGTCCCTCGGGCAGTGCGCCGGGCACCGCCTCGGTGGCGAACTCGTTGCCGAAGCCAGACTGATAGGCGCCGGGAGCCGTCTTGAGGACGCTCCCCGGCGACACCTCGGAGGAAGGCTGGGTAGTCACCGGATTCTCCTCACAAGCGCAGCGAGCGGACTAGTCGACCTTGATGACGCCGCGGCGAATCTGGTCCAGTTCAATGGACTCGAAGAGCGCCTGGAAGTTGCCGTTCCCGAAACCCTCGTTGCCCTTGCGCTGGATGACTTCGAAGAAGATGGGCCCGAAGAGATTCTCGGTGAAGATCTGGAGCAGCAGGCCCTCTTCCTCGCTGCCGTCGATGAGGATGCGGTTCTTGCGCATCCGCGCCAGGTCCTCGCCGTGGTTGGGGACGCGCTTTTCGACCAGGTCGTAGTAGGTTTCCAGCGTGTCCTGCAGCACCACGCCGCGCGCGCGCAGCCGCTCCACGGTGTCGTAGATGTCCGGCGTGGTGAGCGCCAGGTGCTGGATGCCCTCGCCCTTGTACTGGCGGATGAACTCTTCAATCTGCGACTTGTCGTCCTGGCTCTCGTTGAGCGGAATCCGGATGGCCTTGTCCGGAGCGATCATCGCCTGGCTGAACAGGCCCGTGGCCTGGCCCTTGATGTCGAAGTACTTCTGCTCGGTGAAGCCGAAGATGCGGTTGTAGAAGGACGACCAGGTGCGCATCTGCCCGCGGCGCACGTTGTGGGTCAGGTGGTCCAGCGTCTCCAGGCCCACGCTGTTCTTCGCCTCGGCCGCCTCGGCGCCAGGAATCTCCTGCCAGGTGTCATAGAGCGCCCCCTTCTCCCCGTGGCGGTCCACCAGATACAGCAGGCTGCCACCGATGCCCTCCAGGACATAGGAGCCCTCGCCCAGCGAGCCCCGCTCCGGGTCCGCCGCCTTGGCGCCGCGCTCCAGGGCCATCTCGTAGGCGGTGCGCGCATTCGCCACGCGGAAGGCCATGCCGCTGGCGGACGGACCGTGCTCCGCGCGGAACTCAGCGGCCTGCCCGGAAGCCTCGCGGTTGATGAGCAGGTTGATACCGCCCTGCTTGTAGCGGACCAGCTCCTTGGACGGGTGCTTGGAGTACGCGGTGAACCCCAGCCGCTCGAAGAGGCGCTCCATCACCTCGGGCTGGGGGCTGGTGAACTCCACGAACTCGAAGCCATTCAGCCCAAGAGGGTTCTCTGCCGTATCCGCCATGACGCCGCCTCCGTGCGTTGCTGGGGCGCGGGCCTTCACGGCCCGCGCGAGTCGCCAAAGCGCCCCGTGGTCGGGAGCGCCTCCACTCGCGAAAGCTACGAATGGCTCCCTTGCATAAAAAGTACAAAGTCCAGCCAGAGACTGTCAGGACATTGCACAGCGCATCGCGTCGTGAATCCACCATCAACTTGCCCTGGGGACGGATGGCGCCCGGGCGGCGGAGGGCTGTTCACGGCACGACGCTGGGCGTGGCTCAAGCGCTTGCCACCCCGCTTCACCGCGATTCGGCCGAACGCATACAGCCAGGACGCGGCAGGCTGCATCCCTAGATTACGCACCCGCCCTGCACCCCACCGACCGCGTGAAACAACTCACTTCCCAGACTGAACTCCCTGTCCCTGGTGGCGAACTGGGCGAACTGCTGCGCTCGCACGATTGGAGCCGCACCCAACTTGGCCCCTACGAATCGTGGCCCCGCCCGCTGAAGACCTTCGTCGCCATGATTCTGGAGATGCCGGCTCCGGCCATCATCTTCTGGGGGCACGAGCTCATCCAGCTCTACAACGACGGCTACGCGGTCATCATGGGCCCGCGCCATCCCCGTTACCTGGGCGCCACCTACCGCGAGTGCTGGCCCGACACCTATCCCGTCATCTCGCCCTGGATGCGCAAGCTCCTGGCGACGGGCGAAGTGACGCAGGTGGCGAAGACTTTTTTCATGCTCACCCGTTACGGGTTCAATGAAGAGGCCTACTTCACCTTCGACTTCAGTCCCCTGCGGGACGACGCGGGCACCATCGCGGGCATCCTCCAGGTCGTCTTCGAGGTCACCGACGTCGTGCTCAGCGAACGCCGGCTGGCCACGATTCGCGCGCTGGCGCCCCGAGTGAACGGGCCTTCCGAGAGCGCCACCACGGATGCCATCCGGGCCCTGGCGGACAACCCCAAGGACATCCCCTTCGCCCTCATCTACCACTGGGACGAGGGCGAACAGCGGCTGGAGCTGACGGAGTCCACGGGGCTCGACGGGCTGGCGCAGCACGCCGTCGTGGACCTGGGACGAATCACGGAGGCCTCGAAGCAGGCCGTGGCGGCGAACGTCCCGGTCCTCCTGGAGTCGGTGCCATCCATCCTGGGAGCCCGCCAGTTCGGCCCCTGGCCCGAGCCGACGGAGAAGGCGCTGGTGCTGCCCCTGCGCCGCACCAGCACGGACAGCCTCCGGGGCGTGGTCATCCTGGGCATCAGCCCCCGGCTGCGCTTCGACGACACCTATCGCCAGTTCTTCGAGGACCTGGCGCGCGAGCTGGCCACCCACCTGGCCGTGGAGCAGGAGAAGCGCGCCGAGCGCGAGGCCTACACACACGCCAAGCAAGCCCGGGCCCAGGCCGAAGCGGAGGTGGCCCGGCGGGCCCAGGCGGAGGCCGCGCTCCGGGCCAGCGAGGAACGCCTGCGGATGGCCCTGGCCGCCGGTCAGCTGGGCGTCGTGGAATTTCAGTATGAGCGCGGCGTGCTGTCGTGGGACGAGCGGGCCCTGCAGCACCTGGGACTTCCCCCCGGCAAGTCTCCGACGCTGACGGAAGCCGCGGCCCGTATTCATCCCGACGACGTGAACCGCGCACGGCGCACCATCGAACAGGCGCTGCATCCGGGCGCGGGGGCGATTCGCCTGGAGTGCCGCGTGCAGGGCTGGGATGGCGTGCAGCGCTTCCTGCTGGCCATGGTGAAGACGCACTTCGACGCCCAGGGGCAGCCTGACCGCGTCGTCGGCGCCCTGCAGGACGTGACGGAGCAGCGGAGCGCTGAACGGGAACGCGAGCGGCTGGCCACCATCGTCGAGCAATCCCCCGACGTCATCGGCGTGGGAGACCCATCCGGCCGGGCGGTGTGGGTGAACGATGCGGGGCGGCGTCTGCTGGGCCTGGAGCGCGATGAAGACATCACCCGGTACCACCTGCGGGACTTCTTCCTGGCCGAAGACCAGACCTACGTCGACGAACACATCGCGGCCGCCATCCTCCAGGGCGGCCGGCGGGAAGGAGAGTTCCGCTTCCGGCACTTCCCAACGGGCGAGCCCATCGCGGCGCAGTACCACACCTTCGCCCTGGTGGAGCACGACACCCAGCGGCAGATGGGCATCGCCACCGTCGGCCGCGACATCCGCGCACAGAAGCGGCTGGAAGCGGAGCGGGAGCGGTTGCTCGCCCGGGAGCGCGTGGCGCGCGAGGAGGCGGAGGAGGCCAACCGGCTCAAGGACGAGTTCCTCGCCACCGTCTCCCACGAGCTGCGCACGCCGCTCACGGCGGTGCTCGGCTGGGTGCAGATGCTGCGGACCGGCATGCTGCCGCCAGAGAAGCGGGAGCGGGCGCTGGCCACCGTGGAGCGCAATGCCCGCGCCCAGGGGCAGCTCGTCGAGGACCTGCTCGACGTGAGCCGCATCATGACGGGCAAGCTGAAGCTGGAGGTGTCGTCCGTCGACGTGAGCCAGGTCGTGGAGGCCGCGCTCGAGTCACTGCGGCCCGCCGCCGAGGCGAAGGGCATCCGCATCCAGGCCGCGCTCGACTCGGGCGGCACCATCATGGGCGACATGAGCCGCCTGCAGCAGGTGGTGTGGAACCTGCTGTCCAACGCCGTGAAATTCACCCCCAAGGGAGGCCGCGTCCAGGTGCTGGTGGAGCGGCGGAACTCCTCGGTGGAAATCACGGTGGCCGACACGGGCCAGGGCATCTCCCCGCAGTTCCTGCCGCACGTGTTCGAGCGCTTCCGACAGGCCGACGGCAGCACCACGCGCAAGGCCGGTGGGCTCGGGCTGGGACTGGCCATCGTCCGGCACCTGGTGGAGCTGCACGGCGGCACCGTGATGGCCACCAGCGAGGGCGAGGGCCGGGGGGCCACCTTCATCGTCAGCCTGCCGCAGGCCGTGGCGCTGAGGCGGGAGGTGCTGGTGCCTTCCACCCTCCGCGGCCCGTTGCAGGAGCAGGACATCCCCTGCCCGCCCCAGCTCGCGAGCCTGCGGGTGCTCGTGGTGGACGACGAGGAGGACACGCGCGAGCTGCTTCGCAGCATCATCGAGACGTGTGGCGGCATCGTCACCACGGCCAGCTCTTCGGAGGATGCGCTGGCCGAGCTCCGCGAGGCATCGTTCGATGTGCTCGTCTCCGACGTCGGCATGCCCGAGGAGGACGGGTACCGCTTCATTGCCCGCGTCCGGGCCCTGCCCGAGGAACAGGGTGGCGGCATCCCCGCGGTGGCCCTCACGGCCTACACCCGCATGGAGGACCGGACGCGCGCGCTGCTCGCGGGCTTCACCACCCACGTGCCCAAACCCATCGAACCGGTGGAGCTGATGGCCGTCATCGCCTCCATGTCCAACCGGGGCCCACCACGACGGGCCTGACATGACCTACCCCACGGGTGTGATTTCCATGGGGCGGCCGGCCCGTCTGGCCGCCCCGGGAATGTCAGACCCTTCCGGTAGTCTGCCTTCATTCCCGAAGCCGGAAAGGAAGGCCGAACCATGACCGTCACCCGTGAGAGTCCGCGCGTTTCCGTCAACAAGCTGGGCCAGTACCTCACCGCGACGCCGTCACTGCGAAAGCGCATCATCCAGGGCCAGAAGCACCCGGTGGACCCGCAGTACCTGCGCTACCCCGCCGCCGCCCAGGCCATCATCGAGTTCCTGTGCGAAGGCCGGGACGAGGTCATCCTCCGCTACCACCAGCGGCGGCTCCTCAACGCCCAGCCGGAATCCGACTACGACGCGCACCGGTTGGCCCTGTGCGCGGAGGCGCTCCAGCGTTGCCTGGTGTCCGCGGGGGACCTGGCGACCCACGCGATTGCCAGCCCCGTGGACGCGGACCTGCCGCCGCTGGCGCTGGCGGGCGTGGACATCAGCGTGCGCCCGGACGTGCTGCTGCGCAGCGTGGATGCCCAGGGGCTGATGCGCTCCGGGCTGCTGAAGCTCTACTTCTCCAAGCACACGCCGCTGGACGAGCGCTCCGGGCAATACATCGCCACGGTGCTCCAGCGTTACGCCGAGGAGCGACTGGAGCAGCGCGGCCCGGTGGACCCGCGGCTGGTGGGCGTGTTCGACGTCTTCGCGGGCCGGCTCTTCCAGGCGCCCAAGGCCCAGCAGCGCCGAATGAACGACGTCCGGCTGGCGTGCGAGGAAATCGCCGCCCGGTGGGACGTCCACTGACGCGCCGGTGAGCGGGCGTCCCGTCCCGGGCCTGTTCGTTTCCGGGACAGGACTTCCCGCATCCGCGCACTCCCAGGGCGTGCGCCAGGGAGGCCACCCTCCACATGCCCAGTGGTTGCGCCCGCAAGGCGGTTGGCATGTCCTTCGCTCATGGCCGCAGCCATGGACTCGCTCCGCCAGGACCTCCGCTACGCGATACGCACCCTGACACGAACCCCCGGCTTCACGCTGGCCGCGGGCCTCACGCTGGCGCTGGTCATCGGGGCGAACGCCGTCCTGTTCAGCGCCATCCACGCAATGCTGCTGCGGCCCCTGCCCTTTCCCCTCCCCGAATCCCTGGTCCGTATCTGGTGCGTGCAGGAGTCGGTGAGCCACGCCTCGGTGGCGCCACCGGAGCTGCTCGGCTGGCGGGAGCATTCGAAGGGCTTCAGCCAGCTCGCGGGCTTCGGACGCACCAGCCTCAACCGGACGGGAACGGACGAGCCCGAGCGGGTGCGGGCGGCGCGCATCACCCCCAACTTCTTCTCCGTGCTGGGGGTGCAACCCGCGCAGGGGCGCGACCTGCGTGAAGAGGATGCGCCGCCCGGGGGTGACACCTCCGTGGTGTTGGTGAGCCATGGCTACTGGCAGCGGGCGCTCGGCGGCGTCCCGGACGTGGTGGGCCAGACGCTGGTGCTCAACGGCCGGAGCCACACGGTGGTGGGCGTGCTGCCGGAGGACTTCTCGTTCCCCGAGTTCGCCGAGGACACGGATGTGTGGGTCCCCGAGTGGCAGGACCCGCAGCGGCATGGCAACCACTACCAGTCGGTGCTGGGGCGGCTGGCACCGGGCGTCTCACTGGAGGCGGCCCGAGCGGACCTGGAGCGCGCGGCGCAGGGCATTGGCCACCCCGAGCCAGGGCAGAAGCGCCACACCGTGCGGGTGACGGGCTGGCAGGACCACCTCACGACGAACACGCGGGATGTGCTGTGGATGCTGTGGGTGGCGGTGGGCTTCGTGCTGCTCATCGCGTGCGCCAACGTGGCCAACCTCATGCTGGTACGCACGTTGTCCCGGCAGCGGGACGGCGCCATCCGGGCGGCGCTGGGCGCCAGCCAGGGACGGCGGCTCCAGCAGTCCCTGGTGGAGAGCGTGCTGCTGTCCCTCTTCGGCGGCGTGCTGGGGCTCTTGCTGATGCTGTGGGGCATGGAGCTGGTGCGCACCCTGCTGCCCGCCAGCATGCTGCGCGTGGCGCCGCTGGAGCTCAACGGCACCGTCCTGGGCTTCAGCGTGCTGCTATCGGTGGGCACCGGCCTGCTCTTCGGCCTGGCGCCCGCGATGCATGCGTCGGGGATGAACGTGCTGCCGCTGCTGCGGCAATCCGGCAGCGCCGTGGGCGCGCGCTCCGGGCATCCGCTGCGCAGCGCGCTCGTCATGGTGCAGCTCGCGCTCGCGCTGGTGCTGATGGTGGGCACGGGTCTCATCGTGCGCTCGCTGCAGAACATCCAGGCGGTGGACCCTGGCTTCGACGCGGAGGGGGTCGTCGCCGCGCAGCTGACGCTCGCCCCCGACGCGTACCAGGAGGACGCGCGCAAGCGGGCCTTCTTCGAAGGCGTCGCGGAGCGGCTGATGGCACGACCCGGGGTGGAGGCGGTGGGCTTCATCAACGACGCGCCGCTGGGGGGCTCGGGCTCCGGCGGGGACTTCTTCCTGGAAGGTGGCTCGGCCTCGCCCAGCGAGCGGTACTACACCGAGTACCGGGTGGCCTCGCCCGGCTACTTCTCCGCGATGCGCATTGGCGTGCGACAGGGCCGCGACTTCGGGCCCCAGGACACGGAGAAGAGCGCGCCCATCATCATCGTCAACGAGGCCTTCGTCCGGAAGTTCCTCGGTGGCGGGGAGGCCCTTGGCCGGCGGGTGCAGCTGAGCTGGTCTGAAGAGCAGCCCTTCCGGGAAATCGTCGGCGTGGTGGAGGACGTCCGTCACCAGACGCTCACGGAGCCCGCGGAACCCGAGAGCTACGTGCCCTTCGCGCAATTTCCCCTGCGGGCCATGACAATGCTGGTGCGCACCCAAGGCCCGTCTGCATCGGCGCTGGCCGCGCTGCGCGAGGAAGTCAAGGCGGTGGACGCCGAGCAGCCCATCTACGACTTGCTGCCCTTCACCGAGCGGGTGGAGAAAATCCTGCTCCGCCCCAGGGCCACGACACGGCTGCTGGCGGCCTTCGCCGTGCTCGCCGTCCTCCTGGCCGGTGTCGGCGTCTACGGCGTGCTGGCGTATTCGGTGAGCCAACGGACGCGGGAGCTGGGCATCCGGATGGCGCTGGGGGCCCATCCCCAACAGGTGCTGGGGCTGGTGCTCGGCCAGGGCCTGCGGCTGACCGCGGCGGGCGTGGGCGTGGGGCTCATCGCGGCCTTCGGCTGCACCCGCCTCATGGCGGCAACCCTCTATGGCGTGGAGCCCTTCGCGCCGGACATCTTCCTGGGCGTGGCCGTGGCGCTGTCGGTCATCTCCCTGGTCGCCTGCTGGCTGCCCGCGCTGCGGGCAAGCCGTGTCCCGCCGTCGGTGTCCCTGCGCGCGGAGTAGGCCTCGCGCCGGGGGCGGCCGGTGAGTGGGCATCCGGGCGGCCCTTCGGGGCCTCTCCGGGGCGATTTCCCTCCCGGCAGGTGGGCGGACGGGGCTGGACAGCACCTGATATGGAATAAGTCGTTCCAGCTTCCGTCGGAGTAGACGTGAACAAGCTCGCCAGCATCGCCGCCCTCTTCCTTGCCGCCACGGCGCTCGTGGTGGCCCTCTGGAGTCCACGTGAGACGGTGCAGGCTCCGCCCCCGTCCCCTCCGCCCGAGCAGCCCTCCAGCGTCGCCGCGGACGTCATCAACCTGGAGCGCCGGGTAAAAGCCCTGGAGGACACGTCCATCAGCCTGTCCCGGCGGCTGATGGAGGTGGAGCGGCGCCCCACGTTGACGGCGGATGGGAAGGTGGTGGCCTCTCCGCCGCCCGCGGCGCTCGCGGCGGAGGTGGAGCAACTGCGCGCCGAGGTGCGCGGCATGGTCGCCGGCGAAGCGCTGAACTCCGAGGGCGGCCGCGACTACCTCAAGGACGCGGTGCGCAACGTCCAGGACGAGATGCGCAACGAGCAGCGCGCCGAGCGGCAGCAGCAGTGGCAGCAGGCGCAGGTTCAGCAGCAGGCGCAGCAGAAGGAGCGCGTGCGCAAGTTCATCACCGACGCTCGGCTGAACTACACCCAGGAGCAGACGCTGACGCGCCGGCTGGAGGCGGAGTCCACCAAGCGCCAGGCGCTCATGGAAGAGGTCCGCGCCGGAACGAAGACCATGCGAGACATGCGCCAGGCGCTGCGCACGGAGAGCCAGCAGACCGACCAGGAGATGAACGCCATCCTCGACGAGGCCCAGCGCTCCCAGTACCAGTCGCTGCGCCGCGAGGACCGGAGCGTGGGTGGCCCCCCGGGCGGTCAGCGCGGTGGGCAGGGCCGCGGCCGCTGAAGCGCCGTGACGAAGGCCCCCGTCATTCGAATGGGGGCCTCGCGTTGTGGGAGATGACGAGCACCTCCTCTGGCCGCCGCTCCGAGCGCGCCCAGGCCAGCAGCGCGGCGAGCGCGTCCACCGCCTTCGCATCCGCCGTCTCCAGGGGCACATCCTCGCGGTACGGATAGAAGAGGTCCTTGGAGCCCAGGCTCTGCTCCGCCCAGCGCCGCCAGCCGGGCATCGTCCTGCCGGACGCGGGTTGCAAGCCCACCACCTCGTAGCCCGCGGCGGAGAAGGGCCGGTACAGCCCCGCGACGGTGGCGCCCGTGCCGAAGCCACACACCACGCAGCGCACGGCGGGATACACGTCCCGGACGATGTCGAGCAGGCGCGTGGTCCATGACTCCACGCTCTCCACCAGCGCGCCATTGGCGAGTTGCCGGGGCCAGAACCAGCCCTGGCGCTCGTAGTCCAGCGCCAGCTCCCAGGCCTGCGTGAAGCCGTGCACGGTGCGCACCTCCCCACCGAAGCCGTTGGCGCGCAGGTACGCGGTGCCCATCGTGTCCGTGAGGGCCACCACCGGCAGCCCGCGCTCGCGGCCCAGCGCATCCAGCGCCAGCGCCGACGACGCACCGGACAGCTCCACCAGGCCCTTCGTCTCCGCGGGCGCGGACTGGAGGTGATGGGAGAACGTCAGGTACTTCAGACTGCCCGCCGGAAGCGCTCCACCCCAGAGCACCACCGGCCCCCCCGGCCAGGGCCGTGACAAGGGAAACACGACGCGCATGCGTGAACCTCCATCCCCAACCTCCCCGGTGGGGACGTCCCACGCCAGCCGCGCGGCACGGGGGCTGTCCGGACGTGGACCCGAAGTCCGCCCGCTCACCGACCCAGGACACTCGCCCCGGCCAGGAGGCTGAAGTGAAAAGCCTCTGGGGGAAGGCGGCTGTGCGATAGTCAGCGGCGGCTCCACATGCTGCGCCGGCTCCTTCCTACGCTCGTCGCCCTGGGTTGTGGCCTCCTGGCCCTTGGCTGGGGGCTGGTCAGCCTCCAGCGCATCTTCAGCCAGGAGCGTGATGACGCCCACGCGCAGCTGCGCTCGCGCCGGGACGCGCTGGCCCACGCGGCCGAAGAGGCCCTGCGGCAGAACCTGGCGAAGAAGCTCGATGAGAGCATCCCCCCCCTCCACGCCGCCGTGGGAGACCCGCTCGAGCCCGGCGAGGGCTACTACATCAACTTCCGCGGCTACCAGTTCCTGCCGCGCCTCACCATCCCCATGCCGGGCACCGGAATGCCCGCGCGGGACGTGCATGCCCTGCTGGGCGCGAGGCTGAAGGATGGCGCCCCCGCGGGGGAATGGGAGCCCCGCCTCACGCGGCTGCGCGCGGTGGAGGCGGCGCTGGCGGCCCGGGACGCGCGGGGCGCGGCCACCCGCGTGGAGGAGCTGCTGCGCTACCACGCGGCGAACCGGCTGACACCGGAGCAGGAGCTGCCCTTCCTGCTGCTGGTGGTGGAGCGGCTCCAGCGCGGCCCTACCACCACGCCGCTGGTGCGGGCCCTGCTGCGCGAGGGCCTTCCAGAGGACCTGGGCGGCTTCGCCCGGGCGTCGGGGCTGCAGCGGGACGTGCTGCGCGAGCGTTCACGCTTCACGCAGGCGGACTTCGACTTCCTCCAGGCGCGCGTCGTCCGGGTGAGCGCCGCGCTGGGCGAGCCCACGAGCGACTTCCTGGCCCGAGTGGGCGAGGCGGGCGCGGGCATGCTGGTGATTCCCGAGGAGATCTACGAGCCCACCCTCCTGGGCGAGTCCTGGTACGTGGCGCTGCGCGGCGAGGCGGTGTACGGCATCGCGGTGGACCTGGAGGCGATGCTCCAGCCCATCACCCAGGACATGCAGGCGCGCGGCCTCTTCGACGCGACGGGGCGCCTGCGGCTGCGCGCGGGCGGCGCCGTCCTCCCTCTGAGCACGCTGAAGCTGGCGGTGGACATGCCACAGTGGGCGCGCCAGGAGGCGGACATCGACGCGCGCTACGGGCTGAAGACGCTGCTGGTGGCCGTGTGCGGAGGGCTCGCGGTGGCCATCGTCGCGCTCGCGGTGGTGGCCCAGCAGCGCAAGTACCGCTTCCTGGAGCTCAAGAGCGACTTCGTGGCCACCGTCTCCCACGAGCTGCGCACGCCCCTGGCCTCCATCCGCCTGCTGGGTGAGACGCTGGAGCGGAAGCTGGCGCAGGCACCGGAGGTGCGCGACTACCCGGCGCGCATCGTCCAGGCCGCGGACGGGCTGCACTTCCTGGTGGAGAACATCCTGTCGTTCAACCGCATCGACAAGGGCCGCTGGACGCTGCGGACCTCGCGCGTGCGGTTGGAGGAGCTCATCCACCCGTTGCGCGACGACCTGGCCATCGCGACCAACGTCCCTGTCCACATCACCTCGGACCTGGAAGGCGTAGAGCTGGAAGCGGACCCGGGCCTGCTGCGGATGTTGTTCTCCAACCTGGGCCGCAATGCGTGCGCCTACAACCGGAGAAGCCCCGTCGAAATCTCCATCCGCGCGCAGATGATTCCTGGCTACGGCTGCACGGTGCTCTTCCAGGACAACGGCATCGGCATCCCCGAGTCCGAATGGGAGAACGCCTTCCTGGACTTCTACCGGCTGACGGTGCCCGGGACGGAGGTCCATGGCAGCGGGCTGGGCCTTGCCCTGTGCCGCAAAATCATGAAGCTGCACCGGGGCGACATCCAGGTGGCCTCCTCGGGACCCGACGGCACCACCTTCGCGCTGATATTCAACGAGCCGGCTCGATGAACACCGCCACATCCACCCCGCCCCTCCGTCCCGCCATCCTCATCGTCGAGGACGACGCCCACCTGCGCGTCGGCCTCCGGGACAACCTGCTGGACGAGGGCTACCTCGTCGCCGAGGCCCCCAGCACCCGCGACGCGGAGCGGCTGCTGCAAGAGCGTGCGTTCGACCTGCTCATCCTGGACGTCATGCTGCCCGGCGAGGACGGCTACAGCTTCTGCCGCCGGCTGCGGACGCAGGGCAACAAGAGCATGGTGCTGATGCTCACCGCGCGCTCATTGGAGGACGACATCCTCAGGGGCTTCGAGGTGGGCGCGCAGGACTACCTCACCAAGCCCTACCGGCTGCGGGAGCTGCTGGCCCGGGTACGCGCCCTGGTGCGCCGCTCCGGCACGGCGCCGCCGGAGCAGATGGGCTTCAGCGGCTTCACCCTGGACCTGGGCCGGCGGCAGGTGTCGCGCGCGGACGGTTCGGTGGTGGAGCTGACGCGCACGGAGTTCGACCTGCTGGCCTTCCTGCTGCGGCACCAGGACCGGGCCCTGCCCCGAGGCGAAATCCTGGACGCCGTCTGGGGCCGCGACGTGGTGGTGGACCCGCGTACGGTGGACAACTTCGTCTCCAGCCTGAAGAAGAAGCTGGGGTGGACGAGCACCGCTGGATTCTCCATCCACACCATCCGGGGCGTGGGCTACCGCATGGAGGTCGCTTCGTCATGACACAACCGTGACGAAGCGATGGCCGACCCACCGCCATTCGAAGACGCCGACTCCGTAGGTTGACTCTTGCGTGGACAGGGCGCTCCGCAGCCACCCGTCCCCGTCGGTGCCGTCCGTCTTGCACGGCCGTCACCGGGAGCGCCAGACGCTGAGGGAGGCCATCCGGAATGTTCAATTCGGTCATCGAGCGGCAGCGGGCTGGACGTATTGGCACGGGCGTGTGGGTGTCCATCGCCCTGCATGCGGCCCTGTTCGGGGCGGTGCTCTTCATCTCCGCGAGGCCGCCGGGTCCCAGCGAGCCTCCGGAGCCGAAGGAGTTGGTGCTCCGCGTGGCGCAGCCCCCGCGCGTGGCGAAGGGCTCCCCCGCCCCGGCGCAGCCGAAGGCAGCCACCGCGTCACGCCCTCGCCCGCGCAACCGGGACCGCGTGCCCGCGCGCGTGCCGCCGCCGGTGGTGGATGCGCCGCCCAAGCCGGTGGAAGCGGTGGCGAGCACCGACACCAGCACCTCGACGGACGAGGTGGCGGACACGGGGACTGGCGTGCGGGGTGGGCATCCGGAGGGCTACGAGGATAGCAACGTGGTTGGCGTGCAGTACGTGCCCGGCCTGGGCCCTGGGCAGGAAGCCACGGGCACCGACATCATGCCCTTTGGTCAGGGCATGTCGCCGCCCAGACTGATGGGAAGCCCGGGCATCGAATACACGCACCAAGCGCTCGCCGCCCGCGTGGAGGGCACCATGATTGCCAAGTGCGTCATCACGGTGCGCGGCGACGTGACGGACTGCCGCATCATCAAGGGCCTGCCGCACATGAACGAGGCCGTGCTCGATGCGCTGCACAGCCGCCGCTACACCCCGGTGCAGTACCAGGGCCGGACGGTGAGCGTGTCCTACGTGTTCACGCTGCGGCTCAAGCTGCCCCGCTAGGGCGCTCAGCCCCCGTGGCCTCCCGCCGGTACCAGGACGTGCGTGAGCACGTACTTCTTGAGGCGCCGGCGGAGCTCATCCTCCAGGGTGAGCGCGATTTGAGGGTGGACGCGCGCGCCCACCTCGAACAACACCGCCTCCAGCAGCAGCCCCTCCTGGGCGATGGCGAAGAGGCGGTCCAGCGTGGGGTCCGAGGCATCCGTCTTGCCCTCCGCCTTCTGGCTCTCATGGACCGCCAGCGCCGATGCCAGGCACTCCATCTCCTCCACGGAGGTGAACTGCTCCTCGGTGGAGCCCGTCATCTTCGCCCGGTGTGACGGCTCGCCCAGCCACAGGGCCTTGCAGTTGGCGAACGCCAGCCAGGCAGGGTCGTGGTTGGGGTCGAACTGGATGGAGACGCCCTCCGCGTCGCGCTCGGCGTACCCGCGCGGAACAATGGTGTCACCGCGGATGACCAACCCCAGGTGCGCGTTGGTGCGGAAGAACTGGCGGATGACGGGGTAGCGCGGGCTCAGCGCCAGGCACTGCGCCCAGGCATCCAGCGCCTCCTCGAAGCGCCCCAGCTTCGCCAGGGCATTGCCCCGGAAGAACCAGGCACGGTGGTCATAGGGGTTGAGGGTGGTGGCGCGGCCGTAGTGCTCCAGCGCGGTGGCCGCGTCTCCGGCGAAGTAGTCCGCGTCACCCCGGAAGACCCACGCCACGTAGCACTCGGGACACAGGTCCGTGGCCTGGGCGTACAGCTTCGCGGCCTCGTCGTAGCGCTTCGCCTGGAAGTGGGGCTCGGCCTCATCGAGCAGGGCTTTCAGCCCGGCGGGCGTGGGCCACTCGCGGATGGTGCGGCGGCCGTCCTCCACCTCCACCTGGGGGACGTCAATCAGGGCCACGCGCTGAGGCCACAGCTGGTCGCCCCACCCGCCCGGGGGTGAGTCCTTGCCTTCGACCCGGTAAGCGACCTTGGAATCCTCCAGCACCTTCACGATTTCGGAGGGTGAGAGGTACGCCGGTGTCTCGTGCTCCGCCTGGGACGTCTCGGCGGCTTCGGGAGGCGCTGCTGGAACGGGCTTCGGCGTGGACGCGCACCCGAGGACCAAGGAACAGCCGAGGACGATGAAGAATGGACGCACGCGCGAGGGCCCCTTCGAAGGATGCGAGGACAACGGCCACCAGTCTATGCCCGGGAGTTCCTCCATCCGGAGCCTCGAAACACATCGACACGTCCCGAGCCTCCTCGGCAGGGAGATGTCCACCGCCAGGCAAGCACTCCGGAAGTGGCTTGAAAGGGCTCGCGGGGCTGGCGCGCCTTCGTTAGCAGGGAGCGCCCAGGCCCCGCACGTCCTCCTCGCGCCGCAGGTCCTCCTCCGGCTCCGTCAAGTCATCGTGAGCCGCATGAGCGCTCGCGACACCCGGCTCAGGGGTGCGCGCCAACGGTGAGGTCGATGACCCTGGCAGCCCCGGCGCGCAGCACCTTGGCGTGCACGGTCTGGCCCACACGTTCCGGAGGCATCTGCGCGACCAGGTCATCCACCTCTCGCAATGGCTGACCCTCGAGCGTGAGCAGCGTGTCACCCGGATGCAGCCCCGCCTCCTCGGCCGGGCCATCCGGCTCCACGCTCGCGACCTTGAGGCCGCTCTGGGTGCCATGGGCCTTCGCAAGCCTCTCCGGGAGCCGGACGGGGAAGGCCCCCATACCGAGGTAGCCGCTCGGCGCTTGTGCGGGCGCCTTCGTGGACGTGGCCTCGGTGCTGGGCGGCGACTTCTTCACCCCTGGCTTCGCTGCCCCTTGAGCGACCTCGCGCCTTGTGTCCTTCATCGCCTTGCGCGCGCCGCTCGCAACCCCACCGCCCTCGCGCGCTGCGCCCCGGGTCGCCTCTGAGAACGCGCGTGTTGCACCCTGGGCGCTCTTGGTGACCTCGTCGAAGGCGCGTGTTGCGTCCTGGGCGCCCTCGGCGACGTCTCGCGCCACTTCCTTCGCCCTCACCGCGGGCTTTCGCAGCGCTCTCTCCTTCACGTCGCGCTTGCGTGGCGCCCCCTGCTTCGGCCCTCCAGCCTTCTGCAGGCGCAGGCGCGTCGCGGCTGGGGGCCGCCCCACTCCACCATGGGTCGCCAGGAACATGCTCTCGCGCAATCGTTCTCGGAAGGCCTCGGCCCCTCCCGTCTTGCCCCCCTTCTCCGCCATCTTACGGAGCAGCCGCCCGGCGAGCAGTCCAATGCCCAGCAGCCCGAGGATGGAGCTCCCCGGCCTCGCCTTCAGCTTTTTTTGCGCGGCGTGGAGCCACTCCTCCATCGACGCTTCTTGGAGGTAGAGGGTGGTGTCCTGGAGAACGCGGATTCCCCCCTCGAGCACGGGCCGCGTCAGCACGGTTGGCAACCGCCTGGCCGCGACCGTGAGGAGCCTCGCTCCAGACTGCGCAACGTCGGCGATGAGCGCCTCGCGCTGCGCGTGGAACCGTTCCATTTCCTGCGCCTGTACATCCTGGGGGAGCGTCTCTTGCTGGACGCGCTTGCGCGTGTTCCCCCCGTTCGCAATTCCTTTGACCGAGGCCATGGGTGCTCACACCGCTGACGCACACGCGTGCCGGACGCGCATGCGCTGTCCATGCAGAACGTAGACACGACAGGCGGCGAAGTTCAGGGAGGTGAGGCGGCCCCGCCCCTCCCGCCCCTCCCAGGTCGATCTGCCACCTCCCGGGCGATGGGCAGGGGGCGACATGACTGACGAGCCCCCCTCAGGCGATGCGCCGATACCCGCCGACCAGGCATCACCAGCCGGCCCCTATCCGTGCCGCTCCTAGCTGGGCATGGGGCGGGCGGAATCCCCACTTCGAGTCTTGCCGCTGGGCATGGAGGGGGGGATGCCAGAGCTTTGAATCACGACAGGTGGAGCAATGGCAGAGAAGACCGGCATCAGCGGTGGAGGGTTCCTCGAAGGAATCACCACCCTCGTCACGAAACTGGCGGAGCTCGCGGAGAAGGGCGAACAGCTCCAACGCTCCGGAGAGCTCGGAGCCTCCGACAAGGGGCTCAGGGGCGTCTATGGCTTCAACGTGCGGATCGGAGGAGGCGCACCCGGGCAACCGAGCGGCATTCCGCGCGTGGAGCCCTTCGGGAACATCCGCCAGGATCACCAGACCGGCAAGGCGGTCGTCCACCCCATCCGCGAGCCCCTGGTGGATGTCTTCGAGGAGGGGCCGGACGTGCTGGTGGTGGCCGAGCTGCCAGGTGTCGACCGCAAGGACATCACGCTGGAACTCCGTGAAGACATCCTGACCCTGCATGCCGAGCACGGGGCGCTCAAGTACCACAAGGAGGTCCTGCTCCCCAGGCGCTTCACCCGCCGGCAGATGCACACCAGCTGCCGCCACGGCGTCCTCGAGATCCGCCTCACCGCCCAGGAGGAGAGCCGCTCGTGACCGTCGCGACACGGGAACGTACGCAGACGCTGCGTGCCGCCGAGTCCCTCGGCAAGGACCTGGGCCGTGGCCTCGCCCGCATGGACCCCGCCGACATGCAGCGGCTGGGGGCGCAGATCGGCGACATCGTCACGCTGTCCGGCAAGCGCCGCAGCGCGGCCAAGGTGATGCCCTCCTACCCGGACGCCCGGGGGCGCGGAATCCTCCAGATTGACGGTGTGACCCGGGCCAACACCGGGGTGCAGCTGGACGAGCCGGTGAAGCTGACCCTGGCCCCTGCCCGACACGCCGAGAAGGTCGTGCTGGCGCCCCTGGAGTTCACCCCCGCGCAGCGTGACCTGGCCTACATCGGCACGCTGCTGGACGGACTGCCGGTGGTGAAGGGGGACCGGGTCCGGGCGCTGCTGTTCGGCAGCCGCACGGCCGACTTCCGCGTCGTCGAGACCGCTCCTGTGGGGGCGGTGGTGATTCACCCCAACACCATGCTGGAGGTCGCCAAGGCGCCGGAGAAGGAGAAGGTGACGCACGAGCGGGCGCGCGCCGTCAGCTACGAGGACGTGGGTGGGCTGAAGCGGGAGCTGGGCCGCATCCGCGAGATCGTGGAGCTGCCGCTGCGGTATCCGGAGGTGTTCGAGCGGCTCGGGATCGACGCCCCCAAGGGGGTGCTGCTGTATGGCCCGCCGGGCTGCGGCAAGACGCTGATCGCCCGGGCGGTGGCCCACGAGACGGCGGCGGCGTTCTTCACCATCACCGGCCCGGAGATCATGCACAAGTTCTACGGAGAGAGTGAGGCCCACCTCCGGCAGATCTTCGACGAGGCCCAGCGCAGGGCCCCGGCCATCATCTTCGTGGACGAGATAGACGCCATCGCTCCCCGGCGCGAGAACGTGCAGGGCGAGGTGGAGAAGCGCGTGGTGGCGCAGCTGCTGTCGCTGATGGACGGCCTGGCCCAACGCCGGCACGTCATCGTGCTGGCTGCCACCAACATCCCCAACGTGCTGGACCCGGCGCTGCGTCGCCCGGGGCGGTTCGACCGCGAGATCGCCATCTCCATCCCCGACCGCACGTCGCGCAAGGAGATCCTCGCCATCCACAGCCGGGGCATGCCGCTGGCAGAGGACGTGGACCTGGACCATCTGGCGGCCGTGACGCATGGCTTCGTAGGCGCAGACCTCCAGGCCCTGTGCCGCGAGGCGGCGATGACCTGCCTGCGCCGGCTGATTCCCCACATCGACTTCGCCTCGGCCGAGATTCCCTACGACGAGGTGATGCAGCTCCAGGTGACGATGGCCGACTTCCAGGCGGCGCTGCACGAGGTGGGGCCATCGGCGATCCGCGAGGTGTTCGTGGAGACCCCGGATGTGGGCTGGAAGGACGTGGGCGGACTGGGGCAGCTCAAGCAGCGGCTCATCGAGGCGGTGGAGTGGCCGCTCCGGTACCCCGAGGAGTTCGCGCGGGCCAAGGTCCGCCCCCCCAAGGGCGTGCTGCTGAGCGGCCCTCCCGGCTGCGGCAAGACGCTGATGGCCAAGGCCGCCGCCCACGAGAGCCAGGTCAACTTCATCTCGGTCAAGGGCCCGGCGCTGCTCAGCAAGTTCGTGGGGGAGTCCGAGAGGGGGGTGCGCGAGACCTTCCAGAAGGCCCGTCAGGCGGCCCCCTGCATCATCTTCTTCGATGAGTTCGACTCGCTCGTGCCGACGCGCTCTGCCGGGGGGATGGACGAGCGCGTCACAGAAAGGGTCGTCAGCCAGTTCCTGTCCGAGATGGATGGCATCGAGGAGCTGACCGGTGTGCTGGTGCTCGCGGCCACCAACCGCGCGGACCTGCTCGACCCTGCGCTGCTGCGCCCGGGACGCTTCGACCTGCTCGTCGACGTGCCGCTGCCGGACCGCGAGGCGCGGCGCGAAATCTTCCAGGTCCACCTGCGCGACAAGCCAGTGGAGAAGGACCTCGGCCTGGACGTGCTCGCTGCACGCAGCGAGTCCTTCTCCGGCGCCGACATCCAGGCCGTGTGCAACCAGGCCGCCTGGGATGCCGTGCGTCACGTCATCAGCGGCAAGGGAAAGCGCCTCGTCATCACATCCGAGAGCCTGCTCAAGGCGATCCGTGGGCACAAGGAGGCACGCCGGCCATGAGAGCCCACGGCAATCCCGATGTGCAGGGGCGCCGCAAGGGCCAGCAGTCCCTGTACGTCTATGGCTTCACGCGGGCAGGGGCGGTGGAGCGCTTCTCCGTTCCCGGTGTCAGCGGCGCCGCCGACGTGCGGACGCTGAAGCTGGGGAACCTTGCCGCCATCTACAGTCCTCTCTCGATGGAGGAGTTCCTGGGGCCGGAGGGTGCGGACCACACCCAGGACCTGGAGTGGGTGGCCCCCCGGGCGGTCAGGCACGAGCGCGTGCTCGAGGAGGTGATGCAGTCCTCGCCGGTGCTTCCGGTGAGCTTCGGGGCGATCTTCTCCTCACCGCGAGCGCTGTCCGAGGCGGTCGACGCCCACCGGCAGGAGATCTCCAGATTCCTCGACGACATCGCCGACAAGGAGGAATGGGCAGTCAAGGTCTACGCCAACGCCCAGCGCCTGCGCGCTCATCTGGAGCGAGCGCCCGAGTTCCGCCAGCGCCTCCAGCACCTCCCCGAGACTCCCGGCGCGCGCTACTTCCACGAGAAGAAGCTGCAGCGCGAGCTCGACGTGCGCAGCCGCAACGAGGGACAGAGCCTGGCGGCCCACATCCGCGAGGAGCTCGCCCCGGGGGCGATCTCGGTGAAACCCCTGCGCCTGGCAGATCGCGGGATCTCGGGCCGGCAGGACGACATGGTGCTGAACTCCGCGTTCCTGGTGCACTCCGGGCAGGTGCAGCGGTTCACCCAGCGCTTGCAGCAGCTCGCGGCCCGGTACCAGCCGCAGGGGTTGACGGTGGAGGCGACCGGCCCCTGGCCTCCCTACAGCTTCTGCCCCAGCCTGGAGGAGCAGCCGTGAAGTCAATCATGTACGGCATCCTGGACGCACGGCAGGCAGCGAAGGAGGCGCTGCCGCCGGGGCTGAACCAGGCGCCGCTGATGGCGGTGAAGCACGGCAACCTGGCTGCGGCCATCTCGCCGATGGAGGAGGAGCTGGCCTCCTCGGCCGGCATCGAGCAGGCGCTGGAGTACGCCCGGGTGGTCGAGCAGCTGCACCGCCGACTGGCGGTGTTGCCCATGCGCTACGGCTGCTTCGTCCATCACCCCGAACAGGTGGTGGAGTTCCTGCACCGCTACGAGCGGCAGTTCTCGGACGCGCTGGCCCAGGTGGAGGGCTGTGACGAAATGGGTCTGCGCATCCTGTTCCAGGAGTCGGACGTGGCCGAGCCCCCGGAGCAGGCAGGGGCGCCCACCGGGGCGGACGCCCAGACCCGCGGACGAGCCTACCTGGACAACCGGCGTCGCTTCTACGCGCAGCAGACACGTGTGGACCGCGCTGCCCGGCGCATGGCGGAGCGGGCGCAGGCGGCCTTCTCCGGGCAGTTCGTCCGCTACACCTGGGACCATGCCGCTCGCCCAGACGGGCAGCTGCTCTCCATGGCCTTCCTGGTGGAGCGCCCCAAGCTCGCCGAGTTCCGGCGGGCCTTCCTTCGCTTTCAGAAAGACTGCCCCGGCAATGTGATGTGCAGCGGCCCGTGGCCCCCCTACGGCTTCGTGGCAGACCTGGCAAAGCCTGCCGTCGCGGCCCTCGCCGAGCTGGAGCATCTCCAAGAGAAAGGATGAATACGTCATGGCAAACGTCTCAACTTCTACCGGGACGTCCTCGACGGCCGACGTCATCGACCGGATCCTGGACAAGGGAATCGTGGTCGATGCCTGGGTGAAGGTCTCGCTGGTCGGCATCGAGGTGCTCACTATCGAGGCACGCGTCGTGATCGCTTCGATCGAGACCTACCTCAAGTACGCCGACGCCATCGGCCTCACCGCCGCTGCGGCTGCGCCTGTCGCGGTCTGAATTTCCACCTGAACAGGACAGGACAACGTCATGCCACGCGCCAAGACTCGACACGAGAAGTCCACCCCGGAGGGACGCTACCTGTACGCGGTGGTTCCGATAGAGGTGGTCGACTCGCTGAACCTCGACACTCCCGGCATCCAGGGTGCAGACGTGCACCCGGTGACGTCCGGAAAGCTGGCGGCCATCGTCAGCAATATCGAGCAGCAGACGCTTCGGCCGGAGCGCAAACACCTCAGCACCCACAGCGCAGTGCTGGGCCAGGTGATGGACCAGGCGCCGATGCTGCCAGTCGCGTTCGGCATCATTGCCGGCAGCGAGCGGGAGGTCCGGAACCTGCTGGCCGAGCACGCGAACGACTTCCTCACGCAGCTCCGTGCGGTGAGAGGAAATGTGGAGATGGGCCTTCGGATCCGGCTGAGCGACCCCAATGCGTTCGGGTACTACGTCAACGCCTTCCCCGAGCTCAAGGCGATGCGGGACGACCTCTACCTCGAGGGTGAACCGTCGCGCGAAGAGAAGATCGGGCTGGGGAAGTACTTCGTCGACCTGCTCAACGGCTTCCGTGAGGCGACCGCCGACAAGGTGCTCGATGGAATCGAGTCCGTGGCCAGGCAGACCGTGGTCAACGAGCCGCGCAATGAGTCGGAGGTGGTGAATCTGGCCGCGCTGGTGCCACAAAAGAAGGTCGACGCCTTCAACGCGACCGTGGAGAAGCTGGGCGCGACGCTGCCCGAGAACTTCCAGGTGGACGTGACCGGCCCCTGGCCGCCGTACAACTTCACCCAGCTGCGAATCCACTTCGAAGAGGTGGAGGAGGCAGCGCAGGGGGCGCCTTGATCATCCTGGACGACATCCTGATGTCCCCTGTCCGGAGCATCGCGTGGATCTTCCGCTCGGTGCACAAGGCCGTGCAGGACGAACAGGCCAAGGAGCAGACCGACCTCCGCACCCGCCTGAGCGACCTGTACCAGGAGCTCGAGCGCGGCGAGATCACGGAGGAGCAGTTCGACGAACAGGAGTCGCAGCTGCTCGACCGCCTGGACGCGTTGAAGGGAGCGCAGGAGGGGGCAGGGCCTGCGACTCCTGAAACAGGACCTGGAGGTGAGAACAGATGAACGGGCAGGCGACGACACCCGAGGCACAGCAGGAGCGCGCCTCGGTGTTGGAGTTGCTGGACCGGGTGCTCAACAAGGGCGTGGTCATCAGCGGTGACCTGGTGATTTCGGTGGCCGACGTGGACCTCATCTACCTGGGCCTGCGGCTGCTGTTGACCTCGGTGGAGACGGCGCTGGAGGTGGGCACCCTTCCCGAACATCCGCAGCGCTTGCAGTGAGGCGGGTGGAGGACCCGCCCACGCGCGGGATGGGAGACGGGGTGAACCATGGCAGTCGAGGGCGCACCACAGGCGGTGGAGGAGCTCGCCCGAGCGTTGGAGCCGACGAAGCCGCCCAAGCTGGAACTGGACGAGGAGAACGTCCAGGCCGGGCTGGTGCGGCTGGTGCTCGCCGTCGTCGAGCTCATCCGCCAGCTGCTGGAGAGGCAGGCGCTGCGCCGGATCGACGCCGGCTCACTGAGCGAGGAGCAGATTGAAAGGCTGGGCGTCACCTTCCTGCGCCTGCAGGAGCAGATGGATGACCTGAAGAAGCAATTCGACCTGACGGACGAGGACCTGAATCTGGACCTCGGGCCGCTGGGCACGACGCTGTGAGGCTGGCCGAGCAGCGGACAGAGAGCGAGGAGCCATGGCCCAAATCGACGATCGCGTGACGACGCCCCCTCAGCGACACTACCCGCCCACCTCGACCCGCAGCAGCTCCGTGGCCGACATCCTCGAGCGGGTGCTGGACAAGGGCATCGTCATCACCGGGGACATCAAGATCAATCTGACGAACGTCGAGCTGCTGACCATCCAGATCCGACTGATCATCTGCTCGGTGGAGCGGGCGCAGGAGATGGGCCTGGACTGGTGGACGACCAACCCCAACTTCAGCTCCCGTGCGCGACAGCAGCTCTCGGCGGCTCAGGCGCCCGCGGCGGCTCCGGCCCAAGGTGCCTCGGCCGAACCGGCGGCTCCGGCCCCACGTGCTGCTCCCAAGCCCTCCCCCACGCCCAGGCGCGCGCCCAGGGCCAAGAAGGTGTAGGGAGGCGCACCGCCGCGAGCATCGCCTCACGAAGCGGAGGTCGGCGCCACTCAGGCGTCGAGCAGGTCCGCCCAGAAGCGTACCAGCCGCAACACGTCCATCAGTGCCTGTGGCCCATCCATCTCCGCGTGGGTGATGAGCGGCGTGGCCAGCGCGTGGACCTCGGTGTAGGGACGCAGAGCCGCGGCCAGCCTGCTGGACTCCATGGCGGGAATCACCGTGTCCCCCGCGCCATGCAGCAGGAAGACGGGCGCGGTGGGCGGCGACGAGCGCTCCGGTGACAGCGCCGGGTCCGCGGCGAACGTCTTCACGAAGGGCAGCAAGCGTGGGCCCAGCGCCGCCACGTCGCGCGTGTTCACGTAGCCCATCAACGTGGCCGCAGGCTCCGGCAGCTCCGCCTGGAGGTCACGCGCCTTGGCGAACGTCTCCGCCGCGAGGCGGCCATCCACCATGGCCTGATGGGATGCGCGCAGGAAGGTCCGGATGCCCGCGCGCAGGGGCTCCACCTGTTCGGGAGGAACCAGCTTCTCCGCCACGTTGAGCAGGATGATGACCACGCCATAGTCATGCGGGGCCAGGTGACTTCCATCCGGCAGCTCGCCTGAGCACAGGAAGGTGAGCACGCGCGGCAAGTCCCCATGGCCGCCGAAGGAGAGCGTGGCCGCCACCCGGTCCTGCAAGGCGGGCCGTCCCGCCGCCACCACCGATAGGCCGCCGGAGAAGCTGATGCCGAACAGGTTCACCTTGCCGTCGGGCGCCAGGTCCGCTTGCGACGCGGCCCACACGGCGGCGTCCTCGATGATGTCCGGCAGGCGCGGCGTGATTTCGTAGCGCAGCAGGTCCGGCGGCTCTGGGGTGAGCACCGCCTGGCCGCCCATGGCCAGGTCCTCCGCCAAATTCACGAGCCGAGGCTCGTCGATGCCATCCGCGTGGACGCCCGAGGTCAGCACCACCGTGCGCCCGCGCTGCGTCACCGGCCGGTACAACCGGGCACGCACCGGGCCGTGACGCGTGGGCACCTGCACGTCGCTCACGTCGAAGGGCCCCGTGCGCCAGTCCGCGAGCGCCGTCTCCACGCGGCCCTGCATGCCCGCCGCGCGCACCACCAGCGACAAACCCTGCAGCCACCCCGGCACCACGAACAAGCCCGCGGTCAGCAGCGCCACCAGCGACGCCGCCAGACTCCGCCGCACCGCCCGGCTCATTGGAAGAGGTGCTCCACGAAGGTGCACAGGCGCTCGCGCTCGAAGGGCTTCTCCAGCAGCCCGCGCGTGCGGCGGCCCACGAACTCACGCGCCTGCGCGGTGAAGGCGCCCCCCGTCATCAGCCCGGTGCGCAGCGCGAGGTCCGGCGCCAGCCGCTCCAGCTCCACCACGAAGTCCAGCCCGCTCATGCCCGGCATCATCACGTCGCACAGGATGGCATCGAACCGCTCTCCCATGGAGAGCAAGCGCAGGGCCTCGCGCGCGTCCTGGACGACGTGAATCTCATACACATCACGCACCAGCCGGCTCACCGAGTTGCCCACGGAGGGCTCGTCATCGATGAGCAGCAGACGTCGACGGATGCGAGCGGGCGCCGGCGCCACAACCTGCGTTTGCGCCACGCCCTCCGTCCAGCCCGCGGCCTGCGTGGGCAGGACGATGCGGAAGGTGCTGCCCCAGCCGGGCGCGCTGGAGACCTCGATACGTCCCCCCATGGCCTGCACCAGCGTCAGGCTGATGGACAGCCCCAGCCCCGTGCCCTCTCCGACGGGACGGGTGGAGAAGAACGGGTCGAAGATGCGGCGTTGCACGTCCGGCGCCATGCCGTGTCCGTTGTCGGAGACCTCCAGCTCCACGTGCCGGCTGCTGCTGGCGCGCAGGGACACCCGCACCCGGTTCTCCTCGGGCGCACGGTCCGGCAGCGCCTGGAGCGCGTTCAACAGCAGGTTCACGACAATCTGGGTGAGGCGCCCTTCGTTGCCATGAACGGGGGGCACCGGCTCCAACGTGCACGTCAACCGGGCGACCAACCCAATCTGGTTGCGGAGCAGCCGCAGCGCGCCGTCCACCACGTGCACCATGTCCACCGGACCATGCAGCTCTTCATCCGCGCGGGAGAAGGTGCGCAGGTCGCGGACAATCGCGCTGACGCGTCCAGCGCCCTCCTGCGCTTCGGCCACCACCTCACGCAACTCCATGAGCTGTTCGTGGGACAGCTCCGGCTGGGCGAGCAGCTCGCGCAGGTACGAGAGATTGGAGCTGACGTAGGACAGGGGGTTGTTGATTTCGTGCGCGACGCCCGCGGCGAGCGTGCCAATCGACGCCATCCGATCCGCCAGCACCCACTGCGACTCCAGCCGCGCGCGGTCCGAGGCCTCGTGGAGGCTCGGCGTGGGCGTGGCATCCCCATCCGACAGCGCCGACAGGCGCCGACGCAGGCTCGCGAGCCGTACGCCCCAATGTGTCCCGGGCGCGGACAGACACTCATCCGCACCGGCTGCGGCCAGGGCGTCGGCTTCCACGGGCGCGCGGCCCGTGAGTACGACCAGGTGCGTGCGGGGTACGCCGCGCAGGGCATTCAACCGCTGACAGCTCGTGCACAGCTCCGACAGCGGGCCGCCGTCGTCCCACAGGACGATGAGTCCCTCGGGGATGGCCTCGGGCAAGGTACCCGCCAGGGGCACACGCAAGAGCTGGCAGTTCCGCCCCGCGTCGGACTCGAGAATCCCTCGCTCGACCTCCTCCGACACCTCGGGAGGTAATGCCACCAGCGTCACAAACACGGCGTCAATCCTCCGGCCCCAAGAGCCCCGGGTTCCGCGCGCAGGAGCCGGAGCCACATGCCCATTGCAGCGCCCGGGCGCTCCACGGTCAACGTCGTCGCGTCACCGACAGTTCTCTGCTCTTCCGAGCGGTGGTTCCTTGGACCCGGCGGGTCGCCGTCGCCACCACCTGTGGCCCCACGGCGCACGCCGGCAGCAGCGGGCAGCGACCGCAATTCTCCGGCACGGGTTGGGCGGGGCAGGCCCCACTCATACCGTAGTGACACAGTGCGAAGTCGTAACGGACGGGGTCTGCCGGGTCCAACACGCGCAACGCGGCTGTCACCTCCTCCGCCGTGCGCCACGTCAAATCATTGCGGTGAGTCAGTCCCAGGTGCCGCGAGATGCGACCAATGTGGGTGTCCAAAGGAATGAGGAGCGCGGAAGATGGCACACGCCTCCAGATGCCGAAGTCCACGGTGTCCGGGCCCCGCACCATCCACCTGAGGTAGAGGTTGAGTCGCTTGGCCGCTCCCCCACCCAGCGGCGAGGGCAGCAGGTGATGCAGGCCGCGCTCCGGCCCCAGGGCCTTTCGCAAGGCGTCCATGGGGATGGCGCGCAGGCCCGTCGTGAAGTGGTCCAACGCACCGTGCAGGGTGTCACGCGCCTGGAGCCCCTGGAGGAACAGCGCCTCCAGGCTGCCCAGCTCCCGCAGCACACGCCCCATGCCCAGCAGGAGCACCGCCACGTCCGTGCCCACGTTGAAGCGGTACACGAAGCCTTCGAGCAGCGCCCGCGCGCCCTCCACGTCGAGGGCCGTGACGAAGGCGGCGGGAGACGGCCCCATGCGGCGCAGCAACGCGTCCACCTTGGGCCGGAACAGGTCCGCGCGCCCGTACGCCAGCCCGGCCGCCAGCAACGCGCTGACCTCGATGTCTCGTGGGTCCTGGTAGCGGTGTGGGAACTCCACCGGATCGAAGGCGATGCGGGCGCGCGCGTCGGTGGACGTCAGCACGGCCTCCAGGCGTGGCCGGAGGTGCTCGGCGGCACGCGGCGAGAGTCCAGCAACCGGGGCGGTGCGCCTCTTCGAGCGAGGTGTCACGTCAGGCGGTCCCACATGGTCCAGGAACGGCAAGCGGCCCGCCCGTCTTCCCGATGCTCGCCGCAGGCATTCGTGCGCCTTCACGCCTCATAGCGCCAGGAGCACATCCAGTTGGGCCTTCACGGCACGCGCCTCGTCCTGCTTGCCGAGCTTCTCGTAGAGGGCCACCGCGTCACGCCGCTCTTGAAGCTCGCGGTCGATGACGGCCTGCACGGCCTCCGGAGTCAAGGCCAGCCGGGGCACTTCGCCATGCCCCAGCCCACCAGCGCTTCCGGCGAACACGTCACCCACGGCGGTGGGCGCCACGCGCACGTCCGGTGCTTCCGCGTTGTCGATGGCCGCGAGCATCTCGCGAAGCACCGCTGAAGCCTGCGGGCTCCGCGTGCGCATGGCCTCCTTCAATGCGGCGCGCAGTGCCGCCTTCCACTCATCCACGGTTCGCATGCGCGCACCCTATCGACGCGTTTGGGGCGACTCAAGGTGCGCGCTCCGTCAGAGGTCCCCAGGCCCAGACAGCGACGAAGCCTGGGGACCCGACGCACCGGGAGCGTCAACGCAGCAACGAGGACGGCTGCGCGGCGAAGATGAGGTCGTCGTGGTCGTTGTAGTTGCCCTCCATGCAAGGCGCCGTGCTTCCACGGTTGCGGAAGACCGCTCGCACGGCCTGGGCGGCGCTGCCCTCCGGCAGCGTGTAGGTGGCGGACAGCGTGTGGAGGCCCTTGGACGGAACGGACATCGTGGTGATGAGCTGCCAGACAGGGTTGTTGGCGTCGGCCGCGTAGAACAGGTCCAGCTTGTCATTGAGCTTGTTGTAGGCAAAGACCGTTGCATCGACGCGCACCAGCTTGCCCGGCGCGAAGTTCGTCCCGTCCAGCGTGGACACCACGATGCGCTCGTTCGATTGGTCCACCAGGTGCGCACCCGACAAACCGTCCTTGCAGGAGTTCTTGATGGTGTTCGGCGCGTTCATCTCGGGCCCGACGAAGCCGCCTCGGCCATTGAGCAGCGTGCCGGAATCACACGCGTTGGAGGCCGAGACACACCGCGGCGCCCTCAGGACTGAATCGAATCCAGCCGTACTGGTCGCGTTGCTCACCGTCACGGACACCCCGGCGCTGGTCGCCGCGACGCCCACGAGGTCAACCGCCCGCGCCGTCACGGTGTGGCTGCCATTGGGCACCGCGGCCGTGTCCCAGTCGAACGCGTACGGCGCCGTGGTGTCCGTCGCCTTCAGTTCGCCGTCCACGAAGAACTCCACGCGGTTCACACCGGAAGCATCCGTGGCCGAGGCCGTGACGGTCGTAATTCCAGCCACCGTGCTTCCGGCGGCAGGGGCGGTGATGGCGACCTCCGGCGGCGTCGCGTCAATCGTCACCCCACCCTTCGCCAGCTCCGCCACATACGCGGCGGCCAGCTTCGCGAACTTGAGCGCGTGACGGGCATCGCCCCCGCTGTTGTGGAGCGTGTCATTGACGGTGTGGATGTACGGGTTGGACGCGCTCAGCGGCGCCTCGAAGGGCATCGAGGCCGCGAAGCCCGCGCTCGTCCATGACGCATGGTCCGAGCACGCGTAGCCACACGTCGTCGTGCTCCATTCGAGTTCGGGCTGATACGTGTCGATGAGGTTGGTGACGAACGTGTTCTGCGCCGCGTTCGTCCGGTCGCTCACCAGGGCCACGTCGATGTTCGACCGCTGGTTGTAGTTCGTCATGTCGAGCTGGAGCACGCCCACCACGTCGACTCCATCCGCCGCGTACTTGGTGGCGATTGCCGAAGAGCCGCGCAGGCCCACTTCCTCGGCCGCGTAGGCCATGAACTTCACAGTGCGCTCCGGGCGGTAGTTCTGGAGCATGGCCACGCGAATCACCTCGGTGAGCGTGGCGATTCCCGATGCATCGTCGTCCGCGCCGGGAGCCGTGCTGCCGTTGCTGGTGGAGTCCAGGTGGCCACCGAGCACGACGACCTCTTCCGACATGGTGGTGCCGGTAATCGTCAAGATGACGGAAGGCTGCGCCCACGAGGCGTGGTTGAAGAATTCAACGGTGACGTCGGAGCGCGTCGGCGGAACCAGCGACTCCCAATGGCCCTTCAGCCAGTTGGCGGCCGTCACGCCCGTCGTCGACGTGTAGTAACGCGTCGCGTAGCTGGACAGGTGGTCGATGACTCCTCGGATGGCCAGTTCCTGAACCCCCGCGTGCAACGCGTTGACCGTCGACGCGTTGTCGAGGCTGTACGTGACGGCGGTGGCCTTGGCGGCCTTCGCCGCGACCGACGGGTCCAGGGCGGCGAGCGCGGCTGCTTCGGTGTCGTGGTAGATGAAGCCACCGCAGCGGTTGAGCTTCTCGTGCATCATCCGCGAGATGAGGTTGAGCTGGGACTCACGCACGCGCAGCGCGGTGACGTCCGCCTTCTGCCCTCTCATCGATGGCGCCGCATGTCCGGCGTTGGCGAAAGCGGCGTTGACGTGTTCGAGGGCATCGGACCCGAGGGTGATCCACACCTCGTGGTCGGGAGCCTTCGCCGGGGGCGCCTTCGCGAACGCCGAGACACTACAGAGCACCAGGAGGACTGAAGCGAGGCGCTTCATGTTCATACGTTTCTCCACTGCCATGCGGGGACGTGCGGTTGAGATGGCAGGGATAGAAATCCCCGCCTTCACCGTCAACTTACACTTCCGGCAAAAACAGGGGACATTGCTCGCGACGAAACACGCCGGCCTCAGCCATTCTCATGGCTTGAGACAGGCGCGGAGCGGACGCTAACGCGACAGCTCACGCACCGCGTGGCCCAACTCAGGGAGGATGAGCGCCTCCAGCGCGAGCCTTACGGCCTTGGGCGAGCCTGGCAGCGCGAAGAGAATCATCCCCTGGTAGGTGCCCGCCGTGGCGCGGGACATCATCGCCGCGCTCCCCACCTGTCGGAAGGACAGCATCCGGAAGAGTTCACCAAACCCTGGCAGTTCCTTCTCGAACAGCGGACGCAGCGTCTCCACCGTGCAGTCGCGCCGGCCAATACCGGTGCCTCCGGTGAACAACACGGCCCGTGCCCCCGCCTCGCGCGCGGCTTCCAGCGCGCCGCGAATGGCTTCCGGGTCATCCTTCACCACCATGGTGCCAGCAATGCCGTGGCCCGCCGCCTCCAGGCCCTCGCGAAGGACCCGGCCACTGTCATCGCGCGCCGCGTCGCGGCTGTCCGAGCACGTCACGATGAAGGTGCTGACATGCACCGGCGCTCGCGCCTTGTGCTCCTCCGCCGGGCCGTGGTCGTGGCCGTGCGGGGGGTGATGATGGTGGTCGTGGTGATGATGCGCGTGGTCGTGGTCATGACCGTGGTGCCCATGAGGCCCGTGGTCATGATGATGGTGCCCGTGAGGCCCATGGTCGTGGTCGTGGTCGTGGTCGTGGTCGTCGTCGTGTGCCATGACAGGTACTCCGGAGTGCGAGAGGGACTTCAGGGCGTGTCGGGCCAATCGATGACGAGCGCGCCGTCTTCGACCGCGACCTGCACCGTCGGCTGGTCGTCACAGACCCCCGGCGAGGTCGCGTTGCGCCCGGTGTCCATGTCGAAACCGACCTCATGACACGGGCAGACGACCATGTTGTCCTCGATGCGTCCGCCGGACAGCAAACATCCGGCGTGGTTGCACCAGTCATCCAGGCCCTTGTAGCGCCCGTGGATCTTCGCGATACACACGTTGCGCTTGCCGACCTCGTAGCCCCGCATTTCCCTCTCGGCGAAGTCCGCCGGTCCCAGCTTGATCTTCGTCATCGCGGCCCCTTTTCCCACAACGCGGGACGGGCTGCACTCCCGATGCCCGGGCATTACCTTCTCCTTGTGACTCCCGACGTGACCATCCCCACCGCTGTCGACAAGGCCACCGTCGCCCAGGTCCTCCGTGACATTTCCCTCCTGCTCCAGATCCAGGGCGAAAGCGGGTTCCGCGTCCGCGCCTATGACATGGCAGCGGACCGCATCGCCGGGCTTCCCCAGGAGCTGGGCCCTCTCGTCGCGGAAGGCCGGCTGGAGAGCCTCCCAGGCATCGGCCCCGCGCTCGCCGAGAAGATCTCCGAGCTGGTGTCCACCGGCCGGCTCGGCTACCTGGAGGAGCTGCGGGCGCAGTTTCCTCCCGGGCTGCTGGAGCTGACGCAGCTGCCCGACGTGGGGCCGAAGAAGGTGGCCACGCTCTGGCGTGAGCTCCAGGTGAGCAGCATCGAGGAGCTGGAGCGGGCCTGCCGAGAGGGCCGCGTGCGGCAGCTCCGCGGCTTCGGCGCGAAGAGCGAAGCGAAGATGCTGGAAGGCATCGCCCTGTACCGCCGCGCGCGCGGCGAGCGCAAGCTGCTGGGCGAGGTGATGCCGGTGGCCACGGCGCTGCTGGAGCGGGTGAAGGCCGCGCCGGGCGTGGTGCGCGCCAGCCTGGGTGGCAGCGTGCGCCGGCAGGCGGAGACCGTGGCGGACGTGGACATCATCGCCTCCGCGCCGGAGGCGGGACCGGTGCTGGATGCCCTGGCGAACGCACCCGGCGTGGCCGCGGTGCTGGGCAAGGGCGAAAGCAAATGCTCCGTGCGGTTGGAGGCCGGTGACCTCCAGGTGGACCTGCGCGTGCTGCCCGACGAGGACTTCGCCACCGCCCTGCACCACTTCACCGGCTCCAAGGCGCACCACATCCGCCTGCGCAACCTGGGGCAGGAGCGCGGCCTCAAGATTTCCGAATGGGGCGTCCACCGGGACGACGGAACCAAGGTTCCCGTGACGGAGGAGTCCGGGCTCTACGCCCTGCTGGACATGCAGTACGTGCCCCCCGAGCTGCGGGAGGACAACGGCGAGGTGGAGGCCGCACGCGAGGGACAGCTTCCCAAGGACCTGCTCACGCTGGAGGACGTCCAGGGCGCGGTCCACGCGCACAGCACCTGGTCCGACGGGCGCAACAGCCTGGAGGAGATGGCGCTCGCGGCGCGGGCGCTGGGCCTGAAGTACCTGACCATCACCGAGCACAGCGAGGCAGCCATCTACGCAGGCGGCTTGAAGGTGGATGACCTCAAGCGCCAGTGGGAGGAGATCGACCGCATCAACGCGGCCGTCTCCGGCGTGCGGCTGCTCAAGGGCATCGAGGTCGACATCCTGGAGTCCGGCGCGCTCGACTACGCCGACAGCGTCCTGGAGCAGCTCGAGGTCGTCATCGGCTCCATCCACGTCCGGCACGGCATGGACGAGGACCAGATGACGCGCCGGCTGCTGGCCGCGCTGGACAACCCCTGCCTCCAGATTCTGGGGCACCCCACCGGCCGGCTCATCAATAGCCGGGAGCCCTACCCCGTCCGCATGGACGAGGTCCTGGAGCGGGCCGCCGAACGCGGCGTGGCCGTGGAGGTCAACGGCAAGCCCGCGCGCCTGGACATCAAGGCCGAATATGTCCGGCAGGCCGTGGAGCGGGGCGTCCGCCTGGTGGTGAGCTGCGACGCGCACCAGAAGGAGGACCTGAGGAACCTGGCCTTCGCGGTGGCCACCGCGCGCCGGGGCTGGGCCCGGAAGGGGGACGTGCTCAACACGCTCCCGGCGGACCGCTTCGTCACCGCGCTGCGCGAGCGCCGGTGATAGGCTGCGGCACCCGCCGATGTCCCGCCTGCCGCCGCTGCTCCTCGTCTTCCTCCTCCCCTTTGCCTCCGCTGCAGCGGAGGCCGACAAGCCCTCGCGCGCCGACCTCCAACGGGTGCTGGAGCGACACGGGCGCTCGGTGGTGCACGTCAAGGGTCCTCGGAACGCGGGGCCCGGCGTCTTCGTGGGGTCCGCGGGGCAGGTCCTCACCTCCGTCACTCCAGTGGGGGCCAGCTTCACCGGCCTGAATGCCGCCACGGTGGAGCACGAAGGAAAGACGCTGCCCGCCCGCGTGGTGATGGCCAGCCAGGACCTCCAGGTGGCGGTGCTCGCCGCTCCGGATGGCGCGTACCCGGCGGCGCCCGTGAAGGTGCTTCGGGACGGAGACAGCCTTGACGGCCGCTGGCTGGTGGGCGTCCTCCCCGCCAAGAAGGGCCAGCCCGCGCGCCCCGTGCCAGCGCGAGCCCGTGCGACCCAGGCCCCCTTCTATGACGTTCCCCTGGCCCTGCCCGCGGGCAGCCCCGTCTTCGACGCGGAGGGGCGGCTGGTAGCGGTGGTGGTGAAGAAGCACCGTCGCGGCTGCCGGGTGCTTCCGCTGAGCGCCGTGAAGATGGAGTTGGCGTCGGTGGACATGCCATGACCCAGGCCGTGACGACTCCCTGGCGACCGAACGCCGTGCAGGAAGCGGTGGGATTGTGGGCGGTGGGCTTCCTGTCCATCGTCGCCGCCTTCCTCCTGTTGGGCGGCACCAGCATCCCCAAGCTGGTCGCGACAGTGGGCTTCCTCTACCTGCCGCTCATCCCCATGCGCTGGCGGGACGAGGACTACGGGGACTACGGCCTGTCGCTGCGCGCGTGGCGCGAGGACCTGCGCCTCTTCCTGCTGCTGTCCGCGGTGGTGGGCCCCCTCTTCTTCCTGGGTTTCGCCGCGTTCGTGGAGGTGCTGCCCCACCTGCCCCCCGCGCTGGCCAAGCACCTCACTCCGCTGATGGGCGAGGCCCGCTTCCAGCCCCGCCTGCCCCCGCGCTTCGGCGAGTGGTTCATCGACCAGCTCTTCGTCGTCGCGCTGCCGGAGGAGTTCTTCTACCGGGGCTACGTCCAGACGCGGCTGCGCGACGCCTGGCCCCAGGGCCGCAAGTTCCTGGGGGGCCGGCTGGGCCCCGCCTTCTGGCTGACGGCGCTGCTGTTCGCCCTGGGCCACCTGGCCATCTTCCAGGCGTGGCGGCTGTCCGTGTTCTTCCCAGCGCTGATCTTCGGGTGGATGCGGGAGCGCACCGGCACCGTCATCGGCGCCGCCTTGTTTCACGCGGCTTGCAACCTCTATGTGCGGTTTCTCGAGGTTTCTTTTTTCGGCTGATTTCTGCCGAGTTTCGCCGCGCCCCCCACTCCGTGCAGCAGCGCCGCGCACACCACCCGTGAAAAACGGGCGTGTTTACACGCCCGTAACCTGACTTCAACGGAACCGCGACAAGGTTTTACTTGCCTTTCGAGAATGGCTTATTGCGTCGAAAATATCACAAGAAACTTCCCGCCACACTGCGGCGATAACTCTTCAACCCCCTTGCACTGAGTTCGAGACCCCCAATGACGATTCGCCGCACCGAAGGTCCGAAGCCCACGATTCGCTCCACTGCTGCTTCCGAGGCTCAGTCGAAGACGGCCGCGAAGCCCGCGACCATCGCCCCGAACGTCATCAAGGACGGGTTCGGCCCCGCGGCCAAGACGTCGGACCTGGCGCGCGCGGAGAAGACGCTGAAGCCGCTGCCGCCTCCCGTGGGCCGGCTCTCCCTGGAAAGCCGCGAGGCGCAGACCGCCATCCAGACGTCGCTGGCGCACCTGGCCCCCTCCACCCAGACCTCCATCCGCAACCCCGGCATCATCGGCGGCGTGCAGTTCCCGGCGTACACGCCGAAGAGCGTGGAGCGTGACTCGCTGGGCATGACGCACGTGCGTCTGGACCGCCAGCACGAGGGCGTGAAGGTCTTCGGCGAGCAGGTCGTCACGCACCTCGACGCCGAGGGCAAGGTCAAGAGCACCACCGGCGACCAGTCTGAGATTCCGGCCGGCCTGGGCAAGGAGAAGCCCAAGGTGTCGCACAGCCAGGCCCTGGACATCGCGATGAAGGCGTTCGACGGCAAGCCGGACCGCCAGCCGAACTCCGAGCGCGTCATCTACAAGGACATCTCCGGTGAGTACCACTCCGCCTACCGGGTGGAAGTCACCAACGTGGATGGCACCGACAATCCGCGCAAGATGAACTACCTGGTGGACGCCAACACCGGGAAGCTCTTCGAGCAGTTCAACACCATTGACGGCTTCGCCCGCCAGCACGGCGCCGCGCACGGCCACACCCACGCCGAAGGCGCGGACCACGCCGACCACGCCCACAGCGCTGCCGCGACGGCTTCCGAGATCAAGGCCTCGGCCACGCCGAAGGCGGAGATCGCCGACCTGGCCACCGTCACGTCGAAGATCAACGTGACCCAGGACGGCACCGTGGACCAGCTGAAGCTGGACCTGGACATCGACCACACGTTCAAGGGCGACCTGTCGGTCACGCTCACCAGCCCCTCCGGCAAGTCGGAGACGGTGCACAACCGCAAGGGTGGCAGCGCGGACCACATCAAGGGCAGCTTCGACCTGAGCGGCTTCGCGGGCGAGTCCGCGAAGGGCGAGTGGACGCTGTCGGTGAAGGACAACGCGCGCCGCGACACGGGCACGCTGAACAGCTGGGGCCTGACCATCACCCCGAAGGCCGTTGAGCCCAACGAGCCCGGTCCCGGCGAGAAGATCGCGGACGACACGTCCATGTACAGCGGCAAGGTCGCGCTGGAAACGAAGAAGCAGGCGGACGGCACGTACACGCTCGAGGACGGCACGCGCGGCAAGGGCGTGGCGACCTACGACGCGATGAACCGCGAGCGCGCCAGCGGCCAGACGCCCATCAAGGACAACAACGACGTCTGGGGCGAGGCCACGGACCCGGAGCGCAACAAGGCCGCGGTGGACGCGCACTACGGCGGCCAGATGATGTACGACTACATGAAGGACATCCTCGGCCGTGACTCCATCGACGGCGCGGGTGAGAAGCTGGTGTCCTACGTCCACGTCAGCAACAACTACGTGAACGCGTACTGGGACGGCGAGAAGATGAGCTACGGCGACGGCGACGGCCGCAACTCCGGTCCGCTCACCGCGCTGGACATCGCGGGCCATGAGATTGCCCACGGCCTCACCGAGCGCACCGCCGGCCTCATCTACCGCGGCGAGTCCGGTGGTCTGAACGAGGCGATGAGCGACATCATGGGCGCTGGCCTCGAGTGGTACGCGTCCCAGAAGAACCCCGACGTGAAGTTCAACTGGACGGTGGGCGAGACGGCCTGGACGCCGAAGGACGGCGACCCCACCGACGGCCTGCGCTACATGGACGATCCGACGAAGGACAACTACTCGGTCGACAACTACAAGAACTACCCGAAGCAGACCGAGGTGCACGGCTCCAGCGGCATCGCGAACAACGCCTTCTACCTGCTGACCAACGGCGGAACCAACCGCACGTCCGGCATCGAGGTGAAGGACGCCATCGGCATGGAGAAGGGCCTGAAGATCTACTACCGCGCCCTGGCTCACTACATGACGCCGAGCACCACGTTCGCCCAGGCCCGCACCGCGACCATCAACGCGGCGACGGACCTCTACGGCGCGGACTCCGCTGAAGTGGCGAAGGTCAAGGAGAGCTGGACCGCCGTCGGCGTGAACTAGCCCTCCCGCTTCACTGAAGACACCCGAGCCCGGCCCGGCCCGCGACACACCGCGGACTGGCGCCGGGCTTCGGCTTTCCAGCGGCCGCTCAGGCCGGCGACTCCCCTATTTCGGTGACGGGCGTCGTGGCCGGCACGCCCTCCACCAGCAACATGATGGAGTGCGCGCTTTCGTGGCGGAGCGCCTTGGCGGCGGCGTATTCCGGGGATGCCCACCAGGCCCTCGCGAGCTCCACGCTGGGGAACTCCAACAGGACGAAGCGAGGGGGCTGCCAGGTGCCTTCCAGGGCCTGGGTGGGGCCGCCCCGGACGAGGTAGCGGCCCCCGTAGGGCTTGAGCGACGGAGGCGCGAGCTGCTTGTACCGCTCGTAGGTCTGCGCGTCGTGCACCGAGACCTCGATCAGGACGTAAGCAGGCATGGGCGCTCCTCGCGGCGGCTCAGAACTCGTATCGAAAGACGACGGGCGCTCCCTGCGTTCGATGCCTGGGGAACGTCCAGGCGCCTATCTTCTGCTGCATGCAACGCACGAGCGACGTGCCTCGCAGCCACGGCGTCTCGGTGGTGATGGACTCCACCTTCCCGCTCGGAAGGACGCTCAAGCGCAGCACCGCCCGGTCCCCCTCCTGCGGCGGCGCGGACTGCTCCCGGGCACACGCCGCGAGCTCCGAACGCCGGGCATGCACCACCGCGAAGACGGTGGCCAGGTCGAGCGACTCGCGCGGCGCCGTCGGGTCGGGCGGAACATAGACGGTCGGCTTGTGGTGCTTGGTGGCGTTGGGCCCTGGGCCGGAGAGCATGCGGTCGAAGTCCGCGTCGGGCCCCAGGTCGTCCTCCGAGCTACCAGCCGTCGCGGCTTCCGCCACAGTCGTCGCGGGCCGCTTGGCGGGCTCCGGATCCGGAGCAGGCGCCACGGAGTGCTTCCCGATGACGAAGGCCACGGCGACGTCTCGCGAGGAGAGACTGCCCGTGGGCCGCTCGAAGACGCGCTCTTCCGGCGACGGCCGTCCGCCGCCGGTCGCGGCGCGCGCCGTGCTCTCCGTGCCGGTCAGCTCCGGCACGCGGCCTCCGCGATCGACCGAAACGGCCGAGAGCGAGGGCGTCGATGGGCGTGTGGACTCCTGCACCGGGCTCGGGTCGCGCGCGCTCTCGGCGGCCGACGTCGCGACGCCCGCGCCGCTGAGGCCAGGGCTCGCCCTGCCTGTGCCGCCCGCTGACGGGGAGGAACCAGACGCCGCGCCGCCCTGGCTCGCAGCCGCGACCGCTTCCGGCGTGGGCGCGGCGGCCACCGGCTGTTCCGCGGGCGGCGGCGCATCGGTGCCACGCGTCGTGTCCACGGCATCACCGGGGCTCGCGGCACCACGGCCGCCCCCAACGCCCAAGACGCTCAGCGCCAGGGCCACCGACACGCCGCCGATGGCACCGCCCGCCAGGATGAAACCCAGCCGGCGCTTGCGACGCGCGCGTTCCTCGGGGGACGGCGACGCGAGCACCGCGTGGGTTCCCACGGGCTCCGCCACGGGCATCGGGTCCGACGCCGAGGCTCCGTACGCGGCGAAGTCACTCGCGGCCGGCGCGGTGACAGGTTCCGGTGCGAGCGTCGCGACAACAGCTTCCGGAGCAGGCCCGACGACAACGCCCGCGGCCGGAGCCCCTGGGACATCCACGGAAAGTGATGCGCCGGACGCCTGCGTCTGCGGCATGGCGGCAGCGCTCACCGCGGGAGTGGCCACAACGGCGGCAGGCGCAATGGCCGCGAAGGGGGGCACCACCGTGCCCGGTGCGTTCAGGATCACCCGCTCCGTGGTGGCCTCGGACACGTCCACCGCGCGCGCAGCCTGGGGCATGAAGGTCCCCGACGCTTCCGGCGGAACGGGCGGAGGTCCCGCCGGCACGGACGGCGGCAGCAGCGCGGAAGCGAGTTCCGGGATGCGCCCCAGGGGCAGCCACTCACTGAATCCCTCGCGCCAGCACAGGGAATCAAAGCCCAGAAAACCCCGATCCACGTGGGCCTTCAGGTCCGCGAGGTCGTGAGGTCCGTAGGCCGCGCCGCCCGTGACGAAGTACCAGGCATGCTTCACGACGGGCGCGGCTTCCTTCGGCGGCGCCTCCTCCTCGCCCAAGTTGGACGCCCGTGAACGGCCCGCGCCCCGGTGCAGTCGCTCCGACTGCGTGGCCTCGCGGTAGCGCGGCTGCGCGCTGGGCCGGACACGAAGGCTCTTGTCCGTGCGCAGCTGGCCCACGATGGCGTCCAGCTCCGCATCCGACACGCCATCCAGCACGGGCGACTCGCCCTCGTCAGGGCGCTCTGGGGCGACCTCCCGGGCGTGTCCCGGGTTGGCGTTGTCTTCCCCTGAGTTGCCGGCCATCGACCCGCTCCTTGATTCCATCCGGTCCCGATTAAGCCGCACCATCAGACCTCACCCAATGGAATGCCACCACGGCGATTCGTCAACGGGGAGCATCTGCGCGGAGGTGGACACAGCCCCCACGTGGGACGGAGCCCTAGCGTAGTTCCCATACCTCATCTTGGTACAATGCCCCGACTGTGCGGCATGCACACACAGCCACCAGCGTCCGGGCGCATTCCTGGCGCACCATGACGCCGTCGCCATTCTCCAACTCCCCCACCTTGGGACGGGAGCGGTGGGCGACCGCGAGCCTCACAGCCACACCTCGAAGTCCACCTGCGTGCCCTTCGGGCCGGTGCGCACGTCGAAGCGGTCCGCCAACCGCTTCACGCTCAACAAGCCCAGGCCCATGCCCGTCTTGCTCTTGTACGTCCCCGACAGCACGCGCTCCAGGTCCAGGATGCCTTGCCCGGAGTCCTCGGCGCTGACACGCAGAAGCCGCGTGGGCGCCAGTTGCGGCGAGAGCTGGATGGTGCCGCCCCCCGCATACGAAATCTGGTTGCGCGCCAACTCACTCACCGCCGTGGCCACCTTCTGGCACTCGTAGCCGCGCCCGCCCAGGGACTCGCACAGCATCCGGGCGGCGAGCCGCGCGTGACTGGCGTCCGCTTCCGTGCGCACCAGATAGGTGGTGGCCCGAACCTCCGCCAAGGCGGAAGTGGCCGCGCCCTCCGGCCCCGCCGAGGGCGCGAGCTGTGCGCGAAGCTGCGCCATCATCTGCGGCCGGCGAGAAGGGTCCACGAAGTGGCGAGTGGCGGGTTCCAGCGCCTCGATGATGCGCGGCAGGTCCGCCGCGGTCGCCGTGTCCAGGGACAGCCGGAGGGACTCAACGGTGCCTCGCAGCACCAACCGCGCCGCCATCTCCGACATGAAGTGCTGCAAGGCGCGCAACAGCGCCGAGCACACCAAACCACCGCTCACCCGCGCCTCCTTTTCGCCTGGACCACCACCCGCTTGCGCGCCAGCACCTCGAACCCTCCACCTTCGCGGTTGGCCACCTGGACGTCGTCGGTGAGCCGTCGCACCGCGGCCCCGCCTTCGCCCAGGCTTTCTCCAGGCAGCGGGCCCGGACGCCCTTCCCTGCCAGCGAAGAACCGGGATGGGTCCTCCATGCCGGGGCCGCGGTCGCGGGAGCGGATGAAGAGCCACTCCGCCTCGCGCCACAGCTCCACCCAGCCCCGGCCCCCCGCGTGGCGCACCAGGTTGGTGGCCAGTTCGCTCACCACCACCGCCACCTCGGCGCTGGCTTGCGCCGTCAGGCCATGGTCACGGGCGTAGCGGCGGCTCAACGCGGCGGCGACCGCCGCATCCGACCTCAAGCGGATCTCGATGCTGAACATCGGCTCAACTTCTGAGAGCATGGGAGGCGCGAGCACCTGGAATCCAGTGAATCTTCAATATTTCAATGAAACGCCCTCTATGGAAGCACTTCCCCTCCGGGGATGTAAAGAGGACCGCAGTCATTCCGGACCCCGAGCGCCCATCTCGGGAAAGCCTGGGTGTGAATGAGGGGTATTCGTGAAGCGCGCTCGGGAGTTCAGCGCTTCATGCCGGGACCGCCGGGACTTCCACGAGGTGGCGCCGAGGTCTGCATCCCCTTCGGGAGCGGCCTCCAGGCGCCTGCCTCGCGCACGTCGCTACGTGCCGGACAGCTCGTGCATCTGCAGATCCGGCCCCACCGTCAGCGTGTGGCCATGAGCCAGCTCCACCCATCCCGTGGTGCGCTTGAGCGCGCTGGCCACCACCACGGTGCGACGGCGGCGGTGCGCTCCCACCGCGGGATGCGTGTCGGGTGTCGAGGGCGTCACCTCGCACAATTCGCATTCGGCCGCCCCCTCCAGCCGCGTGCAGTACAAGGGGTGCTCGCCGTACCGGGTCGCCGCCAGGAGGGTGCCGTTGGTGGCCACCAGGTTGAGCGTGGGCGTGCGTGTCACGCCGGCCTGGGCCGCGGCCTGAACCACCTCGCGCGCGGTGTCCGCCAGCACGCGTCCAGCGACCTCGGCCTCCAGCCGTGGGTCCTCCGTGCGGCCCAGGTCGCGCAGGCGCCTGAGGAAGACGGCGAACAGCAGCTCCCCTTCGGTTCCGCCGCGCACCTGACGCCGCAGGTGGTCCGGCAGCGACGCCAGCAACGGGGCACGAAGCAGCTCGAAACCCTGTACGCCGCCATGAAGGGCGAACAACCAGCGCCGGAAGCGGAAGGGCTGGGTGTTCTCCTCCAGCGACAAGCCCACGGGCAGCTTGCCGGCGTGGAACAGCAGCGCCTCCGATTCATGCGGGGGCACGAGCGAATCCAGGGTCAGTTCCTCGCCGCTGGAGAAGCGCCGCAACAGGACCTCCTCCTGGGCGTAGGCTCCCACCCCCAAGGCGTTCGCCCTCGGCTCCCCCTGGAGCAGGACCTGGCCTTGGAGGCGGTGCAGCTCACAGCGCAGCAGGTTCGGGTCGGACGTCAGAGCGGCGAGGATGACGGACATGGATGAGTAAACCCCCTTCGCCATGAGAGATAATGGCCTCGGAGCGCCCCCTCAAGCCAGTGGGCATGCTCCCTTGCACCCTCGCTAAGCCCTTGAAATGGCTGGGCTTTATTGACACGGGAACGTTGACACCCGCTTCTGAGGGTGCCTAACCTCCGTGCCCTTCACCGACGGCCCTCTGCTGAAGGTCTTCACCGGAGACGGAATGGCGGACGACATCGCAATCGGCATCGACCTGGGCACGTCATACTCGTGCGTGGCGGTGGTCCAGGACGGCCAGCCCATCGTCATCCCCAACGAGTGGGGAGAGACGACTCACGCCTCCTGCGTCTCGTTCCTCGAGGATGGCTCGGTCCTGGTCGGTAACGCGGCCAAGAAGAACATCATCACCAACCCCGAGCAGACCGTCTATTCCGCCAAGCGCCTCATCGGCCGCTACTACTTCTCCGACGAGGTGAAGAAGGCGCAGGCGGTGATGCCGTACCGCATCGTCGAGGGCGACAACAACTCGGTGCGCATCGCGATGAACGAGCACTCCTATTCGCTCCCGGAGATCAGCGCGCTGGTGCTCAAGGAGCTGAAGGCGGTGGCGGAGACGTACCTGGGCCAGGAGGTGACCAAGGCCGTGGTCACCGTGCCCGCGTACTTCAACGACAACCAGCGCCAGGCCACCAAGGACGCGGGCCGCATCGCCGGCATGGAGGTGCTGCGCATCCTCAACGAGCCCACCGCCGCGGCGCTCGCGTACGGCTTCGGGCGCGACGTCAACCAGCGCGTGGTGGTCTACGACCTGGGCGGCGGCACCTTCGACGTCTCCATCCTGGAGATTGGCAAGGACGTCTTCGAGGTGCTGGCCACCGCGGGCGACACGTACCTGGGCGGCGACGACTTCGACGACCGCATCATGACGTGGCTGGCGGATGACTTCCTGGCCCGCACGCGCCTGGATGTGCGGCAGAACAAGTTCTGCCTGCAGATGCTCAAGGAGGCCGCGGAGAAGGCGAAGATCGACGTGGGCCAGACGGGCTCCGCGGAGATTCTCTGCCAGGGCATCTGCCAGGACGCGGACGGCAACGTCATGGACCTGCGTGGGCAGCTCAACCAGGACCAGTTCAACCGAATGGTGATGGACCTGGTGCAGCGCACCTTCAAGGTGTGCGACGAGGCGCTGCAGAGCGCGCGCCTGACGGCCGCCGACATCGACGCGGTCATCCTCGTGGGCGGGCCGACGCGGCTGCCCATCATCCGCAATTCGGTGAAGCACTACTTCCAGAAGGAACCGCTGGAAGGCATCAACCCGGACCAGGTCGTGGCCATGGGCGCGGCGCTCCAGTCGCACGCGCTGCTGGACAGCAAGACGCAGACGTTCCTGGTGGACGTCACGCCGCTGTCGCTGCGCATCGGCACGGTGGGCGGGTACACCGAGAAGATCATCGACAAGAACACGCCGGTTCCCATCGACCGCTCGAAGACGTTCACCACCAGCCGCGACGGCCAGGAGAAGGTGAAGATTCGCGTGTACCAGGGCGAGTCCAACCGCGCCGACGAGTGCGAGATGCTCGGCGAGTTCGAGTTCGCGGGCTTCCGCATCGGCTATCGCGGCGAGGTGAAGATTGAAGTCACCTTCGAAATCAACACGGATGGCCTGGTGCACGTATCCGCGTGCGACACGGCGACGGGTCAGAAGACGTCGACCTCCATCACCCTGTCCTCCGGCATGAGCGAGGCCGATATCCAGCAGTCCATCCAGGCCAACCGGAACATCCGGCTTGCTGGCCACAACAGCGACGACCTGCCCGCCGCGGCGCAGTAAGGCCGCGACTCGACCACGCCGATGTCCGAGCCTTCAGACCCCAGCGCCGGCAAACCGCCGGGAGCCACGCCCGGGACACCGGCCACGCCCGCCCGGCCCGCCGTCCCGCGCGTGACGGCCGCCGTCCCCGGCCCCGTCACGCCCGCGACGATTCCGTCGTCGCCCGCCGCCAGCGCGCCGACTCCGCCGCCTCGGCCCCAGGGAACACCTGTCGCACGTCCCACCGGCGTGACGCCCCCTGTGCCGCCCCGGGCCACGACGACGGGGATTCCCACGGTGCGGACGGGCGCTGGAGAGGGCGCGCCTTCCACTCCAGGACGTGCGCCGGCACCGGGTGCGAGTCCCGCGGCGGCGCCGGCACGTCCGGCGTCGGGTGCGGTGCCGCCCGTGCCAGGTTCGGGGATTGCGCCGCGAGGCACGCCCACGACGCTGCCTGCGATTCCTGCAATGGGTGCCACGACGAGCCCTGCCGCGAGGCAGCCGGCAACTGGCGCAGTCCCGGGGCAACGGAGTGCTTCTGGAGATGCGCCATCCGCCGCGGTCGCCACGACGCCGGTGCCGCGCCCGGCGGGAGCTGGCACAGGGACCTCGGCGTCCGCGCCGGGTACGGCGGCTAGCGCGAGTGCAACTGGTGCTGACGCTCGGACACCCGTGCCACGTTCGGCGCTCGCGCCCCCTGGCGTGCAGGCGCCCACGGCTCCGCAGGGAACTAGCGGGGCTGACGCTCGGACACCCGCGCCGCGCCCGGCCGCCGGAGCAGCGGGGGCTGCCACGCCCGTACCGCGTCCGCCTACCGGAGCAGCGGGGGCTGCCACGCCCGTAGCGCGTCCGCCTACCGGAGCAGCGGGGGCTGCCACGCCCGTACCGCGTCCGCCTACCGGAGCAGCGGGGGCCGCCACGCCCGTACCGAGCCAGGTGACGGGCGCAGGCGCCAACACACCTGTACCTCGCGTGCCCCCCGCGGGCACCACCACGCCTGCTTCGCGACCGGCACCGGCCTCCCCCGCCGCTGGCGCGAGTACGCCCGTGCCACGCGTCGCGACGGCTGGCGCCACTGCCACTGGAGCAAACACGTCCGCCCCGAGCCAGGGCTCGAATCCAAATGCCGCGGGAGCACCGACGCCCGCGCCCCGCCCGGCAGTTGGAGGAAACACGCCTCCTCCGCGTCCGGCCGGAGCAGTTCCTCCGGCGCAGCGTCCCACCGTGGGCGCAATCCCCGCCGTTGCCCCTGCCATCGCGCCCGTGGGTGCAACAGCGTCGCCAAGCGCGGCGGGTGTCGTTCCCCCCATCGCTCCCGTGGGGGCCGCCTCTCCACTCGCGGGCGCAGTGCCCTCCATCGCACCCCTGGGCGCTCCGGCTTCCCCCTCACCGACAGGCGTCGTCCCCTCCGTTGCACCGGTAGCGCCCCGCGCTCCGGCCCAGACGAGGACGGTCCCGACAGTCGCCCCGGCAATCCCCGCAGCCGCGCCGCAGGCAGGCGCCGTACCTTCCGCACCGGCGCGCTCCCAAGGGACAGCACCAGCGTCGAGGCCGCCTCCCGTACTCGCGCTGGGACAGGTTGTCCCTCCCGTGACGCCCTCCACGGCCCCACAGCAGAAGCCCGGTGCCCGGCCCACCATGTCCCTCCCAGCGCTGGTGCCCGCCGGCGCCACGCCGCCGCGCCCTCCCCCGTCCGTGGCGCCCGCCGTTCCGTCCGTGCCGCCCGCCGTCCCAGGCATCGCACCGCTGACGCCGGCCCCACACGCTCCACCTGGCGCGGTGCCCTCGATTCCGTCCGTGGCGCCCATCGTCCCGCCCGTCGCCCCGGCTGCGGCCACGGCGGTCACGCCACCGCCGGCGCCTGCTGCGTCAACGGACCTGGGACTGGACATCCAGCAGCTCGCCGACCTGGAATCGCGCTGCGCGAAGCTGGACCAGCTCGACTACTTCGAAGTGCTCATGCTGGAGAGGACCGCCACCCCCGCGGACATCAAGCGCGCCTTCTACCGGGAGAGCCGCACCTACCACCCGGACCGCTTCTTCCACATGGACTCCAAGGAGCTGAAGGAGCGCATCAACGAGCTCTACAAGCGCGTCACCGAGGCCTACTACGTCCTGCGCGACGACACGAAGCGCAAGAAGTACGTCGTCGACGTGACGGGCCCCGAGCGCGCCCAGAAGCTGCGCTTCACCGAAGCCTCCGAAGCGGAGACCAAGGCCGCCGCCAAGAAGGAGCAGGAAGAGCAGATCGGCACCCACCCCAAGGGACGCCAGTTCTTCCAGCAGGCGCAGAAGGACGCGGACGCCGGCAACTGGTCCGCCGCCGAGCGGAACCTGAAGATGGCGCTCACCTATGAGCCCTCCAACGCCCGCTACAAGGAGCGGCTGGCGGAGGTCCAGAAGCAGTCCCAGGACGAGGCTCGCGACAAGGGCGGCTCGTTCAAGATCCGCTGACGGCGGCGCCCATGGTCATCGACCTCATCATCCTCGGACTGGTGCTGTTCTTCGCCATGATCGGCGCCATCACTGGGGCGTCGCGCCAGGTCGCCAACGTGGTGGGCCTGGCGGTGGGCTACTTCGCCTCGGGCCGCCTGGGCCCCGTGGCGGCCCCACACCTGGCCGAGGCCCTGGGCAGCCCGCTCTTCCTGGGCGCCATCGTGGGCACGGTGCTCCTGTTCATCTGCACGTGGCTCGCGGTGCGCTACGCCCTGGGCGCGCTGCTGCTGCGCATCCTCTCCACCGGTCAGCACAATGAGAACCGGGGCGTGGACCGCTTCCTTGGCTTCGTGCTGGGCGGCGCGAAGATGGGCATCATCGCCTGGGTCGTCCTCAGCGCCATCGCCTTCTTCGAACAGCACGTCGTCATCGCGGGCCGCCGCGTGGGCCTGTCCCCGAAGGAGTCGCTCTCCATCGAGGTCGCCCGCCGCTACAACCTCTTCGAGATGACGCAGTTCGCCCCGGTGAAGAACCTGGTGGAGGTCGCCAAGGCCGCCAGTGATCCGAAGCGCGCGGGTCGGCTCCAGGACGACCCGGCCTACAAGGCCCTGCGCAAGGACCCTCGCTTCCAGCGCCTGCTGCAGGACCCGAAGCTGAAGCAGGCCCTGGCGCGAGGAGACACCGCCGCGCTGCTGCGCCACGACGGTGTGCTCCAGCTCATCCAGGACCCGGACGTGGCGGCCCGGTTGGGCGCCGCGGCCCGCGCCTCCGAGCGCGAGCCCTGACTCACACGTCCAGCTGCGTCGAATCCAGCCCCCGCAGCCGCTCTCGCACGAAGCCCGCGTCCACCGTCACCTGGCGCCGCCGCCGCTCGGGCGCCTCGAACATGACGTCCGCCATGACGTGCTCCAGGATGGACCGCAATCCTCGAGCGCCCAGCCCGCGCTCCACGGAATAGCGCACCACCTCGCGCAGGCCCAGGTCGGCGAAGTCCACCTCCAGGTCGTCCATGGACAGCAGCTCGCGGAACTCGCGCACGATGGAGTCCGGCGGCTCGGTGAGCACGCGAAGCAGGTCCTCCTCGCCCAGCCGCTCCAACTGCACCACCACCGGCAGGCGGCCGAGGAACTCCGCCAGCATGCCGAAGTCCGTCAACTGCCGGGTGCTGATGCGCTTCTGCCTGCGCCTCACCGCGTCCTCCGCGCCAAAGCCCATGGCGCGGCGCCCCTCATCCCCGTCGTCGTGCAAGTCGCTGAACGTGCCCGCGCAGATGAAGAGGATGTCGCGCGTGTCCACCTGCACGAAGTCGCTCTTGTTCCAGGCCTGGGTGACGTTGAGGGGCACGTACACCTCGCGGCCCTCCAGCAGCTTCAGCAGCGACTGCTGGACACCCTCGCCGCCGATGTCGCGGCTGCCCGCGCCGTTGCGGGCGCCCTGGGAGCGGCGGGCAATCTTGTCCACCTCGTCGATGAAGATGATGCCCCGCTGGGTGTCCTCCACGGAGTGGTTCGCCTTGAAGAGGAGGTCGGAGATCATCACCTCCACGTCCTTCCCGTAGTAGCCGGCCTCCGTGTACTCGGTGGCGTCCACGGTGGTGAACGGCACGTGGAGGATGTCCGCCAGATTGCGGGCGATGTGCGTCTTGCCGCTCCCGGTAGGTCCCATCAGCAAGATGTTGGATTTCTTGATGAGCGACGTCCGGCGCAGCCTTCGCGCCAGCAGACGCTTGAGGTGATTGTGGGCCGCAATGGCCACGGCGCGCTTGGCGCCGTCCTGGCCGATGACGAAGCGCTCCAGCCGCTCGTAGATTTCCCGCGGGGTCAGCACCGCTTCTTCCCTGCGTGCGGACGACTCCATGTACCCTCCCCTTGTTTCCACGCGTCCCTCATGACTCACGGGAAAAGGGTAGGAATTGAATGGAGGGTCGGCCCGCGGGAGGAGGAGCACCGGGCGGCCGCCCCGCCAGCCTGCCTGCCCCCCGCACAAGCGGCTGTTGAATACCGAGGGGCTTTCCGATAGTTCCCGCGCGATTCCTGTGATCGTTCCGTTGTTCACGGGAGTCCACCCCCATCTACCCCAGGGAGCCTCGAGACGCCGATGCCCGTAAACGCCCCTCCCCACCGCTGGACCCTCGCCGACGCGCACGAGCTGTACGGAATCCGGAACTGGGGCAACCCCTACTTCGGCATCAATGAGAAGGGCCATGTCATCGTCCACCCGGACGGTCCCCAGGCCCCGAACATGGACCTGAAGGAGCTGGTCGACGAAGTGCGCCGCCGGGGCATCGGCCTTCCGCTGCTCATCCGCTTCACGGACGTGCTGCGCCACCGCGTGGTCCACCTGAACGAGGCCTTCCGCAAGGCCATGAACGATCAGGGGTTCAAGGGCGGCTACCGCGGCGTGTACCCCATCAAGGTGAACCAGCACCGCTACGTGGTGGAGACCCTCATCGAGGCGGGCAAGGGCTACAACTACGGGCTGGAGGCCGGCAGCAAGCCGGAGCTGCTCGCGGTGATGGCGCTTCTGGAGAACGAGAACGCGCTCGTCATCTGCAACGGCTACAAGGACGAGGAGTACATCGAGACGGCGCTCTTCTACTCGCGCCTGGGCCGCAACGTCATCCTGGTGGTGGAGAAGCCCAGCGAGCTGCCGCTCATCGCGGAGGTCGCCCGGCGCACGGGCATCGCCCCCCGGCTGGGCATTCGCGTGAAGCTGTCCACGCGCGGCGCCGGCAAGTGGGAGGCCAGCGGCGGCGACCGCTCCAAGTTCGGCCTGACCTCCTCCGAGCTGATGAACTGCATCGGCTTCATGAAGGACGCGGGCCTGCTCAACTCCTTCGAGCTGCTGCACTTCCACCTGGGCAGCCAGATCTCCAACATCCGCAACGTGAAGAACGCGCTGCGTGAGGTGGGCTGCTTCTACGTGGAGGTGGCCCGTCAGGGCGCGCCGCTGAAGTACCTGGACGTGGGCGGCGGCCTGGGCGTGGACTACGACGGCTCCCAGACGAACTTCGCCTCTTCCATGAACTACACCACGGAGGAGTACGCCAACGACGTGGTGTTCGGCGTCATGGAGGCCTGCGACCGGGCCGGCGTGCCGCACCCCACGCTGGTGTCGGAGTCCGGCCGCGCCGTGGTGGCGCACCACGCGGTGCTGGTGGTGGACGTGCTGGGCACCAGCGAGTTCGACCCGGCGCCGGTCCCCGAGAAGGTGGACGAGAAGGCGCCCTCCGTGGTGCGCAACCTCTGGTCCACCTACCGCGAGGTCACCAATAAGAACCTGCTGGAGGCGTGGCACGACGTGCAGGACGCCAAGGAGGAGAGCCTCACCCTCTTCTCGCTGGGCCACCTGTCGCTGGAGCAGCGCGTGGCGGCGGAGAACATCTACTGGGCCACCTGCCACAAGATCATGCGCATCGCGCGTGAGCAGGGCGAGATTCCCGAGGAGCTGGACTCCCTGGAGAAGGCGCTCAACGACACGTACTTCTGCAACTTCTCCGTGTTCCAGTCGCTGCCGGACTCGTGGGCCATCGACCAGCTCTTCCCGATGATGCCCATCCACCGGCTGGCGGAGAAGCCGACGCGCCGCGCGACGCTGGCGGACATCACCTGCGACTCGGACGGGAAGATCGAGCACTTCATCGACAAGCGCGAGGTGAAGGACGCCCTCGAGCTGCACGCGCTCAACGATGACGACTACTACCTGGGCATCTTCATGGTGGGCGCCTACCAGGAGATCCTTGGCGACCTCCACAACCTGTTCGGCGACACGCACGCCGTGCAGGTGTCGCTGGGGCCCAACGGGGGCTACCTCATCGACCACGTGGTGGCCGGCGACACGGTGACGGAGGTGCTCAACTACGTCAGCTACACCAAGGACGACCTGGTGGCGAAGCTGCGCAAGTTCACCGAGGCCGCGCTGCGCCAGGGCCGCATCACCCTGGACGAATCGCGCAACCTGCTGCGCATGTACGAGGATGGCCTGTCCGGCTACACGTACCTGGAGCGCGAGGTGGACGCGAGCTTCGGCAGCAGCGCCAGCCAGCTCCGTCTGGTGCCCACGCCAGACGCCTCGGGCGCCCGGCCCACGACGCCGGCCCCCGGCGCTTCGGGAACGTCGGGCACCTGAGCCCCGCGCCAGAATGAAGTCCTCGCCCCCTGTCGCTCGCCGCGGCAGGGGGCTTCTTCATGCCCGGGCGTCCGTCAGTGGCCCGCGACGAGAGGCTCTCCGGTGCCGAAAGGCTGCGGCTCCTCCGCGAAGGCCACGTCGGCCGCCTGGGCCCTCAGGCGTTGGAGCACGGAGCGCTGCGCCTCGCCGCGCTGCACGAGCGACTCGAAGGGAAACACCGCGAGCCGCGCGTCTTTCACCGACACGCGCGCCAGCGTGCGCCAGAGGGACAAGCGGCCCTCCGTGGCCGCGCACAGGCCCTCCAATTCCAGCAGCCGGCTCAAGGGCGAATAGCGCACGAGTGTGCCGTTCAGCTTCAGCCGGCTCACCTTCTCCACGGCCCACGCGGCGCGCGTCTTCAGCCCATCTCGCTTCAGCTCCAGGGCGTCCATCACCGATAGCAGCGTGGACTGGTCTTCCTTCAGCTCGGGGATGAGCGTCGCCAGGTAGCGGCCCAGCAGGTTGCCGTGGTTCTCCGCCTCCGTGCGGATTGCCAGCTCCAGCCCGCCCACCGAGCCCGCCAGGTGGTCATTGAGGTAGATGCCCAGCCGCTTCGCATGCATGCCGTGTCCTCCAGGACGAGCCCCGCAGTCGGGGAGGATGAACACGAAGGGGCCCACCCGCAGCATTCGCGGGCAAGCCCCCAGGAGGGCAAGCAGCCTGGCGTCCTCAGTCCGGATAGCTGAACGTCAGCGGCAGCTTCACGTCCGGGTGGAGGCTGCGGGCCACCGGGCACTCGCGGCCCACCTTCTCCAATGTGGCCCGGTGCTCGGCGGACAGGCCGGCCGGCATCTGGATGTCCAGCACCAGCTCGGCGATGCGGCGCGGCGGCGGCGACATCCGCTTCTCCACACGGGCGCTCACCTCGCCCAGGGCAATGCCTTCACGCGAGGCGAACAGGTGCATCGTCGTCACCGCGCACGACATCAGCGCCGCGCCCACCAGGTCCGTGGGTGAGAAGCTGCCACCGGTGCCGCCGTTGTCGCGCGGCGCCTCCGTCTGATTCACCGTGCCCGACGGGCCATGGGTGAGCTGCGTCTTGAACTGGGGCTGGCTGACCAGCGTCATCACCACGCCCGTGGCGGGCGTCTGCGGCGGGCTCATGTCGGCGCTCCTCGAAGCAAAAGGGCTCCGCCGACATACCACCCGAACCGCGACAGGGGCCGCTACTTGTTGCGCTTCCGGGCCGCTCCGCCGGCCACCTTCGAAGGGACCTCTGGGACGCGCTCGGGCGCGCCGAGCACCTGGGCCCGAACCTGCTCGGCCGGCAGATGAGAAGTGTCCGCCATGACACAGGACACGAAGGCCAGCTCCGCCAGGGCCCGGCGCGCGCGCTGCCGCACCGCGGGGTCCTCCGAGGACAAGACCTCTGTGGCGGACGCCACGTAGCTGCTCGCCAGTGACTCGAAGAGGTAGACCCGGTTCTCGATGGTCGTATCGGACTTCTTGCCCATAGGGCTCGGACAGTAGCCACACCCTGGGTGGCGGCGGCACCCCCCATGCCGCAAGTTGGTGTGAAACCCGGCATAGGTCGCGTATGGGGAACATTCACCCACACCCTGGAGCCCGCCGTGATTGACCTGCACTCGCACACCACCGCCAGCGACGGTCAATATGCTCCCACGGAGCTGCTGGCGCGGGCGGCCGCCGCCGGGGTGACGGTGTTGGCGATCACCGACCACGACACCGTCGCGGGGTTGGCCGAGGCCGAGGTGGCGGCGCGCGCCCACGGCGTGGAGCTGGTGCCGGGCATCGAAATCTCCGCGTTCATTCATGGACGCGAGTGCCACATCCTGGGGCACTTCCTGAGACCGGACGACGAGGACATCGCCCGCTTCGCCGACCGGCTCCGACTGGAGCGCGAGCAGCGCATGGACGCCCTGCTGGAGCGCATGCGGCAGCTGGGCTACCCCGTGCGCATGGAGCACGTCCGGGCGGTGGCCGGCGACGCGCAGCTGGGACGACCCCATCTGGCCCGCGTGCTGGTGGACCGCGGCTGGGTGGTGGACGTGAAGGAAGCCTTCGACCGCTTCCTGGGCATGCGCGGCGCCGCCTGGGTGGAGCGCTTCAAGTTGGCGGGCGAGGACGCCATCCGCCTCATCCGCAACGCGGGCGGCACGGCCACGCTCGCCCACCCGGGTTCATCGCGCATGGAGCGACTGGAGATTCGCGCGCTCGCCCAGGCGGGACTTTCGGGCCTTGAGGTGCTGCACGAGGACCACAACCCCAGCGTGCGCCAGAAGTATCTCAGCCTGGCCAAGGAGCTGGACCTGGTCCCCACCGCTGGCAGCGACTTCCACGGCGAGGCCATCTCCGCCGACCACCGGCTGGGCACCGCGTCCATGCCTCCCGAGCTCTTCGCCCGCCTCAAGTCACGCGCCCAGGCCTGAGCCGCCACAGGCGGGGAAAAGTGAAAAGTCCAGGAATTTGTTAGTCTCCGGGCCTCCATGGGGTGCCCGAGCGAGACGACACTGAGCGACTTCCTCGAAGGGGCGCTCCCGGACGCGCACCGCACGCGCGTACTGGCCCACGTGGAAGGATGTGAGCGCTGCCAGGAGCACCTGGCCCTGGGCGCAAGTGCGGCGGAGGCCGTGCCCCCGCCCGTCGATGGCCCGCTGGTGACCACGGGCACCCAGCTCTCACGCTACGTGGTGCAGGAGCGCATTGGCCGGGGCGCCATGGGCGAGGTGTACGCGGCCCATGACCCGGAGCTGGACCGAAGGGTCGCGCTGAAACTGCTGCGCCCCGAGGGCCGACACCTGGAGGAGCTGCGCTTGCGGCTGCTGCGCGAGGCTCAGGCCCTGGCTCGGCTGGCCCACCCGCACGTCGTCACCGTCTACGACGTGGGCGTCTGCGAGGACTGTGTCTTCCTGGCGCTGGAGTTGGTGGAGGGCGCGTCGCTGGCCGAGTGGCTGGAGTCGCCGCGGCCCTGGCAGGACGTGGTGCGCGTCTTCGTGGACGCGGGCCGGGGACTGGCGGCCGCTCACGCCGCCGGGCTGGTCCACCGCGACTTCAAGCCGGGCAACGTGCTGGTCGGGAAGGATGGGCGCGTGCGGGTCACGGACTTCGGTCTGGCCCGGCCCTCCCACCGGCGAGTCTTGGGCCACGCCGCGCCAGCGAGCTTGGACACGGTGACGGCGCCGGCCTCGCTGGTGGACTCGCCGCTGACCCATTCGGGCGCGCTGCTGGGCACGCCCGCGTACATGGCGCCCGAGCAGCTTCAAGGACACGGCGTGGACGCGCGCTCGGACCAGTTCAGCTTCTGCGTGGCGCTGTACGAAGCGCTCCACGGCGTGCGCCCCTTCGAGGGCCGGACGCTGGAGGCGTTGGGCCAGGCCGCGCGGGAAGGACGCATCCGCGCGCCAGAGCGCGCATCGAAAATCCCGGCCCGTGTGCGGCGCGCGGTGCTGCGGGGTTTGCGAGCCCAGCCGGAAGAGCGCTTCCCATCGATGGAGGCGCTGCTGACCGAGCTGGCCCCCCGCGCTGGAAGGCGCCTTGCCTGGGTGGGCTCCTCCGCCGCCGTGGCATGTCTTCTAGGGCTCACCGTGGGCTACGTGGCGGCGCATCGGAGGCAGGCCCGCTGCGAGTTGGAGGCGGAGCGGCTCACCACCATCTGGGGACCGGAGCGTCGCGCGCGAATCCATGCGGCCTTCCTGGCCACGGGCAAGCCCTTCGCCGCCGCCGCGTGGGAAACCGTCGCCAGCACGTTGGACGGACACGCGGACACGTGGCGCGAGCTGCGCACCGACGCCTGCACGGCCTCGCGCGATGACACCTATGACTCATGGCAGACGGCCGCGTGCCTGGACACACGGCTGTGGCACCTGGCCGCCGTCGTCGACGTGCTGGAGAAGGCGGACGCGCGAACGGTGCAGAACGCGCCGCAGATGGTGGCGTCCCTGGAGGGCGTCTCCGGCTGCCGGGATGCGCCGGAGCTGGCGAACCGGCCTCAGCCTCCGGATGCCCTGCGGCCTCGCGTGGACGCGGCGCGACGCAAGCTGGCCGAGGCGCGGGCCCACATGGACGCGGGCAACCACCCCGGCGCGTTGAAGGAGACGACGGCCTTGCTCCAGGACATCCAGGGGCTGGACTACCGCCCGCTGGAGGCAGAGGTCCTCACGCTGCACGGCTATGCCCATGGGCTCGCGGGCAAGCCCAAGGAAGCCGAGGAGCACCTCTACAAGGCGCTCTGGGCCGCCGAGGCGGGCCGCGACGACGAAACCGTGGCCCGTGTCTGGAACCTCCTCCTGTGGGTGGTGGGCGACCAGATGGCGCGCATGGACGAGGCGAACCGGCTGGTGCACCACGCCCGCGCCGCGGTGGAGCGGCTGGGCCGCGAGCGCTTCCCGCACATCGCCACCGACCTGCACCTGCGAATGGGCGGCTTGCTCCTGATGCAGGGCAAGCTGGACGAAGCGGACGCGGAGTTCACCCAGGGACTGGAGCTGGCGCGGAGGACCGCGGGCCCCTCGCGGCCTCGCGTGACGTACTTCCTCACCGGACTGGGACGCGTCCGCTCGCGGCAGCTTCGCGCGGAGGAGGCCCTGGCGCTCTACCAGGAGGCGCAGGCCTACGCGTTCCAGGAGCGACAGTGGAGCCCCGAGCACCCGGTGCTCGCGCTCAACCTCAACAACATCGCCACCGAGCTGCTCGCCCTGGGCCGCACGCAAGAAGCGCTCGACACCTTCCAACGCTCGCTGGCGCTGCTGGCGGCCGCACGCTCCAAGGACCACGCGAGCCTGGCCGCCCCCCTCAACAACCTGGCGGGCCTGCTGCGCCGCGAGGGGCGCCTGGAGGAAGCCCGGAGCCACTATGCGCGAGCCCTGGCCATCTTCGAGCGCAGCAAGGGGACCGACCACCCCAGCACCGTCACCGCGCTCGGGGGGCTGGGCATGGTGGCCTATGATTCCGACCGGCTCGACGAGGCGCTCGCCCACAACCAGCAGGCGCTGGAGCGCATCCAACGCAGCGTGGGCCAGGACTCGCCGCGCCTGGAGATGTCGCTGCGCAACCTGGGCCTCATTCACCTGCGCGCGGGCCGACCGGCGGTGGCGCGGCGCAACCTGACGCAGGCGCTTGGCCTCCTCCAGAAGGCGAACGGCACCGACAGCGTGGTGGCATGTGGCGTGGAGCGGGACCTGGCCCGGGTGGACCTGGAGACGGGCGCATTCCGGGCGGCACTGACCCGCTGCCAGCGCGCCCTGGCGCTGGATGAAGCCGCGCAGGGTGACGACAGCCCGGACGTCGCGCTCGACCTCGCCTGCCTCGGAGAGGCCCACCTGCGCCTGCGCGCGCCGGAGCAAGCCGTCCCGCTGCTCGAGCGCGCACGGCGCATCCATGCTCGCGTGTGGCTGGACCGGAAGGAAGCCGGGCGAGTGTCCTTCCTCCTCGCACGGGCCCTGTGGGAACGACCCGCCCCGGATGGACGCGAGCAGGCCACGGCCCTCATCCGCGAGGCGAAAGCGTGGCTGGAAGCCCAGGGTCTGCGCGCCCGGCGCGAGCACGACGAACTCATGGAATGGCAGGCGCGGCACCTGCCCCGAGTGAGCGAGGTCACCCGATGAGCCAGGCTCCGGAAACGCTGACGCCACTGCTGCTCGCGGGGGCACCCGAGTCACTGCACGACACGCTGCGCTCCGCGCCCGCGCTGGAGGCCCTGCTCACGGAGCTGCTCGACCAAGGCCGTGCGGCGTGGCCCACCGTGGCACTGGCGCCCGCGGCCCTGTTGCACCACGTGGGCCGGCACCTGCGCGCGGAAGGCACACCCCTGGATGCGCTCAAGCAGCTCCATGCCGCGGACGTCTACCTGGCGTGTGCCTGTGCCCAGGGAGAGCCCCAGGCGTTGCAGCTCTTCGAGAAGCACGTCCTCCAGAAAGCCGCCGCACGGCTGTCCCAGCACCTCACGGGGATGGTGGACGAGGTGCTCCAGGTGACGCGCCAGCGGCTCCTGCTGGGCGTTCACGGCGGCGCGCCGAAAATCGCGGAGTACTCGGGCCGGGGCTCGCTGGGCGGCTGGGTGCGAATCGTCGCCTCGCGCATCGGCGGCGAGTTGCTGGAGCAGACCGGCCGCCACGAACAGTCCTCCACGCCTCCGGAGGCCTTGGAGCAGCTGCTGTCCCGGGACGACCCCGAGCGAAACGTGCTCCAAGCCCACTCCCGGCAAGCCCTGTCCGAATCCCTCCAGGCCGCGCTGGCGACGTTGTCCGAACGGGAGCGCGCGCTTTTGCGCCTGCACCACCTCCACGGCCTCACCATGGACCGCATCGCCACGCTGTACGCGGAGCCCCGCTCCAGTGTGGCACGCCACGTGGCCCAGGCCCGTGAGCGGCTCCTGAAACAGACCCACCGAGAGCTGGCCGCCCGGCTGAAGCTGGACGGGCGCGAGGTGGAGAGCCTCCTGGGCCTGGTCCAGAGCCGCCTGGACCTCAGCCTCCACCGTCTGATGGGCTGACGCGTGTCTCGAATGCCGCGCTGATTCAGGCTGCGCATCCATCGCGGGCGATGCCATCATCCGGGGAAACCCTGGACGAAAGAGCCCACGACGATGGCGCAAAAGAAGGCGAAGCGAGCGAACCGAGACCTGGAGAAGACGTACCCGCGCAAGGACTTCGTCGCGAAGCTGCGGCGGTTGGCGGACGCCATCGAGGAGGGCAAGGCCTTCAGCATCCAGGTCGCCGGCGAGCGCCTGCGCATCCCCGCCGACGCGCTCTTCAACATCGAGCACGAGCGCGAGGACGGCGTGGACGAGGTCGAGTTCCAGCTGCGCTGGCAGCGGGAGTGAGCCTCAGTTCCGCGTCGTCTTGAAGCGGCTGGTGACGGCGGTGAGCCCCTCGGCCACCGCCTGCAGGTCCTGGGCGATGCGCGTGGTGCGTCCCGTCGCGTCCACGCCCTGCTTCACCAGCTCCGCGACGTTGCGGGCGCCCTGCACGGCCTGCTCGCTGGACTGGCGCTGCTGACGGGTGGCGATGGTGATCTGCCGCGCCGCCTCGCTGGTGCCGCGCGCCAGCTCGACGATTCGCTGGAACACGGAGGAGGCCTGCTCGGCCACCTCCACGCCCCGGTCGCTGGTGGCCATGCCCACGCGGGCCTTCGCCGCCGCTTCCTCGCCGGAGTCCTGCACCTTCTCCACGATGCGGGCGATGTCACGCGCGGATGCGGACACGTTCTCCGCCAGCTTGCGCATCTCCGCGGCCACCAGCGAGAAGCCCCGCCCCACCTCGCCCGCCTTGGTGCCCTCCAGCGCCGCGTTCAGCGCCAGCAAGTCGGAGCGCTCCGCCACCTGGTTGATGACCTGGGCAATCTTCGACACCTGCTGCAGGTCCTGGTTGAGGCCGACAATCGCGTCCGCCACGCCCTTGGACTCGGTGCGGATGTCGTTGATGCCCGCCACCACCTGCGCCACCACCGCCATGGCCTCCGCCACGGCCTCGTGGGTGCGCCGCGCGCTCGACTCCACCACCTCCGTGGAGCTGGAGATCTGCTCGGCCGTGCGGCTCAGCTCCTCGAACGTGGCGGCAATCTGCTGCGCGTACGCCGCCTGCTGGCTGATGACGTGCTCCTGGTCCGCGGACGCCCCCAACAGGCCCCGCGACGCGCCGGACAGCTGCTCCGTGCGCGAAACCATCTCCGTCACCGAGGTGCGCAGCGTGCCCAGCATCTTGTTGAAGGACTGCGCCATGAGGCGCACCTCGCCTGTGGCCGGCACGTCCAGTTCCCCACGCGACATGTCGCCCCGGGCCACGTCCCGCACCACCTCCGTCACCCGGGCCACCGGTTCGGCGATGGCGCGGCTGATGAACAAGGACAGGGCCAGCCCCAGCACCAGCGCGCCCGCCAGTCCGGCCAGCACCGCGCCCCGCATGTCATCCACCGAGCTGAGCGCTTCCTGGACGCCGAAGCCCGCCACGTAGATGCGCTCACCACTGGCGCAGCGGACCGACACCTCGTCGTGTTGGGTGGACGTGGTACAGCCCTCCAGCCCCTCCACGCCGAGCGAGCGGATGGCCGTGGGAATGGGGCCGCGCCCATGGAGCACGGTGCCTTCCGCCGACACCAGCCCCTGGTAGCGCAGGGTGAAGCCACTGCGCTCGTTCAGCGCCTCCGGGGCCTCCAGCATCGACAACACGTCCCGCACCCGGGCCGTGGATTCCGGCGTGCTGTCCGCGGACAGGAGCGCGGGGTGCTGCGATATCAGCCGCGCCACCACCCGCACCCGCTTCTGGAGCAACTCCAGCGTGACTTCCCGTTGGTGCATGGGGAAGTACACGACGCAGAAGCTCACCACCGCCAGGCACGGCACGAGCACCGCGATGGCCACCTGCGTCCGCAAGCCGAGCCGGCCCCACATGCTTGCCATCTCCCCGGTGAGAAAGTTTCACGCCGGATGGATGCCGACGGTTCTCGGACGGTAGGCGTCCCTTCGCGGAGCGTCAAACTGGCCAGCTAGACGGGAGCCGTCCGGGCGGCTGATCCACGCCATGCGCGCCCTGGGGTATCATGAACACTGCTTTTCGCCGTCATCTCAAGGGGTTGGCGCGCCACCCCCTGGACTTTCCCTTTGACATGGCGAGCGCGGTGTCATTAGGTTCGCCGCGCGATGACTCCGACTCCCCTCACGCCATACCTGCCGCTGGCCGTCGTCCTGCTGCTGGCGGGTGGAATGGCGATGCTCATTCCCCAGATCACCACGCGGCTGGGTCCTCGCCGCCCGAGCGCCATCAAGGCAACCAGCTTCGAGGCCGGCTCCGAGTCGAGCGGCCCGGCACGGCAGCGCTTCGCGGTGAAGTTCTACGTCGTGGCCCTGCTGTTCATCGTGTTCGACGTGGAAGCGGTGTTCCTGTACCCCTGGGCGGTGAACTTCCAGGCGCTCGGCTGGTTCGGGTACGTGGAGATGCTGGTTTTCGCGGCGACGCTGGTGGTCGGCCTTATCTACATCTGGAAGAAGGGCGCCCTGGACTGGGAGAGCTGAGACATCATGGCTGACGCTGACCTCGCAAACATCGTGACGACCCGCCGTGACGAGTCCATGGGCTGGCTCCAGTCCATCGTCTCGAAGGGCCTGGGTTGGGCGCGTAAGTACTCGCTCTTCACGTATCCGTACGCCACGGCCTGCTGCGGCATGGAGTACATGTCCGTGGCCGCCAGCCGGCACGACATCTCCCGCTTCGGCGCGGAGTTCCCCCGCTTCTCGCCGCGCCAGGCGGACCTGCTGATGGTGGTGGGCACCATCAACCTGAAGCAGGCCCCCATCCTCAAGCGCGTCTACGAGCAGATGGCCGAGCCCAAGTGGGTCGTGGCCTTCGGCGTGTGCGCGTCCTCGGGCGGCTTCTACGACAACTACGCGGTGCTGCAGGGCATCGACCGCATCATCCCGGTGGACGTCTACATCCCCGGCTGCCCGCCGCGCCCGGAGCAGGTGCTCGACGGCCTGATGCTGCTGCAGGACAAGATTGGCAACCAGGTCCACCGCATCGCGGACCGCGAGGAGGCCAACCCCACGGCCGCGCGGCACAACCTGCTGCTGTCCATGAACAAGTAACGCGCCCCACGCGCGGTACCGCCAGGGCCCCGCCCGCTTCCCGCCTCAGTCGGTGGAAGCGCCGGGGCCTTGGTATTTCTGGCGCCACTACCAGCGGTGGTACGCGGGGTGGCCCGGCTTCACGGCGACGAAGGTGCCCCGGCAGGTGGCCGTCACCTTCCCGCCCGCGGTGAGCGTGCCTTCGATGACGGCGCGGTCACCCTGGATCTCCACCGGCTTCGCCTCCAGGCGCAGCGGCCCGGCCATGGGCGTGGGACGCTTGAGGGTGATGGCGTACTCGGCGGTGACGGTGCACGGCGGCGCGTCCCCGCCCTGCGCGCGCATCAGGTGGTACGCCGCTGTCCAGTTGCAGTGACAGTCCAGCAGCGTGCCGATGATGCCGCCGCTGAGCACGCCCTCGAAGGCGTGGTGGTGCTCTTGCGGCGTCCACTCCGCGACGACGGAATCACCCTCCACGCGGCTGCGGATGCGCAGGCCCTGGGCGTTGGCCGGGCCGCAGCCGAAGCAGCTGTTTTGGGGTGCGTAGCGTTCCTGAAGGCTCGGGGTGTCCGGAGTCATCGACATGGCCGGCCACCTTACGCCAGCCTCCCGCCGCCGTCCGGCCCTGCACGCCGTCGAACCACGCCTCCAGCGCGAGTGCGTCCGGCCCTGCACAGTCGCCCTGGCAGGCGCGCAGCACCGTGCCGTTGGCCTGGGGCCGGTCCACCCACCAGCGCTGGCCGTCGAAGGCGCCCACGTCCTTCTCCTGGAGGATGCGGGCGTGGGCCGCGGGCCCCATCTCCACCACGCCATCCGGACGGATGCGGTACGCGTCGAAGGAGCGAGGCGCCCCCGGCCAGTGCCCCGGGTCGAACACCTCCGGCAACACATGGGTGAAGCCCGTCTCCGCGTACAGCGACAGCGGCCCCAGGTCCTCGCCGCGCAGCAGCGGCGCCAGCGACACGCCGTCCACATCCGACAGGCGCGGCAGCCCGGACAACTCCAGCAGCGTGGGCCCCACGTCCACCAACCGCACCAGCGAATCCACCAGGGCTGGCGCCATCCCCCGTCCCTTGGGTGGCTTCACCGCCAGGAGGATGCGGTTCTCCTCCTCCGACAGCCGCGCGCCATGTACCGGCGTGGCGCCCGCGAGGTCCTCGCGGTCCGCGTGGAAGCTCTCGCCATGGTCCGACAGCAGGAGGATGAGCGCATCGTCATAGCGCCCTGAGCGGCGCAGCGCGTCCAGCAGCGTCCCCACCTGCGCGTCCGCCTGTGCAATCAGCTCATCGTAGAGCGCCTCCGCGCCCGCCCGGTTCCAGCCGCCCTTCGCGCCTGGAGACACCGGGGCGAAGTGCATGCGCAGCCGGCGCTCCAGCGGCTCCGAGGCTGGCACGAAGCGGCGATAGAACGGATGCACCGGGTCGCCCGGGAAGTGCGCCGCCGTCGCGTGGAAGGCGAACAACGTGGGGCCCTGGCTCGCCTCGTCCACCAGCCGAGAGGCCAGCCGCTCCGCGTAGCCCATGGGGTCATGGATGCCGGCCAGCGCGCGGTTGTCGATGAACTCGGGCAACCAGGCGGCGCCCAACGCGTGGTCGGCGAACATGCCCAGCGCGCGGTAACGCAGCTTCTCCAGGAGGAAGTTCACCGCCCCGCGCGGCGGCTGCAGGCGCGTCTCGAAGCCGGACGCGGGCCCCTCCGCATGGAAGCGCGAGCAGTCGGTGGCGAACACCGTGCGCCACCCCGCCTGGGAGAAGGACTCCGCGAAGGTTCGCTGGAGCTGCATCCGCGAGTCGGACGTCAGCGAGTAGCGCACGCCCGTCTCGTGCGGCCACCGCGCGGTGAGCAGCGAACGCCACGCGGGCTCCGTCTGGGCAATGGGCGTGTACGCGCGGGTGAAGAGCGTGGCCTCCTCCAGCAGGCGCTCCACGTGGGGCGCCACCTCGCCCGAGCCTCCCTGCGACTTCAGCCGGTCCGGCCGGAACGCGTCGATGCCGATGACGACCACCAGCGGATGCTCGGGCGCGCCGCGTCCAGCCATCCTCTTCCCCACCACCAACAGCCCCGCCACGCCTGCCAGCGCCGCGCCTGCCCATCGCGCGCGCCGCCACTGCCGCGTGCGCGCCACCCACACCGCCGCGTGCGCCACCAGCCAGGCCACCAGCACCGCGCGGGGATGCCAGGGCTCGCCATGATCCACCAGCCAGGCCAGCAGCGACCGGAGCGCGGGCAGGTCATCGAAGAGGGCCGGACGCGCGATGGCCCGGTCCCACGCCAGCAGCACGAACAACAGCAGCCCCTGCCCCAACGTCGCCCACGCGCCGCCCCGTCCCCAGGCACGCGCCAGCAAGGTCCCCGCCACGGCCAGCACCATGCCGGCCACGGCGTACACGGCGGCTACTCGCAACAGCAGGCCAGGGAGGACAGGCCGCACGGCCGCCATCAACGCGGCGTAGGGGCCATCCACCGGGATGTCCATGCCCACGACACCCGAGCGCAGCAGCAGCCACGACTCGGCGGCGAACAGCAACACGCCCAGTACGGCCCCCACGAGCAGGCGCGGCCACCAGGAACGGAGAATGCCGGAAGGGGGGGATTCGGGCATGACCTCCTCTTCTATACCTGATTGAAACGGGCGTGTGCCGGCCGGACGACCGACCCTCACCAGCGTGCGCTCCGCTCGAGGGCATTGCAGAAAGGATGGCCTTGACTCCGCCTCGACTGGCAGCCAGCGAGGGCCCTGCGCCACCTCACGGTGCCCATCCCGATGACAGCCGGGACCTTCGCCTGGATGCTGGTGAACCCCACCTTTGGTGCCCGGTAAGCAACTACCCGTGGTTACCTTCACACTAAGTGTAGGACGACTCGGAGTCGCGCTCGCGGCCGGCTGATCCACCCCCTGTCTGGGCCGCCGCCC
>NZ_JAAEAH010000226.1 GCF_010998615.1 Myxococcus sp. CA023 | reverse complement strand
ACATTGAGCCTCTGAACCCTTAATAAACCCAAAAACTGTCGACTCGTCGGTTTCATAGCTCACGCTATACCGACATTCGTCGAAACAGTTTAATTAAGGGTTCTTCTCAATGCACAATAAATTTTCTCGGCATAATGGCGTGTGTTACTTTTTATTTCTCTTTTCATTTCTAAGCTATTTTAAGCTTGATACAGCTTTTTTATTACCTCAAATGTGGTTTTTATTCAACATTTATATTAAATGCGCTTATACACGCTTAAAATGGCATATATAAGTCCTCCAAATAAAGCATAAGGAACAAGATAGAAAATAAGTATGAAATAACGCCATGCTGAATGACCTGTTTTCAGGACATAGTTCAGCCATTCATAAAAATGTTGCACACCTAACC
>NZ_JAAEAH010000225.1 GCF_010998615.1 Myxococcus sp. CA023 | reverse complement strand
GCCCTGCTCGCGGCACCAGCGCGCGACGGCGGTGATCGAACCGATCCCCAGGCAGTGGTCGCCGCCGAGCATGATGGGCATGCGGCCGGCCTGCAGCTCGGCGTAGCTGGCTTCCATCAGTGCATGGTTCCACGCCACCACTTCATCCAGATGGCGGTAGCCTTCCACCGGCGCGGTCCACGGGTTGCGCGGGCCATCCAGATTGCCCACGTCACGGACGTCCACACCACGTGCTTCCAGCGCCTCCGGCAGGCCCGCCACGCGCAGCGCCTCCGGCCCCAGCCGTGCACCGCGATGGCCCGCACCGACGTCGGTGGGAACGCCAATCAGGGATACGGAGATGGTATGGGCCATGGGTGCCTCCTGCGGTGGGAAAAAAGAAGCACAGTCTAGCCA
>NZ_JAAEAH010000224.1 GCF_010998615.1 Myxococcus sp. CA023 | reverse complement strand
TCCTAGATCTTGTACCGTTGAAAAGAGACCTGGTTGTAAAATCTTAATTGACATTTTCAATCACCACCCAGTCATCAACATTAAAGTTGCCATCTGATATATCTCTTTCGATTTGTATAAATTCTTGTTCATCTATTGCATAAAATTGTATCCATTCTCCTGCTTCGTACATTGACATTGGTTCACGCTCGCTGCTAAATACTTTTAACGGTGTGCGTCCAATAATTTGCCATCCGCCAGGAGAATCTGATGGATATAGTCCTGTTTGATTATTCGCAATACCTACAGAACCTGCATGAATTTTTAACCTTGGCTGATTACGTCTAGGTGTATGTAGTTGTTCATCAAGTCCGCCTAAGTATGGAAATCCTGGCATAAATCCTAGCATATATATTAAAT
>NZ_JAAEAH010000223.1 GCF_010998615.1 Myxococcus sp. CA023 | reverse complement strand
ACGCGGCCTACCGCGAACTCATCGCCAGCCGGTTCGCGGCGGTGGAAGGCGACAAGCGGCCCAGTGCCGAGGAGTTCGAGCGCTTCGCCGCGCTGCTTCACTTCCAGCGGATGGACCTCTCCAAGCCCGCCGACTATGCCGCGCTGGCGGCACGGCTCGGCGAGCGCGAGGCCGACACGGTGGTGATGTACCTAGCGACCGCGCCGGGCCTCTTCACCACCGCCTGCGAGCAGCTGGGTGCCGCGGGGCTCGCCACGCCGCACACGCGCGTGGTGCTGGAAAAGCCGCTGGGCCACGACCTGGCCTCCAACCGCGCCATCCACGCCGCCGTGCGCCGCGTGTTCGACGAAGAGCAGATCTTCCGCATCGACCATTACCTCGGCAAACCGTCGGTGCAGAACC
>NZ_JAAEAH010000222.1 GCF_010998615.1 Myxococcus sp. CA023 | reverse complement strand
TGTTAAATATAGGCCCTGCAATGAGTGTAACTGGAATGGCAATAATCATACCATACAGTAATACATCTCCAACATTTGCCTTTAATTCTTTTGCGATGACTACCGGTCCTGGATGTGGTGGTAAAAAGCCATGTGTCACTGATAAAGCTGTTACCATAGGTAGTCCTAGTTTTAACACTGAAACATTTGCACGTTTTGCTACTGTAAATACTAATGGAATCAGTAAGACTAAACCTACTTCAAAGAACAATGCAATCCCGACGATAAATGCTGCAACAAGCATTGCCCATTGTACATGTTTTTGACCAAATTTTTGAATCAACGTGTCTGCAATTCGAGTTGCACCACCACCATCAGCAAGTAATTTCCCAAGTATGGCACCTAAACCGAATATCAGTGCAATGTGGC
>NZ_JAAEAH010000221.1 GCF_010998615.1 Myxococcus sp. CA023 | reverse complement strand
GCTCCGAACAGGTCGCCGACGCGGACCGCCGCCGGATCGCCCTTGACGATGTCCGGGACACCCGAGAGCGTCGCGACCAGGGCGCGGGCGGTATCGTGGTAGACCTGGTGCAGCTTCGAGGATTTCGCGACGACTTCCTCTGCGGTCCTGGTGGCCGGATCCGCTTCCCCGGCGGCGCGGGCAGCCGGCAGGTCGCCCCTGGTCACGGGTTTGACCCCCAGCCCGGTGGCGATGGCGGCGGATGCCGGACTCTGCCATTCCACGTCCCGTAGACGGTGGTGAACGATGCTTCCGTCTGCCAGGGCCACCGCCGCTATGTCCTGTCCGGTCCCTCCTGAAACCGCCAGGAACACCTCGCCCGGCGTGGAACCGGCGAACGGCGGCAACCCGCTTGCCTCGCGGATCACCGC
>NZ_JAAEAH010000220.1 GCF_010998615.1 Myxococcus sp. CA023 | reverse complement strand
AGCTTGTGCTTCTCGCCCGCCTTCATGGCGGCCTTCATGTCTTCGGTGAGCTGCTGCTTCATGCTCATGAGGAACCTCGTGGTGGTAGGTGGGGCGGGGCGGATGCCCGAACCCGGAAACGCAAAAAGCCGGCGACGCTCGCGCGTGCCGGCTTCGGCTCCATCGCGACAGGCAGGCCCGCCGCAATGAAGATGCGTCCGATCAGTACAGGCGCTGACGCTTGGTGACGTCGCGCGACGAGCGGCGCAGCTGACGCTTCACAGCAGCGGCGGCCTTGCGCTTGCGCTCCTGGGTCGGCTTTTCGTAGAACTCGCGCTTGCGGGTTTCGGCCAGCACACCGGCCTTTTCGCAAGTGCGCTTGAAGCGGCGAAGAGCAAACTCGAAGGGCTCGTTCTCGCGGACTTTGACGC
>NZ_JAAEAH010000219.1 GCF_010998615.1 Myxococcus sp. CA023 | reverse complement strand
GTCTTGCTTCGCTCACTCGCTTTCGAGGTCACCGCGATGGCATGGGCTCGATCGGTGGCTGGTGCAGAGACGACGTCGGATTCCGTGGAGGCCGCAGTCTCTTTTTTCGGCGTGGCGCTGGCCTTTTCCTCCACCTTCTGGTCGGAGGCTTGCTCAGGTTCATCGCTCGTGCCGTAGCTAGAGACCCCGCGCTTTTTTGCTTGCGGGTTCAGCTGGTCCTGTTCCTTCTCTGGACCCTGCCCAGGCTGGTTGGCTTCCTTGGCTTCCTTGGCATTCGTGCGCTCTCGGTCCATTGGAGGGGCCGAATCTCTCGCGCCGAACTGCCTGTCTTCTTCCCTCTTCGCGTCAAGGAGCTTGTTGTCAAAGCGCGCCTTCTCATCGATGCGCTTCTTTTCTTGGAAGCGTTTTTCC
>NZ_JAAEAH010000218.1 GCF_010998615.1 Myxococcus sp. CA023 | reverse complement strand
TCACCATATCGTCGATCGTGCTCATGTGCCGCTAGGCAGGAGAAGAATGGCTGTGCGGGTGCCTCGGGTAGCATCCCAGGCAGAGACGGAGACGCTATGACATCAGATCAGATCCAAGAACTCGCCCGCTTGGTGGCCGCCCAGGTATCGGCTCCGCCGTGGTGGCCCTACCTGCTGATGGTCGTGCTCGCCGCGGCCGGGACCTTCGCGGGTGCGGCCCTGAAACGTCGGGGCGAGAACTACGCCACCACGGCTGATTTTGAGACGCTCAAGATGCAGTTGGTCGCCAACACCCATGCCACAGAGGAAGTGAAGGCAGCGCTGGCTGGGCGCAGTTGGATGAAGCAGCAGCTATGGGGTCAGCGCGAGAAGTACTACATGGAGTTGCTGGGGCAACTGAGTGAGGTAGGAAGG
>NZ_JAAEAH010000217.1 GCF_010998615.1 Myxococcus sp. CA023 | reverse complement strand
GTCTTGAAAACCGGCGAAGGGTCAAACCTTCCGTGGGTTCGAATCCCACTCTCTCCGCCAGTTGATTCAAAGAGCCCCTGGATTCAGGGGCTTTTTCGTCTCGTCAGTCCACGCCATCGATCTGCACGCGAGCCGGGGTAGCACGGCGGCCTTGCATGAGGAGCCCGACGCCGGCCACGAGGCAGGCCGCCAACGTTGCGATGGAGAACGGAAGCAGGAACTCGTCACGACCGGCCGCGGCGAAGCCCGCATGAATCATGGCGGTGCCGGCGCCAACTGTCCCGCACAGGCTGGCATACGCCCGCGCGGAGGGCTTGGCCAGCACAACCTGGCGATAGCCATGCAGCAGGGCGCCCACAGCGATCAGGTTGAAAGCCAGAAACCCCTGGACGCCGCCGGGAAGGCCGAACAGGGT
>NZ_JAAEAH010000021.1 GCF_010998615.1 Myxococcus sp. CA023 | reverse complement strand
GATCCGTCCCGCCCCCACAGCCCCGCGCCTTCGGCCAACACTCCGAAGCGCGCTGCGTCAGGAAACGCATACACCCGTGCCCCAGCGAGCATCCGGAAGGCCGTCCGTCCCAGCCGGAGCTGAGGCTCCAGGAAGGGCGACACCACCAGCGTGGGCCCTGGCACGTCCAGCGGCGGCAGAGCCCACGGGTGGATGGGCCAGGACAGCACCCAACCCTCCTGGGCACCCGGCCCCCACTCGTAGCGGACGTCGGGCACGAGCGGCTCCAGGAAGCAGCCCGTGTAGAGGCACAGCGAGCGCTTCCAGGACACCAGCACGGGGGCCCGCCCGTCGTCGTCCTTACCTTCGTCCGAAGCCTGGGCCGGCACGGCGGCCAGGAGACACACCAGCAGTCCCCCGGCCGCGAGCCCCTTCACCGCGCTACTTCCCGGTGAAGGTCGCGGGGCGCTTCTCCAGGAAGGCCTTCATGCCTTCGCGCTGGTCCTCGGAGCCGAACAGGTCGCCGAAGGCCTGGCGCTCGATTTCGTTCGCCGCGCGCAGGTCCTGGTCGGCGCCGGCCTCGATGACCTGCTTGGCCTTGGAGATGGCCAGCGGGCTGTTCTTGAGAATCTTCTCCGCCACGGCGCGGCAGTGCGCGAGCAGGCCGTCCGCGGGGAGGACCTCCAGCACCATGCCAATCTCCTTCGCCTTCGCCGCGTCGATGCGGTCGCCGGTGAAGATGAGCTCCTTGGCGCGGGCGCGGCCCACCACGCGGGTGAGGCGCTGGGTGCCGCCGAAGCCGGGGATGACGCCCAGGCCGACTTCCGGCAGGCCAAGCTTGGCCTTCTCGGAGGCGTAGATGAAGTCACAGGCCAGGGCCAGCTCGGAGCCGCCGCCGAGCGCGAAGCCGTTCACGGCCGCGATGGTCGGAATGGGCAGCGCCTCCAGCGCGGCCATGACCCGGTGCCCCAGGGCGCCGAACTCCTGGGCCTGCGCGTCGGTGAGCGCGGCCATCTCCGCGATGTCCGCGCCCGCGACGAAGGCCTTCTCGCCGCCGCCGGTGACGATGAGGACGCGCACGTCCGCGGGAAGGGACTTCAGCGCGGACTCGAGCTCCTGCAGCGTCTTGGTGTTGAGGGCGTTGAGCGCCTTGGGGCGGTCGATGAAGAGGGTCGCGATGGCGCCCTCCTGCTCCAGCCGGATGTTCTCGTAGGCCATGTTCGAGGCTCCTGGGGTGGAAGTGGGTAACCGAGGGGCTCAGTACTTGTAGAAGCCGCGGCCGTTCTTCTTGCCGTACCAGCCGGCCTCCACGTACTGCCGCAGCAGGGGGCTGGGGCGGTACTTGGGGTCGCCCAGTCCCTTGTGGAGCACCTCGGCGATGTAGAGCACGGTGTCCAGGCCGATGAAGTCCGCCAACTGCAACGGGCCCATGGGCTGGTTGGTGCCCAGCTTCATCGCGGTGTCGATGTCCTCGACGGAGCCCAGGCCCTCCATGACGGCGAAGCAGGCCTCGTTGAGCATGGGGATGAGGATGCGGTTGACGATGAAGCCCGGGTAGTCCTTGGAGACCACCGTCGTCTTGCCCATCTTCTCCGCGAGGGCCCGCGTGGTGGCGTACGTCTCATCGGACGTGGCGGCACCGCGGATGATCTCCACGAGCTGCATCACCGGCACCGGGTTCATGAAGTGCATGCCGATGACGGACTCGGGGCGCTTGGTATACGCGGCGATCCGGGTGATGGGGATGGACGACGTGTTGGTGGCGAGCACGCCGCCCGGGCGCACGATTTCGTCCAGGTCCAGGAAGATGCCGCGCTTGAGGCCCTCGCTCTCCGTCACGGCCTCGACGGCGAAGTCCACGTCCTTGGCGTCGGTGACCTTCGTCACGGTGACGAGGCTGGCCTCGGCGGCCTGCTGCTTGGCGGCGTCGAGCTTGCCCTTCTCCACCAGCTTCTTCAGGCCGGCGCGGATGCGGTCGGCGCCCTTGGCGAGCCCCGCCTCGGAGACGTCCGCCAGCGTGACGCGAAGGCCCGCGACGAGTGCCACCTGCGCGATGCCCGCGCCCATCTGCCCTGCCCCGACGACGACAATGTGTTCCGTTGCCATGGCGTGTACGCACCTCTAGGGTCGGAAAGCGTGAAGTACGGCGTGCGGGCGGCCTTAGCCCACGCCCCCAGGGCGGTCAACGAACTGCGGCGGGCAACTGAAGCTGCCGGACGATGTACTGCTCCTCGCCGACGACGAGCTCCGTCTCCAGGCGCACACGGGCGTCGCTGCCCTCACGTTTCACGAAGAGCGCCGCGTCCCAGGTGCCCTCGGGCAGGTCCACCTTGTACGTGAGTTCAGGTGGTGGTCCCGAGGGGAAGAACCGCTCCTCGCGCTTGAGGAGCTGGCCTTCCGGGTCGGAGATCTGCAGGTCCACGGCGCGCACGGAGGCCCAGCCCGGGCCCGCGAGTTGGAAGGCGACGTCGCGCTCGGGGGTGCCCGTCACCTGCCACAGGTAGAGCCCGAGGGCGACGAGCAGGAGCAGCGGCAGCCGCTTGGCCAGCGCACTCTTCCGTTCGTTCGGGCGCGGAGGCGGCGCGGCACTCGAGGGGGACTCAGCGGGAGGGGGCGTGTCCGCCACCGTTACTCCTTCTTGGTGCGCTTCGCGCTGGGGCGCTTCGCGTTGAGCTCGGAGATGACCACGCTGGGCGTGGCGGACCGGCGGGACTTGGTGGGCTCGGCGGGGGCTTCCGACTCGGAGGGCTTCTCCTCCTTCTCGGGAGGCACCAGGCGGATCTGCGCCTTGATCTCCACCGTCATGCCGGACATGAGCTTGAGGAACTCGTCTCGCAGCTTCTCGGACTGGAGGAAGCGACGGAGCTCTTCGGTGACGGCGCGCGTCACCTCGTCCTTGGTCTTCTCGGCCTGACCGAGGATGAAGCCCAGGGCTTCCTTGGGGAGTTTGAGCTGGCCTGCGAGGTTGCGGATGCCCTCTTCCGTCATGAAGAGGGCACCCAGGCCGGCCACGGCCATGCGGCGAACGAACTCCGGAACGAAGCCCGCGGGCCCGTTGGAGCCACTGGTTCGGTCCTGCCGTTCGTCTTCGTCGAGCAGCGGTTCGGGCGGGAAGTCGTCGTTGCCGGCCGGGGCCATGATGTCTCCTCGATAGTTAGCGGGCCTGCATCACCGGCAGCGGAACGCTCTTGATGCTCTGGGCTGACACGCGCCCTGCGATGTTCCGCGCGACTTCCTGGAAGGCCTTCGCCTCCGGGCTGTCCTTGGCACCCACGACCACCGGAACGCCGGAGTCTCCAGACTCCCGCACCTTCAGGTCCAGCGGGATTTCACCGAGGAATGGAATCCCGAACATCTGCGCGGCCTTGCGGCCACCGCCGTGGTTGAAGATGGCCGTGGTGTGCGAGCAGTTCGGGCAGACGAACTGGCTCATGTTCTCCACGATGCCCAGCACGGGGATGTGGACCTTGTCGAACATCTGCTTGGCGCGAACCACGTCGGCGAGCGCCACGTCCTGCGGCGTGGTGACGAGCACGGCGCCCGCGGCCCGGACGGACTGGGACAGCGTGAGCGCCACGTCACCGGTGCCGGGCGGCAGGTCGAGGACGAGGTAGTCGAGCTCGCCCCAGTTCACGTCCCGGACGAGCTGCATCAGCGCGCCGTGGAGCATGGGGCCGCGCCAGATGAGCGCCTGGTCGGCTTCCACGAGGAAGCCGATGGACATGACCTTGAGGCCGTGGGCCTCAAGCGGGTTGAGCGACTTGCCGTCCGGGCTGACAGGGCGCTTGTCGCCCAGGCCGGTCATCAGGGGGACGGAAGGGCCGTAGAAGTCCGCGTCGAGCAGGCCCACCTTGGCGCCGTGCTGGGCCAGGGCCGTGGCGAGGTTGATGGAGACGGTGGACTTGCCCACTCCGCCCTTCCCTGCGCCGACGAGGATGATGTTCTTCACCTGGGGGAGCAGCGCGCCAGCGGGCATGCCCCCGCCGGCCGGGCGGACCCGGGCGCCCCACTCGATGTCGAAGGACTTGAGGCCGGGGACGGCCTTGAGGGCCGCCTCGGAGTCGGCCTGGATCTTCCCCTTCATCGGGCAGGCAGGCGTGGTGAGCTCGATCTTGAGTTTCGCGGTGTCCCCGCTGACGTGGATGTCCTTCACCATTCCCGCCTTCACGAGATCGATGTGAAGCTCGGGATCCATCACCTTCGACATCGCAGCGAGGATGTCGGCCTGGGTAACGCTCATCTGGACACCTGAAACCTTTTGGAAAACGGGCGGTTGTAAGCCGCCAGCGGGCGCGGAATCTGCCAGCCCAGGGGGGGCTGTCAACGTCGTTTAACGGGGCTGTACGCCCAGCGCACCCTGTAGGTGTCAGGCACGGCTACTGAGTGTCGGCCCGCTGAACGGGCCTATCAGGAGCGCTGGTGCGGGACTCGGGCGGCGGGGCGAGGGCCCGGTGAGTTACTCGATGGCCGCGATGCCGTACGAGCTTTTCCCGATAAAAACATCGATGTCACAATCACCACGCAGCATCGTGAGGATGCGCAACTGATTGTCTATCGGCAACCGATCCGGACTAACTGTGCGAGTCATTGTCCACCCAGACTTCAGTGCAAGTACGACAGCTGAATCTGGGTGAACCGGTGCCCTGACAGGAGCGGGTTGGGCGGGTCGGCCAGCTCCTGGGAACGGAAGACCATGCCCAGGCCGAACTGGAACCCGCCCGTGCGGAAGGCCGCGCCGAACTCGCTGTCCCCGACGATGGGCGCCTTCCGGACGCTGATGCTCGGCCGGAAGAGCGTGCCATCCAGGAACAGGTTCCTCGCGACCACCCTCGCCTGCCCTCGGGCATACAGGTAGGCCTCCCAGGCACGTTCATCTCGAATGGTCATCAGCTCCGAGGATGCCTCTCCCGGCGCCCGCTGCGCCTCCAGTTCCTTGACCACGGACGGCATGATCGGCGCCAGGCCATACGGTCGGGCGAGATAGCCCACACGGACCGTTCCGCCCAGGCTCGCGTTCACGAACACCGTGCCCAGCATCGCCCCGGCGGACCACGTCACGTCCACCACGGGGCTCCAGAGCAGCGGCTGCTCGCGGAGCGCGGAGAAGTGGAACGCGGGCTCGGTGGGCAACTGCTTCTCCCAACCCACCGGAATCCTTGCCACCGTGTGCCCGAAGATGTCGTTCAGCGTCCGGTGCAGCCAGCGCTGCGTCTGCGCCGCCCCGGACGCCGGCCCCGTGACGCCCACCGTGGCCTGGAGCGTCAGTCTCGACGAGTCCGCGGGCGCCCTCCCCGCATAGATGTGCTGGAAGAAGATGCCGCCGTGCAGCCAGCCCCCGTAGGGCCGGTCATTCGGATCCGGGAACACCTCCTGCTCCGGCAGCGGAACGATGCGGCTGGGCGTGTACATGTTCTGCGCCAACGAGCCGCCACAGAGGTACCGGTGCTGCACGCCGTCCGGAAGCCGCAGCGTCCGCGCGATGGAACGGCACCCGTCGTACTCCCCGAAGTGCTCGATGCGGACGCCGTTCGTGTAGAGCCGGTCGCTCTTGGCCAACACGTCATTCTCGAAGTGGAGGCTCGTGACGAACGGCAGCTTCTGCTCCACCTTCGCGGCGGAAGAAGCCTCCGCCTGGGCCAGACAGGATGCGGTCAGCAACGCGAGCGCCTTCAGCATCCATTCAGTCTACCGCTCGCGCCCGTCAGCCCCCGAATGGCCACTGGTCATCAGGAAACACTCTACCCACCACGTCGGCCACCCCGAAGCGCGCGGCATCTTCAAACGCCTCCGTGCCGCCCAGCCCATTCAGGCTCAAGGCCGTGGGGCACAGCGCATACGTCTGCGCATGGGACGCCCCCATCAACAGCCGCAACAGGTTTACCCGCTGCTTGGGCTCGCCATAGGTCATGATTTCGAACCGCTCCGCCGCCGGCACCTTCGCCAGCGACAGCGCGTGGCGACAGGCCTCCTCGAAGCCCGCGACCTGATCCACCAGCCCCACTGCCTTGCCGCGCACGCCCGAGTACACGCGGCCCTCCGCCAACTGGTGGATCTCCTCCTTCGTCCGCCCCCGCCCCTTCGCGACGATGTCGAGGAAGGCCTGGTACATCTCCTCCACCTCGGCCTCCAGCGTGGCCTGCTCCTGAGGCGTGAAGCCACGCGAGAACGAGAGCATGGCCGCGTTCTGCCCCCGGACCAGCACCGTCTTGTGCACCCCAAGCTTCTCCATCAGCCCGGACATGTCGAACTTGCCCGCGAAGACACCAATCGAGCCCACCATGGCGTGCGGCGCAGACCAGATCTCCTTCGCGCCCACCGCCACCATGTACCCCGCACTGGCGCACACCCGGTCCATGTACGCGATGACGGGTTTCTTCCGCGCCACGCGTTGCACTGCCTCCAGCATCTGCTCCGACGCCAGCGGCGTCCCGCCCGGACTGCTGATGTAGACGACCACCGCCTTCGACCGTTTGTCCCGCCCCGCCGCGCGCAGCGCCTTCACCACCGTCTCCGCGGTCGCCATCTTCCCGCTGGCCCCCTTGCCCGGGATGATGATTCCAGACACGGGTACCACCGCGACGCGCGGGTTCCGCCGCAGCCGCTTCCAACGGACCGGCGGGAACGGAATCGTGGAGAGATAGGTCTCCATCGGCTCCAGCTCCGTCTCCTCCTCCCCGTCCCCCGGCTTCGCCAGCCCGAGGTGCGCGGGCAGGTTCGCCTCGCTCACCAGCGCGTCCACCAGCCCCGCGTCCAATGCCCGGCGGGCACTGAAGGGCCCCTGGTCGATCAGCGCCCGGACCTCCTCCGGCGTCTTGCGCCGCCCCCGAGCCACCACGTCCACCAGGTCCGCGTAGCGCTCATCCAGGAACGACTCCACCGTCCGCGTCTGGATGTCCGACACGACGGGCCTGGTGAAGAGCTCCGGCGCCGTCTTGTAATCCCCGCGCCGGATGAATTGCGGCCGGATGCCCACCCGCGACAGGCCCACGCCCAGGGCGGTGGACTCGGCGGAGTAGCCCACCAGCTCCACGCGGCCCATGGGGGGCAGGAGCACCTCGTCCGCCGAGCACAAGAGGGCATACGCCTCGTTGTCCACGTGGACTGCCCAGCCCACCACCCGCTTTCCCTGGGCTCGGAAGGCCATCAACACCGCCACCAGCGCATCCCGCTTCGCCGCGGGCACTGCCAGGTCCTCCACCTCCAGGAGGATGCCCTTCACCCGGCCGTCCTTCGCCAGGAGCTCCAACGATTCGCGGAGGCGCTCCACGGAGGTGACATCCGACGGCTCGGGGCGGCTGCCCCCCAGCTGTAACCGGCGCCGGCGCCGCTCGCGGTACGGCGGATCCCCCGTCAGCCGGAAGCGGACGTAGGCGGGCCGGTGGCTGGCGGCCATCATCCGGAAGGGGGCGCCCAGCAGGGAGACCAGAAGGAGGTACAGGTTGGCGAGGACGATGAAGGGCAGGCGCAGCATGGCGTCCGGAATGGAAATGTGGGTCCCCGGCCCGTAATGGACGCTCACTCAGCGTGCAAGCCCTGTTCAGTCCATCCGTTGGGTCGTGATAGCCTCCCCCGCCATATGCGATACCTCGTTCCCCGGATGTTCCTCGTCCTCGCGCTCAGCTCGGGTGGTGCCGCGCTGGCCCAGCCTCGCAAGCAGGTCCAGGATTTCCAGGCCCCCCGCGAGATGACCGCCGAGGAGCGTGAGGCCGCCAAGCAGCGCGCCATGGGCAACAACCTCAACTCCTACGGCAAGGACGTCCAGCTCAAGCAGAAGCCGATTCCGTGGATGGCCATCGGCCTCGCGGGGCTCGTGTTCGTGGTCGCCGTGCCTTTCGGCATCCGCGCCTACCGGAACACGTCCAAGGACATCGGGGGGCAGAACACCTTCGGCGCCAACCGCGGCGACGACGAAGCCGCCTGAGCCGGTTCCGGCCCGGACTTCAGGCGGGCCGGACCTCCACGGAACCTCCCGCATCCACCGTGACGCGCACGGGAAGGAAGCGCTCCACGACACGGGCGTGGGTGGTGAGGTGGTCGGTGATTCGCGCCGCCGTGAATCGCGTGGTGCCCGGTGTCGCCGGCCCCAGGCGCCCGGCGGCCAGCAGCGCGGCGGGCAGGAGAATCTGATCGGCGAGGTGCTCGTCGAGCGCCCCACCCGTCTCCATGAACCGCGCCAGGGCCTCTCCTCCCTCGCGGCCCACGTCCTCGGCGGGGCGGCCCCGCTCTCCCAGCGCGGTGAAGCCCGCGATGGTGTGCTCGAACTGGGCCAGGACGAAAGTGACAGTCCCCACCGAGCGCGTCACCGCCAGCGGGCGGTTGTCCGCCTCCGCCAGGATGCCGCGCTCACGCAGCGCCCCCACGGCGGCCCTGGATTGACGCTCGGCGATGGTGAACGGCAGCCCGCCGGTGAAGGACGACACGCGGACCTCGCGCAACATGCCTCGCGCGGGCAGCTCCACCAGCCGGGGCGGCTCCTGCGGCGGCCCCACCTCCGCGACAATCTCCCCCGCGCCCTCCGGGTAGAAGCCGGCGTGCACCAGGGACAGCAACACCGGCAGGCCATACGCGTGCGCCACCGGCTGCCAGACGGTGGCCACGTAGTGGAAGCTGGGGCTGTGCGGCAGGTGCGTGCCGCCTCGCAAGGTCAGCCGTCCTCCGCCGGCCAGGGCCAGCGGATAGACGAGGCACTGGAAGAGCAACGGCGTGCTGCCCGCGGTGCCCACCTCCAGCAGGTAGTCGCCGGCGCGCACGGGGGCCGGGGTGAAGGAGAGCTCGGAGGCGCCGACGGTGGCGCCCTCGGAAGAAGCGGCACCGCCACACAGGGCCTCGGCGCCGCGTACGCAGGCCAGGTGCTGGGGACGCAGACCGGGCGGATCACGTCGCTCGCGCAGGCGCGTGATGTGGAACGGGCGGCCGGTGATGAGCGACAGCGACAGCGCGGAGCGGAGAATCTGGCCGCCCCCTTCGCCCTCACTCCCATCCAGCCGCACCAGCCCGGTGTCGGGCCCCTGGGTGCCGGTCATGTCCCTCCCGTTTCAGGTGCCACCGCGTGAATGAAGGCGCAGGGTAACAGGAACGCAAGGCTGGCACCCCCACGAGAACACCCTTCCCTTCGCCGCTGCACAGAAGCAGCCCTGATGGCGGCGAACGGAGGGTTCCGCGTGGGGGCCCTTGCGCTACTCGTCCAACGAGGGCAGCACGCCCACCTGGATGAAGCTGGGGTTCGCCGCGGAGTGGTAGACGCGGTGGAAGGCGCGCGTGAAGTGCTCCTCCTTCGCCTCGAAGATGTTGGGCACGTAGGTCTGCGGGTTGCGGTCGATGAACGGGAACCAGCTCGACTGGACCTGGATCATCACGCGGTGTCCACGCTGGAAGGTGTGGAACACGTCGTTGATGACGAAGCGCACCTTCGTCACCTCGTTGGGCTTGAAGGGCTTGGGCTCGCTGTAGCTGTCGCGGAACCGGCCGCGGAAGGGCTCGCCGCGCACCAGCGTCTGCTGATGGCCCCGGTTCTTCTGCCCCTTCTCTTCATCGCCCTTGCGCCACCCGCGCACCTTGCCCGGGTTGACGTCCACCAGCTTCACCACCCAGTCCGCGTCGGTGCCCGTCGTGGAAACCCACAACTCCGCCTCCAGCGGTCCCGCCAGCGTGAGGTCGCGCTCCAGCGGCTCCGTCTCGAACACCAGCACGTCCGGCCGGCGCGCGGCGAAGCGCTGGTCCTCCGTCATGTAGTCCTTGCTCCAGCCCGTCATCATCTCCTGCGTGTACGGCACGGGTTTGGCTGGGTCGCTCACGTACTCGGCGAAGGACGCGCCCGTCGTCTTCGGCGCCGTGGTGGCCAGGCCACCCTTGGGCTGGAAGTACAGCCGCGTCTCGCGCAGCCCCTTGGGCGGCCACGTGTCGAAGCGGCGCCAGCGGTTGGCGCCCGTCTCGAACACCATGGCCTCCGGCACGTCCGGCTTCGCGCCGCCCTTGAGGTGGTGCTTGAAGAAGTCCAGCGCCAGTGCCTGGTAGGTCTCGCTGGTGGCGAAGCCGAAGTCCGCGTCGCCCAGGGACTCGCCACCGCCGCGCTGCCAGCCGCCGTGCGGCCACGGGCCCATGATGAGGCTGTTGGAGATGCCGGGGTTCTGCTTCTCGATGGCGGCGTAGGTCCGCAGGGGGCCGTAGAGGTCCTCGGTGTCGTACCAGCCGCCCACCGTGAGCACCGCCGCCTTGATGTTCTTCAGGTGCGGGAGCAGGTTCCGCGCCTGCCAGAAGCTGTCGTAGTTGGGGTGCGCGGTGACGTCCTTCCAGAAGGCGACGTCCCCCTTCATGTGCTTCGCGTCCGCGTTGCCCAGGGGGCCCAGGTCCAGGAAGAACTGGTAGCCGTCTGGCGTGCCGTGCTCGAAGCGCTGCCACTCCTCGTTGTCCGTGGGATGGGGCCGGGGCTTTCCGAACGTGGAGAAGAAGTTGAACGCCAGCGCCAGGTTGAAGGCACCGTGGCGGTGCATGTCATCCCAGAACCAGTCGGCGATGGGGGCCTGCGGCGACACCGCCTTGAGCGCCGGGTGCGAATCAATGGCGCCCGCCGACGCGTAGAAGCCGGGGTACGAAATCCCCCACTGGCCCACGCGGCCGTTGTTGTTCGCCACGCGCTTCACCAGCCACTCGATGGTGTCGTACGTGTCGGTGCTCTCGTCGAAGTCCTTGGGCCCGGCCTTCTTCGGCTTGTGGGGGCGGACGTTGACGAACTCGCCTTCGGACATGTTGCGGCCGCGCACGTCCTGGAAGGCGAAGATGAAGCCGTCCTTCTCGAACGCCTCGGTGGGGGCCAGCGCGGGGGGATACCGGTCCACGCCATAGGGCGCGACGCTGTACGGCGTGCGCACCAGGATGATGGGATAGCGCTTCCCCGGTGACGCGTCCGCGGGGACGTAGACGGAGGTGAACAGGCGCGTCCCGTCCCGCATGGGAATGCGGTACTCGAACTTGGTGTACTGCGAGCGGACGCGTTCGGTGCGCTCGGGAGAGATGCTGTAGGGGCGCTTCGGGGCTGGCGGGGTGGACTGCGCCTGCGCCGGGCCTGCCACGGTGGCCAGCAGGACAGCCGCGAGGCATCGGGTCACGGGATGCATGCACGCTCCTGGAACGATGACGCTGGAAGGACGGCCCGCAACACCGCGAGCGGCCCGCTTGTTCCCGGAATCAGCCCCGCTCTTCCCCGCCCTCGTCCAGCCCGTACTTGCGCAGCTTGTCATGCAGGGTGGCCCGGCCAATGCCCAGCCGCCGCGCCGCTTCACTGCGGTTTCCGCCCGCCATGCGCAGCGCGTCCAGGACCAGGCCGCGCTCGTACGCCTCCACGCGCTCCTTGAGCCCCGCGCCGGGCTCCCCGTCCTGCGGCCCTGGACGGACCGGGTCCGATGACGCCCCCGGGAAACCACTATCCGCGCCTGCCGGCTCCGTGGAAGGCAACTGGCCCAGGTCCAGCCGCCCCTCGCTGGACAGCGCGACCAGGCTCTCCAGCGTGTTCTCCAGTTCGCGCACGTTACCCGGCCACGGCAAGGCACGGAGCTGCTCGAAGAAGCCGTCGGGGATTTTCAGCGGGCCGGTGTGGAACCGGTCGATGAAGCGGTCCAGGAACACCCGTGCCAGCACGGGGATGTCCTCGGGGCGCTCGCGCAGCGGCGGCACCCGGAGCTGGACGACGTTGAGCCGGTAGTAGAGGTCCTCGCGGAACGCCCCCTCCAGGGCCAGACGGCGCAAGTCCCTGTGGGTGGCGGCGATGATGCGCACGTCCACCGTCACCGGCCGGTCCTCCCCCACCGGGCGCACCTCGCCCTCCTGAAGCACGCGAAGGAGCCGGGCCTGGAGCGTGGGCGCCAGCTCGCCCACCTCGTCCAGCAGCAGCGTGCCGCCATCCGCCTCACGGAAGAGCCCAGGCCGCGCGCGGTGGGCTCCGGTGAAGGCGCCCCGGGCGTGGCCGAACAGCTCGGCCTCCGCCAGCTCCTCGGTGAGTGCCGCGCAGTTGAAGCGCAGGAAGGGCCGGTTCGCGCGCGGCGAGGCCCGGACGAGCGCGTCCGCCACCCGCTCCTTGCCCGTGCCGCTCTCGCCGGTGATGAGCACCGTCACATCCCGTGAGCCCGCCCGTTGCACGAGTTGCGCGAGCCGGGCCATGGGCTCCGAGACGAACACCAATGAGCGGGATAGGTTCAGCTCACCTGAAAGCCGTGTGTTCTCCTCGCGGAGCCGTACCGACTCCAGCGCGCGGGAGACGACCGCCAGCAGCTCATCCACGTCGAAGGGCTTGCGGAAGTAGTCGTAGGCCCCCGCCTTCATGGCCTCCACCGCGAAGCGCTCGGAGCCATGCGCGGTGATGACGATGACGCGAGGCGACCGAGGGAACGTACTCAGCCGGCGAACCAGCGCCATGCCGTCCATCCGAGGCATGCGCAAGTCGGAGATGACCAGCTCGTAGGGCCGCGCCGACAGCTTCTCCAGCGCGTCCTCGCCATCCACGGATTCATCCACCTCGACGCCGGAGAGGCTCTTGAGCATCTCCCTCAGCGTGAAGCGAACGCCCGCGTCGTCATCCACCACCAGGACGCGCGTGGTGCCGCCCTCCTTTGCCTCATCCCACATTCGCGACTCCGTGCAGTGGCCGCAGGAGCTCCGCTGGCAGCTCTCGAGGAAGCGTCAACGCCGCCTCGCATCCGCCTCCTACCGCATTCGCCAGCGTGACGTCTCCGCCGTGCTGTCTCGCCAGGGCACGCGCCACCGTCAGGCCCAACCCGGAGCCCTTGGCCTTGGTCGTCACGCCCGCGTCGAACACACGGGCCACGAGCTCGGAGGCCAGTCCAGGCCCTGAGTCGCGCACGGAGACGCGGGCCTCGCCCACGGGCAGCGCGCGGACCTCCACGGAGACACGCCCGCCCGCGGGACAGGCCTCGATGGCGTTGTGCAGCAGGTTCATCAACACCTGCTTCACCTTGCGCGAGTCACACACCGCCTCCACGCCCTCCGTGCCCTTGCGCTCCAGCCGCACGCCGTGACCCGCCGCCAGTCCTTCGTGTAGCACCAGGGCTTCGTCGCACAGCGCGCCCAGGTTCACGGGGCTCACCGTCAAAGGCACCAGCGGCCGAGTGAAGTTGAGGAACTCCTCCAGGATGCCCTGCATCCGCACCACCTCGCCCGACAGCACCTGCAGGCGTTCTGCGGGCTGGGCGCGACCTGCTTCGCGCGCCATGAGCTGGGTGAGGCCCTTCACCGTGGCCAGCGGGTTCTTCAGCTCGTGGGCAATCTCTCCGGACATGGCCTCCAGGGCGCCCGCATACGAGCGATGCGTGGCCAGCAGCTCGTCGCGGCTGGCGAGCGCTTCGCTCAGCATGTTGTCGAAGGTCGTCCGGATGGCGCCGCCCGCGGCGCTGCACACGCAGAGCATGATGGCGGTGACGAGGGCGCCCGCGACGAGCAGGACGGGCGACGGCGCGCCGAGGAACCACAGGGGCAACCCCTGAACCAGCCCGGAGATCTGGACGAAGGAGACGACCATCAGCGTGGACAGTTGTGCCATCAGCAGCCGCGAGCGCACCCGAGGCGCCGCCGTGAGGCTCGACAAGAAGCCCAGGGGCAATGCTGCGGGGAGGACGGGGCTGGCGATGCCGCCTGTCCCCACGATGATGCACGTCAGGATGATCTGCCCCATCCACAGGTTGAGGGGCACGCTGCGCGCGTCGACGCCGTCGCGCTGGAAGCGGCGGAACTCCTGGAAGAAGCAGGTGAAGGCACCCACCCCCACCACGCTCATGAACACGCATCGCCAGGGCGCGCCGTCGATGACGGCGACACACACGGCGGACAGCAACAGCAACAGCGACAGGAACAGGCGGACACGAACCAGCCGGCCGAACAGGCGCCCGAAGTGCTTGAGCTGGATGTCCTCGAAGTAGCGCTGGGTCCGCGAGTCCATGGGGCTTCTCCCGCTCACGCCTCCCCGCTCATCGTATGTCAGCCGCGTCCCCCTCGATGACCGTCAACTGGGGCGCCGCCTTTCGTTCCGGGACGCGGGCCCCGGACACGGTCTGCCCTCCCGTCGCCGTGCGTTCGGTGGAGGACATGCGGGGTTGGCTGGCCTGGGACGCAGCGCGGCGCGGCGCAGGCCGCAGTGGCAGGCCGAAGTACAGGTACATGTCGAGCAACATGGATTGACTTCCCCTTGGCGGATGCGTGGACGGTGAAACGCATCCGGCCTGGAGCAATGGTGATGCCACCGGCTGTCCGGCCGTTCACCGGGGCGCGCCACTTCGCGAGGAAGCGGCGAAACGCACCGTGCCATGGGCTCCAGACGTCCTTTCGTGAAAAAGGATGAAGTTGCGTGAGGCAACCGCGGAGGTGACGTGCGCGTGAAACCACCCCGCGGGGTCGGGTCACCGCCGGGGTTCCGGCAGGGTGCCGGGTTTCCGGCAGGTCCGCCGCACGGCCCTCCGGCACACGGGCGGCGCCGGGTATCGGCATGGGACTTGCCGGGGCTGGTCCCCGTTCATGCGTGCAGCGATTCGTGCCGGGCCAGCATCTCGACGAACTGTTCGATTCGCCGAGCCCGCGTCTCCGCCTTCTTCGCGGTGTGGACGCGCCACAGGATGGCGTACCGGTTCGCCGCGTTGAGCGTGGCGAAGAACGCGGCCGCCTTCGCATTCGCGGCCAGGGCGCGGGCCAGGTCCTCGGGCACGGTGGCCTTGCTCTGGGACTCGTAGGCGGCGTCCCAGCGGCCATCCTGCTTGGCGAGCGCCACGGCCTCCAGGCCCGATGGCTTCATCCGGCCCGCGGCGATGAGCGTTTCCACCTTCTCGCAGTTGATCTTGGACCAGACGCTCTTCGCGCCCCGGGGAGTGAACTTCTGGAGCCACGCGGTGTCATCGAAGGCGTTCTTCTGACCGTCAATCCAGCCCCACTCGAGCGCGACATCGACCGCTTCGGCGTAGGTGACGGATTCGATGCCCGAGCCCTTCTTCGCCAACTTCAACCAGAGGCCGCGCGACGAGGCATGGTTCGCTTCGAGCCAGGACGCCCATTCCGCGGGCGACGCGAAGGCAATCGTGGGGAGCTCAGCGGCGGGGGCCTTCTTCGCGGCGGCCTTCTTCGTCGGACTCATGGCGGCGTCAGCGGATAGCACGGGCCGCCAGCGCCCTGCCAACAACCTACGGAGGACTCTCCGCCGCCGTCTTCGTGTCGCCTCCACCGCCCAGCAGCTTCTCCTTCAATGAGCGCAGGCCCTTGCCGCCAGCGGCCCGCACGCCCTCGAAGGAATCCCCCGCCGCGCGGGCGAAGTCGTCCATGGAGCGCTGCGCGAGGCCTTGACGGACCCGGTCCATCCACAGGACGGGCGCCAGGACCTGCCCTGCCCGCTCCGGTCCCAGGAGCGTGACGAGGATCTTCTCCGGGCCCCCTGCTCTCGCCACGAGCGCCTGTCCCAGGATGGCGGCGGCCCGCGCCTGGAGGAAGATGGGCAGCCGTTCGCCGTGCTTGCGCATCGCATCCGCGCTGGCCTGGATGTCACGCCGCTCGGTCTCGCCCAGGTACGGACTCTTCGCCAGGGTGTCGAGGTAGCGCGCGGATTCGTCGTAGCGCTCCCGGCGGAAGTGGATGAAGGCCCAGCCCCACCACGTCAGCTCATTCTCGATGCCAAGCTTCTCCAGGGAGCCCAGGCCCCGCTCGAGGTCGTCCTCCGCCGCACGCTCGCGCTTGAGACCCATGCGGTTCCAGGCCCGCAGGAAGTAGCCCGTGGCGAGCAGCGTCTCGCGAACCTGTGCCGGCGCGGCATCCCGCATCGCTGGAAAGTCGCTGGCGGGCATCGCCTCGGCTTCGGACAGGAACGCATTCAGCTCCTCCTCGGCCGCGTAGTGATAGCCCGCGCCGCAGAAGGCCATCCCCCGGCTGCCGCGAACCGACACGCGCAGCCCTGGCGGCCACGCGGGCTGAGGCGTGGCGCGCGACAGCTCATAGAGCACCAGGTCGGTCGCGGGGACACGGTTGCCCGAGTCCGCCGCATCCAGCACGAACCACAGCGCGGAGAGGAACGCGTGCTCCTGGCCCGCGTCGTAGCCCGGCAGCGGAGGCGGCTGGTCCGGCTGAAAGCGGTTCCACAGGAGGGGGAACTCGTCTTCGTCGCGCTGCTCCAGCGTCTTCTTGGCCTTGTAGAACGCGACGCCCAGGTCCAGGTACGCCTTCGCCACACGGAGCGCTTCTTCCTCGGAGGCAGCCTTCGCCGGCAGCTCCCGCGTGTCCGCCAGCGTCTGCCAGAGCGCGGCGATCTCAGCGGGAGCGTTCGGCTGACCTTCCGCGCGCATCGTCAGCTTGAGCGCCCGGTACGGGACCAGCGAGTAGGCGTCGCGAATGCGCGCTTCGATTTCCTCCCGCTCCAGTGCGGCTCGCTCCGCATCGGACTTGCGGCAGCCGCCCAGGACCGTCAGCAGCATCACGGCGATGACGCGTCCCAGAATGCGTGGAGCCGATCGTGGCGTGGAGACCTGGTTCACCCCGTCCTTCGCGTCCTTGTTCATCGGGAAAGGAAGGTATCACGGCGACCTTGGCGTACCCATGCCCCTGCCCCCTTCGGAGCCGACACAGGCAGATGGTGGCGCGCGACGGGCCCGTGGATTACAGCGCCGCCAGCATGACTCATCTAGCTGCGGCTTCCGGGCTCTCCATCTTCCAACATCGAGACTTCCGCTTCTATCTGCTGGCGCGCCTGTGCGCGGTGCTGGCCGTCCAGATTGAGTCGGTGGCCATTGGCTGGCAGGTCTACGAGCTCACGGGCAGCGCACTCGCGCTCGGATACACGGGGCTGGCGCAGTTCGTGCCGTTCCTGTCGCTGTGTCTGGTGGGCGGCCAGGTGGCGGACCGCGTGGATCGGCGGACCATCCTGGCGGTGTGTCAGACGGTGATGCTGGTCTGCAGCCTGCTGCTGCTCGCCTTCACCTTGGGCCATATCCGCGACGTGCGCTTCGTCTATGGCGTCCTGGTGCTCTTCGGCGCGGCGCGCGCGTTCCATGCCCCGGCGGGCTCCGCGCTCACCCCGCATCTGGTGCCGCCCGAGCAACTGACTCGCGCGGTGGCCATCAACTCCACCACGTGGCAGGTGGCCACCATTGGCGGCCCGGCTGTGGGCGGCATCCTTTATGGCTGGGCCGGCGCCACGGGGGCCTACACGGCCTCCGCGGTGTTGTGCGCCCTCTCCGTCATCTGGATTCTCGTCCTCAAGGTGCGGACCGGGCGCGCGTCCGCCGAGCCGCTCTCCCTGTCGACCCTGGTCGCGGGACTCGGCTTCGTTCGACGGCAGCGCCTGCTGCTGGGCAGCATCACCCTGGACCTGTTCGCCGTGCTCTTCGGTGGCGCGGTGGCGCTCCTGCCCATCTATGCGCGGGACATCCTGCACACGGGGCCATGGGGCCTGGGGCTGCTGCGCTGTGCGCCCGCGTTCGGCGCCGCGGTGGTGGCCGTCTTCCTGGCCATGCGGCCCATGGGCGGCAACACCGGCCGGAAGATGTTCATCGCGGTCGCCATCTTCGGCGCGGCCACGCTCGTCTTCGGGATGAGCCGCTCGTTGCCCCTGTCGCTGGCGGCGCTGGCGATAGCAGGCGCCGCGGACATGATCAGCGTCGTGGTCCGCCACACGCTGGAGTTGATGGCCACCCCGGACGACATGCGCGGCCGCGTGGGCGCGGTGAACATGATGGCCATTGGCGCCTCCAACGAACTGGGCGAGTTCCGCGCGGGCGGGTTCGCCGAGTACATGGGCGCCGTACCCGCGGTGGTCGCGGGAGCGGTGGGCACGCTGGCGGTGGTCGCGCTCTGGGCGTGGGCCTTTCCCGAGCTGCGGCGGGTGGACCGCCTGGAGTCCTTCGCGAGGACGAAGGAGCCTCCAGCGGCGCCCGCGAGTTGATGTCCCGCGATGCTCAAGCCTGCGCGCCGTCGTAGCTGACGCGCAGGCCGCGATGGGTCACGGTGATGAGGGGGCGGCCCAGCCAGCCACAATGGCGGCACACGGCGCTGGGACCGGAGGCGGTGACGCGCACGGGCAGGTCCGCCGCGCAGACGGGGCACCCCTCGGGAAGCGTGTAGTCACGCGAGGTTGCGTTCACTTCGGTCATGTATTTCAGGTAACGCAGCCGCGCGTCGCCGCAAGCCGCCGGCCAGGCGTGCTGGCGTGCAGACTGTCCTGGGCACGTCTGGCGGTCCGCCGGGAGGACCGTGCCGCGGTCACTACCGCGAGGACCGCGATACCCGGTGGAGGTCCGCCGGTGCCCGGAGTAAGGGGGGCAAACATGCCCCTTCGCCTCGTGAAACGACTTGCCCGGGACTGGTTCCTGCTGGGGATGTTCGGCGCCGTCATCCTGGCCGCGCTCTTCCCGGAGTTCGGCGCGTCGGGCGGACCGATGCACGCGGACGTCGTCGCCGACGTGGGCATCTTCGCGGTGTTCCTGCTCCACGGCCTGGGCCTGCCCGCGGCCCAGCTCCGCGCGGGCGTGGTGACGTGGCGCGTCCACGTGGTGGTCCAGGCCTTCACATTCGTTGTGTTTCCACTGCTGTGGTGGCTGGGCGACGTGCTGGTGGGCCGCTGGATGCCAGCGGACCTGTCGCTGGGGCTGCTCTATCTCTGCGCGGTGCCGTCGACCATCTCCTCCTCGGTCGCGATGACGGGCGTCGCCCGAGGCAACGTGCCCGCCGCCATCTTCAACGCCAGCCTGTCCAGCCTGCTGGGCATCGTGTTGACGCCGCTCATCATCGGCCTGTTCGCCAGCGCCACCGGGCACTCCCTCTCCATGGGCCAGGCCATCCTCAAGCTGTCGACCCTCCTGCTGCTCCCCCTGGCACTGGGGCAATTGCTGCGCCCGCTGGTGGGCGGCTGGTTCGCCCGCTACCGGCCTTACACGAATGCCTTCGACCGGGTGGTGATCCTGGTCCTCGTCTATTCGTCGTTCTGTGACTCGATCGCCTCGGGCCTGTTCTCCGACTACGGTGCGGCGGTGCTGGGCGTGGCCTTCGTGGGCGCGGTGCTCATCCTGGCCATCGTGCTGATGCTGACCACGCGGACGGCTCGGGCGCTGGGCTTCTCGAAGGAGGACGAAATCACGGTGGTCTTCTGTGGGTCGAAGAAGACACTGGCCTCAGGTGTGCCCATGGCGCGGCTGCTCTTCGGCGCCAATCCCGCCCTGGGGCTCATCGTCCTGCCGTTGATGTTCTATCACCAGGCCCAGCTCCTCGTGTGCTCGCTCCTGGCGGAACGCTACGCGAAGCGCCCGGCGGGATACCCTGCCGCGTAGGCCTCGGTGCACATCCCCGGCGGACCGGCACTGTGGTAGGTGCGCAGACCACGTATGTCAGAGCCGCACAGAACGTCAGGGGCCTGGCTTGACCCGGCCGGTACAGCCCGGGCTGGAATGCACTCCATGGCCGAACGACTCGTCTTCCCGCCCATCGTGGAAGGGCTCTTCGTCCGGGGACTCTCCGGGCGGGTGACGCCCCTGCTCAAAGAGCAGTTGCGAAGCGAGGGACTGGACCTGGACCGGCCACTCCTCCCTGCCTACTCCCTGGAGTCGTGGATTCGCTGTGTCACGCTGACAGCGAAGGCGCTGCACCCCCACGAGCCCGACGAGGTGGCGTGGCGGATGCTCGGCGAGCGGATGATTGACGGTTACCGCGACACGCTGATGGGCCGCGCCCTGCTCGGGGTGATGAAGCTGCTGGGGCCCTGGCGGATGCTGTCGAAGGCACAGCACGGATTCCGGACGAGCAACAACTACACCGAGGTCCGCATCACGGAGACGGGACCGACGGAGGCCGAGGTCTGGCTCAACGAGCCCGGAATGCTGCGCTACTTCAAGCAGGGCGTCATGCTCGCCATGTCCCGGGCCGCCGGTGGCGTGGCCGCGTCGGTGGATGTCCGCACCTTCGACGAACACTGCGTCACGTACCGCGTCTCCTGGAAGGACTCGGGCCGCTGAGGCGGCTTGCCCTGGGGGGCGCCCCTCTGCGACGGTAGTCCGCGATGGCGCTCTGGCGCCATTGGTGAGGGGGGACGATATGCCGTCGAGCGAGCGCGCCAATCTTCCGCGCTGGAAGGGGCAGCAAGGCTTCTTCGAAATCTGGTTTCTGTGTGTGCTCGACCCTGGGGGCGAGCGCGCCTGGTGGTTCCGCTACACGATTTTCACCCCAGCGCCGGGAGCCCCCGGTGAGCCACGCGCCCTGCTGTGGGCGGCGGCCTTCGACTGCGCCACCGCCACGCCCGCGCTGGGACTGAAGGCCATCCATCCCCTCTCCCGCTTCTCCACCGAGGACTCGGGCCGCTTCGGCATCCGGATTGGTGACGCGGAGCTGGCCCCGGGCCGGTGCCATGGCCGCGTCGCCTCGGGAGGCCATTCCATCGAATGGGATTTGCGCTACACGCCGGAGACCGCGGAGGCGGTGCGACGTGCTCCTCGGGGCGCCGACCTGCTTCCACTTACGACGCACGTGGCCCATGCCCATGACGACATCGCCTTCACCGGCGCCGTCACCGTGGACGGGCACCGGTATGACGTCCAGGGCGCGCCGGGGCTCCAGAAGCACCTGTGGGGACACCGTCGGCTGGAGGAGCTGACGTGGCTCTACGTGCCACGCTTCCAGGAGGACCCAGAGGCCCGCCTGGAGGTGCTGTCCGTGCGCTCCCGCCAGCATCCGCTCAGTCCCCGGCTGTCGCCCATCTACCTGCGCACCGCGCGACGGCAACACCGGTTCCACGAGGCCCCGGACATGCTGTTCACGCGCCTGCAGTCGCCACAGCCGGGTGAGCTGTGCTTCCAGGCCCGCTCGGCCACCGTGGCCGTGAAGGGCCGCGCGTGGTGCGATCCCAAGACACTGGTGGGCTACGTCTACCGGGACCCGACGGGCTGGGACGTCCACGTGGCCCAGAGCGACGTGGCCACCTGTGAGCTGGAGCGCTTCACCCGCCCCCATCCCTTCGCGGCGTGGAGACCGGACGGACGGCTCACGTCCACCGTGGGCGCCCTGGAGTTCCACGCGCCCGAGCCCCTGGAGGGCGTGCGCTACATCGGATGGGATGAGACGTCTGTCTCGGAGGCACCGGGCGAGGCACCGCCCGCCGTGGCCGAAGGCGCGTAGCGGCGCGAGTGCTCAGGGCGCCGTATCCGGTCAGGCCATGGCCTCCAACGCGTCGCGTATCACCGGATACGCATCCTGCGACGCAGTGCTTCCCATGAAGGTGTCCAGGTGGCCGTACCCCGCCAGAACCTTCCGCCGGTAATACGACGCACCGTTCTCTTCGCGCAGCCACTCGTAGGTGAGCTCCGTGGACGCGGGCATGTACGTGCCATTCTGTTCTCCGGACACGAAGGTGATGGGACGCTTCAAGTGCTCCGCGCGCAGGTACGACGGCGGCCGCTCACGGCCATAGCGCCGGAGGTTCTCTTCCCGGCCATGGTCGAAGCCCACCGCGTAGCCCGAGCGGGCCATCTGCGCCAGGTGACGGAACGTCAGCATGTTGCAAGGGCCGAACTGCTCGTCGAGCCGGTCATGCGTCTCCCGATTGATGCGCGCGTGCCGGAAGAGCTGCCCGTACATGAACGTCAGACGACGGCAGACGGTGCTGTCGCATTCATGGCGGAACAGGTCCACGAAGGTGCCGAAGGCCGCCTGGAACAAGGGGCTGCTCGGGTCCTCGTCCGGCGTCAGGTAGTCGCGGGTGATGTCCAGCACATCCGGCAACCGCAGCATCGCCTTGAGCTGCGTCGAAGGCGGGACGATGTGGTGCAGCGCCACCTGCGAGGCGACCACGCTCTGGACGTCCGGCAGCAGCCCCGCCGCCATCGCCATGAAGAACGTCGCCGAGCCCGCGCAGTGCACCACCGCCTGCACGGAGTCCGCGCCGGTGCGCTCGCGGACCCGCCGGACAGCGGCGGGCATGTCGTGGCGGGCGGCGTCATCCAGCGTGAACTGCCGCAGCGGCAGCTCCACGCTGGCGCGCCAGTCCAGAAGCCAGGTGTCGTAGCCGTGGCGCACCAGGTGCTGCACGAAGTTCTCCTGCACCGTGGGCAGCATGAACATGCCGCTCCACACCCCCGCGCCATGGACGAGGAGGACAGGCCCCTTCGCGCCGCCCTGGTAACGCGTGAGCTGCAACGGCACGCCGTCGCCCGCGGGAAAGTCGTGCCTTTCGGCGGAGGGAAGCGTGTTCATGAAGCGCTCCTCGAATGGGATGAGAATCCGTGCACCACGGCCTCGGCGATGCGCTCGGCCACCGCGCTGATGGTCATCACCGGGTGAAAGCCGATGGCTGTCGGGATGACGGAGCCGTCCGCCACGTGCAGCCCGGGATAGTGGAAGACCTCTCCCTCGGTGGACACCACGCCGCGCTCGGGAGCTTCCGCCAGATGTGCACCGCCAAGCGAATGCACCGTGAATGGCCGCTTGAAGAGCTGCCAGGTGACCAGCGGCGCGAAGCTGGCACCGTACTGGGCCGCCAGGTCCCGCATCGCGTCCGTCATCCGCCGCACCAACTCCGCGTTCTCCCCGGCGAAGTCCCACGACACGTCGAGCTGCCCGTCATCAAGGTGCATCCGGCCGTTGGCGTTGTCCTGGCCGATGCCAAACAGGGTGGACGTGCGAGCCGCATCCACGTCGGCACGCATGGGCCGGCTCATCAGCCCCTTCTTGAGCGCCGCGTGAACGGCTGGGCCCAGGCAGGTCCACAGCGGTGCCCCCAGGCCCTGGAGCCGTCCGAGGTTCGGCTGCCCCAGGCCCGCGAGAACTTCCGTGGCGGGTTGGTTGAACGTGGCCGTCACCAGCGTGAAGCGCGGCTGCCGGTCGGTGAAGCGCATCACGGTGGACACGTCGGGGCCCACCCAGGGCTGGATGTCCTCGCGCGCGCCCTGCATCGACGCCAGGAAGTCCCCGTTGCCCGAATAGCCATGGCCCAGCCGCCGGCTCACCCGAGGCAGCGTCCGCGCGACGTCCCGGCTGCGCAGCAATATCTCCACCGTGCCCAGCGTCCCCGCGGCCAGCACCACCCGCGAGCCCTCCACGGTGTGCCGCTCCCCCGACACCAGGTCCTGGCAGTGGACGCGGTACCCCTCCCGCACCGGCTCCACGTGGGAGACGAGCGTACGGGCCAGGACCAGAGCCCCCTGTGCCTCCGCCCGCGCCAGGTACGTCAGGTCCATGGTGTTCTTCGCGCCGTGCTGGCAGCCGAACTCGCACTCGGCGCAGAGCTGGCACACGCGCCGGCCCGGTCCCGGTGGCTCCGAGAAGGCGACGGCCACGGGCGGGTCGAATGTCTCGCGCCCCATGCCCCGGGCCGCACGCTGGAAGAGGTCGCGCTTGCGCAGCGGAATCGAGGGCGGCACCGGATTCAACCGCAGCTCCCGCGCCACCTTGTCGAAGTAAGGCTCCAGCGAGTCCCGGCGGTACGTCCGGGGCCAGCGCGGGTCCTCGAACACCTCGGCGTCCGGCCGCACGTGGACGTTGGCGTAGATGAGCGAGCCGCCGCCGACGCCGCTGGCCGTCACCGTGCCGATGCCGGACAGGAAGCGCACGTCATAGAGGCCCTGCGCCTTGCGCCGCGTGGCATGGCGCCAGAGCACCTCGTCCGTTCGCGTCACGTCCCGGGGAAAGTCACCGGGCCGGTAGCGCTTGCCGCGCTCCAGGACCAGCACGGACTTGCCCGCGTGGGCCAGGCGCAGCGCGCTGATGGAGCCCCCAAAACCGGAGCCCACGACGACCACGTCGTACCGCGATGCCTTCGCCACGATGCGCCTCTCTTATTCAAGCTTGGTTCGCGCGAAGACGTCCCAGAGGTTGCCCATGAACATGCTCCCAAAACGCTTCAGGGCCTGGGCCTTCGCCAGCGGTGACGTCGTTCCCAGCACGGCGAAGGTCGTGAGCTGCTGCAGGAAGTCCGGCATGGCCAGACGGATGATGCCGCTGGCTACCGCGGGTGCATGCCGGTCGCTGCCCCGGCGGATGACGGTGTAGAGCGTGGACGTGTCCGACCACATGTCGAAGCCGTTGTCGTCCCGGACATGCTTGTAGCCATCCAGCAGGTACTGCTGGCCGTCCATGCCGGTGAAGGGCAGCAGGTAGAGCATCCGCCGCTCGTAGTAGCTGTCCGTGTCCACGAAGAGGTTGAAGACTCCGTGCTCCACCTTCGCTCCGCCAGGAGGCGTGAGGCCGTGGACATGGACGGTGCCTTGCGCGATGCCTGAATGGGCCTTCTCCGCGAGGAAGCGGTCCAGGTTGGGCAAGGTGATGGTGAGGATGAACTCGGCCACCCTGCCCTCTGACTTGCCCTCCTCCTCGGCGCCCGCGTAATCCGTGTCCGGCAGGTGGCCGTGATTGATGAAGCCGCGCATCCGCTCGGTGAAGCGCAGCCCCACCACAGGCGTTGGCGACAACACCGTGCCTCCCTCTGGAATCACCACGCTCCGCATCGGGTCCTCTCTTGGCACCACCCGCGTGGGTGCCACACTCGTGCTCATCCGCATCGACGCGCGGAACGGTTCCGGCGCCGCCCGGCCCGAAGCCGCTCCGGCCCGATCAGGGGCGGTCCAGGTGGGGTTCCCCAGCACCTGGCGGATGGCGGCCTCGACGTTGCGCTCCGCCACCGCGGCGATGGTGGATGACGGGTTCACCCCGGTGCTCGCGGGCAGCGCGGCGCCATCCAGCACGTACAGCCCAGGGTGGCCGTGCACCTCACCGTCCGGGGTCAGCACACCGTAGGCCGGCTCCTCCGCCATGGTGCAGCCGCCCAGGTTGTGGACGGACACGGGGATGTGAAGCCGATCCCACAGGGGGTTGAAGACGGCGCGCGCCCCGAGCGCCCGAGCGATGTCCTGGCAGATCTGCTCCTGCGTCCGGTACAGCGGCAGGTTGGAAGGCACGTCCCAGCGCACCTCCATGTCCCGAGTCAAAGGCCGCAGCGCGAGCCGCCCGTTGGAACGGTCCCTTCCCATGGCCAGGAACACGGCCTGGAAGCGCCCGCGCTCCTTGCCCATGACGGTTTCAGGTTTGGATCGCCGGCGCATGGCGCGGACCAGTTGCTTCTGGAGCAGGTCCGCGGGGACACGGAAGTCCCGGCCCATGTCCAGCACCTGAAGCAGCCCCGCCGCCTGCCCGGGGTGCCCGCCCTCCTGGAAGAGGAACCACGTCTTGTCCGCCCCCTGCCCCTGGTCCACCACCAGGCTGGTGGTGATGGTGGGGCCCTCCGATGGGTCCCACACCTCGCGCGTCTCGAAGGCGAAGGCCAGGAAGTCGCCGTTGGCCGAATAGCGGCACCCCAGCCGGTCGCTGATGCGCGGGAGCGTGCCCCACTGGTCACGGCAGCGCAGCAGCAGCTCCGTGGTGTTCACCGTGCCGGCGCACAGGAACACGCGGCGGGCCTCCACGGTGCGCTCGGCGCCGCCCGCGGCATGGTCGGTATAGGTGACGCGATAGCCCGCGGGAGACAGCGGTTCGATTCGCGTGGCCTCCGCCTGGGTGGTCATCTCCGCGCCCTGCTGTTCAGCGACGGCCAGGTAATTGAGGTCCAGCGTGTTCTTCGCGCGGACGTTGCATCCGATGTCGCATTCGCCGCAGTAGTTGCAGCCCTCCTGGGAGACGCCGAACTTGTTGGGCATCGGCTCGCCAGCGGGGGCGAAGCGCACGGCGAGGTCCGGGTAGAAGAACTGCTGCTCGCGGCCCAGCTTGCGCGCGACCTCCCGCATCCGCTTCGCCTTGGTGGGCAGGCCACGCGCGGACGCGGTGATGGGCTGGAGGTCCAGCATGTACGCGACCAGGTCGTAGTACGGATCCAACGCAGCGCGGCTGTAGCCCTCCGGCCAGTCTGTGTCGAAGGTCTCCGCGGGCGGGCGCAGGTGGACGTTGGCGTAGATGAGCGAGCCGCCGCCGTAGCCCGCGGCCTGGACAATGCTCATCCCCGGCAGCAGCTTCACGTCGAAGAGGCCCTGGCTGTACCGCCACAGCCAGCCATTGAGCGGGTTGCTCCAGTCGCGGGGAAAGCTCCCCTTCGGGTAGCGCAGGCCCCGCTCCAGGACGCGCACGGTCAGGCCCGCCTGTGCCAGCCGGCAAGCCGCCACCGCTCCCCCAAAGCCGGTGCCAATGACCAGCGCGTCGTACGTCGGCGCCATGTTCCCCCTCGTCGAGACCTGTCCCCGCGGCAGGTTTCAACTGACACCTTATTAACGCACGAGGGTCTGATCCTTCGACCTCCACCCATCCGGGGAACCCAACCCCTTGGAATCGTTGTTACCAAAAGGGGCTGGGCGTGGGCGCCGAAGCTCAGTAGGCGTTGTGCTGCTTGCACTCCCCCTTCGGACGGAACGGCAAGGCCCACAGCTCGCGTCCAGTCTTTCCGTCATCCGCCGAGAAGAACACGTCCCAGCCCGAGCGCACGAAGTCGCGCGGCGACGAGGATGCGCTCCCGTGCGCCAGACCTCGCAGCGCCTTCGTGCCCGAACGGGTGCCATCGCTCACCCAGGGTTCGTGTCCATGCACCCCATCGCTCGCGGAGAAGAACAGCGTGCCTTCAATGGAGGCCAGCGCTTCGGGATCCGATGAGCTACCACCGGGCGCCAGATCCTTGAAGAGCCTGGTCCCCGAACCGGTGCCGTTGCTCACCCAGAGTTCACGTCCCTCTCCGGAGCCATCATTCGCGGCGAAGAAGACTCGCGACTTCAGAACCGCCAGAGAGCTCGGTGAGGAGCTCATGGGCCCTGGCCAGATGTCCTTCACCAGCTTCGTGCTTGAGGTCGAGCCGTTGCTGCTCCAGAGCTCCTCACCCTCTGGCTCACCTGCCCCGGCGCTGAAGACGACACGCGAGCCCAGTGCGACCAGGTCGTGCGGATACTCTCCGTAGAAGTACCGCAACTGTTGCGTGTTCGAGGCGGCTCCATCCGTCTTCCACAGGCTGGCTTCGCCCTCGTCGTTATCCACGAGGAAATAGAGGCGCGACTTCACAGCCAGCAAGTCGAAGATGACGTTATCTCCTACCCGACTGAGGACGGGAATGGCACCTGGCACTCCGGTGCTACGCCAGAGATGAGTCTCATCGCGCCAGGGGCTCCGCTTGGACGCGACGAAGTAGAAGGCCTCGTTACCCACGCGAACGAAGCTATCCGGGTAGGAGCTGGCGGGTCCGGGCTCGATGTCCTCGACGAGGTACGTCCCCGCGTCCGTTCCATCACTGCGCCACAGCTCGTATCCGTGCACGCCGTCGTTCGCGCCGAAGTACAGGACACCACCGAACTCAACCAGCACGGGCGCGTTCAGCCAGTGGAAGGGGTCGGGACGGCGAATCCCATCCTCCGGCCCCGGGTAGATGTCCTTCACCAGGTACGTTCCGGCCGACGTCCCGTCGGTCACCCACAACTCGTAGCCGTGGACGCCGTCATCCGCGGCGAAGAACACCCGGTTCCCCACCCGAGTGAGATTCGAAATCTCCGACCCCGCCAGCCCTGGGTAGATGTCCTTCACCAGCGACGTGCCGCTTCCTTCCGTTCCGCTGCTTCGCCACAACTCGCGTCCATGCACCCCGTCGTCCGCCGTGAAGAAGAGGACTCGGTCGCCGTGGATCAGATCGGCCGGATTGGACCCCACGGGGCCAGGGTGGATGTCCGCCAATCGAACGGCCTCCTTCCCGCACAACTCCCACTTCTGACTCAGGGCGGACTCCTGACTCGTGAAGTCGGCATCATCGACTTCGGTGCCACAACCTGCGGCGCCCAGGAGAATGAGCAGTGGAAGATGGGGCTTCATGACGGCCTCCGTTGAGGGCGCGGTCCATCCGCGCCGAATCCGGAGGGTGAGAGTCATGCGTACCCGCATCCACCTGCGCAGGGGTGGCACTCAGCAGGTGGAAAGCGACAGTCGCGCACGCGGCGCGGGCGGAGACAGCGGCGCTCCAGCCAGGCACGGCGACTGCACTGGCGAACGTCCGCGCATGGCGCCGAAGCCCTGCTCCAGGCGCACGCAACCCGCGGCATGTGCAACGCCCTTGCACCGGCAGACATGACGACACGTCGGGCACGCACGCGCCGGACACAACGTCACACGAGGTCACAACTCAAAGATGAATCCAACCCAGCAGAAGCTGAACGCTCGGCGTCGTCACGCTCGCGGATTTACGCTGATTGAAATCATGGTCGTCATCACCATCCTCGGACTCATCGCCGCGGCGGTGGGCGTCTCCGTGATGTCGAACCTGGAGGAGGCCAAGCAGAAGACCGCCGCCCTGGACATCAAGACATTGGAGACGGGGCTCAAGCTCCACTACATGAAGACCGGCAGCTTCCCGGAGACCCAGGCCGGCCTGGAAGAACTCCTCCAGGCGCGCTCGCTGGAGCGACTGCCCAAGGACCCGTGGAACCGCGACTACGTGTACATGAATGAGGGCGGCAGCCCTGTCATCCTGTCGTACGGCGCGGACGGTGTCCCAGGGGGAGAAGGCAGCGACGCGGACATCTCCTCCAAGATGGAGTCGCCATCCGCGAGCGCGGCCCGCCGCCCCAAGGGGCTCCGTTAGTCCGAGCCCTCGAGCACGTCAGCGGCCCGCCGCCACGCGCGCGAAGTGGTGTGCGAGGCGGTGCAGCACCTCCGTGTTGTCGGCCTCGGCCGCCTTCAGCTTGGGCAGCTGCGCCTTCAGTTCCTGGAGGTTCTTCCCGCGCTGTTGGAGGCTGTCCGCCTCAAGGTCAATCCATCGCCCCATCTCGCTGGCGGTCAGCTCCAGGTGGAACTGGAAGCCGTAGGACGCGCCCAGCCGGAAGGCCTGCTGGGTGTACCGGTCCGTTGACGCCAGCAACGTGGCGTCCGGGACGGGCGCATAGGAATCACCGTGCCAGTGCGCCACCACCGTGCGCAGACGGGCCCCGGACAGCACGGGGTCCTTCTGCGCCTCCGGCGTCCATCGCACCGGGCCCACGCCCACCTCGAAGCCATTCTTCCCGGGGAACACGTCCGCGCCCGCCGCCGCCGCGAGCATCTGGGCGCCCAGGCAGAAGCCCAGGCATGGGCGCTCGTAGGCGAGCCGCTCCATGAGGATGCCCAGCTCCTGCCGCAGGAAGGGATGCTGCTCGGATTCGTAGACGGCCATGCGGCCGCCCATGACGACCAGCAGCTCCGCGTCCACGTCCTCCCGGCGCACGGCGCGGAAGCGGTTCACCAGCGTGAAGCCCGCCGCCTGCAACACCGGCCCCAGCAAGCCGGGCCCTTCGTGCTCCTCGTGCTGGAACACCACCGCGCGCATCGACGTCACCTCCAAAGCCGCGGGCGCCCTGCCCGCCGGCTCAATCGTATTCGCAGGACGTGCAGATGTTGAGGCAGGTCCCCACCTGCTCTCTGTACTCCTTCACACACTCCTGGTTGGAGGCGCAGTTCACGTCGCTGGTACAGCCCGGCTCGCAATAGCTGAGCGTGGCGTCCGCGCAGTACTGCCCCGGCTGGCAGGGGTCATCGCCCATGAAATCCCCGCACTCGGTGTACCCGGGCTGAAGGGGCGCCATGACACAGGCGCTGCTTCCCAGCGCGAGCAGGGCAATGACGGCGGGCCAGAGACGGGTACGCATCGAAATACCTTTCGGGAGCAAGCGGAGGATGCCCGCTTGCTCTCGACGGCCGTCCGAGCGCCGTATTCACGGCCCGTGCGTCGTTCTACTCCGCGGCCGGCACCGGGCAGCGGTTGCGGAAGCTGTCGCTGAGGGCCACGGCCACCAGCAGTTCGGGGAGCCGGTGTCCACCCGCCGAGAAGCGCGTGTCCACGTAGCGCACGGTGGCCTCGTCCTCGTCCGTCAGCGCGCGGCCCAAGCCATAGGCCAGCGCCTGCCGCGTCATGCACGTCGCGAAGGCGGGGTCGCCCTTGAGGATGGTCGCCAGCTCACGCGGTCCCTGGAACGACACGCCCTTGAAGGTGCCCGTGGCATCCACCGGCGAGCCGTTGTCCGTCTCCCGCCAGGCCCCAGCCGCGTCGTAGTTCTCCAGGCCGAAACCGATGGGGTCCAGCGTGTCGTGGCAGCCCGCGCAGGCGGGGTTGGCGCGATGCAGCTCGGTGATCTGCCGCAGCGTGGAGCCCGGCGGCACCTGCGTGGGCAACGCCTCCACGCCGGGAGGCGGCGGAGGGGGCTCCTGGCACAGCAGCTTGCCCAGCACCCACTTGCCGCGAAGCACCGGCGACGTGCGCGTGGCCAGCGACGCCTGCGCCAGCACACCCGCCTGGCCCAGCACACCGCCGCGCCGTCCGTCGCCCGTGCTCACGCGCGTGACGGAGACGGAGCCCGGGCGAGGCAGGCCGTAGTAGTCCGCGAGCCGGTCGTTGACGTAGGTGAAGTCCGCGTCCAGCAGCTCCAGCGCGCTGCGGTCCTCGTTGAGGAAGGCGCGGAAGAAGCTCTCCCCTTCCTCGCGCATGGCGCGCTTGAGCTCGGAATCCATGCCGGGGAACCGCGTCGGGTCCGCGGTGATGCCGTCCACCTTCCGCAGGCCCAGCCACTGGCCGGCGAAGTTCTGCACCAGCGCCTCGGACCGCGGGTCCTTCAGCATCCGGCGCACCTGCGCCTCCAGCACCTCCGGGTCGGCCAACCGGCCCGCGTCCGCCAGTGACGTCAGCTCCGCGTCGGGCTGGCTGCTCCAGAGGAAGTACGACAGGCGCGATGCCAGCTCGCGAGCGGACAGCTCACTCTTGCCCGTCCCAGGCGCCTGCGTCTCCACGACCTGGAAGAGGAAGTGCGGCGACAGCAGCACCGAACGGAGCGCGAACTTCGCCGCCAGTTCGAAGCCGTCCCCCGACTCCCGCACGAGCGTGTAGACGCTCATCAACTCCGCGACCTCGTCCGGCTTCGCGGGACGCCGCCAGGCGCGGTTCGCCAGCGACTCCACCATCTGCCGGGCACAGGCTTCTTCCCCGGTGGTGGTCGGTTCGCACACGCGCAGGTGGCGCTGGGTGGCCACCGACGTGGGCGCGGGCGAGCGGACCTCCATCCAATCCAGCAGGAGGTTGCGGTCCGTGGACGTGGCCGGGTCGTAGGTGTCGTTGGTGAATCGCACGGTGAAGCGCTTCTGTCCCGGCGAGTCCACCCGCACCGGCTGCGTGTACACCGTGGGCGTGGTGGCCGGCACGTCGAGCGACGCCACCACGACGCCATCCAGCAGCCACTGCATCCGCACGGGGTCCGGCGGCGCCTGAGTGCCCCACGCGCGCACGGAGAGCTGGTACTCGCCGGCCTGCGCGAAGGTGAAGGTGGCGGAGAGGTCGCCGTTGGACCACAGGTTCCACACGGTGCCGTTCTGCTCGCTGGCACCGGTGGTGGCGCTGGCGGACTCGGCCTCGATGCGAACGGTGCCACCTCCGGTGCTGGCGGCGCCGTCCCGGGCCCAGGCCTGGTCGATGAGGCGGCCTGCGGTGGCCTCATAGGCCTCCACCAGCGCGGGGGACACGCCCAGCAGGCTGGCCTCGTTGTCGAAGCCGTGGCCCGTGGGGTCCGCCGGGAAGGTCGTCGCGGGCCGGCCCGTCTCGCCGAGCAAGTCCCGCACGGTGTTGTCGTACTCCGCGCGGTTCAGCCGGCGCAGCGAATGTGCGCCATCCGAGCAGTTCTGCGCGGCGACGACGGGCTTGGGCTCCTGGGTGCGCGCGACGGGCAATTCGTCCGAGCACGCGGTGAGCAGCAGCGGGATGCCGAAGAGCAGTGAGCGGGTCTTCATGTGCGGTCTCCCCTCACGCCAGCCCGGCCAGCGGTCCCTGTGCCAGCGGTCCGAAGGTGCCTCGTGGAATCTCGAAGGCCTGGAGGATGGAGAGCAGCACGTCTCCACACCGCTTGCCTTGTGCCCGCATGTGCCGGCCCGGCCGGATGGCACCGCCCGCGCGCCCCGCGAGCAGCACCGGCATGTCGTAGTGGTTGTGCCAGTCGCTGTGCGAGATGTCGCTCGAGTAGAACACCGCCACGTTGTCGAGCAGCGTGCCCTCCCCCTCCGGCACCGCCTTCAGCCGTTGCACCAGGTGCGCGAAGCGGGCCACCTGCCACCGGTCGATCTCCACCTTGGCCGCCAGCTTCACCGGATCGTTGCCGTGGTGGGAGGCATCGCCGTGGTGGGAGAAGGCCCGGCCGTTGACGGTGAACATCATCGGGCTGACGCACATGCCGAGCATCAGCGTGGCGACGCGGGTGGCGTCGCACTCGAAGGACTTCACGATGAGGTCGCACATCAGGTTGGCGTAGGCCGTGCCATCCATGGGGATGCCCACGGGCCGGGCGCCCGTGGTGCACGCGACGGGCGGAGCACCCTGCTCGGCCTTCTGGATGGCGACTTCGATTTCGCGGATGCCCGTGAGGTACTCGTCCAGCCGGAGCTTGTCCGCCTGGCCCAGCTTCGTCTGTAGCGCCTTCGCCTGGCCCGTCATCCGGTCAAGCACGCTGCGCCGGTACATCCAGAGACGCCGCTCCGCGTCCGTGGGTCCTTCGGCTTGAAGCGAACCGAAGAGCCGGTCGAAGATGACGCGTGGGTTGTAGACGTTGGGCAGCCGCTGGCCGCGGGAGAACGTCGCCATGCAGTGGTCCTCACCGCTGCAATGGTCCTGCGTGTCGTCATAGGACGACGTCTTCGGGTCGATGAAGCCATCCCCGTTCGCGTCGCGGTAGCCGGGGTTGTAGTAGCCGTTGTTCTCCACGCTCAGCGTGAGCGCCGGCACGCGCACCTGGGCCGACGTGGCGCGCGCAATCACCTGATCGATGGAGTCCGTGCTGCCCGCGACGATGCGCTCGGACGCGGTGAGCATCATCCAGAAGCCGCCTTCGTGCGTGCGCTCGTAGTAGTCCCACGCACCCAGCCGCATGCCGCTCAGCACCAGGACGTCATCCTTCACCGGGGCCAGCGGGGACAGCGTGGGCGTCAGCGCGTAGTTCGCGCCTTCGGTCGTCGGAAACCATTGGTTCGGGACGACGCCCGCGGAGTGGAACATGCCCACGAAGCGCAGCGGCGGCTTCGCACCGGACGCTTGCGCGCGTGCCGTTGAGGGAGCCATGGCCTCCAGCCAGGGCAATGCAAGCGCCGCTCCCGCGGCACCCCGCAGCAGGCTGCGTCGCGACAGCTCCCAGGTTCTCGATTTCGGCACGGGGGGTCCTTGTTGTCTGAGCCGCCGCATTACTCAGCAACGAGGGTGCCACCCCTGAAAGCACCAGGAATTCCGGAGAGTTGCAGCCCTCGTGGATTCCCGAGGGCGCGGCGGGGGGCTCGACCCCACACGCCGGTGTGGGGTGTCGTCCCCGTTTCTCAGGCCGTGGGCTTGCGGATGCGCAGCAGCCCTTCCTGGGCCACCGAGGCCACCAGCCGGCCGTCACGCGTGTAGACGCTGCCGCGCGACAGGCCGCGCGCGTTGCCCGCCCAAGGGCTGTCCATGGAGTACAGCAGCCAGTCGCTCACCTTCAGGTCTCCGTGGAACCACAGGGCATGGTCCAGGCTGGCGCCCAGGATGCGGGGCTGGAAGAAGCTGGCCGCGTGGGGCAGGAGCGCGGTGCTGATGAGGTTGAAGTCGGACGCGTAGGCCAGCACGTACCGGTGCACCTGCGGATCCTCCGGCAGGTCGCCGTTGGCGCGGAACCACACGTGCTTGATGGGCGCCGTCGCCTCCGGGTTGAACGGATCCTCCGGCGCCACGGGCCGGATCTCAATCGGCTTCTCCCCCAGGAACTTCTCCCGCAGGGCTTCCGGGATGCGGGCGGACACGCGGCCCAGCAGCTCCTGCTCCGAGGCCAGTGCCTCCGGGCCCGGCACCTCTGGCATGGGCGCCTGGTGGGCAAAGCCCTCTTCGTCCCCGTGGAAGGAGGCCATCATTGTCAGGAGGGGCTCGCCCTTCTGCACGGCCACGACGCGGCGCGTGGTGATGCTGCCGCCGTCCCGCACCCGGTCCACCGTGTAGACGACTGGAAGCGTCGCGTCGCCCGGGCGCAGGAAGTAGCCGTGCAGGGAGTGGACATGGCGGCCGGCGGGCACCGTCTGGCTGCCCGCGGACAGCGCCTGCCCCAGCACCTGGCCGCCGAAGAGCTGGCGGAACCCCAGGTCTTGACTCCGGCCACGAAACAGATTTTCCTCGATTTTCTCCAGTTTAAGGAGCGACAACAGCTCATCCAGGACTCGGCTCATGGCCCCTGTCGTAATCGACCCGGGCACCGGTGTCTCGGGAAGTGGCGCCCTGTCCATGGTCCCTTGCCGGGTCCCGCCCGACCGCGAAGCCGTATCGGTTCACAGTGAGAATAGACGGCTCATGCGCAGCGCCGCAGTGCATCAATGACATACGGCGTCATGGGTTGCCTCCACTTTTAGCAACCTTTGAGAGCGGAGACGCTTGAAGCGCCCCGCCCTCTTGCGCGACGCTAATGCTCAACACTGGACACTCCATCGGGGGGCGAATGCAGTCGAATGTATTCACGGCGGTACTCATGCCGCTGGCGCTGGCCGTCATCATGCTCGGGCTTGGCCTGACGCTGACGCTGGCGGACTTCAAGCGGGTCATTGTCTATCCGCGCGCCATCCTGGTGGGCCTCGGCTGCCAGATGTTGGTGTTGCCGGTGGCGTGCCTGCTCATCGCCCACGCCTTCAGTCTGCCGCCGGAGTTGGCGGTGGGACTGATGCTGCTGGCAGCGTCCCCTGGCGGCGCGACGGCGAACCTCTTCAGCCACCTGGCCCGCGGTGACGTGGCGCTCAACATCACGCTGACGGCGGTGAACAGCGCGCTGTCGCTCGTCACGTTGCCGCTCATCATCAACCTGTCGCTCGCGCACTTCATGGACGAGGGCCGCGCGGTCCCCATGCAGTTCGCGAAGATCGTGCAGGTGGTGCTCATCGTGCTGGGGCCGGTGAGCCTGGGCATGTTCATCCGCTCGCGCAGCGCGGCCGTGGCGCAGCGCATGGACAAGCCCATTCGCATCCTGTCCACCCTCTTCCTCGTCGCGGTGATTGGCGCGTCCGTGTACACGGAGCGCGCGAATGCGCTCAGCTTCTTCCGCCAGGTGGGCCCGGCGGCGCTGGCCTTCAACCTGGTGAGCCTCGCGGTGGGCTACTTCGTGCCCATCCTGCTGCGCCTGCCCCGGCGGCAAGCGGTTGCCATTGGAATGGAGATTGGCATTCACAACGGAATGCTTGCGATTGCCATCGCGCTCAGCCCGACGCTGCTGGCGAACTCGACCATGGCCATTCCCCCGGCCATCTACAGCCTCATCATGTACTTCACCGCGGCGGCCTTCGGCTTCTATGTCAGCCGGCGCTACGCGGATGAGCAGGACCCCGCTGTACACCGCACCCCCACGTCACTCCCCGAGAAGGTGTCTCGATGACGCTGCGTCGACCGCTGTCCGTGCTTTCCCTGTCACTTTGCCTGGGATTCTCCGCACCAGCCGCCGCCGAAGAGCCCGAAGCCGCTGCCCTGCCGTCGACTCCGCAGACAGCCCCCACGCCCACGGACGCACCCACGGCCACCACGCTCCCGCCGCTGGGGCCCGACACCCGTCTGTATTTCGCCAACATCAACTTCCTGCGTTGGAACCCGCTGGGCATGGAGACCCAGAACCGGCTCGTCCTCCAGAAGCGGATGTTCGACGGCGAGTCCATGTTGACGCGCGACAACTTCGTCAACGGCGCGTTCGCCATCAAGGCCAACCCGGCCTCGGTGAAGATTGGCCCCGTCTTCGAGATTCAGCCGCTGGCCATCTTCAACCTGCGGGCGACCTATGAGTACGTCCGGTACTTCGGCACCTTCGGGTTCCTCCAGTCGTACAACAACCCGATGCTGGACTTCTCCGACGACGCGCGCGACCTGACGGAGAACGACGCGTACAGCACCTCCGGTCACCACTACATGGTGGAGCCCACGCTCCAGGCGCGCTTCGGCTCGTTCGTGGTGCGGAGCAAGGCGTCCATCGAGTACTGGAACGTGGCGCTGCGCGAGGGCAACGGTGCGTCCTTCTACGACGCGCTGCTGGACACGCTCATCCCCGGCCGGGGATGGGTGTTCACCAATGACACCGACCTGATGATGCTGACGACGCCGCAGCTCACGCTGGGGGCCCGCTTCAGCGGTGTGTGGCCGCGCTACCAGGATGGCTCGGGTGGAGCGCAGAACGTGGACAACAGCCACACGCGCATCGGCCCCATGATGGCGTACGCCCTGAACACGCGCGAGGGCTCGTCGTTCAACCGGCCGACGATCCTGCTGAACTTCGCGTGGTACCTGAACCACCCGAACCGAGGCGGCGCCCTGCCCTACATGATGGGCGCCTTCGCCTTCACGTCCGACTTCCTGGGCGGCTAGGCGGAGGACTTCCGCCGGGCGTCCTGTCTTGGGGACGCCCGGCGTTGAAGCAAGGATGGGCCCGCGAAGGTGCCCGTCCGAATCAGTGCTCGTCGTGGGGCCCGTGGGCGTGGCCGTGCTCCAGCTCCTCGGCCGTCGCGGCGCGGACGTCCCGCACAGTGACCTCGAAGTGCAGCGTCTTGCCGGCCAGGGGGTGGTTGAAGTCCACCAGCACGGAGTCGGCCTTCACTTCCTTGATGAAGAAGTCCACCTCGTCCCCGTCCGGGTCGGTGGCGCTGAGCACGCCGCCTGCCACCAGCTCCAGGCCCTCCGGGAACTCCGTCTTCGGGACTTCCTCGATGCCTTCCGGGTCGTAGTCGCCGTAGCCCTCGTCGGGCCCCACCGTCACCTGGAGGGTGTCACCACGCGCCTTGCCCTCGAGCGCCTTCTCCAGGCCCGGGACGATTTCCTCGTGCCCCTGCAGATAGACGAGCGGCTCCCCCGGCTCGCTCTCGTCCACGGCCTTGCCGTCGCCGAGGTGGAGGCGGAAATCGATGGAGACGACGCTGTCCTTGGTAATTTTCATGGGGCCCTCATAGCGCACGGCCGTGGCGAGTGCCTCAATCATGTGCCTGTCTGACAATGGGGCGAGCGTCCCTCTCGGATCGACTGTCCGATTCCAGTGGTGCGGAAGCCCAGAATCGTCAGGTTCCCGAGCGAGGGCTCCCCATTCCCAGGTCCAGCGAGGCCGCCCGGGTGCTCCGGGCCAGGCGCGTTTCCAGGCGAAGGATTCGGCGGTGGTGGTCCACAGGCAGCTCCGCCGCCGAGGCCAGCTTCGCGTGGTGCAGCGCCCGCGCGAGGTCCTTGAGGCCATGCTCGTACAGCTTGGTGAGCTGGAGGTGCAGCGTCGCGGCCTGGAAGCCCTGGGCGGTCTTCAGTGCCTGGTGCAGGTGCGCCGCCGCGGCCGAGGCGTCACCCGCCTTGCGTGACAGCCGGGAGGCCAGGGCCAGGGCTTCGATGCCCACGGCGCCGGTGTCCCCCGCCGCCGCGGCCCGGGCGAAGGCCTGGGCGCGCTCGTAGTCGCGGGCCCGGAGCGCCACGCCCGCGAAGCCGAGCAGGTCGCGAGGGTCCGCGTCCCGGGGCACGGAGGCGCCTGGGTCCCCTGCTCGGAAGCGGCGGACCAGTTCACCGAGCAGGGCCGCCAGGAGGAGGAGGTCGTTGACGTTGTGCTCCAGCACGGGCGTCAGCGCCGAGCCGTCTCCGCCGCGCAGGTAGCGGAAGTACAGGTCGGGAATCAGCGAGCCATCCACGTCGTCGACGCGCCGGAAGCCGAGGACCTGGTCTTCCAGGTGGACCAGTCGCGTGCCGGCGCCCCGGTGCTTGAAGACGCGGCGGGCGCAGTGGAGCAGGTCCAGGTGGGGCAGCTCCACGGGTGCGGGGACGCGGTTGAGGACGAAGCGCGTCCGCAGGAGCGGCCAGTCGAAGCTCTTGCCGTTGAAGGTGACGAGGCAGGAGGACGCGGCCATGCGCTCGGCGAGCGAGCGCAACATGGGGGCCTCTTCTCCCAGGCGCCGCAGGAAGAGCTGGTGCACCTTGAGCGAGCGGCCCTCGAACCACGCCAGCCCCACGAGGAATGGCACGGTGCCCGTTCCTCCCGCGAGCCCGGTGGTCTCCGTGTCCAGGAAGAGCATCCGCTGGAAGTCCACGCCCGCCAGGTCCGCGTGCAGCGCGAGGCTGGCGACCAGGGGGCCTTCCACGTCCAGGGCCGCGGCGAGAGGCGCGGAGCCGTGGTGGTGTTCCGGGGAGAGGATGCGCTCGGAGATGTGGACCGTGCCGTGGGCCGTGGCACGGGACTCCACGGGCAGTGGGCCAGGGGGTGCTGGCGGTGGCGTGCCTCGGCGCGCGGCGGCCAGGCCCTGACGCTCCGACCAGTCCGACAGCATCCGACGCAGGCTGTCGATGCGGGGATCTCGGGGGGCGGGTGGAGGCGAGGCTGTGACTGGGGGTGCTGCCGGGGCCTCCCCCGTGCCCTCCGCGCGCGCGACCTGTGATTCCGCGCCGGCGGGCGTGGACGGCGCCTCCATGCGCCGGACTTGAACCAGCTTCGCCAACTGCGCGGCGAGCGCGTCGGGCACGCCTGCTTCGGCCCCAGGCGCGGGCGTGGAATCAGCGCGCGCGGCGGGCTCGGCCTGTGGCTCCGCCACGGGGGGCTTCGGGGGTGCCTTGCCCCCGGGGCCCACGCTCGTCAGGCGCGCCAGCTTGCGCTTGAGGTCCACGGCCGCGCCTCCCGGTTACTGCATTCCCGCGATGCCCAGCGCCGATAGCACTTCGAGCGCCAGTCGCTTGCGCGGATGCGGGTCCACGGGCGCCTGTCCCGGCATCGCACCCGCCGCAGGGCCGATACACGCCGGACAGCCATCCTCGCACGTGCACGCCTCCAACAGTCGGCGCGCACGGCTCAGCAGCTCGTCTCGCTGGTCGTACAGCCGCGCCGCCAGCCCCACGCCGCCGGGCACGTTGTCGTACAAGAACAGCGTCGGGTCGAAGCCCACGCCACCATCCTTGCGTGGCGGTCCCTCCGCGTCATCCCGGCTCCCCAGTGTCTTGCCGATATCCCGAGGGTCGATCATCAACCCCACGCACGCCACCGTGCGGAGCGCCGTGGTCAGGCCGCGAAGCGCATCGATGACCGCCGGTCGCGGCGCCCACATGGCGCGCACCACCGTCTCCGGCACCGTCAGCCAGAGCGCCGTGGTGTGCATCTGCATCTCCGGCAGCGCCACGTCGCCGTAACCAACGTTCTCATGCGTGTGGTACTTGATCTTCTTGTACCCGACGACCTTCTCGATGACGCTCACCTCCCCCATGCCCGCCTGAAGGTCCGGGCCCATGGGCGCGGCCTGGTCCTCCTGGATGACGTGCACGCGCACGTAGGTCATCGCGTCGGTGAAGTAGTCCGGCGCCACCTTCCGCACGAAGGCCTTGTGGTTCTCGTAGTCGAAGCGCTCGACCTGATACTGCTCGGCCTCGTGTTGGTAGATGGCCTGTTCGTGCAGCATCGTGTGCGCCGAACGGAAGTCCATCTCCGCCAGCGTCCGGTCCGTCCCCTTCTCGATGATGACCACGTTGTCCCAGCCCACGCTGCGCAGTGACACGTGGTTGGCCGGATACGCATCCGTGGACCAGTGGAACACGCGACGGCCCGCCTCGCCCACGGTGGGGTGCACCACCTCGTGCTGCGCGAGGAACCCGAGCGCCTCCGTGGTGGACTCCGGCGGCACGTCTCCGAAGGGCTCTCCCTCCTCGAACGGCAATTCGAAGGACGCGCACTTGAGGTGCTGGACCAGAATCTCCACGTTGTCCGGGTCGATGCGCGCGTGCTCCACCGGCGAGCCCACGAGGAAGCGCGGGTCGCCGGCGAGGTACTGGTCCAGCGGCGCGCTCGATGTCACCAGCAGCGCCAGGCTCCCCTCACCGCGCCGCCCTGCCCGGCCGAATCGCTGCATCAGCGCCGCCACCGAGCCCGGGTAGCCCGCGCACACCACCGCGTCCAGCGAGCCGATGTCGATGCCCAGCTCCAGCGCGTTGGTGGCCACCACGCAGCGTACTTCCCCCGCACGCAGCGCCGCCTCCGTGGCGCGCCGCGTGCCCGGCAGATACCCACCGCGGTAGCCCTGGATGAGGGACGGGTCCAACTTCTCCTCGATGAAGCGGTCGCGGAGGTACTTGAGCATCACCTCGATGTTGTTGCGCGACTGTCCGAAGAGCAGCGTCGACACGCCCGCGCGCACCAGGTCGGCCGTCAGCCGCACCGCCGTCTTGAGATAGCTGGCCCGGATGCCCAGCTCCGCGTTCACCACGGGCGGGTTGAACACCATGACGCGGCGCTCGCCGGAAGGCGCCCCGCTCTCCGACACCAGCGTCACGTCCCGCCCGAGCATCCGCCGAGCGTGGGCCTCCGGATTGCCAATGGTGGCCGACGCCGCGACGAACACCGGGTCCGCGCCGTGGAAGCGCGCCACGCGCTGGAGCCTGCGCAGCACGTTGGCCAGGTGGGAGCCGAAGACGCCCCGGTACGTGTGCAGCTCGTCGATGACGACGTAGCGCAGATTGGAGAACAGGCGCGCCCAGCTCGCGTGATGCGGGAGGATGCCCGTGTGCAGCATGTCCGGGTTGGTGAGCAGCACGCCGCTGCGCTCCCGCGCGGCCCGGCGCGCATCCGCCGGCGTGTCACCATCGAAGGTGATGGCGCCGTGGGACAGGCCCGCCTCGCGCATCAGCGCGCGCAGGGACTCTTCCTGATCTCTGGACAGGGCCTTGGTGGGAAACAGGTACAGCGCCCGCGCCTGGGGCTCCCGCGCGAAGCGGTCCAGCAGCGGCAGGTTGTAACAAAGGCTCTTGCCGGAGGCGGTGGGCGTGGCGATGACCAGGCTCTGGCCCGCCCGAGCCAGCCGGTACGCCTCCGCCTGGTGCGAGAAGAGCTGCTGGATGCCCCGCTTCTCGAGCGCGTCGCGCACCTGGGGCGCCACCTCTTCCGGAATGGGCGCGAAGACGCCAGCCCGCGCGGGGGTGGCCTCATCCAGGACGAAGCAGGAGCGGAGCTGCCGGTCCGACCGCCACCCATCCAACACGGAGTCCAACCCGCGAGGCGCGTTCCACGGCGTGCGACGGGCCCCTCCGAAAGCGCCCGGTTCCTTCTCTGGCTTCATGGGCCGGGCACTGTACAGACGTATACCGAGGCAAACAACGCGGGAGCGCACCTCATTGGTTTGAGCTCCAGCCAATACGCGCAGAGGCGGACGTCCGGGCACTCCACTAGTGTGCCGCGCCGTGGCCCTCGCCATCTTCCTGTTCACCTACGTCTTCATCGCCGGTGCGCGCCTTCCGTACCTGAAGCTGGACCGCCCCGGTGGCGCGCTGCTGGGCGCCGTGCTGATGGTCGTCTTCGGCGTCGTCACGCCCGCCGAGGTCTACAACCACAGCGCCGACGCGAACCGTCACGCCATCGACGCGGACACCATCGTCCTCCTGCTGGGGATGATGCTGCTGGCAGCGTACATGTCCCAGGCGTCCTTCTTCCGCACCGCGGGCGCGTGGGCCGTGCGCAGGGCGCACACGCCCCGGCGGTTGCTGCTCGCCGTGACGTTCATTTCGGCCGCGCTGTCCGCGTTCCTGGTGAATGACACCGTGTGCTTGATGCTCACGCCCCTGGTGCTGGCCACCGTGGAGGACGCGCGCCTGCCGCCGGCTCCGTACCTGCTCGCGGTGTGCATGGGCAGCAACAGCGGCTCGGTGGCGACCTTCACCGGCAACCCGCAGAACATGCTCATCCAGGGAGCCTCCGGGCTGTCCTACGCCAGCTTCGCGGCGTACATGGCCCTGCCTGCCCTGCTCTCCACGGCGGTGGTCGCCGCCGGACTCCTGTACCTGTTCCGGCATGACCTGCCCGTGAAGCAATTCGAGCCCCACCCTCCGCCTCCGCCAGTGGACCGGGGCATGATGGTGCTCACCTTGACGGTGCTGTCCGGGGTTGTCGTGGCCTTCTTCGCCGGGCTGCCCATGAGCTGGAGCGCCCTGGCCGGCGCGGCCCTGGTGATGGCACTGGCCCGCCGCGAGCCACGCGAGGCGCTGGAGCGCGTGGACTGGGTGCTGCTGCTCTTCTTCGCCAGCCTGTTCGTGGTCGTCTATGGCGTGAACAAGCACGGCTACGCGGAGGACATCCGCGTCCTGTTCGAGCCCCTCATGGCGGGCCCGCCCCTGCGGGAGACGCTGGGCTTCGCGGGGCTGACGCTGGTGGCGTCCAACCTGTTCAGCAACGTGCCCTTCGTCATGCTGGCGCGGACGTGGGTGCCCACGCTGCACGACGTGGAGCTGGGCTGGCACGTGCTCGCGCTCGGCTCCACGCTGGCGGGCAACCTCACGCTGGTGGGGAGCGTGGCCAACCTCATCGTGTTCGAGGCCGCGCGCGGGAAGGTCAACATGAGCTTCCTCCGCTTCCTCCGCGTGGGCCTCCCGGTGACGCTCGTCAGCTTCGCCGTGGGGCTGACCGTGCTCCTGGTGGAGCACGCGCTGTTCTGACGCAGGCCGTGTGACTCAGGGGTCGGGGTCCGGCAGCTCGCCGGGCGCCAGCTCGTCTTCCGGAGGCTTCGTCGCCTCGGGTGCCGGAGCCGGGGCGCCCGCCTTGCCGGGAACCACGTCCGAAGCCGCCGCGGAAGCCCGGGGCGGCGGCGCGCCGCCGCGGTCGGTGGGCGTCAGGTCCTTCACGAACATCTGCGCCAGCTCGTCCAGCATGGACGTCATCGCCGCGCGGAAGAGTGACGGATCCTTGCCCACCTTGAACGGGTCCAGGTGCTCCTTGCCCTCGGCCACCTGGTCCATGGCGAACGTGCGGCGCCACACCTCCGTGCGCCCGTCCAGGGTGAACATGCGGCCATAGCCTCGCAGGTACGCGCCCGCGCGGCCGTCATCGCTGCGCATGCCGTAGTCCTGGATGACGAACTCGACGATGGTGTCCGCGCCCAGCGACGCCACCAGGTCGTAGTCCGGCGCGTTGGCCGGCACCTCCTCCACCAGGAAGCTCTCCAGCACCGAGGCCACCCGCGCGGGGTCCACCACGTGCGTCCACGGGAACTCACGCGGCAGTTGCGACAACGTGGTGACCCGGAGGCGCTCGGAGATCTCGAAGCGCGTGACGGCCTGAAGCAGCTTCACTGTCAGCCGCCGGTCCGCCTCCACCGGCTCCAGCTTCTTGAGCTTGTTCCGGTACGCCGAGTCCTCGCGGAACACGTGGCTCTTGGGGCCGGCCCCGTCCTCGATGCGGGAGATGAAGGCCGGACGCCGGACGCGGTCCAGGTCCGCGCCAGCCAGGCGCTGCGACGCACAGCCCGAAGCCAGCAGCAGTGCGAGAAACGGCAGTATCCGTCGCGTCATGTAGGGACTGTTCTACCCCATTCCCGGCCCTCACGCTCCTCCCCGGCCTCCTGGGTGTTGGCTGGTCTGCGGTCGTGCCTGACTGGCTGCTATGCTTCACAGTCGTGAAACAGCCGCCTGTCACACCCTCTGTCTCGCTCCCTGGCCGCAAGCGCCGGCTTGGGGAGATTCTCATGGACGCCGGGCTCCTCTCGGAAACCCAGCTCCGCTCCGCCCTCGCGGAACAACGCAAATGGGGCGGCAAGCTGGGCCTCACCCTGGTGCAGATGGGGTACGTGGACGAAAGCTCCATGGTCCACGCCCTGTCGCGGCAGCTCGCCATTCCCACGGTGGATCTGGAGCAGCACACTGCGTCCGCGGCGGCGCTGCAGGCGCTCCGGGCGGACATCGCCGAGCGCTACACCGTCTTTCCCATCGCCGCGGATCCGGCCACGAAGACACTCACCGTCGCCACCGCCGACCCCACCAACGTGGAGGCGTTCCAGGAGCTGGCCTTCCACTGTGGCCAGCGCCTCCAGGTGGTCGTCTCGAGCGCCTCGTCCATCGAGCGCGCCATCCGCCGCCACTACCACGGGGAGGTCACCTCCACGACGGCGACCCCGCTGTCCTTCGGCATGGACGAGCCCACCTTCGAGCTGGCGCCCCCGGCCGAAAGCGCTCCCGTGTCGATGGCCGTGCGCGCGGCCTCGGCGGCCCTGACGCAGCCCGGCCGTGAGACGGAGCTCACCCAGCGCGTGGAGGAGCTGACGCAGCAGGTGGCGGGGCTGGAGCGGATGGTCGCCCAGCAGGCCCGCTCGCTGCGGGCCATGCTGGAGCTTCTGGAGACGCGCGGCCTGGTGACGCGAGACGACTACCTCGCCAAGGTGCGCTGACGTCAGACGAGGATGAGGTCTTCCTCGGCGCCGGCTTCGGTCAGCACGCGCTGCGTGCGCCGGAGCCGTTCGTCGCTCATGTCGGAGATCAGGGCCAGGATCTGCGGGTGGCTGGAGATGAGCGCGTCGAAGTCGGCGCGCGGCAACCGCAGCAGCGTGGTGTGCCGGGTGGCGGTGACGGTCGCGGTGGCAGGCGTCTTCTGGAGCAGGGAAATCTCTCCGAACACGTCCCCTTCCCGGAGCTGCGTCAGCAGGTGGCCGTCCTTGCGCACCTCCACCTCGCCGGACAGGACCACGTAGAGGCCGTCCGTCGGGTCGCCGTCACGGATGATGACGGCGTCACGCTCCACGTCCCGGGAGCGGAAGCGCTCCACGAGCGCGCGCCGGTCCTTCCGTCCGAAGAGGCGGAACAGCTCCGACGTGTTCATCACGTTCGTCAGCATTCGCTGCCGGCAGAACTTCTTCAGGGCCTGGGCCACCTGCGGGTGGCTTCCCGAGAGCTCGGCGAGCACGCTGGCGGAGATCTCCAGGAGCTGCGTGTCGTCGGACGCGGACTCCACCGAGGCCGTGCGCGCCGCGCCGGACAGCAGGGCCATCTCTCCGAAGAAGGTGCCTCCTTCGAGCGTCGCGATGTCCTGGCGCTGGCCCTCCTCCGTCCGGAAGACGCGCACCGCGCCCTCGCAGATGACGTAGAAAGCATCGCCGTGGCTGCCCTGGTCGATGATTCGCTCGCCCGGGCCGAAGCGGCGCAGCGGGCAGCGCTCGAACAGCTCGATGAAGGCGTCGCGAGGCAGGTCCGAGAAGAGCGGAATCGATGGCAGCGCGTCCAGGGAACCCGCTTCGGGAGGGACCTCCTCCGTCAGGCTGTAGATCTCTTCCTCGAGGCCGTCGCTGATGGACGCGGCCCCCAGGCCTTGTCGATCCAAGCCCGCCTGCGCGGCCAGCTCCACCGCGTGCAACAGGGAGTCGGCTTCCAGCTCCAACTCAGTGAAGGAGGATAGACTCGTCGCCGTCCGGAAGGAGGCGCTCAGCGCGGGTGACAGGTCGTGGCCCGGGAGCGCGGTGGCGCCCGCGGGGGCCGGTGGGTCGGCACGGCGCGACCGCAGCCCAGGGGGCGCGGAGGAGGCCGCGGCTTCAGAAGCGGCGGGCGCTGCCTGCGTGGTGATGGGCGACGACAGGGCTTGCCAGCGGCCGCTGTTCGAGACGGACCGTGGCGGTGCGGACGGCGCGGGTTCGGGCGCGCGAGCAGCGCCCACGGCGGGCAGGCGCTGCGACGCGCGCGGTGCCAGTCCTGGTGGCAACGCGCTCGTCGCCGGACGCGCGCCTCCAGGTTGAACAGCGGGAATCCGGGTCGCGAGCGGCGGTGCTTCTGGCTCACGGATAGCCATCGCGGGAGGGATTGAGGCCGCCACGCTCGTGGATGCCTGGACAGACGTGGCCAATTCGGACGTCATCGAATCGGTTCCGCACGCGTCGTCCACCAGCGTCCCTGCAACGACGGGCTCCATGTCCAGCGTCAACTCCACGCCAGCGGTCCCCTCTTCCGACGCCAGTCCTACCTCGACCGAGTGGACGACTTCTTCGGTGCCACCCGTGGACGCATCGGTGGACAACACCAGCTCTGGAGGCAGCTCCGCGGACAGGTCCACCGCGGGACCGTCGGCCGCCAACCCCTCCCTCAAATCAATGGCGGCGACGGCCGCGCGCACTGCCTCGGGCAGGCGCGACGTCCCAGCAGGCGCGGAGGACGTCTTCACCGCCACGGACGACGCGCTGCTCATCGGGCCCCGGGCACGTGCGCCCATGAGCGTTCCCCGGCGCGCGTACAGGTCCGCGAGCATCTGCTGCACGCCACGGTGCGCGGGGTCCAGTTCGAGGATGAGCTTGCTCGCGGCGATGGCGCGCGGAAGGAACCCCTCGCGCGCGAAGCCTTCCGCAGCGGATTGATAGGCCGAGATGGCTCGGTCCCGCTGCCCCGCCTTCACCCAGGCATCCCCGGAGCGCAGGCGTGACTGATGGTCCTTGGGCTCGGCCCGGCAGTAGTCCTCGTAGAGCTCCGCCGCCTTGGAAAAGCGTCCCTTGGTGAAAGCCTCGGACGCCTTGTCCTTGAGCTTGCGCAACTCCATCAGCGGGCGCCCTCCGACGCGGTGCTCTCGGACGCCGGTGCGGCGCCCGCGGCCTCACGCACCGTCCGGAAGTAGTCCGCCTTGAGGGCATCCAACTGGTCCGCATGCGCGGCGCTGCCCAGCTTCCGGAGCGACGAAGCCGCCGCGGCGCGAATCTCGGGCAGGTCGTGGAACAGGTCCTTGGCCACCGCGTCCGCCGCCTGCGCGTCGCCAATGCTCCCCAGCGCCAGCAGCACGTCGCGGCGGGCCACGCTGTTGGGCTCGTCCAGCGCCTTCACCAGCGTGGGCACGGCGTCCTTCGCCTGAATCCGTCCCAGCAGGGCCGCCGCGAGCGCCGCTTCCGGTCCACCTTCGCGCACCACGGCCTGGAGCTGCGCGGAAGCGGAGCCCGGCACAGCGCCGGCGCGCGTGAGCGCATCCAACACCAGCAGCTTCTCGCTCCCCATCTTCGGCAGCACCTCGATGAGCGCGGCCTGCCCTGCCTCGCCGGCCTCCGCCAGCGCCTGGGCCAGGGCCTTCTGCAGGTCGCGGTCCGGCTCGACGAGCCCGGCCTTGGCCACGTTGACGCCCTCGGGGCCCAGCCGCGCCAGTCCCACCAGGGCCGCCACGCGCAGCGCGGCGCTGGAATCCTGGGTGTAGCCGGTGAGCAGTTCCAGGGCCCCGGGCGCCTTCAGCGCCCCCAACGCTCGCAGCAGCGTCGCCAGCGGCACCAGCCGCTCCGGTGCCACGTCGTCGTACAGCTCGGTGGGCACGCGGTGCCGCACCACGTCCCGTCCGGACTCACGCACCCGGGCGGCATTGAGCTCCTTCACGCGTCCCAGCAGGTCCGCGTGCCGCGACGGCCGGTCATCCTTCATGCCAGGCGTCGACGGGGTGGGCGGCATGGTCGAAGGGTCGAACCCCACGCCGAACTTCTCCGGGAGCGCTTGGGTCACCCAGTCGGCGCGCAGCGCTTCCAGTCCCTTGACCTCCTGCTCGTAGAGCTTCTGCAACGCGGGCACCACGGAGGCATCCCCCACCTCCGCCACGGCCTCCACCGCGAGCAGGCGCAGCGTGGCGTCCGGATGGCTCAGCCACGGTACCACCTTGCCGAGCAGCGGCAGCGCCGCGGGTCCCAGCCCCTCGACGGCCTGGAGGCCACTGGCGGCCGTGGCCGGACGTGCCAGCCGCTCGCCAATGGTGTCCACCGGACAGCCGCCGCGTGTGCGCATGCTCCGGCCCGCGACGAGCGCCTCCGCCGGTGCGCCCTCCATGACGATGGCGCACAGCGAAGCATCCGTCTGCGGCGTCCGAGAGAAGGACACGATGGCGTCGATGGCCAGCGGGCTGACGGCGCTCTTCTCCACCGCCACCAACTGGAGGCGCTGCGTGGCCACCGGATCCCGGAGCTTCGTCAGCGCGTGGATGGCGGACTCGCGCAGCTCGGGGAAGTTCTCCTCCAGCAGCAACGCGATGGGGGCCACTGCGCGCTTGTCGCCGGCGTCACCCAGCCCGCGCACGGCGGCGGCGGCGAGGATGACCTGGCTGTCGCGAACCATGGGCAGCAGCCGGTTGACGGCGTCGGGTCGACCGCTCTTGCCCAGCTCCTCGGCGGCGCCCACGCGCTCGGGCAGCGCGCCTTCGGTCAACGCGAGCTGGTTGCGGTCCCACTGCGAGCGGGCCTCGGCGGCGACCACCTCCGCCATGGCACCCGGAACGTTGGCGTTCTTCAGGGCCTGGACGATGACCTGACGCGTGGCCCGGCCCCGCCGTCCGTACTGGAGCGTGAGGTACGCCTTGGCCTTTTCGTTGTTCACCTTGGACAGCGCCATGGCGGCGCGGCCCTGGACCTCTTCGTCCTGGTCCTCGAGCAATTCGCCCAGGAGGTCCACGACGCGGGCGTCCTGGCTCTCTCCCAGCGCCACGGCGGCCTCGGCCCGGACGATGGCGGCGAAGTCCTTCGCCGCTCGAGTGAAGAGGACCAGGTCATCCGGGTTGCCCTGCCCGGCCAGCTTCTTCACCGCGAGAGCGCGGACCTCCGGACGAGGACTCTGGAGGTCCGCAAGAAGCTGGTCCCTGCTGCCGTTGCAGCCGAGGAGCAGGGCAAGTGCGAGAATGAGGGGGCGTGCGCCGGTTCGCATCGGTCTCCGGTGAGGGAAACGGTGTAGGAGTCGGCGCCGGTTATATCAATCCCCCTCGATTCCCGCCCAATCCACCGCGTCATGTATCAACGCGGACGGCGAGGCCCCCGGGGAGGAGGCCGGCCCGCGCCGCCTCGGGGACGCTCATTGCTCCAGCTCGGGGCGCTTGCCCGCTCCTTCTTCTTGCCCCAGTCCTGGAATCCGCCGGATTTCTCGGAGGGAGGACCCTTGCGAGCCCCGGCCCGGACGACGCGTTCACGGGGATTCCCGCTTTCGTCGGTGGGCGTCCAGGTGCTGCGTGCGGGGCGTCCGCCTTCGGAGCCTTCACGGCGAGGACCACCCCGGCCACGCGGAGCGTCTGCCCCTTCGGCGCGAGGCTTCCACTCACGGCGCTCCGGGCGGCCAGCACCCGCGCCTCCGGAACGGGGCGAGTACGGACGGCCTTCACCTCGCGGGGCACGGCCGGCGCCGCCGCCAGCACCCCACGACTTGCGCTCCGGACGGCCTTCGCCACCGGCGCGCGGTGCGCGAGTCCGCGGTGCGGCGTCTCCGCCCGCGCTCCACTCACGGCGCTCCGGACGACCCGCGCCACGGCTCTTGGGGGCTCCGCCCTCGTCACCGCCAAACGAGCGACGGGCGCCGCCAGCACCACCGAATGGGCGACCCGCACCGCGACTCCGCGGCGCGCCGCCCTCGTCACCGCCGAAGGACCGCCCCGGACCACGGCTCCGAGGAGCGCCCGATTCATCACCGCCGAAGGAGCGGCCCGCACCACGGCCACGCGGCGCGCCTGCCTTGTCACCGCCGAAGGAACGGCCGCGCGGCGCCCCTTCATCGCCACCAAACGAACGGCGCGCGGGCCTGCCCTCGTCACCACCGAAGGAGCGGCGCGCGGGCTTGCTCTCGTCACCACCGAAGGAACGACGCGCGGGCCTGCCCTCGTCACCACCGAAGGGACGGCGCGCGGGCCTGCCCTCGTCACCACCGAAGGAACGGCGCGCGGGCCTGCCCTCGTCACCACCGAAGGAGCGGCGCGCGGGCCTGCCCTCGTCACCACCGAAGGAGCGGCGCGCGGGCTTGCCCTCGTCACCACCGAAGGAGCGGCGCGCGGGCCTGCCCTCGTCACCACCGAAGGAACGGCGCGCGGGCTTGCCCTCGTCACCACCGAAGGAACGGCGCGCGGGCCTGCCCTCATCACCACCGAAGGAACGGCGCGCGGGCTTGCCCTCGTCACCACCGAAGGAGCGGCGCGCGGGCCTACCCTCGTCACCACCGAAGGAGCGGCGCGCGGGCCTACCCTCGTCACCACCGAAGGAACGGCGCGCGGGCTTGCCCTCGTCACCACCGAAGGAGCGGCGCGCGGGCTTGCCCTCGTCACCACCGAAGGAACGGCGCGCGGGCTTGCCCTCGGCCGAAGCTCCCTTGGGCCGACCGAAACGCGCCAGGCTCGAACCACCCGCGGACGCGGCCTTGGCCGCACGGGCCGGCGCCTTGCGCGCGGGTTTGGCGGCCACGGGCGCATCATCATCCATGGACAGCTCCGCCTCATCGTCAGAGTCGAAGCCTGGAGCCGCCCGGCCATGCCGGCGCGGAGGCAGCTTCAGCTCACCCGTCGGCGGCGCGGTCTTGCCATCCGACACCGCGTGCAGCAGCTCCACCTCGCTCGTCTTGAGCGGACGCAGCTCGCCGGGGCGCAGCCCTTCCACGCCCACGCCGGCGTAGGACGGACGGAACAGACGCACCACCGGGTGCCCCACCGCGGCGCACAGCCGCTTGATGAGGTGCGGGCGCCCTTCCGCCACGACAATCTTCAGCCAGGTGTTCCGCTCCGCGGCCTCGAACACGCCCACCGACACCGGCGTGGCCATGCCGTCCTCGAGCCGCACGCCGCCGCGCAGCTTGTCCAGCGTGGCCACGTCCGGGGCGCCCTTCACCTTCGCCAGGTAGGTGCGCGGAACCTGGAAGCTGGGGTGCGTCAGCTTGTGCGCCAGCGCCCCATCATCCGTGAACAGCAGCGCGCCCTCGGCGTCGTAGTCCAGACGGCCTACCGGGAACAGGCGCTTGCCCGTCTCTTCCACGTAGTTGGCCACCGTGGGCCGGCCCTGCGGATCCGACAGCGTCGTCACGACGCCCACGGGCTTGTAGAGCAGGAAGTAGGAGGATTCATCCGGAGGCGTGACGAGCGTCCCGTCCACCGTCACCAGGTCGGTGCCGGGCTCCACCCGGCTGCCCAGCTCCGTCACCGTCTTGTTATTCACCGCGACGCGGCCCGCGGTAATCAGCTCTTCTGCATGCCGGCGCGAAGCAACTCCCGCGCGGGCCAGGTACTTCTGTAGTCGTTCGGCCGCCATACCATCCTTCTTCCATGCTGCCCGTCACTCGGGCTTGGGCCCCGTCGTATCACCCGTCTCGGGGTTCGGGGGCGTCGTGTCTAGGACGCTGGAGCTGACCTTTTGTGTCCGGTCCGCGGCCGCCATGGCCTCTTCCAGGTCCTCCAGCGCGGCTTCACTGGCCGCCGCGCTCTTCTCCATCCGCTTCGTGAATGCCGGGTCCGACAGCGCTTCCACCGTCCCCGCAGCCGGGGGCGCCGGCTTGTCTTCCTTCTCGACGATCTCCCGGTGCTCCTGCGTCAGCTCGTGGAACTCACGCAGCGTGGGCAGGGCAGACAGGTCCTTCAGTGCGAAGAACTCCAGGAACTCGCGCGACGTTCCATAGAGGATGGGCCGCCCCACTTCTTCACGCTTGCCCAGGATCTTCACCAGCTTGCGGTCCATCAACGCCTTGATGACCGCGCCGCAGTCCACGCCGCGGATGTCCTCGATTTCTGGCCGGGTTACCGGCTGCCGGTACGCGATGATGGCCAGCGTCTCCACCGCCGCCCGGGTCAGCCGCTGTGGCTTCACCCGCAGGTAACGCCGGACATATTCACCCGAATGCGGGTCCGTCCGGAACTGCCACCCGCCCGCCACCTCGTACAGCACGATGCCACTGATGCCATCGCGGTGGATGCCGGACAGCTGGTTGAGGGCCTCGGCGATGAGCTCCCGCTCGATGCCGGTGGCCATGTACAGCTCGTCCACCGACAGCGGACGCTCCGCCACGAAGAGCACGCTCTCGATGACGGTGCGGATGCGGTCCGTGGACAGCTTGCGGCTCTTGGAGAGGAGCTTCTCGAACGACGTCTCCAGGTCTGGAGGCGCCTCGTCCGAGTCCTCCTCGATGGAGGCCGCTTCAAACTCGTCCAGCTCATCCGCCGGGCCGGGGCCCGTGACAGCAGCGATTTCCTCTTCGGAGAACGGGCCAGGGCCACCGGGCGTGCCCGGTTCGGGAGTCTCGTCCTGCGGTCCGTTGCTACCGGTAGTCACTGTCGTCGACCTCCGTGGGAGCCAGCTTCTCCAGCGCGTCCCCGTTGGGCAGCAGCAGGATGGGCCCCAGCGGCTCGTCCTGCACCACCCGGATGAGCCGCCGCTTCACCATCTCCAGGATGGCCAGGAAGGTGATGACCACCTCCTGTCGCGACGGGGTTTCCTCTTCCGTGAACAAGCTCTCGAACAGAACCTGTCCATGCGGGCGCAGGCGCTCTACTACGCGGAGGATGGCCTCGGACAGCGTCACGCGCTCCCGGACCACCTCATGCTGCAGTTTGGGCTGCAACCGCTCCAGCACCCGGTCGAGCGCCTCCACCAGTTTGAGGACGCTGAACTCCTGGAGACCCACCTCCTCCTCGGGGATGGGCACCGCCTCCACCGGGACGTTGCGGGCGAAGACGTCGCGGCCGAGCAGGTCCTGCGTGGCGAGCTGTTCAGCGGCGTCCTTGTACTTCTGGTACTCCAGCAGGCGCCGCACCAATTCCGCGCGCGGGTCCTCGGTCTCCTCGGCGACCGCGAGCACCTCCGCCCCCTCCTGCGCCGAGACGACGTCCTGCCGGGGCAGCAGCATGCGGCTCTTGAGGTGCGCCAGGGTGGAGGCCATCACCAGGAACTCCCCGGCGATGTCGAGGTTGATCTCCCGCATCCGCTCCAGGTGCTCGAGGTACTTCTCCGTAATCAGCGCCAGCGGAATGTCGAAGATGTCGACCCGATGCTCCTTGATGAGATGGAGCAGCAGGTCCAGCGGACCTTCGAAATTGGGCAACGCGATGCGGAAGTTGTCGCCAGGACTCCGCGGCAACTCCCCTTCACGAGGGGCCTCATCGGTCGGCGAGCGACGGTCCTCACTCACCGGATGTCCTGGATGGCGTCAACGGTGTGGGTGGGGGTGCGTCATCGCGTAAGGGCCCGACTTTCTTAGGCAGCGGGCACGAGCCTGGAGGACACACACCCATACCAGTGCCCCCCAGGAGGGTCAAACAATCGGCAGTGAAAGCCCGTTCAGGCGCACGGACTCATGGGACTCCCACGGCCTTGCGGACCTGGTCCATGAGGCGGCTCGCCTCGGCCCTGGCCCGGTTGGCGCCGTCCTGGAGGATGCGCTCCACCTCGCCCGGGTCGGCCGCCAGCTCGGCGTACCGCTGTCGGGCCGGGCCAAAGGCCGCATGGTAGGCCTCCAGGAGCTTCTTCTTGTAGTCGCCGTAGCCCTTCCCGCCCGCCTTCCAGGTGGCGTCCACCTCGGCGAACTCGGACTCGGGAAGCATCAGCTTCAGCAAGTCGTAGAGCGGCGCATCGCTGACGAGCCCGGGCGGCGGCGACTGCGTGGGCAGCGGCTTGGGCGCGTCCACCGGCGTCGAGTCCGTCTTGATGGACATGATGCGCTTCTTGATTTCCTTCTCGTCCCCGAACAGCTCGATGGTGTTCCCATAGGACTTGGACATCTTCTGTCCGTCGACGCCGGGCACCGTCTGGGTGGTCTCCTGGATGCGCGCCGCGGGCAGCTTGAGGATGCCGGGCGCATGGCCCCGCTCCTTGCCTTCCGGGTCGGCCGGGTCGTAGCCGGGCACGTACTGGGTGTTGAACTTCACCGCCCAGTCGCGCGCGAACTCGATGTGCTGAATCTGGTCCTTGCCCACCGGGACGAAGTCCGCGCTGTAGAGCAGGATGTCGGCGGCCATCAGCACCGGGTAGGCGAAGAGGCCGAAGTCCGGGCTGATGCCCTTGGCCACCTTGTCCTTGTAGCTGTGGGCCCGCTCCAGGTGCGCGTGCGGCGTCACGGTGCCCAGAATCCAGTACAGCTCCAGCACCTCACGCACGTCGCTCTGCCGGAAGAGCACGGCCTTCTTCGGATCCAACCCCAGCGACAGGTAGGCCATGGCGGCCTCGCGCGTCAGCGCCAGCGCGGCCTTGGGATCCCTCACGGTGGTGAGCGCGTGCAGGTTGGCGATGAAGTAGTACCCCTCGCCTTCATCCTGGAGCTGCACGAACTGGCGGAGCGCGCCGTAGTAGTTGCCGATGTGCAGCCTGCCGGACGACTGCACTCCTGAAAGAATTCGCATGGACTCGCTCTGATTCGGTTGGGCGGAATCGGGAATCGGACGGGGCTCGTTCGCACACCCGACGCGGCCCTGCAACCGTCCGTTGCCCGTGTCCTGCGCCCGTTCAGTATCCGAAGTCAAGACGGACTCTCCCTGGAACTTTGCGTCCCACCAGGAAATCTCAAGCAAATTCAGGCACTTGCAATTGAATCACAGTGGGGTGCGCCGATACCCTGGGGGCTCCTCACGCGGGCCAACCCACCTTGGAGGAAGCACCTGCATGGAGCCATTCAACGGAAGTCTCGCCAACTATCGCTTGCAGTTGGTGATGCCGCCGCTGTTCAGCGCGCCCGGGGTTGAAGGGGTGCTGAGCGTGGAACGTGGCGCGGTGCGGCGCTGCTTCCACGTCAAGGACGGCTACCTGGTGGGCGAGAGCTCCAACGACCCGCGCGAGCACCTGGCCCAAGTCCTGGTGAACCTCCGCATCCTGGACGCCCCCCGCGCCGCGGCGGCCTTCGAAGCGGCCGAGGGAGCGGGCATGCCCTACGGCACCTTCCTGGTCCAGCGCTGCTTCGTAGAGCTGCCCCGCCTCATCGAGGCCCTGGAGCACAAGGCCCGCGAGTCCCTGTTCGACTGCTACGCCTGGGAGTCCGGCGAGGTGGGGTTCGCCCCTGGCCTTCCGCCCTCAGCCCGGGCGATTGGGCTCAAGCTGTCGCTGTCCACCCTGCACCGTGACGCGGTGACGCGGCAGCGCGAGTGGGGCATGTTCCGCGACATCTTCCCTCGGATGGACACGACGTTCCGCGTCTTCCGCGAGTTCGCCGTGGAGACGTACTCGGAGGAAGAGGATGTCCTGCTGGACCTGGCGGCGAGCGGCGCCACGCTGGGAGAGATGCTGGCGAGCGCCCGGGAGGCCCCGCTCTTCGCCGCGCGCTGGGTGCTGCACCTGTACCGGCGGGGTGCCCTGGCCCCGCGCAAGGCCCGCGGCCCCCGATTGGGTGAAGCCGCCGAGTTGGAGGAGCTGCTCACCCTGGTGAAGCGCTTCCTGGAAGCCGGCCAGTATGACCATGCCGTCGCCCTGGCCGCGCAAATCCTGGAGCAAGGCCCCGTCCCCGAAGCCCACGCCCTGTACCGCGAGGCGGAGATTCGCCTGACGCTGGCCCTCAGTGACGAGCTCTTCGCGCTCGACGGGCGCCTGGTGTTCGAGCCGATTCCGCGCCCCACCCCGCCCGACCTGACGGCGGATGACCTGTACCTGTACTCGAAGCTGCGCGGCAGCCGGAGCATCCGGCAGGCCCTGCGCACGGCGGCCATGGGCGAGCTCGCCGCGTCCCGCTCCGTGCACCGCCTGATGGCGTCTGGGCTGATTCGCGTGGCCCCGCTGCCAGGGAGCGGACCCCGGCGGGCCCACACGGACCCGTTCGGCCTCCCCATCCACGGCGTGGGGAGCTGAGCGCCAGCGGACGGAACGTTCCTTCCACGGCGCCGAGGCCCCGGGCCGCCCCTACCGCGCGGCGGCCCGCGTCTTCTTCGCCTTGGGGACGAAGACGTCGCTGCGCGGGTGGAACTCGTCGTACACGGACCGCAGCCGGGCGGCGTTCACGTGGGTATAGATTTGCGTCGTGGCGAGGTCCGCGTGCCCCAGCATCTGCTGGACGGCGCGCAGGTCCGCGCCGCGCTCCACCAGGTGTGTGGCGAACGAATGCCGCAGCTTGTGCGGCGACAGCGGCTTCGCGATGCCCGCCTTCAGCGCGTACCGCTTGATCAGCTTCCAGAAGCCCTGCCGCGTGAAGCCAGAACCTCGTGGCGTGACGAACAACGCCTGGGACTTGCGCCGCCCCAACACCGCTGGCCGTGACTCCGCCAGGTATGCCTGGACCTTCTCGATGGCCACGCGCCCCAGCGGGACGAGGCGCTCCTTGGCGCCCTTGCCCTTCGCCACCAGATAGCCCGCCGTGAGCTGCACGTCGTTGATGCCCAGCCCACACAGCTCGCTCACGCGGAGGCCGGTGGCGTACAGCACCTCCAGCATGGCCTTGTCACGCACGCCCGTGGACGTGCGCTCGTCCGGGGCCGCCAGGAGCTGCTCCACCTCTTCCAGGGTGAGGAACGACGGCAGCTTCCGGGCTGACCGGGGCGTGTCCAGGTCCTCCGTCGGGTCCTTCTCCGCCATGCGCTCGGCGACGAGGAACCGGTGGAAGCCGCGCAGGGCCGCCAGGTGACGGGCCTGGCTGCGTTTGCCCAAGCCCCGCTTGCCTAGCGCGGCCAGGTGCGCGGACACGTCCTCCTGCCGCGCCTGCGTCACGTCGGAGACGCCGCGGGAGCGCAGGTCCTCGAAGTACACGTTGATGTCTGCGGCGTAGGCGTCCACCGTCTTGCCGGACAGTCCGCGCTCCGCGCGGATGAAGGCGATGAACGCGTCGAGCATTCCTTCCATCGCCGCGCAGGCTACCGGAGGCGCGCGGCGAGGCAACTCAGCGGCTCAAGCCCGGGGCTCCCTCGCCCCCTCCGGCGACGCCGACTCCAGCGCCTGCACCACCCACGGCCAGCCCACCACGATGTTCCCCGGCGAGCGCAGGCAGGCATCCGCCACCGCGAGCACCTCCGCCGGCCGAGAGCGCACCGCCAGCGCCAGATGCCGCCCCAGGAAGGGATGCGGCAGATAGCTGAGGTTGTGGTGACGCACCGGCACCCAGCCCAGCGTGGGCCGCCCCGTCCAGCGCTCCACGGCATACGCCACCGCGGATGCCAGCACTTCCAGCGCATAGAGCGGCAGCCGGAACGCACTCACCAGGAAGGCCACCAACGCACTGGCGGCCACCGCGCCGGCGTAGGACGCATTCGTCGTCCCACTCCAGAGCAGCATCGGCGTCAGGCTGGCGAGGATGGCCGCCATCTGGACCCGCACCACGGAGGGGCCCCGGCCAATGGCGATGCCGCTGATGCTCCCACATGCCAACCCAGCCACGCTCCCCAGGCACACCCCCACCACCATGCCCGCCACCCCACCCAACTCCGGCCCGAAGGCAGCCGCGGCCGTGGCGTGCAGCCCCAGCAGCGTGGCCAGACTGGACAGAGAGCCCAGCAGGACGCCCGCGGCCAGCCCCAACACCTGCGCCACCAGCAGTCCCACCGCCGAGCAGAACAGTGCCGACAACACCCAGCCTCGCTCCAGCGGCAGGCCCGCCGTCACGAGCGCCAGACCCAGCACCTGCGTCACCACCGGCGCGCCGACGAGCAGCACCAGCAACATGCGCCGGACATAGACGGCCGTGGCCCGCTCTCCCTCGGGCTGCTCGCGACACAGCGTCCCCAGCCGTGCGCCCGGAACGCGGATGCCCGCGGCCCGCAGCCGGTAGTGCAGGTCCACCGGCCGGAACAGTAGCAACAGTAATAACTTGAGCAGCCCTGGGACCTGCTCCGGTACATCCACGGAGCTCGGCCGTGTTCCCCCCTGTGCCAAGAAATCCCCCTATTCTCGGGTTCTAGTCCTCCAGCCTACCCTTCCCTTGCCGGAGGATTTCAAGTGAATCGCCGATGAGTGAAATCACGGTCGACGGTTCATTGAGCGTCACGCCCCCGTCAAGGATGAGGTCCAGGCCGTGGCCCAGCGCGTCCTTGATATCCCTTGCGTCCGTGAGGGGCTCACCCTCCGTATTGGTCGCGGAGGTCGTCACCAGAGGGCGGCCCAGGGCTCGGGCCAGCTCGCGAACGAGCGCTGAGTCCGGCACCCGGATGCCGACCTGTTTCTGCTTGGACATCATCAGGTCCGGCACCAGACGCGTCGCTTCCAGGATGAAGGTGAACGCACCCGGAGTGAGGCTCTTCATGGTCCGGTACGCGAAGTTGCTCACGTGCGCGTAGCGGGCCACGTCCGACAGGTCGGGGCAGAGAAAGGACAGGGGCTTCTTCTTGTCGCGTCCCTTGAGCTGGTACAGCCGCTCGATGCCCTTCTTCGAGCTCAAGTCGCAGCCGAGCCCGAAGTACGTGTCCGTCGGGTAGGCCAGCAGGCCGCCGCGCTCCAGCACCTCCACCGCTCGCTGGATGTGGCGGGGTGACGGGTGCTCCATGTCCACCTCGAGGATGGGTGCGGCCATGATGTCCTCCGTGCCTCCTGTGACTGCTGCTGAAGGTGTGGATGCCTGACAGCCTATGCCGTTCCCTGCGCGTCGTCCGCGCGGATCTCCCCGGAGGCCGCCAGGGCGCGCCGGGTGAGGACCGGCCCCACCAGTTCGTGGGCGGTAATCATGGCGACGATGAGCACCTCCACCTGGGGGCCAAAGGTCGGAAATGTCCTGGACACCAGGGCCGCCAGGCCAAACGTCACGCCCGCCTGGGAGATGAGTCCCATCCACAGGTAGCGCTTGAGCCGCGGGTCGTCCGCTGGGGCGAAGCGGCGGCAGGAGAACCAGATGGCCACGCCGCGCAGCACGACCAGCAACATCGCCGCCGGCCCCACCGTCAGCAGGGAGTCCAGCTTCAACCCCGCGCCCGCCGCGGCGAAGAAGAGCGCGAACACTGGCAGCCCCGCCTGCTGGATGGCGTTATGGATGCGCTCGCCCGCGTGCTCGTCCAGGTTCGCGATGAGCGCCCCCGCCGCCAGCGACACCAGCAGCGGGGACAGGTGCAGGCGCGTGCCCCCTTCCGCTGCGGCGAAGCACAGGCCCACCAGGAACAGCGGCAGCTCCTGCTTCACGCCGCGCATGTAGACGAGCATGCCCACGGCCAGCACCAGCCCTACCACCACCGAGCCGAACAGCTCCCACCCCACCCCGCCCAGCAGCTCCGTCACGTCCAGCCCGCCGCCGAAGCTCGCCTTCGTCAGGCCCGCGGCCAGCGCGAAGGCCACCATCACCAGCAAGTCGCCGATGATGACCAGCGCCATCAGGAACTCCGTGAAGGCGCCGCGCGCGCTCGTCTCCTGGACGATGGCGATGGTGACGGTGGGCGAGAACGACACCACCACCGTGGACAGCAGCGCGCTGACCGCCAGGGCCTGTGGCACCGTCATATCCGCCAGGAAGGGCAGGAAGGGCTTGATTGCGAAGGTGGCCCCGAAGCACACCAGGAAGGTGACGCCGCACACGGCCGCGCACAGCAAGGCCACGCGCGCGCCCACGCGGCGGATGAGCCCCAGCCGGAGCTCCGTGCCGGCCACCAGCGCGATGAGGCTCACCGCCAGCCCCTTCACCAGCTCCAGCCCCTTCACGCCCGCGTTCGGGATGAAGCCCAGCGCATAGGGCCCCACCGCCACGCCCACCAGCAGGTAACCGGTGAGGCGAGGCAGGCCCAGGCCCTTGGCCACCTTGCCCGCGAACAGGCCGCACAACAGCAACGCGCCCGCCGCCAACATTACCGGTGTCCCCGAGTCCGCCCGGAGCACCTGTGCCCGGCTGATGATGGCCAGGAGCACCATCAACAGCAGCAGCCGGATGACCGCGCCCTTCATGCCGCCACCTTCTCGCTGTCAGCCGGGTTCTCGGACAAGCTGCGGGGCGGGTCCACCACGTACTGGAAGGCCTGGCCCGCCAGCAGCTCGTTCACCACCGCGCCCATCACCACGACGTCCAGCACGCGCCGCGACAGCCCTCCCGGCACGAGCATCCCGTACTCCGCCACCAGGCACAGCGCCAGGCCGCCCTGGGCGATCAGCGCGTAGCCCAGCCGGGGTGGCAGTACGAGCGTCTGCTGCGCCAGCCGCCGCGCGAACCGGCCGCCCAGCATCTTCCCCAGGAAGCGCAGGCCGACGAAGGCGGGCATCAGCACCCAGGCCCAGTAGTCCCGCGCATGCACCGCGCAGCCCACCAGGAACACAAGCACCAGGAACACGGGCCGCTCCACCCGGCCCAGCGCGCGGGCCACGCGCTCCGAGGTGCGGCCTCCCACCACCGCCAGCGTCGCCCCACACGCCACGCCCGCCAGCAAGGGCGACACCCGCAGGTACGCCGCCGCGCCACTCACCAACACCACGCCGCCCAGCGTCACCGTGGTCAGCTCCGCCAGGTCCTTCAACGAATGCGTGAGGAAGGCCAGCAGCGCCCCACACATGACGCCCAGCAGCAAGGCCAGACACACCAGCCCCAGGCCTTCGCCCACGTTGCTGGCGGCGCCGATCATCAACGCCAGCGCCAGCACGCCCAGACCCACCGCGTCATCCAGCATGGTGAGCAGCGCCACGCCCAGGCCGCGCGCCCGGTCCAGGCGCCCCGCGCGCCACGCGAGCACGGCCGAGTGCCCTGAAGAAAGGCTGGCCGCCGCCCCCAACATCGCCGCCGCGCCCACCGCGCCGAGCAGCCCCCGGGCGGACGTGAAGACGAGCGGCACCAGCAATGGCAGCGCGACGAAGAAGAAGGCCGTTCCGGAGTGCGCCAGCCCCGACAGGTAGACGGACCGCGGCAACAGGCGCAGCAGCCGGGGCTCCAGGTTCAGGCCCAGCAGCACGCCCGCGGTGCCCAACCCCAGCGCCATCACCGGGCGCATGGCCTCCAGGTGCCGCTCGGTGAGCACCCCCGCCACGGAAGGCCCCAGGAAGATGCCGAGCAGAACGAAGAGGAAGCCGCTGGCCGCCAGTCTCGCCAGCGCTGGAAAGCGCCCCGGGTCCAGCGCACGGCTGGAGGCGAGCAGCGACAGCGCCGCGATGGATAGGAAGACGAGCAGCGCTTGCACAGCCCGTGCTTATAACGACGGGACGCTTCCCGTCACGACCGGCGATGCGTGGGCGCGGAAATCACTGGCATGGCGACCAGCCGTCCCATGGGCGGCTCGTCCGCGTCCATTTCCAGTTGGACGCGCTGCACCAACCGCTCCATCTCCTCGGCGGGCAGGCCTGGCAACAAGCTCACCAGGATGACGCGATCGTCATCGGCGCCCAACGCCAGACTGCGGAGCCCCGCGAACACCGGGACCTCGGCGGACAACGCCGCCGCCGCGCTCCGAGCCCGCACCACCAACGGCTCCGGGATACCGAACTCCCGGAGCCGGCGGATGGCCCGCTCGGTTCCTTCCAACTGTTCGAGGAACGTGATGACCAGGTACACGCGGCCCTCTTAGTCGGTCCGCGAGTCTGGCGCCACGCTCGCGGTGCTACTCGTTCTGTCCCGGCCCCGCCGGCTCTCCGGAAGAAGGGGGAGTGGATGGCGGCGCCGCGCCCTCCTGGGCCGGAGCACCTGCCGTGGCCTCCTGCGCCGCCATGGCGGCGCGCGCGGCCCGCTTGCCCTCTTCGATGAGCTTCTTCACCTTCTGCCCACCCTTGCGGCCAATCTCCTCGTAGAAGTTCGGCCCCCGGGTGGCCTTCACCCGGTCGCCACCCTTCTTGCCGATCTCCTCGTAGAACTTGGCGCCGCGCTCGGCCTTCACCGTCTCGCCGCCCTTGCGGCCGATCTCCTCGTAGAAGGAGCGACCGCGCTCGGCCTTCACCGTGGCGCCGCCCTTGCGGCCGATCGTCTCGTAGAACTCGCGACCGCGCTCGTTTCGGACCGTCTCGCCACCCTTCCGACCCGCTTCGGCCACCGTCATGCTGCCCTTGTTGTCCTTGTCCGACATTTCCCTATCTCCTCTCGTGACTACCCCAGCCCTCGCCTTGGTGCCCCTTGCCTGAAACCTTGGGACGGAAGCGCCCCGATGCAAGCAAGCTCCGTACACCGCCAGCCGTTCACGCCTGATACGCCACACGAAAACACATGTGATTTCGTGGGTTTCGCAACGCCTGCCGAGCTTTCGGACCGGGCGGCGGGCTGCCCGGCCGGACGCTTTCATGTTGGAAACACCCCACTGCACATTGCGGATTCCCGAAACCACCTTCACTTTCAGGCCCACGGCGCGGCGGAAGTGGGGCCGCGGGGGAGGTACGGCGTGGCGCAGTCGGTGAAGACCTGGCTCCGGGTGTTGGCCCCGATGCTCGTCTCAGTGGGGGGGCTTGTCGCACTCCGGCTGCTCGGGCCGGACTTCGTCGACCAGCAGCGCCTCGCCAGCTGGTTGGAGCCCTTCGGGAAGTGGGCGCCCATTGCATACATCGGCTTCCTTGCCATCCGGCCCGTGACACTGCTTCCGGGTCAACTGCTGACGGCCGTGGGCGGGATGATGTTTGGCACGCTTGCAGCGACCCTCTATTCACTAACGGGCGGCTTGCTGTCGGGCCTGCTGCTTTTCGCGGCGGCGCGCAGGTTGGGCACTGGGCTGATGAAGCGCCTGGCTGGCAGCAAGTACCCCGCACTGGTGCGGGCGGCGAGGCGGCATGACTTCCTCTTCGCCTTCACCGCCTGCATCAATCCGCTGTGCCCCACCGACGTGATGCTGGCGGCAGCGGCGGCGAGCGGAGCGAGGCTGATGCCCACGCTGGCCGGCATCATGATTGGCACCATTCCTGGCACCTTCCTCGCGGCGCAGCTCGGCAGTGGTCTGGCCCAGGGCCGCACGACGATGACGGCGGTCGCCGCCGTGGGCCTGGTGGTGTCGCTGGTGCTCGGCGCCTACATCGGGCGGCGCTTCTACAAGGATCTCAACGAAGAAGCGCCGGAGCCACGCGCGGAACCGCCGCCGCCCGCGCGACGCACCATCGGTCATTCCGAAGCGACGGCCAAGTCCGCAGCGTTCTAGGCATGCATGGGGGGCTCCGGGAAGAGCTCCACGCGGCGCTGCACGCGCTCCCCTGGGCCCACGCCCGTGGGCAGCGAGACGGCCCGAGCCATCTCCTCACCATGTCGCAGCCGCATCCGGATCACCTCCGGCGCGAAGTCCAACATGTCCCCCATGGGCCGTGCGGGCTCGATGACGGTGATGCGGCAGTACCGGTAGGGCACCCCATCCGGACGCCGCACGGTGAGCCCCGCGTCGTAGGCCTGACGGACGATGTCGTTGATGCGCACGAAGGAATCCACGTCATTGAGAAGGATTTCGTTGAGGGTGATGTCGGCCAGGCAGCGCGTGGCCACCTCCAGGAGATTGGCCGGCGGCTTCGCCCGTTCGATCTGGGATGGTGAGCAGACGATGACGACGATTTCCGTCGGGCCGAACTCCAGCGCATCCCCCAGGGGCGTGGCGTTGCGCAGGCCCCCGTCGACCAGGGCCGACGCGCCGATGGGCTCCCAGAGGATGGGCAACGTCGAGCTCTGCCAGACGGCGTCCAGGAAGTCCCTCGAATCGCTGGGCACCAGCTCGTAGTTGCCAGAGACCAGGGACACGCGCCCCACGTGGGCGGGCACCCAAAAGCGGTGTCCGGCGAGGTGCCGCTGGATCAGCTCCCGCATGGGCGTGTTGTCGTACAGCCCCAGCTTGCGGAACAGACCCACGCGCAGGGCCACGAGCGGCCACGGCAGCTTCCGGTAGAGGTCCGCCTCGCGGATGTTCAACCAGATGTCATTCAGTGCCCGGTAGGAGTGCTGGGCCAGCAGCGCGGCGTTCAGGGCACCCACGGACACGCCGAAGATGCGCTCCCAGCGGAAGCCGTGGACCTCCCGGAGGACGCGCTCGGCGCCGACCTGGAAGGCTCCCTTGGCCCCACCGCCGGACAGTACGAGCGTTGCGGGACGATCCTTCATGGCACGCCTCCTGGGAATTGGACCTGGCGCAGATGGATAGGTGCGTGCCAGCGCGGCGGGAATCACCCCGGGGCGTGGGCCCCTGTCCACCGTCCCTCGGGTCCCCGGGGCAATTCGGACGGCAACTTCCATGCACCACCGGCCGGAAGCCTTTCTAGGATGGGCGGATTCACCCCTCCGGAGCCTCGATGATCCGCTTGCCTGGCTGTTGTGTGGTGGCGCTGCTGTTCGCGTTCCTGCCGTCCGCGGTGCTGGCCCAGCAACCCACCGCCGACGCCGCCACCCATGACGCCCTGCGCGCCCTCAAGCAGGAGATGGAAGACGCCCTCAATGCCCAGGACATCGACCGGCTGCTGAGCCACCTGCACCCGGATGTCTCCTTCACCACGATGAACAACGACGTGCGCGTGGGGAAGGAATCCATCCGCGCGTACTACGACGAGATGATGCGCGGGCCGAATCGCGTCGTGGACCGCATCCGGGCGAAGTTCGAGGTGGACGACCTGACCCGCCTGTACGGCGACACCGGCATCGCGCGCGGCTCGTCGCGGGACCACTACGTCCTCACGGACGGCACGGACATCGTCATCGACGGCCGGTGGACCTGCACCCTGGTCCGGGAGGGTGACCGCTGGCGGATCGCCGCGTTCCACTACTCCACCAACGTCTTCGACAATCCCCTCCTCACGCGGGTGAAGCACCTCGCGCTCGCGGGAGCGACGGTCATCGGACTTGGCGCGCTCGTGGTGGGCGCGGCCATCGGCCGGAGGCTGCGACGCCGAAGCTCCGAGCCCGCCCCTCAGACGCCCTGAAGCCGGCTGGCCGTCACGTCGGCCAGGAAGGGATGGCGCCGGGGCAGGCGCTTGCGCCAGAAGGACTCAATGGAGCGGTGGAACAGGCGCAGCAACGCCAGCCCCGGACGGTCCTCCAGCACCGCCAGCTGTCCGGCCGAATCATCCAACAACGCCCTGGCCCGGACGTGCTCCACCGTCATCCACGCGCGGCCCGCCTCCGTTCCCAGCAGCGCGTCGATGTCCGTCGGGTCCGCGCCGTCGCCACGGACGGCCGCCGCGACCTCATCCGGCACGTTGTAGAGCCCCTGGGCCAGGTCCTCTCGCAGGTCCCGCATCACCGAGCACCAGCCGAAGGCCTCCATCAGCGCGGGCGCGTCCTCGGCCCGGACGCCCGCCCCGGCGACGTGCAGCATCAAATCCACAGACAAGCAGAACGTGTCGCGTTGCTGCGCGCGAAGCGCCTCCGCGCTCCACCACTGTCCGGCCTTCACCCGCTCCCGGTCCTTGCGCATCGTCCGCATCAGCGCGAAGACCTGGGCGCGGGCCGTGTCGTCTCCCAGCCGCTCGAGCAACACGCGCCCCAGCGTGGCCGCCGTCCCCTGGTCCTCCCCTCGCCCGGACGCCAACTCCAAGAGAAGCGCGTCCACCCAGCCGAGCGGCTCTCCGTCCACCGCGCGGTCCCCATCCAGCACGTCGTCCACCAGTTGGAGGAAACAGAAGCCCACCCGCGCCACCCGTGCCTCGCGCCACCACCGGCTCACCGCGTAGCGGTAGAGCACCAGGGCAATCAGCCCGTAACGCAGGTGACGCCGCGCGAAGCGATAGGACTCCCGGGCGCACAAGGCTTCGATTCGCAGGGCATCGAGGAACGCCGTGCGGCGCGCCCAGGGATCCACCCACCACCAGGTGCCCCAGGCCAGCAACGCCCCAGCGACCACGTCCACCACGTGGTGCTCGTGGATGAGCAACGTCGACGCCGCGATGGCCAGCGCCCACAGGCCGAAGAGGATACGCCCCAGCGCCCCCGCCCGCTCCGCGTATGCCAGGGCCGCCGTGCAGGCGAAGGCCACGTGGAGTGACGGCAGGTAGTTCCGCTCCAGGTTCAGCGTGTCCGCCAGTTGGAAGACGCCCGCCCAGGTCCCCTCCACGGCGCGCGGCGGCCACGCCACCTCCACCGGGAAGAGCAGGAAGCACACGGCCGCGAGCGCTGTCTCCACACACAGCGCCAGCGCGAAGGGCACCATGTCCCGCCACGTCCGGAAGACGAAGAGGGACAGCAGGAGCAGCACGTCCATGCTGACGTAGACCAGCGCCCAGGACGGCATGAACGGGATGTGGCGCTCGAAGGACAGCTCCACCCGGAGGCCCCCGGTGTAGAAGCCCGTGAGCCAGCTCGCGCCGCCGTAAATAGCCACGAAGAACAGGGCGAAGCCCGTGGCCATGGCTGCCGTGAGGGCCAGCTCCTCCTTGCGTGGCCAGCCGAACAACACGGGACGCGGGCTCATCGCTCCTCCATTGCGGAGGGCAGTGGCCGAGGGCCTCGCCACATGGACAGCCAGATGCGCAGGAAGGACGGTCGCGCCACCTCCGGGTCCACGTAGCGCCCCAGGTAGAGCCAGGGCACATGCGGGTGCCGGTGATGGGCCCGGTGATAGTGGTAGTTGAGGAACAGCCACCGCACCGGAGCGGCCACGCGCAGGTCCCACGCGCCGTCACGGACATGCAGCGGTGACCACGCATGGTCCGCGTATTGGAGCGCGCTCCAGTTGATGGCGAAGGCCGCGTAGCAGATCCCCCACCCCATCGCGGACACATCCAACGCCAACACGAGCCCCATCTGTACACAGACCGCCAGCAACACCTCCGCGCGGATCGCGCCTCCAGGCGCTGCTTCCAGGCGTCCGAGGTACGCGTCCGCGCCCGTCTGCTCGCCGTACCGGGTGCCCGTGCCGCGCAGCCGGTGCAGCAATCCGGGAACGAGCGCGAAGACCACCGCCCCCACCGGGACGAACAGCCAGTAGAGCCCTGTGAGGATGGAGTACCACTGCGCCCGCTTCAGGAAGCGGTTGTCTCCGGGCCGGAAGTAGTCGAACTGCTCCAAGTGCGTCCGGTTGTGGCGGTGGTGGTTCAGGTGGAAGGCACGCTGCATCGTGAAGGACGTGGGAAAGAACGCCGCGGCCACCCGGCCCAGCGTGTCGTTCACCCGCCGCACGGGGTGCAGCACGCCGTGCGTGGCCTCATGCAGCAGCGAGAACACGGTGTTGTTGACGAAGGAGAAGACCACCGCGGCCAGTACCTGGAGCGCGAGTCGCTCCGCGTGTGACGCCAGCCACAAGCATCCGGCACAGGCCGCCATGGCACAGACCAGGAGCACGGCGTTGAGCGCGGCCGGAATCGGGGTTCCCTCGCCCTCACCCGCGGTCGTCATCGGGCGCCTCCGGCAGGCTGTCGGTGAAGTCGAGCACCTGGCGCAGCACCGGGTCCGCCGCCGCCCCCGCCCGGTTGAAACGCATCCCGTCGAGCACGGACAAGTCGCGCCGCAGGAACGACGTGAACAGCCACCGCGACACCTGGAGCGCCAGCCAGTCCACCCCCGGAAGCCGGCTGCGGCGCGCGGCGAAGGCCAGCCGCACGAACAACCCCTCCTCGCTCTGATGAAGGCCAGCGAGCAACGCGCTGCGCGTGCGCCCCAGGTCGCTCTCCACGGACAGGAGCGTGCCGCCATGCAACGTGAGCGTGACACCGATGCGATCACTGGACAGGAACTTCATCACCCGGTCACTGAGCCCGCTGCCCATGACGCGGGACGTGTACCGCACGCGCAAGGTGAACGGGTCCGGGCGCTCCACCACTGGCGCGTCCCGCAACTCGCGATGGTGCACCGTGCGAAGGTGCTCCAAGTCGAAGGCATTGGCCACCACGGGCAGCCAATCACAACGCACCGCGAAGCGAGCCGACGTGCCCCAGCGCAACGCCCCGCTGCCCACCTCCGGCGGAGGAAAGAGCACCACCGGGCCATTGAAGACCAGGATGGCGCCGTACCGCTCCACCACGGGGAAGGCCCGCTGTGCCGTCTTCCCTCGGCAGGTGCCGCTGCCGTCGAACTGCCAGTGGTGGAGCGGACACCGCAGCGAATCACCCACCACGGTGCCACCGCCCAGGTGCGCGCCCATGTGGGGACAATGGGCGGCGAGCGCGTGGACCGCGCCGCTCCGTCCCCGGAAGATCACCAGCTCCCGCGCGCCCGTGCTCCAGCGCATCACCTGCGCAGGCCGGAGCGCCTCGGAGGGGCACACGAGGTGCCACGCGCGCAGCCGGCCTGGCTCGGGGTGACGCACAGGCTCCGGCCGCGAGGCAATCTTCACCACCATGTCGAGACCCTAACGGACCGTCCCGCCCTGTGGCCATCTGCACGCTGAGTGAGTGTCTCCGGATGCGGGAAGCAGCAGGCGATGTCCATCATCGAGGATGAGGACTCCCGATGACGAGCGTTGCGGGCATCATCCGTCGACATCAAGAGGAAATCATCCGGCGGTGGTTCGAGCAGGCAGCTCAGGCCGCGTCCGCTCGAGGGCTCGACGCCCCCGAGTTCAAGAACATCATGCCTGTCTACGTGGCCTCGCTCGCTGACGAGGAAGGGGCGCCCGGTGCGCTTGCCCACGCGCGGCGGGCGCACGTCGAGACGCATGTAGCCGCCCGCCTCCGGCAGGGCTTCAATGTGGCGGAGGTCATCGAGGAGTTCGCCATCCTGGGACGGTGCATCGCCAGCATGTGGGCGAACGCTTCGCCTGAAGCCCGCCCTAGCGCCCTTGACGTCGAGCGGCTCTTCTCCGAGCTGCATGCCGCTTCGACCGCCGTGTCGGAACTCTTCAGCCGTCACCTGCTGGAGGATGAGCAGACGGAGAAGCGATACCTGCGACTGCTCCAGAAGGTGGCCAGTGAGGCGCTTGTCGAGGGGGATGCGGCATCCCTGCGTGACCACTTGAAGGATGTCCTCGAGTTGATCATCGAGGCGATGGGCGCCCAGAGTGGTGCCGTGCTCCTGTATGAGGCCCAGGGGGAACAGCTCGTCACCGCGGCCGCCGCGGGATTGGCGAGCGAGCAGCTCGAGCACTACGCGGCCTCCATGAATCCTGCGTCCTTTCCTGGCAGGGTTGCCGCCGCGGGCGAGGAGACCAGCTCGGTCCTGGATGCCGAGACGACGTCGATCGAGGTGAGCCCTCCGCTGCGTCAGAGCGGACTTCGTTCGCTGCTCGGGGTTCGGCTTCCCCCCCACCGCGCACTGGTAGGCATCATGTATGTCGGCCTTGCCGAGGTCCGGGAATTCACAGCCCGGGAGAAGGGGCGGCTCCTGTCTCTGGGCCAGCAGCTGAGCGTCCACCTGGACAACGCCAAGCTGTACGCGAATTTGCGCGAGAAAATCGAAGCGTTGCAGGCCGAGCGAGCGCTTCGCGAGCACTTCGTCTCGGTGCTCGCCCACGACCTTCGCGGCCCCCTGTCGGCGGCGAAGTCGGGGGCTCAGCTTCTCATGCGGCATCCCGAGCGACTCGACCAACGACGCGACCTGGCGCTGCGTATTGACCGGAACATCGAACGCACCGACCGGATGGTGAGGGATCTCCTCGACGCGAACCGCATCCAGGGGGGCCAGCGGCTCCCGCTTCGCCTCGACATGTGCGACCTGGGCGGTGTCGCGCAGGAAGTGGTCGAAGAGCTGATTGCGCTCCATGGGGACCGCTTCGTCCTCCAGGCGGAGGAGCGCGTCCGGGGAATCTGGAGCGCGGAGGAGCTCCGCCGCGCTCTCTGGAACCTGGGCAGCAACGCCATCAAGTACGGGGCCGCCACGGAGCCCATCACCTTCACCGTCACACGGGCCGGAGACCGAGCGCGAGCGTCCGTCCACAACCGCGGCCCCGTCATCGCGCCCGCGGACCAGGAACAGATTTTCAAGCCATTCACCCGGACCCACTCCGCGCAGGAAGGCCCTTCGAAGGGTTGGGGGCTTGGACTGACGCTCGTCTGGGGGTGTGCGCAAGCACATGGAGGAACGGTCTCCGTCCAGAGTGACGCCGCGACCGGAACGACCTTCTCCCTGGAGCTGCCGCTGGACGCCCGCCCCTACCAGCCTCGCGAGCCGTGAGCCGCCGTCCTTCCCCGGTATCGGGCGTTGGCTGACAGAAGGGTGACACCCCAGTGGGTTGTACGAATATGATCCCCTTCGCCTTCGCCTCTCATTGGACGCTGAGTGTGCTCTTCCAGAGCCTCTTCCAGCACCGCTATGCCGCGCACCGGATGTTCACGATGACGCCGCGCGCTGAACGCGCCCTGCACCTGAGCACCGCGCTGGTGCAGGGCTCGAGCTACCTCGACCCACGCGCCTACGCGATCCTTCACCGTGAACACCATGCCTATGCGGACACCGACCGTGACCCGCACTCCCCCGTGCACCACAAGCACCTGCCGCGCATGATGCTGGAAACGGGGCGCCGCTACGGAGGCCTGCTCACGGGGAGCGTCCAGGCCGAGGCACGCTTCATCGGTGGCTACCCCGAGTGGCCCGCCGTGGACCGCTTCTTCAGCAGCTGGACTTCACGCCTGGGGTTTGGTGCGCTCTACACGCTCTTCTACAAGCGCTTCGCCACGCGCCGATGGCACTGGGCGCTCCTCCCCTTGCACTTCGTGATGGGGCCCGTGCATGGCGCCATCGTGAACTGGTGCGGACACCGGTACGGCTACCGCAACTTCGCGACCCGAGACCAGTCGAGCAACACGCTGCCCCTGGACGTGGTGTGCATGGGCGAGTTGTTCCAGAACAACCACCACGCCCGGCCGGCGCGCCCCGACTTCGCCGCGAGGCGCTTCGAGCTGGACCCCACCTGGCAGGTGATGCGGTTGCTCGTATGGCTGAAGCTCATCCAGCTGCGCAAGGCGCCCCGTGAGGAAGGACCCCGGCCAATGGAGGGGCGCCGGAGCTTGCCGCTCAAGACTTCCCGCCGCCCCGAGGCAGCAGTGTCTCCACCATCCCCTTGAGCGACTGCTTCAGGATGCCGCCCGTGTCCACGTCGCCCTTCGCCAGCGCCTGGGCATAGTGCTTCGCCTGCTCGAAGGTGATGTGAGGCGGTAGCAGCGGTACGTCCGGGTCCACGTAGGCCTCGAAGACGACGGGCCGGTCGGCGCTCAGTGCCTCATCCCACGCGCGGCCCAGCGCCTCCGGCCGGTCCACGCGAATGCCCAGGAAGCCCAGGGACTCCGCATAGGCCGCGTACGGGAAGTCCGGCAGGTCCTGGGACGCGGGCAGCTTCGGGTCGCCGGCCAGCACGCGCTGCTCCCACGTCACCATGTTGAGGTCCCGGTTGTTGAGGACCATGACGATGAAGCGCGGGTCCTTCCACTCCTTCCAATACTTGGCCACGGTGATGAGCTCCGCGTTGCCATTCATCTGCATGGCACCGTCACCCACCAGCGCGATGACGGGCCGATGCGGGAAGGCGAACTTGGCGCCAATGGCATAGGGCACGCCGCAGCCCATGCTGGCCAGGTTCCCGGACAGCGAGGCCATCATCCCCTTGCGCATCTTCAGGTGCTGCGCGTACCAGCTCGTGCCCGACCCCGAATCCGCCGTCAGGATGACGCCATCCGGCAGCCGGGGTGACAGCTCGGAGAACACGCGCCGGGGGTTGACGGGATTCGCGCTGTCCATCGCGAGCGCCGCCGCTGTCTTCTCCCATTGCCGCACGCTCTTCACCACGCTGTCGCGCCAGCTCCGGTCCGTTTTGTGCTCGAGCATGGGAATCAGCGCCTTCAGCGTCTCCTGACTGTCCCCCACCAGCGCCACCTCCATGGGGTAGCGGATGGCCAGCATCCGGCCATCGAGGTCGATTTGAACGCCCCGGGCCTGTCCTTCCTTCGGGAGGAACTCCGAATACGGAAAGCTGGTGCCCACCATCAGCAACGTGTCGCAGTCCGACATCAGGTCCCAGCTCGCCTTGGTGCCCAGCAGACCAATGGAGCCGGTGACATAAGGCAGGTCATCCGGCAGCACCGCCTTGCCCAGCAGGGCCTTCGCCACGCCCGCGCCCAGCAACTCCGCCACGTGCATCACCTCGTCCGCCGCGGCCTGTGCTCCGGCGCCCACCAGCATGGCCACCTTCTTCCCGGCGTTGAGCACGTCCGCCGCCCGCCGCAAGTCCCGCTCGCGAGGCAGCACCCGCGGCACGCTGTAGCCCACGCTCGAATGGACCGTGCCGTGCGCGTGCGGAGGCTTGTGGTAGGCCTCTTCCTGGACGTCGTTGGGGATGATGACGCACGTCACGGTGCGCTCGTAGATGGCGACACGCATCGCCCGGTCCACCGCGTGGCGGATGGCGGATGGGCTGGTCACCATGGTGAGGTATTCGCTGGCCACGTCCTTGAAGAGGGACATCAGGTCCACCTCCTGTTGGAAGTGGCCGCCCAGCGCGGAGCGCGTCTGTTGTCCGACGATGGCCACCACCGGCTGGTGGTCCAGCTTGGCGTCATAGAGGCCATTGAGCAGGTGGATGGCCCCGGGCCCCGACGTGGCCAGACACACGCCCGGCTCGCCGGTGAACTTCGCGTGCGCACAGGCCATGAACGCGGACATCTCTTCATGGCGCGTCTGCACGAAGCGGAACTCCGACGTGCGCCCGAGCGCGCCGAGGATGCCGTTGATGCCGTCACCGGGATAGCCATAGATGCGGCGGACGCCCCACTGGGACAGGCGGTGGAGCAGGTAGTCGGAGACGGTGGCGCTCATGACGGCTCCTCGGATTCGGGGACGCCATCAAGCTAGGCACCCGGGCTCCGCCGCAGGCGGCGGAGCTCCCATCCGCCCGTCCAGCGGCCGGGGCAGCGACCGGGCACTGGTGGACACTTCGAAGCCGGGCGACCGCGGGGAATGTCCACCACTGGCCCTCGCGGAGGGCGTGCAAGGAAGAAGCCTGGAGGCCGGCACCCAGGCAATGGCCTGCTGCGTCCCGGTCATGGCTCTGTGCATCGCCTTCTTCGTTCCCTTCATCGCCGCGGCACTGGCCGTGCTGTTCACCCGGCTGTTCAAGTCATGGGCGGGCTGGGTGCTCGCCCTGTTTCCGGCGGGGCTGGCGGTGTGGTTCGGCGCACAGGTTCCCGCCGGGGTCCGCGGTGAGGTGCCCTCGCTGACGCTGCCGTGGATGCCGGATCTGGGCATCGACTTCGCGCTGCGGCTGGACGGCCTGTCCCTGCTGATGGCGCTGCTCATCACCGGCCTGGGCACGCTCGTGGTCATCTACGCGGGGCGCTACCTGGTCCACCATGAGGTGCTGGGCCGCTTCTACGGCTGGCTCCTGCTCTTCATGGGCGGGATGCTGGGCATCGTCCTCGCCGACAACACGCTCCTGCTCTTCATCTGCTGGGAGGTGACGACCTTCAGCTCGTTCATCCTCATCGGCTTCGAGCACAAGGAAGACGCCGCCCGCGAATCCGCGCAGCGGGCCCTGCTGATCACCGCGCTGGGCGGACAGTCCCTGCTGGTGGGCCTGCTCCTGCTGGGCGACGTAGTGGGCACGCTGTCCATCTCCGGCACCATCGCCGCCGCGGACACCGTGCGCGACAGCCCTCGCTACCTGGCCATCCTCCTGCTGGTGCTGGGCGGCGCCTTCACCAAATCAGCGCAAATGCCGTTCCACACCTGGCTACCGGGCGCGATGACAGCGCCCACGCCCGTGAGCGCGTACCTCCACTCCGCCACCATGGTGAAGGCAGGCGTCTTCCTGCTGGCGCGGCTGTCGCCCGTCCTCGGAGGCACGCCCCCATGGGAGACCATCCTCACCATCGTGGGCACGATGACGATGGTGCTGGGCGCCCTGCTGGCGCTGGGGCACACGGACCTCAAGCTGGTGCTCGCGTACGCGACGGTGAGTGTCCTGGGGGCCTTGGTGATGTTGCTGGGTCAGGGCACCGCGGCCTCCATCCAGGCCATGGTGACGTTCCTCACCGCGCACGCGCTCTACAAGGGCACGTTGTTCCTGGTGGCGGGGTCGGTGGACCACGAGACGGGCACACGCGACGTGGCGCACCTGAGCGGGCTGCGCAAACGCCTGCCGATGACAGCCGCGGCCTCCGCGGCCGCCTCCTTGTCGATGATGGGCCTGCCCCCGCTCTTCGGCTTCGTGGGCAAGGAGCTCATCTACGAGGCCTGCCTGGAGGGCCCCGGAGGCTGGCCCCTGGCGGCGGCGGCCACGGTGGGCTTCGGCGGCATGGTGGCCGCGGCGCTGCGCGTGGGCGTACAGCCCTTCGCGGGCAAGACGTTCCGCGCCGAAAAGCCGGAGTCGAAGGTCCACGAAGCGCCTCCGTCCATGTGGGTGGGGCCCGCGCTGCTCGCCGCCGCCGGGCTGGTGTTGGGCCTGGTGCCCTGGGCCATCCAGCCCCTGCTGGCCATGGCGTCGGTGGACATTGGTGGAAGCCAGGCGGGGGGCCTCGAACTGACGCTGTGGCATGGCGTGACGCCCGCCCTGGGGTTGAGCGCGGGGAGCCTCGTCCTGGGCGGGAGCCTCTTCGCGCTGCGCCAGCCGGTGCTGAAGGGCCTGCGCGCCCTGAATCTGTCCAGCCACGGCCCGGAGCGTTTCTACCAAGCCTCCCTGAGCGGCCTGATCAAGCTGTCCTCGTCGATGACGCGGGTGCTCCAGAACGGCTCGCTGCACCAGTACATCGTCGTCACCCTGGCCACGTTCGGCGGACTGCTGGCGCTGGCCGTCGTCCTTCGGCTGGGGGAATGGCCCCGGGGCGTTTCCAAATACGTGCTGTCTCATGAAGTGGTGGTCCTGGTGGGCATCCTGGTGTCGGCGGTGCTGGCCGTGGTGTCGCGCTCGGCGCTGACGTCCATCCTCGCGCTGGGCGCGCTGGGCCTGGCGGAGGCGCTGCTGTACGTGTTCTTCGGCGCGCCGGACCTGGCCATGACGCAGGTCGTGGTGCAGACGCTCACCGTCATCCTGTTCGCGCTCGTCTTCTCGCGCTTCCCGGTGCAGCCGCATGAGCACCGCTTCCGCTGGTGGACGGCAGCCCTGCCCCTGGCCGTGGGCGGGCTCATCACCTGGATCATCTTGCACGTGGCCTCGACGCCCTCGCACACGCGGCTGGCGGACTTCTACGCAACGCAGAGCGTGCCCGCCGGCAAGGGGCTGAACATCGTCAATGTCATCCTGGTGGACTTCCGGGCGTTCGACACCCTGGGAGAGGCCACCGTGCTGGCGACGTCCGGATTGGGTGTCTTTCTCCTGTTCCGCACGCGCTCTCAGCGAAAGAAGAGGCAGGTATGAACCCCGTGGTGATGCACACCGTGGCGCGGCTGATGGCCCCGGTGCTGCTGCTCGTGTCCCTGGTGCTGGCCGTGCGTGGCCATGACATCCCCGGTGGCGGCTTCGTCGGCGGACTGATGGCGGCCACGGCGTTCGCGTTGCTGATGGTGGCGTTTGGCCGGCCCGCAGCGCGCAAGCAATTGCGGGTGCACCCCACCCGGTTGGCCGCGGCGGGCCTGCTGGTGGCGCTCTTCAGCGGCGTCCCTTCGATGATGGAAGGCCGGCCCTTCCTGTCTGGAATCTGGGCGCGGTTGCCCGTGCCGGGGACGGATGGATTGAAGGTGGGCACCCCGCAGCTCTTCGACCTGGGCATCTATCTGGTCGTCCTGGGGACGGCCATGTGCTTCATCCTGGGCATGGCCCGGGGCGAGGACACCACGGCACCGGAGATGGGGGGCTAGCCATGGAACTGTTCCTCGCGATCACCGTGGGCGGCCTCTTCGCGGCGGGGTTCTACTGCCTGATGCTCCACAGCATCGTCCGCATCGCGCTGGGGCTGGTACTGCTGGGCAGCGCCACCAACCTCCTGATCTTCACCATCAACGGGCTGCAGCGCGGCTTCGCGCCCCTGGTGCCCGAAGGCCAGGAGGCCCTCTCCCCGCCCTACGCGGACCCGGTGCCCCAGGCCTTCATCCTCACCGCCATCGTCATCAACTTCGGCCTGCTCGCGCTGCTGCTGGTGCTGGTGCACCGCGCCGCGCAGGAGACGGGGACCGATGACACGCGGGCCCTGCGCACCGAGCTGAAGGACTCCAAGCAATGACGCCCTCCGCGCTGCTCAGCCTGCCCATGATCCTCTGCCTGGGCGCCGCGGCCGCGGGGCTGCTCACCCCGTCACGCGCGTGGCCGCGCCGGTGGCTGGCGCTGATGACCATGGTAGCCCTCGCCGCGGTGGGCGCGATGCTGCTGGTGACGGTGCGCCGCGAAGGCATCCAGTCCATGCAGGTGGGCGGGTGGGCGGCGCCCTTTGGCATCACCCTGGTCGCGGACCTGCTGAGCGCCCTGCTGGTGCTCGTCACCGGGGTGATGGGCCTGACGGTGGTCTCCTATTCCGCGGCCACGCTCCCGGCGTCGAAGGAGGCGGGCGCCTACTACCCGCTGGTGCTGGTGCTGGTGGGCGGCGTGTGCGGCGCGTTCCTGACCGGAGACCTCTTCAACCTCTTCGTGTGGATCGAGGTCATGCTGGGCGCCTCGTTCGTACTGCTCGCGCTGGAGGCCCGACAGGAGCAGCTCGAAGCGTCCATCAAATACATGTCGCTGAGCCTCATGGGCTCGGTGGTGCTGCTGTGCGCGGTGGGCCTGCTGTACGGGGCGGCGGGCACGCTGAACCTGGCGGACCTGGCCGTCACGGTGCCGGGCCTGGGCACGCCGAACCTGATGACGGCCGTGTCCATGTTCTTCCTGGTGGCCTTCGCGCTGAAGGCGGGCGCCTTTCCCCTCTTCTTCTGGCTGCCGGCCTCGTACCACACGCCCCCGGCGGCGGTGACGACGCTCTTCTCCGCGCTCCTCACCAAGGTCGGCGTCTACGCCCTGGCGCGCGTGTTCACCCTGGTCTTCACGCAGGACTCTCAGCTCACCAGCACCCTCCTTCTGGTGATGGGCGGCCTCACCATGGTGACGGGCGTGCTGGGCGCGGTGGCGCAGTACGACATGCGCCGGCTGCTGTCCTTCCACATCATCAGCCAGATTGGCTACCTCATCGCCGCCCTGGGGCTGTTCACCCGGAGCGCGCTGACGGCGCTCATCGCCTTCCTCATCCACTACATCTTCGCGAAGTCGGCGCTCTTCCTGGTGAGCGGGGCCACCGCGCGCGTCACCCGCACCTATGACTTGCACCAGATGGGCAACCTGTACCGGACCCAGCCCTTGCTGGCCGCGCTGTTCTTCATCCCCGCGCTGTCGCTCGCGGGCGTGCCGCCCTTCTCTGGGTTCTTCGCCAAGCTGGCCGTCATCCAGGCGGCGCTGCGGGCCGAAAACTGGATCATCGCGGGGACGGCGGTCGTCGTGGGCCTGCTCACCCTCTTCTCCATGATGAAGATCTGGCGCGAGGCATTCTGGAAGGCGCCGCCGGAGAACCAGCCGGAGGAACCCACCCGGCCGCTGAGCCTGGGAGACGGCGTGCTCGGGCCCTGCATGGCGATGACACTGTTCATGGTCGTCCTGGGCCTGGGAGCCGAGCCGCTGCTGGAGCTGGCGGACGCCGCCGCGGGCCAGTTGCTGGACCCGGAGGAGTACGTGCGGGCGGTGCTGGGGGGACGCCCATGACCGCGTTCCTCTGGAACCTGATGCTGGCGCTCCTCTGGGCCGCGATGCTGGGGAACGTCACTCCGGAGAACCTCCTTACGGGGTTCGTCATCGGCTTCGTGCTGCTGGCCCTCATCGACACGCAGCATGTGCCCTCGCGCTATGGGACGCAGGCGTGGAACGTGGTGCGGCTGGTGGCGGGGGTGGGCTGGGACGTGCTGGTCGCCAACGTGCGGGTGGCCTACGAGATCGCGACGCCCAAGCTCCTCACCCGTCCCGCCATCTACCGCTACGACATGGAGGCGCGCACGGACGCGGAGATCACGCTGCTGACGCTCATCGTCACCTTCGCGCCGGGCACGCTGGCCCTGGAGGTGTCCGAGGACCGCAAGGCCATCTACGTCCACGTCATGTTCGCCACCACCCGGGAGGCGTTCTGCCAGGAGCTCCGCGAGCGTGTGGAGATTCCACTGTTGAGGGCACTGCGATGAGCGACTGGCTGCAGAGCATCACCCAGGGGGCCCTCGGGGCCATCTCCGTCTCGATGCTGTTCTCACTCCACCGGCTGCTCCGAGGTCCGTCGCTGACGGACCGGGTGGTGGCGCTGGACCTCTTCTCGCTCCAGACGTCGGCGGTCATCACCGTCTACGCCCTTTGGGTGGGACAGCCCGAGCTGGTGGACGTGGCGCTGGTGCTGGCCGTCATCGGATCCATGGGCACCATCGTCATCGCCAGATACCTCTACAGCGCGCGGAGGGGCACTCCATGAAGGAAATCATCACCGCGGTGTTGCTGGTGTTGGGGGCGTTGCTGATGCTCCTGGCGGGGCTGGGCCTGTTCCGGATGCCGGACCTGTTCCTGCGGCTCCACGGGGCCGCGAAGGCATCCTCGCTGGGCGTGGGCCTGCTGATGGGCGCGGCGGCGCTGGGCCTGGGAGACGTCAGCGTGGTGGCCCGCGCGGCGCTGGGCGTCACCTTCGTCTTCGTCATGACGCCGGTGGCCACGCTGCTCATCGCGCAGGCGGCGTTTCGCGCCGGCATCCCGCTCTGGGAGCGCACGCACCAGAACGACCTGGAGGAACACCACCCCGCTGGAGCTCCGTACGAGCCGCGCCTGGGGCCCGACGGCGAGGATTGAACGCGGGACGGGTGGGCGTGCCTCCAAGGTCCACCGGGCCACGGCGGGCCGCTACGCCCGGCGTCTGGGGCTACTGGCCCCCTGGACCGACACAATGCCCGCCAGGCTGCGAACGACGCGCCCGGGAGACACTACGCGCGGCACGAGAGCTCGAGGAACACTGCCGCCAAGCCCATCTCGTCGTGGGTCGGGACGAATCAGAAGGAAGGTGGCGCCATGGACCGCACGCGGCAGCGGGAGCTCCAGGCGGAGCACGCGGACGCCGTGGCCCACTGGAGCCTGGTCCGGGACGTGCTCATCGCGGGCGGGCTGGTGGGCACGCTCGGCGCCTGGGTCATGGCCGCGCTGGCTCTGCTGCTGGGCGGTATCACCCAGGGTGACCTCTGGTACGCGCCACGGCTGGTGGGCGGCGTCATCTTCAGGGACGCGCCCGCTGGGACCGCGGCGGTGGTGCTCGGCTTCGCCCTGCACTTCGCGACGGCGGGAGGGCTCGCCACCGCCTTCGCGATGCTGGTGCCTCGAGGTGGCACGGCACTGACGGTCGTGATGCTGGGCCTGCTCGCGGGCCTGATGCTCCAGGCCGTCATGCCCGTGCTGGTCGTCCCCTGGGCCGCGCCCCCGCTGGAGCGAGCAGGACCGCCCATCGCCGCGTTCCTGCTCCTGCACCTGGTCTTCGGCGCGTGCCTGGGCGTCCTGACGCCTGTCCGGAAGGCCTTGCTCCTCATGGATGCGAAGCGCCGTGGCGTCCGGGCACTCCCGGCACCGCCGCCCTGAGCCCGCGGCTCGGGCGCATCAGGGCAGCGGCAGCCAGGGCGGCGCCGCGCGAGGGGGGCCGCTTCGTTCGGTGCCCGGCAACCGCGACACGGGGAAGGGCCCTGGCGGCAACGTCGGCCACGCCCGGGCCGCGGCCTCCGCCAACACCAGCCCCACGAGGATGCCAACGAAGACACCCGCGGTGCCGATGACGAGCCGGGGCCCGCCGGGCCGCTCCGCCAGGTGCATGAAGAAGAAGGCAATCAGCACGGCCTTGCACAGCGCGATGCCGAGCGCGACCGGCACCGCCCACGCCCCCAGGTGCAGCTTCGACAGCCCGAAGGACAGCGTGGCCAGCGCCAGCAACACGGCTCCGACGGCCAGCACCTGGACTCCGCCCCGCATGCGCGCCTCCTCACGTCAGGTACAGCAGTGGCCAGAGGAACAACCAGATGACGTCCACCAGGTGCCAGTACATCCCTCCCAGCTCCACGGGCGTGTGAAAGCGGGCCCCGAACTCCCCGGCCAGCGTCCGCAGCGCCAGCGTGACGAGCACGCCCACACCCACGAGCACATGCACCGCGTGCACGCCTGTCATCACCCAGTACAGCGTGAAGTAGAGGTTGGCGCCGGGAAGGGCGAACGCCTCATAGGCGTACCAGGCGCCGGGCAGCGCCCCGTCATGCACGTGCTTCGTGTACTCCGCGGCCTTGATGAACAGGAACGCGATGCCCAGCAGCACCGACAGCGCGAGCAACGCCGCCGCGGCGAAGTCGCGTCCATTCCGGATGGCATCCACCGCGAGCGCCACCAGGATGCTGCTGACCACCAGCACGAAGGTGTTCAGCGTCCCCAGGAACACGTCCATGTGCGCGGGCGCCTGCTGGAACACACCGGGATACGTCAGCCGGTACAAGGCATACGCGGTGAACAACACCGAGAAGAGCAGCACCTCCGTGGCCAGGAAGATCCACATGCCCAGGTGTGCGGCGTCCTGGCGGGACGCCTCATCTCCAAAGTGGAGGGCACGAGGCTCCACCGGGCGGGGGCTCGCCTCACGCCGCATGCTCCACCTCCGTGTTGACGCCCGGGTTCGCGTAGTCGTGCGGCGGCCTCGGAAACCGCGGCGGCGCATGGAAATTGAACTCGGGGGGCGGTGAGTCGCTGAGCCACTCATACCCCTCGCTGCCCCAGGGGTTCCGCCCCGCCGCGCGGCCATGCCGCAGCGACCAGCCCAGGTAGACGGCGACGATGAGGAAGCCGAAGCCCAGCAGGGACGCCCCTGCGGTGGACGCCACGTGCAGCGGCTGGAACGCCTCCGGGTAGTCCGCGTACCGGCGGGGCATTCCCTGATTGCCCAGCAGGAACTGAGGCAGGAAGGTGGCGATGAAGCCGAAGATGATGAGCACCGCCGTCCCGATGCCCATGCCCTCCGGGTACATGCGGCCGCACATCTTCGGGAACCAGTAATGCAGCGCCGCGAGGAAGGCCATCAGCGACGCGCCCACCATGATGAAGTGGAAGTGCGCCACCACGAAGTACGTGTCATGCCAGTGCAGGTCCGCGGACGTGACGGCCACGGCGACCCCGCTCATGCCTCCGAAGAAGAGCAGGAAGATGAAGCCGAGGACGTAGGTGAACGGCGTGGAGACCCACAGGCTCCCCCGGTACATGGTGCCCAGCCAGGTGAAGATCTTCATCGCCGTGAAGATGGCCACCAGCATGGACAGCACGCTGAACGCGCCCGCCCCGAAGGTGGACTGGCCGGAGACGAACATGTGGTGTCCCCACGTGAGGAACCCCACGAAGGAGATGCCCACCGTGCTCCAGACAATCACCCGGTAGCTGAAGGGGCGCTTGCGGCTGAAGGCGCACACCGTCTCGCTGATGACGCCCATGCCCGGCAGCACCATGATGTAGACGGCCGGGTGGCTGTAGAACCAGAACAGGTGCTGGAAGAGCAGCGGGTCCCCTCCCCGGCTCGGGTCGAACAGCCCCGCGCCCGCCACCCGCTCCAGCGCCACGAGCATCAGCACCATGCCCAGCACCGGCGTCGCGAGCACCTGGATGATGGACGTACCGTAGAGCGCCCACACGAAGAGGGGCACCTTCATCCACGTCACACCGGGGGCCCGCAGGGTGTGCACGGTGGTGATGAAGTTGATGCCGGTGAGGATGGTGGAGAACCCCACCACGAAGACGCCCAGGAGCACGGGCATCACCTCCCGCCCGGTGACGGTGCTGTAGGGCGTGTAGAACGTCCACCCCGTGTCCACGCCGCCCTGGAACACGCCCCACAGCGTCATCACCGCGCCGAGCACGTAGAGGTAGAAGCTGGCCAGGTTGAGCCGGGGGAAGGCCACGTCCCGGGCGCCAATCATCAGCGGCAGCAGGAAGTTGCCGAAGGCCGTGGGGATGGACGGGATGAGGAACAGCCACACCATGACGACGCCGTGCACGGTGAAGGCGCGGTTGTAGGCCAGCCGCCCCATCACCGTTTCACCAGGCGTCAGCAACTCCACACGCAGGGCCAGGGCGAACACGCCCCCCAGCAGGAACATCAGCAGCAACACGGCCAGGAACATCACGCCAATGCGCTTGTGATCGCGCGTGGTGAGCCAGGACCAGAGCCCTCGCTCCGCGTCCAGATAGCTGGGCCCTGCCCCGGAGGGCTCAGCGTGGGAGGGGGCCATACGCGGGCTCCTGGACGGGGGGCGGCTCCGGACGCTCTGGCTGGAGGGACTTGATGTACTCGACGAGCGCGCCCACCTCGCCAGCGCTCAGCCGCCCGTGGAAGGACGGCATCACCGGCGCGTAGCCGGCGACCACCTTCGCCAGCGGGTCCATCATCGACTCGGTGAGGTACGCGACGTCGGCTCGCACGCTGTCACCCGAGGCCAGCGGCTCCTCGCGGCCGTACAGCCCCAACCAGGTGGGCCCGATGTGCGGCGTGCCGTCGATGGTGTGGCACTGGAAGCAGCCCTGTCGCGTGGCGACGACCGCCCCTCGCCGCGCGAGCGGTCCCCGGGTTCCCTCCTCCCCGAAGGATTCATCTGCCACCCAGGTGGGTTGAGCCAACTGACGGGCCCGCCAGGACTCGAAGGCCGCGGGCTCCAACGCCACCACCTCGGCGCGCATGCGCGAGTGGTCCAGGCCGCAGTACTCCGCGCACAACAGCCGGTAGCGGCCCGGCCTCACGGCCTCGAACCAGATCTCCGTGTAGCGCCCAGGCAACGCATCCATCTTCAAGCGGAAGGCGGGGACGTAGAAGGAGTGGATGACGTCGCGCGACGTGAGCAGCAGGCGCACGGGCGTGCCGGTGGGAACGTGCAGCACGCCCACCATGCCCGGCCCGTCCGGGTATGCGAACTTCCACATCCACTGCTTGCCGGTGACGTAGACGTCCAGCGCGTCGCGCGGCGGCGTGCGCGCCCACACGTAGTCCTGGAACCCCAGCGCGCCCCAGAGCAGGAAGAAGGCCAGCGGCACCCCGGCGAACGCGGCCTCCATCCAGGTGGGCGCGGCCATCGCCGGCTCCTGCGCGGGGGCTCGCCCACGGCGGTAGCGCACCAGGAAGAAGAGCCCGGTGAGACCAATGCCCGCGCCCACCACGAAGGTGGTGCCGATGATGAAGAAGTGCAGCCGGTCCACGCGCGGGGCCAGCGACGACGCCGCCTCGGGGAGGAAGAGGATGCGCCGCATCAGGTCACTCATGGCCGCGCCCCCTCTTCTGCGGAGAGGACCTGCTCCATGGCCCGCTCCACCGGAAGGTGGATGACGCCCGCGTCCCGGTCCACCCAGCCATACGTCTGCAACCGTGCCTGCTGTGCGTCGCGCAACCGGGGCGCGCCGTCCTCCAGGGCGAAGGGCCGCTGGTTGACGTCCGCGACCTCGGGCGTCCCCAGGGCCGGGGGAAAACCCGCGCTTGGCACGGGCGCGTACCGGCCCTCTCCCCAACGGACCACGAGCAGCGCCCCCGCGACCAGGACGAGCCACGCGGCCCCCACCACGGCGATTCGCCGCCCTGGAAGCTGCCGGTACTCGGGCGGAGGTGGCGTGAAGCCGGTGCTCATGAGCGGGGCACCCGCAGCGAATGGGGCAGGAAGGGGTCTCTCACTGGCACCGTGTAGCCACCGCGCGCGAGCAGCCCCCACGCGGCCACCGTCCATCCCCCCACGCCGGCCCACGCCGTGGCACTGGTCCAGTGGAACGTCGCCATCCCAGGGGAGAGCGCGGGCCACACCAGCCAGTACACGTCCAGTGCCCGCATGAGCAGCAGCCAGGCGCCCACCGCGGCGAGCGCGCCCGCGTGCTGCTTCACGCGACGGAGCAGGAGCAGGAAGAACGGCACGCCGAAGTGCCCCACGGCCAGCGCCACCGCCACCGCGATCCAGCCTCCGTCCAGTCGGGCGCGGTACCACGTCACCTCCTCCGGCAACGAGGCAATCCACACCAGCAGGAACTGCGAGAAGCCGCAGTAGGCCCACAGGCAGACGAAGCCGAGCAGCAGCGTTCCCAACCGGAGGAAGTGCGCCGGCCCCATCAACGCGCCAAACTGTCCCGCGCCTCGCGCGAAGGCGGCGGTGAGGGCCACCGTGGCGAGCGCGCCCACGACCGCGCCACACCCGACCGTGAGCGCGTACACGGTGGACTGCCACAGGGGCTCCAGCGACATCAGCCAGTCCAGGCTGGCGAAGGACAGGCACAGCACCATCAGCGGCAGCGCCCCCGAGGCCAGCCGCCGCTGGTACAGGGTGATGCGCACCGCCCGCTCGGTGATGCCCGGCTCCGCGTCCTGTCGCACCGACCAGCGGAACAGGAGGACGCCCACCGCGCCCCAGACGGCGAAGTACAGAAGGGCCCGGCCCAGGAAGAAGGGCACGTTGAGGTACGGCTGCTTGTGCGCCAGCAACTGAAGGTCATGCCCGCTCAGGCCGGAAGGAAGCGCCACCCAGGGGAACAGGTGTGGCATCGCCAGGGCCACGGGGACGAAGAGCAGCGCGAACAGCGGGCAGCTCGCGGCCATGATTTCCAGAGACCGCCGCAGCACGGTGGGCCACCGGGCGCGCGCCGCGTGAAACGCAGCCAGGATGATGAGCGCCCCCAGGCTGAGCGACAGCCAGTATGCGAAGGCGAACAGGTAGCCGTGGGCGGCCTCCCGGGGCGCGGCCCATCCCCCCAGCAGCGTGGCCAGGAGCCCCAGGCTCCCCACCGCGGCGGCGCCCCAGGTCACGCGCCGGCCTTCCGTCAGGCGTGTCAGCACCGCGGCCGTCATGGCGCACCCTCCACGGGTTCCCGCATGAGTTCATCTCGTGCGTCCTCGGGCGCGGCGGACAGCGGTGCGCGCTGGCTGTACGCAAGGACCCGGAGCCAGGCCACGACCTTCCAGCGCGCCTCGGGCGTGAGCGCATCCGCGTAGGAAGGCATCAACCCGTAGCCGCCGGTGATGACCGAGTAATAGAAGCCCGGCGGGTGTGGCAGCGCCTCCCATCCAGGTGGCACCGGACGGGCGCCCTCCCCTGCGTCCGCCGGCCCCTCACCTCCCTGCTCGGGATGTGAATGCGCCTCGCCGTACAGCGAGGGAGGCGGCCGCGCGCCCATGTTCTGGGCGACGATGCTCTGCCCGTCACCGAGCAGTCCGTGGCACGGCGCGCACCAGGTCTCGAAGTGGGCACGGCCCTCCCGCAGCGTGTCGCGCGTGAACGGCACGGGGAGCCGCTCCACCTCCACCCAGCCGCCATCCGGAGTGCCCCGGCGGGCATACGCGGCCTCCTGGAAGTACCACTCGCGAGCGACCGTCCCGGGGACGCGGGGCCGCATCGCCCGCGCGTCCGCGAAGTACGGGTTGGCGACGAAGGCCCCGTCGCGAGCCTGCACCCGCATCGGGTCCAGGTCCTCGCAGCCGGCCACCGCCGTGAGCCCGAAGGCGACCCGTGCAAGACGCGCCCTCATCGCCGGCCCTCCACCGCGAGCACGACGGCGGCGCCGAACTGGCGGAGGGCGCCTTCCGCCGCGTCCACGCCCTCCGAACCGTCCACGGCGACGGCGAGCCAGAACCCGTCGATGCTGGCGCTGCGGAACGCCTCCTGGTCGAGGAACGGATGCGTCACCCGCGGCAGGCCACACGCCACGATGACCCCCAGGAAGATGGCACCCGCCGCCGCCAGGACCGCGGACTCGAAGGTGACGGGAATGAAGGCGGGGCCACTGTGCAGCGGACGTCCGCCCACGTTCAGCGGCCAGTCCACGGCCTGCGTGAACCACTGCACGACATAGGCGCCCACCGCGCCGCCCACCCCGGCGAGCAACGCCAGCAGCGGCAGCCGGGAAGCGGGAAGTCCCAGCACGGCGTCCACGTCCTCCACCGGATACGGGGTATGCGCGTCCAACCGGAGGAAGCCTGACGCCCGCAGCGCCCGGGCCGCCTCCACCATCCGCTCCGGCGAGCGGAACTCGCCCAGCACCCAGCGGCTCATCGCGCGCCTCCCTGCCGTACCGACACGTCATGGGCGAAGGCCTCGGAGGCCTCGAGCTCGTGTTGGAGCTCCTTCACCTCGCTGATGGGGACCGGCGGCAGGAAGCGGAGGAACAGCAGGAAGCCCAGCCCGAAGAGCCCCACCGTTCCGGACAGCAGGCTCAGGTCCACCCAGGTGGGCGCGTAGTGCCGCCAGCTCGAAGGCAGGAAGTCCTCGCTGAGCGGAGACACGATGATGATGAAGCGCTCCAGCCACATGCCCACGTTGACGAGCAGCGCCGCGCACCACAGGACCACCGGCTGGGTGCGCAGCCGGGCGGACCAGAAGAGCTGTGGCACCAGCACGTTGCAGGCGAAGACGGTCCAGAACGCCGGCGCATAGGGGCCGGTGCGCAGGATGTTCATCACGTGCATCTCGTAGGGGCTTCCGCTGTACCAGCCGAAGAAGTGCTCTTGAACGTAGCCGTAGGCCACGAAGAGACCGGAGACGAGCAGCAGTCGCGCCAGCGCGTCCAGGTGAGCCTGCGTCACCACGGCGTGCAGGTGGAGCGCCCGCCGGGCGGGAATCAACAGCGAGAGCACCATGGCCAGCCCGGAGAAGATGGCGCCCGCCACGAAGTACGGAGGAAAGACGGTGCTGTGCCAGCCCGGAAGCTGCGCCACGGCGAAGTCGAACGAGACGATGGTGTGCACCGACACGACCAGTGGCGTCGCCAACCCCGCGAGCAGCAGGTACCCGGTGCGCCAGTGCCGCCAGTGGCGGGCACTCCCCCGCCACCCCAGGGACAGAAGGCCCCAGACTCGGCGCCGCCACGGCTGCTTCGCGGTGTCCCGCGCGGTGGCCAGGTCCGGCAGCAGGCCCAGGTACCAGAACAGCACCGACACGGTGAGGTACGTGGTGATGGCCACCACGTCCCACGTGAGGGGTGACCGGAACTGCGGCCACATGCGCAGCGAGCTGGGGTACGGCACCAGGTAGTAGAACTTCCAGGGCCGGCCCAGGTGCAGCAGGGGGAACAGCGCCGCGCACACCAGGGCGAAGAGCGTCATCGCCTCCGCCATGCGGTTGACGGAGTTGCGCCACTTCATGCCGAAGAGCAGGAGGATGGCGGAGATGAGCGTGCCGGCGTGGCCAATGCCAATCCACCAGACGAAGTTGGTGATTCCGAACGCCCACGCCACTGGGATGTTGTTGCCCCACGTCCCCACGCCCGTGACGAAGGTGATGGTGATGGCCACCGCCAGCAGCACCGACAGCGCCGCGCACACTCCGACGAGCGCCCACCACCCCATGCCCGGCGCGGTGAGCACCGGCCGCAGCAACGCCTCCCCGAGCTGCGCGTCCGGGCGTCGCTCCTCGAGCAACGGGTGGACGACCAGCGGATCCGCCGTCACCGGAGCCAGGGGCAGTGGCTCGCTCATCCCGTGGCCTCGCTTGGATTCTTCAGCCGAATCAGGTGGACGGTGCGCGGCTGCGTCCCCAGGTGGTTCAACAAGGCGTAATGGCGCGGGTCCTGGTGCAGCCTCGTGACGGGGTCCTCCGGTTGGTTCAAGTCACCGAAGACGATGGCCTCCGTGGGACACGCCTGCTGACACGCGGTGCGCACTTCCCCTTGCCGGATGGCACGATGAGCCATGCGCGCGGTGATGCGGGCGGCCTCGATGCGCTGGACGCAGTACGTGCACTTCTCCATCACCCCGCGCGAGCGCACCGTCACCTGGGGGTTGCGGTACATCCGGTCCAGGGGCCCGCCGCGGTTGTATTCCAGGTAGTTGAAGCGCCGGACCTTGTAGGGGCAGTTGTTGGAGCAGTACCGCGTGCCGACGCAGCGGTTGTAGACCATCTGGTTGAGCCCCTCGTCCGAGTGGACGGTGGCGGCCACGGGGCACACGTACTCACAAGGCGCGTACTCACAGTGCACGCACATCAGCGGCTGGGTGATGACGGACGGGTTGTCCGCGTCCCCCATGAAGTAACGGTCGATGCGCAGCCAGTGCATCTCCCGTCCGCGCCGCACCTGGTCCTTCCCCACGGCGGGGATGTTGTTCTCCGCCTGGCACGCGACCACACAGGCACTGCACCCCGTGCAACGGTGCAGGTCGATGGACATGCCCCAACGATGGCCCGACGCGTCCGGCACGGGCTGTGGCGGATACAGGTGTTCCGTCGGTGCCTGGAGCGCGGGGAGCCGCGCATCGCCCTGTGCCGCGAAGCGGGCGGCCGTCGTCTGGAGCGCGATGGGCCGGCCCTCCATGTGCCAGTGCTCCTGCGTCAGCGCGAAGCCGTGGTGGCCTTCCACGCGCGTGAGCCGCACGCCGGAGGCCCACCAGGGCGCGTCCTGGAAGCGCAGCACCTGGGCGTCGAAGCCCACGCCGCGTGCCACCGGACTGCCCAGGCGCTGGCCGTACCCCAGCGGCAGCGTGAGGGTGTCATCCGCCTGCCCGGGAACCACCAGCACGGGTGCTTCCACCGAACGGCCGTGAAGCTCCAGCCGGACGCGGTCGCCTCGCACCAGCGACAGGCGCGAAGCCGTGGCGGGACTCACCCACACGGCATTGTCCCAGGTGAGCTGCGTCACCGGGTCCGGCAGTTCCTGGAGCCAGGGATTGGCGCCGTAGCGACCGTCATGGACCTTGACGTCCGTGACGAAGTGCAGCTCCAGCCCGTCCCCCGAGGGCGGCAGCGACTGGGCCGCCGCGAGCACCGAGGCGGCATCCACGGCTGCCTGTTGCACAGGCAGCTGCGTGCCAGGAACGACGCCCTCCGCGAGCCAGCGTTCCCATTCCTCCTCGAAGCCTCCCGATGCCGCAGCGTGCTCACGCCACTGGGCCCGCAGTCGCTCGTAGGGCGTGGTCGCCAGCGCTCCGGCGAAGGCCGCCAGCAGCTCCAACGGAGGCACGGCGCTCTCCACCAGCGGCGCGATGAGCGGCTGCAGGACGGTCGCGGTGCCATCCACCGCGCGCCCATCGTCCCAGGCCTCGAACGGATGCGTGGAGGGGACGGACCAGGACACCCGCGCGGCGGTCTCATCATCGTGGAGCGCGCAGTACACGGCGTCCTCCACCAGCCCCAGCGCCTCCCCCAGGGGCACGTCCGTGGGCGCGCGGTAGACGGGGTTCCACGCGGTGATGAGCAGCGTATCCACCACGCCCGCACGGATGTCCGCGACGAGCGCCGGCAACGCCGCCGCGTCCGGCGCGGGCACCAGGAGCGAGTCCACGCACCGCACCGTTCCACCGTGCAAGGTCGCGTTGAGCAGATGCGCCAGCGCATGCACCGCCGCGGGCTGGGATTCCCCCACCACGATGAACGCCTCGTCCCCCTGCTCTGCCAGGTCCCGAGCAGCCCCCGCCACCCAGCGATGCTCCGCGGGCTCCAGCGCCTCGCGCCCGAGCACCCTCAACGCATCGCGCCCCAGCAATCGCCCCAACTCCGCCGCGAGCGCCTGGGCAATCCACGGCACACGAGACGGGCGCGCCCGGAGCCGTTCGTCCGCGAAGGCGCCCGTGAGGCTCAAGCGACTCTCCACCACCCAGAGGCGGTTGAGCGCCGGCGGCATGCGCGCGGAGACGAATTCACGTGGCGCGCGCAGTCCTCCCGTCAGCGTGGACAGGAAGTCGTCATCCAGGGACACCACGGCGCGCGCGGAGCCCCAGTCCGGCATCGCACGCAGCGGCCGGCCCCACGCCAGGCGAGCGCCCTCGTGCGCGTTCCCCGTCCGCGTGGCGCTGAAGGGCACCACCCGGGCCTTCGGGAAGCGAGCCAGGATGCGCTCGAAGGTCCGGGTCCACAGTGGTGACGCGGTGGGCTCCACCAGCAGGCGAAGTCCCGCCCCCCCGTCCTGGCGCGCGGCGCGACGGCGCACCATCTGGAAGACCTGGGACAGGGAGGTGGGCGCGCCACGGTGGCGCACGGCCCGAGCACGGTGCGGGTCATACAGGCCCAGCAGCGACGCCTGCTCGTGTGCGCCCGCCGCTCCCAGGCTCTCCGGATGGGACGGATTGCCCTGCACCAGCGTGGGCCGCCCCTCCTGGCTTCGCACCAGGACGCCCCGCGTGTAGCCCTCCAACAAAAGCCCCGTGGCGTAGTGGAGCGGGATGCCTGGAGTGACGTCCGGCGGTTGCCGCGAGTACGGCAGGACCTTCTCAGGCGGCGCGCGGAAACAGCCCGTCAGGCCCGCGGCGGCGGTGCCGAACGCGGCCAGCTCCAGCAACACGCGCCGGGACAGCCCCCGAGGTGGCGCATCTGCATCCAAGGGGAACTCACCCGGCGACGGCGCGGGCGCGGCGCCCTGTCTCGCCTCCAGGCTGCGCCAGGGCTCGGCTCCCTCCAGGACAGGGAGCGAATATCGGTCCGTCAGCGGTGGCATGTGGAGCACTCGGTCCGGGGCGAGACATCCAGGGCCCGCATCACCAGCAGCCCCACGTCGCGGGCCGGGCCCCGCGGGCTCCACGTCATGTCCGCGACGTGCTCCGGAGGCCGCAGGTGCGGCGCCGGGTCGCGGTGACACTCCAGGCACCAGCCCATGGTGAGCGGCGCGACCTGCTCCACCAGCGGCATCTGGTCCACGCGGCCGTGGCAGCTCACGCACCCCACGCCCTTGTGGACGTGGATGGCGTGGTTGAAGAAGACGTACTGCGGCAGCCGGTGGACCCTGTTCCACGGAATGGGCCGGTCCTCGAAGTAGCTCTGGCGCACGGGCGCCAGCAGCGCGCTCTCGTTCCAGATCTGCGCGTGACAACCCATGCACCGGCTGGTGGGTGGAATGCCCGCCGAAGGCCCCCGCCACGCGCCGTCATGGCAGTAGCGGCAGCCAATGCCCTCGTCCGCCGCGTGGTGGCGGTGGTCGAACTGCACCGGCTGCTGCACGGGCTCGAAGGCCCCCGTCCCCAGGGGACTGCGGGCCAGCAGCAGCAACGCCACGGGCGTGGCCACCGGCAGCACGGCCATCAGGCCGAGCACGCCTCGCAGGACTCCATCGGTCGCCGGTGGAAAGAGACCCATACACCGCTCAGGCAGGCACGAGGCCCGCACCTAGCGGAGCGGCGTTCGGGGGCGGTAGCGCGGACCTCGCGGCGTGTCCGTTACTCCAAGCCAGGGAGGGACGCCCGTCGGAGAGCGCACACGCGCGTGCCCTCTGGCCGGAGGCGGCTCAGTCCGCCTTCACCGCGTCCTCTTCCAGCGCGATGGCGGGGGACGCACCGTTGTAGACGGCGGCATCAAGCAGGCCCTCTTCGCGCGCGACCAGCACCGGGACCAGCATCTGGCCCGTGACGTTGGTCATCGTGCGCATCATGTCGAGGACGCGGTCGATGGCGAGCAGGTAGCCCAGCCCCTCCAGCGGCAAGCCCGCGGAGCTGAGCACCACCGTGGCCATGACCACCGCCGTCCCGGGCACGCCCGCGGTACCGAAGCTGCCCAGCACCGACGCCAGCAGGATGATGAAGTACTGCGACGCGGACAGCTCCAGGCTGAAGTACTGCGCGACGAAGAGCGACGCGATGGCCGGGTAGATGGCACCGCACCCATCCATCTTGATGCTGGCCCCCAGCGGCACGGCGAAGGCCGCGTAGTCCTTGTTGACGCCCAGGTTGTTCGTCACGGCGCGCAGGGCCACCGGCATGGACGCGAAGCTCGACGAGCTGACGAAGGCCACCTGCATGCCGGGCGCGGCGCCTCTGAAGAAGCGCAGCGGATTGAGCCCGTGCGTCATCAGGAGGCCGCCGTACACGAAGACGATGTGCAGCGCGCACGCCACGTACAGCGCCAGCACCAGCTTGCCCAGCGGCAACAGGCGCTCGAAGCCGTAGGTGCCCACCAGCGCGGCGATGAGGCCGAAGGTGCCCAGCGGCGTGAGTTCCAGCACGAAGCGGGTGACCTGAATCATCGCGTCGCTGGCCTCGCGGACCAGCTCGCGCAGCCGGGCCGTCTTCTCGCCGAGCTTCACCAGCGCGAAGCCCAGCAGGCCGGCGAAGAAGATGACCTGGAGGATCTTACCATTCGCGAGCGCCGCGAACGGGTTGGTGGGCACCACGTCCAGCAGCACCTGGAGGGGGCCGGGCACGTCCCGTGGCTTGTAGGTTTCGGTGGCCATGAGCTGGCCCACGCCCTCCCCGGGGCGGAGCAGCGCGGCGACGCCCAGGCCCACCCCCACCGCCAGCGCGGCGGTGACAGCGAACCAGAGGAACGTCTTGCCGCCGAGCACCGCCATGCTCTTCTGTCCGTGAAGCGCCGCCACCGCGTTGATGACCGCGAAGAACACCAGCGGTGTGGCGATCATCTTGATGAGGTTGACGTAGAGCGTGCCCAGCGGCTGGAACCAGGGCCCCGCTGGCTCTCCCACGAGCCACCCGGCCACGGCCCCGAGCACGAACGCCCCCAGGACACGTTGCCAGAAGGGAATGCGGAACCAGGCGGAGACGAGCTTCTTCACGGGGGAGACCTCTCGACAGCGGGCGGCGGACGATAACCTCAGGCTCCAAGCCGCGCAGGGGGGAGCGCAGAATTTGCGCCAGGGGTGCCCGCGCCGGGGATCCGGGTTTTGCCGCGTCCGACCGGCCCCTGCGGGACGCCACAGAGCAACAGGGCCTCCCATTTATTCCCGAGGAGCGGTACACCTGGGCCCATCATGGCCGAGACCTCTTCGCTCAACATCCCCACTGTCGACCTCGCCGACCTCGCGTCGGATGACTCCGCTCGCGTCGAGCGTGCCGCCGCGGCGATCCGCGAGGCCTTTGGCGTCTTTGGTCTCGTGTATCTGAAGAACCACGGCGTCGACACCCAGGCGCTGACCCGGTTCTACGACGCGTTCGCGGCGTTCATCGCCCGGCCCGCCGAGGAGAAGAAGCCCTACGGCCGCGCGGACATCTGGTACCAGCGCGGCTGGACGCCTCCGAACACCGAGGTCGCGGTCGCCAGCAATGGCCAGCCGGACTTCAAGGAGTGCTATTTCGTCGCGCCCTACCCCAACGACGCGCAGTCCGCGCTCGAGTTCCCGGAGCTGTACCCGGAGAACGTGTGGCCCCAGAACGCGCCGCCCTACTTCGAGGACGGCATCATGACGCTGGGCCGCTCCCTCCATGAGGCCGGCCTGAAGCTGCTCCGTGGCTCCGCGGTGGCCCTGGGCCTGCCAGAGACGCTGTTCACCGACCTGTGCGACCGGGGCGCCCACGTCACCCGCGCGCTCCAGTACCTGCCGCTCACCAACGCGCAGGTGAACACGGACATCGTCTGGGGCGAGGAGCACACCGACTTCAACCTGCTCACCCTGCTCCCGGGCGGCCGTTTCCTGGACCCGGACGGCAGCGCCGCGCCCGGCCCCGACAACAAGAGCGGCCTCTACCTCCGCACCCGCGCGACGCCCGATGCGCCCAACGGACTCAAGGTGCGGGGAACCGCGCCCGCGGGTTGCATCGTGGCGCAGGTGGGCCAGCAGTTGGAGATCCTCACGGGTGGCACCTTCCTCGCCACGCCGCATGTCATCACCGCCCCGGGCGTACCGGGTTGGCAGCGCCAGTCCGCCGCGCACTTCATGCACGTGCACACGAACACCGTGCTCTTCCCGCTGGAGAAGTTCCGCAGCGCGGATGCCGTCCGGAACTACGCGCCGCCCGTGCTCGCGGGGACGTATGACATCAAGACGCTGGTGGACATCGGCCTTGCGCCCGCGAGTGCGCTCGACAAGCTGGGCTACCGGCACTACGACCGGCTGAACCGCCAGCGCGCTGGCGCGTAATCCTGGCGGTACCGCTTGAGGCCCCGGAGACAACCGGGGCCTCGCGTGAAACACAGCCATCAATCACAGACAACCAAACACAGATACACAAAGACAGCCTCACCATGTCTGTCCTTTGTCGGATCTGTAATGACAGGCTCTGTCTTTGGCGAAGCCCCCTCGTCGTCCGCGCATCACCTGCCGGAGGGTGCCCAAAACCACTGAAAAGAACTTCATGTAGGCATTGCCTTCCTGGATGAGGCGCATTTCCACGCGAGGAGGCAGGCCAGCGGCTCATGAAAAATCACTGATAACGTGTTCATGTAGGCATTGCCCGTCCCCTTCGGCGCCTGGCCGCGCGCAAACGCGTCAGGCGGGCGGGCGACCTGCATTACAACCCGCGAAAACTGCCTGAAGGTTCGTTCATGTAGGCATGGGACATCCGCGCTGGGGCCGTGCGTTGCCGCCATCCCAGTGTATTGCCTGTGCGACAGAGATACCGTCTCAGCGGCAGAGGCAATGGCGTCCTGCTAGCGACGTGGTGATGCCCGGCCCGGTCCGCAGCCCTGAACTGGCGCGGCAGGCCACGGCACCAACGTGGACACTGGTGACAAGGGGCCGCTCGACGGCGCCGTCCTCCTGCCCAAGCCCTACGGCCTGTCCCAGATCGAGCAGGCGCTCGCCCAGGTCATGGCCTGAAGGTGAATTCAGGTTCATGCAGCGCGTCATGCATGCCCCTGCGCGGGGCGCTTGCTCCTCGCGCGCCAAAGTCCGTTAATCGGGCGTATGAAATTCCTGAGAGAGCTCCGCTCGGTCCTCAACCTGACCGTGCTGGTGGCCGGGCTCGGCTACTTCGTCGACCTCTTCGACATCACGCTGTTCGGCGTGGTGCGTGTCGCATCGCTCAAGGACATCGGCGTCACCGACCCGGCCGACATCCTCCAGAGCGGCCTGCTCATCTACAACGCGCAGATGGTGGGCATGATGGTGGGCGGCCTGCTGTGGGGCGTGCTCGCCGACAAGCGCGGACGCCTGTCGGTGATGTTCGGCTCCATCCTGCTCTACTCCTTCGCGAACCTGGCCAACGCCTTCGCCTGGGACGTCACCAGCTACGCCGTCCTCCGCTTCCTCGGAGGCGTGGGGCTCGCGGGTGAGCTGGGCGCGGCCATTACCCTGGTGGCGGAGTCCCTGCCCAAGGAGAAGCGCGGCCTGGGGACCACCATCGTCGCCACGCTGGGCATGCTCGGCATCGTCGCCGCGGCCTTCCTGGGCCAGCACATGCACTGGAAGACGGCCTACCTCACCGGCGGCTTCATGGGCATCGCGCTGCTCTTCGCGCGCTTCAAGGTGTCAGAGTCGGAGCTGTTCTCCAAGAAGATGGACCCCGCGCGCGCCAACCCGCTGCTGCTCCTCACCGGCGGCCGGTTCCTCAAGTACATCTGCTGCATCCTCATCGGCGTGCCCATCTACTTCACTACGGGCATCCTCTTCACCTTCGCGCCCGAGCTGACGGCCGGCCTCAACGTCCAGGGCACCGTGACGGCCGGCAACGCCATCCTCTATGGCTCCATCGGCCTGACGCTGGGTGACTTGCTGGCGGGCGTCTTCAGCCAGTGGCTCAAGAGCCGCAAGCGCGCGGTGGCGATGAACCTCACCGCGGGCTTCGTGCTGATGCTCGTCTACGGACTCACCCCGGGCCTCACCAGCACCATGGTGTACGGGCTGAGCTTCCTGATTGGCATCACCGTGGGCTACTGGGCCGTGCTGGTGACCATGGCCGCCGAGCAGTTCGGCACCAACATCCGCGGCACCGTGGCCACCACCGTCCCCAACTTCGTGCGTGGCTCGGCGGCGCTCGCGGCCAGCGGCTTCGCCTACCTGAAGGGCGAGATGTCGGTGTCCACCGCGGCGATCATCGTCGGCAGCATCTGCTTCGGCCTGGCGCTGCTGGCCCTCACCCGGCTGGAAGAGACGTTCCACCGGGACCTGGATTACGAGGAGACAGCGAACGGCGTGCAGCCCGCCGCCCAGCCCTCGCAGTCCAGCACCTGACGCACGGCGCGGCGCCCACGCGGCGCCGCGCCCTGAATCGGACGTTCGCCCCGGCAGCCGTTGCCCCGGGGCCCACGGGATACATACAGCGCGCACATGGAACATGTGTCGCTGCGTCCCATCCAGAAGGTCCTCTGCGCCAACCGCGGTGAGATTGCCATTCGCGTCTTCCGCGCGTGCAACGAGCTGGGCATCCGCACCGTCGCCATCTACAGCGACGAGGACCGCACCCACGAGCACCGCCACAAGGCCGACGAGGCGTACCTCGTGGGCCGGGGCAAGCGGCCCGTGGAAGCCTACCTGGGCATCGACGAAATCCTCGACGTGGCCGTGAAGGCGGGCGTGGACGCCATCCACCCCGGCTACGGCTTCCTGTCGGAGAACGCCGCCTTCGCGGAGGCTTGTGAGCGGCGCGGCATCCGCTTCATCGGCCCGCGCTCGGACGTGGTTCGCACCATGGGCGACAAGGTCGCCGCCAAGCACCTGGCCGACGCGTGCGGCGTCCCGGTGGTTCCCGGCATCACCCTGGAGGGCGACGACGCGCACGCGCTGGAGCAGGCCCGTGCCTTCTTCGCGAAGCATGGTGGCCCCATCCTGGTGAAGGCGGCCCATGGCGGCGGCGGCCGAGGCATGCGCGTGGTGCGCGAGGCGAAGGCGCTGGAGGATGCGCTGGCCTCCGCGCGTTCGGAGGCGAAGAGCGCCTTCGGTTCGTCGGCGGTGTTCCTGGAGCGCTTCCTGGAGCACGTGCGCCACATCGAGGTACAGCTGCTGGGTGACCTGCACGGCAACATCGTCCACCTGCACGAACGGGACTGCTCCGTGCAGCGGCGCCACCAGAAGGTCATTGAGATTGCCCCCGCGCCCAACCTGGCCCCGGCGGTGAAGGAGGCCATCTACGACGCGGCGGTGCGGCTGGCGAGCAAGGCCGGCTACACCAGCGCTGGCACCGCCGAGTTCCTGGTGGCGGGCGACACCTTCTACTTCATCGAGTGCAATGCCCGCCTCCAGGTGGAGCACACCATCACCGAGCAGGTGACGGGCGTGGACCTGGTGCAGAGCCAGATTCGCATCGCGGAGGGCTACCGGCTGGACGCGCCGGAGGTGGGCATCTCCCGGCAGGAGGGCGTGGTGCCCCGGGGCTACGCGGTGCAACTGCGCGTCACCACCGAAGACCCCGCCAACCAGTTCATGCCCGACGCGGGCGTCATCACCGCCTGGCGCGCGGCCACGGGCTTCGGCATCCGGCTGGACGGCTCCAACGGCTACACCAACGCCGTCATCTCCCCCTACTACGACTCCATGCTGGTGAAGGTTATCGCCTACGCGCCCACGTTCCAGGGCGCGGTGATGAAGGGCCAGCGCGCGCTGCGCGAGTTCCGCATCCGCGGCGTGAAGACGAACCTGCCCTTTCTGGAGAACGTGCTCGCCCACCCCGCCTTCCAGCAGGGAGAGACGTACACGCGCTTCATCGACGAGACGCCGGAGTTGTTCCAGTTGGAGCCTCGCAGGGACAGGGCCACGAAGCTGCTCCAGTACCTGGGCGACGTCATCGTCAACGGGCACCCCACCATCAAGAAGGACCAGCGGCTCAAGCCCACGCAGTTCCTGGAGCCACGGCTGCCGGTGACGCCTTCGGGCCCGGTGCCTCGGGGCACCGCGCACATCCTGGCGGAGAAGGGCCCGCGCGGACTGGCGGACTGGGTGCTGGCCCAGAAGCGCGTGCTGCTGACGGACACCACCATGCGGGACGCGCACCAGTCCCTGCTGGCCACGCGCATGCGCACGCGGGACATCCTCCGCGTGGCCCCGGCCACCGCCCACCTGGCCTCCGATCTGTTCAGCCTGGAGAGCTGGGGCGGAGCCACCTTCGACACCACCTACCGCTTCCTCAACGAGGACCCGTGGGCCCGCCTGCGCGCGCTCAAGGCCGCCGCGCCCAACCTGCTCCAGCAGATGCTCCTGCGCGGGGCCAATGCCGTGGGCTACACCAGCTACCCGGACAACGTGGTGGAGGCCTTCATCGACGAGGCGGCCGAGGCGGGCGTGGACGTGTTCCGCATCTTCGACAGCCTCAATGATCTGGGCAGCATGGAGGTCTCCATCCGCCGCGTGCTGACGACGGGCAAGGTGGCGGAGGTGGCCATCTGTTACACGGGCGACGTCGCCAACCCCAAGCGCACGAAGTACACGCTGGACTACTACGCGGACCTCGCGAAGCGGATTGAAGACTCCGGCGCGCACTTCCTCTGCATCAAGGACATGGCGGGCCTCTTGCGCCCGCGCGCGGCGGCCATGCTGGTGCGGCGGCTGCGTGAGGTGACGCGGCTGCCCATCCACCTGCACATGCACGACACGTCCGGCAATGGCATCGCCAGCTACCTGGAAGCCATTGAGCAGGGCGTGCACGTGGTGGACGTGGCGCTGGGCAGCATGGCGGGCCTGACGAGCCAGCCCAGCCTCAACGCGCTGGTCAGCGCCCTGCGCGGTCACCCCCGTGAGACGGGCCTGGCCAACGCGCGCCTGCAGCCGCTGGCCAACTACTGGGAGGACGTGCGCGAGTACTACGCCCCCTTCGAGGCCGGCCTCAAGAGCACCACCAGCGAGGTGTACTACCACGAGATTCCTGGCGGCCAGTACTCCAACCTCCGGCCGCAGGTGGCGGAGATGGGCCTGCTGGGCCGGTGGAACGACGTGAAGGACGCCTTCGCGCTCGTGAACGTCCTGGTGGGCGACATCCCGAAGGTGACGCCGTCATCGAAGATGGTCGGTGACTTCGCCATCTTCCTGCTCAAGAACGACCTCACGGTGCGCGCCTCCACGCTGGCGGAGGCGGCCGCGCTCACGCGCCAGAGGCTGATTGAACAGGCGCCGCGCCTGGACTTCCCCACCAGCGTGGTGGGCTACTTCCGGGGCGAGCTGGGCCAGCCGCCCAACGGCTTCCCGGAGGACCTGCGCGCCGCCGTGCTCAAGGGCTTGCCCCGTGTGAAGGGACGACCCTCCGCCAGCCTGCCGCCGCTGGACCTGGACGCGCTCCAACGGGAGCTCTCCGCGAAGACAGGACATGCGCTCACCCGCGTGGACGCCATCTCCAGCGCGCTCTATCCGCGCGTCATGGCCGGCTACCTGGAAGACCTGGGGCGCTACGAGGACGTGTCCATCCTCGACACCCCGAACTACTTCTACGGCATGGAGGTGGGACAGGAAGTCTGGGTGGACCTGGAGCCGGGCAAGACGCTGGTCATCAGCCTGTCCGCGGTGGGCGAGCCGGATGAAGAGGGCGTGCGCGCCGTCTACTTCGCCCTCAACGGCCACACCCGCACCGTGCACGTGAGGGACCGCAGCCGCGCCGCCACCGTGGAGGCGCGGCGGCAGGCGGATCGCGCCAATCCCAGCCACGTCGCGGCGAGCATGCCGGGCACCGTCATCGCCCTGCATGCCAAGTCGGGAGACGCCGTGGAGGCGGGCGCGCCCCTCGTCACCCTCGAGGCGATGAAGATGGAGACGGTGGTGCGGGCCCCGCGCGCCGGCACCGTGGCGGAGGTCGTCCCCGCGCTCAAGGCCTCCGTCCAGGGCGGAGACCTGCTGGCGGTGCTCCAGTGAGGGAGGGCCCGGCCCCTCAGAAGGTCACCGTCATCACCACGGTGTCCGCGTAGGCCCCCGCGGGGATGGCCTGCCCGGCCGGGATGCGCCCGAAGATGGGCACCGTCACCTCCACGCCGAACAAGGGGACGACGGGCCCATAGCGCCCCGTGCCCGACGTGCCGTTACCCCAGACGATGAGGCGCGTCGCGTCCACGTAGAGGTTGTACTGCAAGCGCTGAGCGTCCGGCCCCGCCATGCTGCGCGCCAGGGGGTTGCCGGAGCCACCGGCGCTGAAGTCGATGGTGATCGGGGTGATCTGCCCTTCACACCGGTAGGTGATGCTCCCGGCGGAGTCCCGGGGCAGCAGGTCGGTGGTGAGGTAGGTGCCGAAGCTCACCCCCATCGTGCTGCGTATCTGGCAGACGGCACCCGCCAGTCCTGGCAGCAGCCCGCATACGCCAGCCACCGCGAACGCCGCCGCCCTATTTCGCCTCGTCATGGACACACCTCACGGTTCCCAGGTCGATGACCTTGCCCTCGAGGGACGGGACGTCCAGCGAGGTTGCGCAACGGCCCTTGGGGTAGACGACCGTCGCCGGCAGCCGCCCTTCGGGCAGGCCCACCAGTTCGAACTCACCATTCCACCCGATGGGTGAACTCCACTTCTCTCCGTCCTTCTCGACGCGAAGCTCGCCGTAGGACAGCCAGCGCGTGTCCTCCGCCGAGTCGATGGTCACCTTGCCCCGGTAGGCGCGGATCGTCTGCGTCTTGAAGTCCAGCACCACGCCGCCTCGCTGGTACGTGGCCACCACCTGCTCCGTGGAGGGGATGTAGACGTCCAGCGGCACCTGATGGTCCGCCAGCGAGAGCCGGTTGGCGTTGTAGGCCTGGAGCCGCGTCACCACCAGCTCGCCGCTGGAGTCCGTGCGCCCGATTTCGTGGTTGTTGAGCCGCACGCCCACGCCTTCCACGCCCTTCACGCGAACCAGCGCGTAGCCCTGGTCCACCGCGCGCGTGGGATGCACGCGTCCGCCAATCAGCACCAGGCCGCCGGCGACCTCGGCCATGCCCGCCATCCGTCCTCCGAACCACTCCGCGCCCGCGCTGACGCGGCCCTTGTTGGAGTCGAAGTCGGCGCGCGCCATGGCCTGGTCCACCGCCCCCACCCGGCCCTGCACCTGGTAGCCCAGGCCCCCCTCCATGGGCACCGAGCGGGCGATGTCCACCGACGTGGTGCCTTCCCCGCGCAGCGCCTGGGAGTGTCCCACCGTGCCCGTGGTGCGGGAATCGAAGATGGCGTTCAGGTACACCATCCCTTCGATGGCGGAGCCGCCTCGCTCGGAATTGCTGCGGTTGGCGGAGAAGGACAACGTCGACCAGTCGGTCAGCCGCGCGGAGGTGGTGGCGCCCAGCCACGTCGTCCACCCGTCCCGCTGGTAGCGTGACAGCATTGCCTGCCCGCCCACGCTGACACTCTCCCCCAGCGCCAGGAACAGCGAGCCGCCCGTCTCCACGGTGGGGTGGTCGTCATCCAGCTTGAGGCTGGTGTGTGTGTAGGACGCGTTCATGCCCCGTCCGAAGACGGAGCCACCCACCCAACGGCGCTGGAGCGCGTACACGATGCCCGCCGCCAGCCCCGTTCGCTGCTCGCTGCGGCTGATGGCCTGTGACAGCTCCAATTCGCCGAAGGGCAACTGGATGAGCTGCATGGCGCCGGTGCTGACGACGTTGGGCGCCAGCTCCAGCCGCACGCCCGGCGTCAGCCACGAGGTGAGGCCCATGCGGAAGTTGCCCAGGAGCAGGGGCCGGCCGAAGTCGAAGTTGTAGAGATTGACGGACTCCCGCTCGACGCCCGCTGAGAGCCGGTAGTCGACCACGCCCGGTGAGAGCTGCTGCCCGCTGAGGTAGTACGACGTGTTCACCTCGCTTGCCCGGCCGAAGGCGTCCCGGATGACGTAGCGCGTGTTGCCCTCGCCCCGGGGCACCGTGAGGTTCTCCAGCCGGAAGGGCCCGGGCGGGAGCTCGGTGCGCTTCACCAGGTGGTTGTTGACGTAGACCTCCAACGTAGACGGCGTGGCGACGTCGCCCGCGAAGTCCTGCATCGGGTTGCGCACGAAGTATGGATTCAGCTCGAAGGTGCGCATGAGGTGGAAGCCGGCCACCACCGCTCCGCCGCCGAGCACGCCGCCAAATCCCGTGGACTCACCGGCGATCGCGCGCACCATGTGCTTGGGGAAGTCCAACGACAACTGCGTGAGCCCACGCAGGGGCACGGAGCCGGGCCGCCATCGCGCCTGCGTCGTCAACAGGCCCCGCCCCACCGACGCTCCGGCCTCTCCAAAGAAGGTCAGCGAGGTGTTGCGGGCGTGGGCCGCGTAGTTGATGAAGCCGCTGGGGCTGCCGCGGACGGAGTAGTCCGACGGCGCCTGCGGCCCGAGGTTGATGCGCGTCTGTCCGAAGACGGACGCGGGCAGCTCGCACGACAGGCTGACGGTCCGCTCGTTCAGGGTGCAGCGCCCTTCGGGCTCCAGGGACCGCGCGGAGATGTATGTCTTTCCTTCGATGACTTCCAGGCGGCCCCCAAGCGCCACCAGGTCCACGCCATGGGCCTCGAGCGTGGCCGCGGGGAGCAGCACGTCGCTGCCGCGCAGCATGGGGAAGGTGGCGCCTCGGGGGACGCCGTTCAGCGTGAAGTCCGCGACGATGGGCATCGGCGGCGCGGACGGACTGGCGGCCACGGGACCTTGCGCGGCCGCCGGCATGGCCCCCAACGACAAGGACAACGCCAGCACCGTGCATGAGGGCGCACGGGTAACTGTCAGTCGAGTGGGGGCCATGGTGCGTCAGTCAGCGAGCGCAGGGAGCGGGAGAATCCACGGGGGAGGTTTGACGGAGCACGCCCTGGTCGGTCTCCATCTCCACTTCCACCGTGCGGACCTTGCGGCAGGCCTTGCCAGCGATTTCCATGGAATACACCTGCGCGTCGCCGGCCAGGACGTACCAGCCGGGCTCCTCTTTCTCGACCAGCCGCTTGCCCTTGGCGTCGAGCCCCCGGACCCGCAGGTTCCGGATGAAGAAGTTCACCGTGCCCGGGTTCTGCACCCGGACGTGGAACTTCGATTCGCGCAGCACGGCTTCCGCGATCTGGCCTTGAACAGTCTTTTTCTTCGGTGCGACAAAGACAGGCACTGAGACTCGAGTGAGGACATTCAACCCAGTTGGCTGGGTGGACGGTTGCAACGGGGGAAGCTCCTCCACCACGATTCGGAAGGAGCGTTCGGTATCCTGTGGAGCCGAGGAGCTCCCCACCCGGATGGGGCGGGACTCCCCGGGCTCCAACATCAACATGGACGGGAAGAAGAACAAATCCTGAGTCGGCGCGAGCGACATGCGCCCTTCTTCGTCCTGAACCCAGGAATAGACAGAGGCTTGGAAGCGTGTGGTTTCGCTGCTCTTGTTCCTCACGTTCATCACCACGCCACGGGAGCCTGAATCCAGTTCAAGCCGGACCGGACTGACATCGAGCTCAGCCGCGCTCGCGGTCCCCATGGCAATCCATTCCAAGGCAGCCGAACACATCAGGCCGCCGGTCCAAGACAGAAGACGGTTACGCATGTGTTATCGCCCCGAATCAGAAGGTGATGGTGGCGACGACGGTGTCGTTGTACGTGCCGGAGGGAACGTTCTGGCCGCGCGGAACCGTGCCGTAGACCAGCACGGGGACGGGCAGGCCCGTGCCGAGGAACGGAAGGCCCGTGCCAGCGGAGTTACCCCACACGATGAGGCGGGTGACGTCCTGGTTCAGGCTGTACGCGAGGTAGTCAGCCGACGCCGCGTTGCGCATCCGGCGCAGCGGGGCCGCGTCCGTCGAGCCCGCGGACGGGTGCAGGCCCTGGCCCAGGGTGATGACCGCGGTGCCGAGCAGGGTGCACTGCACGCTCAGCGTGCCCGTGCCGAACAGGTCGATGCCCAGCGCGGAGTTGACGATGATGGGATCGTACGTGCCGAAGTTCAGCGTGCCGCCGCCGCCGCCGGAGCCAATGGCGCAGGAGCCACCGACGTTGGCGGTGACGTTCAGGTTGGCGGTGGCGGTGGCGGCCTCAGCGGGCGAGAAGGCGACGAGAGACGCGGCGGCGGTGACAGCGGCAACGGCAGTCTTGATTGCGTTCATTTGAGTTGCGTGCTCCATCGAGCGGCCGGTTGATTCCGGCTGCGTCAGGGCATTGCAACCCGCTCGCCGACCGCTGAGCGGTCCGGCGTACCCCTCCCTTCAGCGCATGTCGCACCAATGCCTCGCGTTCGCTTCCAGGCAAGACGTGGAAATAGTCTCTTGTTTGCTTTTACAGCGAAACGCACACATGTCCCTGGAGGGAGCCCTTCAGGGAGGGACGGTCAGGCTTCGCGGCCCGCGCCAGGTCCTTGGCATGTGGCATCGTGTGACGGAATGTGCCCAGCGGGCGGAAGCGCGTTGCCCACGCTGGGCAAGATTCTCCCCACCCCTGGGACGAGAATCGCGACGGTGGCCTGCGGCGTGTACCCGGTGACACGCGCGTTCCTCAGCCGAACGGAACTGAACCGCCCAGCACGTCCGTCCTTGCTACCCACTTCTGGCGAAGCGCCGGACGCGCTCAGTCCACCTTCGCCACGCGGCGGCGGTCTCCGAGGAACTCCTCCACGCCATGGGCAATCGCCTTGGCGACCTCGGTCTGGTAGACACTGGACTTGAGACGTGCCTCTTCGTCTGGATTTGAGAGGAACGAAGTCTCCACCAGGATGGCCGGCATCTTCACGCCCAACAACACATAGAAGAGCGCTTCCTTGTGGCCCAGGTCACGGATGCCCTTGTACTTGCGGGAGAGGCCCCCCACGAGGCTGCGCTGCACCTGGGTGGCGAGCCGCGTCGACTCCTCGGTGTTCGCCTTGGTGGCCAGGTCGGCCAGGATGAACTGGAGATCGCTGATGCCCTTTTCCGAGGACGCGTTCTCCCGCGCGGCCAGGCGGATGGAGTAGCGGTCCGCCGAGGTGTTGAGCGTGTACGTCTCGATGCCACGCAGCGTGCGCTTCTCCGCGGCGTTGCAGTGGACGGAGATGAACAGGTCACCGTGCTCGGCGTTGGCGTACTTGGCGCGGTCCTCCAGGCGGATGAACCGGTCATCGTCGCGGGTGAGCACCACCTCCAGGCCCTTCTCGCGCAGCTCCTCCGCCAGCTTGAGGGAGATGGACAGCGCCACGTCCTTCTCGCGCGTCCCCCCCTTGCCGATGGCGCCCGTGTCGTGACCGCCGTGGCCGGGGTCGATGACCACGCGCCGCACCTTCAGGCCGAGCTGCTCCGCCAGCGTCAGCTCCATGCTGCGCGACTGCTTGGCCACGGCCTTCAGCCGGGCCTGCGCCACCTTGTCGTCCACCGGACGGGTGATGGGGCGCGGGGGCTCCGCGGCAGCGGGCTTCGAGGCCATGGCGGCGGCGACGGCCGCGTCCAGGCTGCCTTCGCGCGTGTCCGCCTTCACGGGCGCGCTCGGCTCCTTCTGGGGAATCCTGGGGGACGGCTCGCGCGCCATCTTCTCGATGGCGGCCACCAGGTTGGACGAAGGCCGCTCAGCGGGCCCCGACGCCTCCACGCCCGGCCCCGGCTGCGCGTCCTTGGACGTGTCGGTCGAGGCAACGGCCTTGGCCGTGTCGCTGGTGCCCGCGCTGGAGCTATCGCCCGGGGCGGAGCCCTTCCCAGCCGAGGACGTGTCGTTCGCGGCGGACGAATCGCTCTTCCCGGACGCGGACGTATCCGTCGAAGCGACGGCCTTGCTCGACGCGGAGCTCTTGCCGGAGTCGGCCACGGCGACCGCCTTGCCAGCGGTGCTCGTCTTGCCCGACGCGGAGGAATCACTCTTCGCCACGACAGGCGCGGCCTTGCGCGGGGGCGGCGGCGGGGCCTTGGGCGACGGCAGCGAGGCCAGCAGCTCCCGCATCTCCCGAGCCCGGTCACCCTTGCCGTTGACGGCCAGCGTCTCCGTCAGGACCTTGCGCGCGGACTCCGGCTGGTCCAGCCGGTGGACGTGAATCTTCGCGAGCGCCAGCGCACCGTCATCCGACAGCCGGTGCTTCGGGTAGCCCTCCAGCAGCTTGGTGTAGTCGGTGATGGAGGCCTTGAGGTCGTCTTCCACGAAGGAGATGCGGCTCAGCTCCTGGAGCATCTCCGCCGCCGTGAACAGGGCATCCGGCGCGCGGTCCGACTTCGGGAAGCGCGCGGCCACGGACTCGAAGCGCGCCACCACGTTCAGCCAGTGATGGCGCAGCTTGCGCCGGGCCGCGTCGTCCTTCAGCGCGTAGTAGACCTTGCGAGCACCCTGATAGGCCTCCTCGGCCTCGTCTCGCTTGGCGGCCCCCACCGCGCTCGGGACGAGCAGCAGCAGCACGGGCAGCACGATGACGAGGCGCGAGTGCATGGGGTTCCTCCGGGTGGACGCGAGCTACAGGCGTGTGTCACACAGCCCCACCCCCCCC
>NZ_JAAEAH010000216.1 GCF_010998615.1 Myxococcus sp. CA023 | reverse complement strand
CTCGTTGTAGAGCTGGAAGCCGACTTCGAGCATGTTGCCGCTCTGGTTCTCGCCCAGCACCTCGCCCGCGCCGCGGATCTCCAGGTCGTGCATGGCGAGGTAGAAGCCCGAGCCCAGCTCCTCCATCTGCTGGATCGCGTCCAGCCGCTGGGCCGCCTGCTTGGTCAGGCCGTCCACGTCGGGCACCATCAGGTAGGCATACGCCTGGTGGTGGCTGCGGCCCACGCGGCCGCGCAGCTGGTGCAGCTGCGCCAGGCCGAACTTGTCGGCGCGACTCATGATGATGGTGTTGGCCGTGGGCACGTCGATGCCGGTCTCGATGATGGTCGAGCACAGCAGGATGTTGTAGCGCTGCGCCACGAAGTCGCGCATCACCTTCTCCAGCTCGCGCTCGGGCATCTGGCCGTGGGCCACGGC
>NZ_JAAEAH010000215.1 GCF_010998615.1 Myxococcus sp. CA023 | reverse complement strand
ATGTGCGTGGCCTGGCCAGCTCGTTGACCGGCGCCTACGCCGCCGAGGACAGCGTCTCGATGTGCTTCCGCACCGGGACGGGGACACACGGCATCGCGCAATGGAGCTTCTGCGCGTTCCGCCGCCAGGATCAGATCGAGATCACCGGCGACCGTGGGCAGCTGCGCTTTGCCACCTTCGAGGACGTTCCGGTGGAGCTGGAAACCGAAGCGGGCGTGCAGGCCTTCGACATCCCGAACCCGTCGTCGATCCAGCAGCCGTTGATCGCCTCCCTCGTGGACGAACTGCGCGGCAACGGGCACTCGCCCTCGAACGGCATCAGCGCCGCCCGCACCAGTGCAGTGATCGACCAGGTGCTGCGGGACTACCGCACCCGGCAATCGCACTGACCGCACAGGAAAAAGGCCACCTTGCGGC
>NZ_JAAEAH010000214.1 GCF_010998615.1 Myxococcus sp. CA023 | reverse complement strand
GGATAATGATCGTCAAAAAGCTCTAGATACAGTAATAAAAAATATGGAAAAGTCTTTTGGTAAAGGTGCAGTAATGAAACTTGGGGACAATAAAGCTCGTCGTGTTTCAAGTACATCAAGTGGTTCAGTGACATTGGATAATGCATTAGGTGTCGGTGGTTATCCTAAAGGACGTATTATTGAAATATATGGTCCTGAAAGTTCTGGTAAAACTACTGTAGCACTTCATGCTATTGCCGAAGTACAAAGTAATGGCGGGGTGGCAGCATTTATCGATGCTGAACATGCTTTAGATCCAGAATATGCTCAAGCATTAGGCGTAGATATCGATAATTTATATTTATCGCAACCGGATCATGGTGAACAAGGTTTAGAAATTGCAGAAGCATTTGTACGAAGTGGCGCTGTCGATGTTGTAGTAG
>NZ_JAAEAH010000213.1 GCF_010998615.1 Myxococcus sp. CA023 | reverse complement strand
CAATCACCAAGTGTTGAAAAAGAAAATGACGCATCTAGTGAGTCAGGTAAAGACAAAACGCCTGCTACAAAACCAGCTAAAGCTGAAGTAGAATCAAGTAGTACAACTCCAACTAAGGTAGTATCTACGACTCAAAATGTTGCAAAACCAACAACTGCTTCATCAGAAACAACAAAAGATGTTGTTCAAACTTCAGCAGGTTCTAGCGAAGCAAAAGATAGTGCTCCATTACAAAAAGCAAACATTAAAAACACAAATGATAGACACACTCAAAGCCAAAACAATAAAAATACACAAGAAAATAAAGCAAAATCATTACCACAAACTGGTGAAGAATCAAATAAAGATATGACATTACCATTAATGGCATTATTAGCTTTAAGTAGCATCATTGCATTCGTATTACCTAGAAAACGTAAAAAC
>NZ_JAAEAH010000212.1 GCF_010998615.1 Myxococcus sp. CA023 | reverse complement strand
TCCCTGACCGCCGCCGGGGGCGGTTCAGCCCTTCAGCCAGGGGCGTGGGCCGCCCATAACGTGGAGATGCAGGTGGTGCACTTCCTGGCCGCCTTCCGTGCCGGTGTTCACCACGATGCGGAAACCACCGTCCGGGTACGGATTGCAGCCCTGCTCCAGCGCCAGCCGCGGCGCCAGCACCATCATGCGGCCGAGCAGGCCGGCATGCGCGTCGGAGACACCGGACATGGAGTGCACATGCTCCTTGGGAACCATGAGGAAGTGGACGGGCGCGGCGGGGTGGATGTCGTGGAAGGCGAAGACTTCGTCGTCCTCGTAGACCTTCCGCGAGGGGATCTGGCCGGCGATGATCTTGCAGAAGAGGCAGTCGGGATCGTGCATGGCGGGGTAATGGATCGGATCGGGAAACGCGTCAGGCATTGTCGGCGA
>NZ_JAAEAH010000211.1 GCF_010998615.1 Myxococcus sp. CA023 | reverse complement strand
GAGTTCAGAGAGGGCGCGTTTGATTTTCAAACTTCGCAACAGAACCACCAGTGGGCAAGTTTTCGTCTATCTCTTCTCTATATTCTTCAATATTTTCTTCAGCTAAAATAGGATCTCCACAAGCAATTTCTCCCAAAACAGGAATCTGTCTATATTTTTTAACAGGTATTAAATTTTTCGGTATCTCGCCATACCGTGGATCAATCGTAGACTTCAATACGCCAAAATAATCTGCTATGTCGTTAAAGGCAGCGCGCGTTAATGCTGGATTCACTAGCAAAGAAGCCGCTAAAGCTGCTGATGTGCATTTTCAAACGTTGTCCAAATATGAAATAGATAGTTCTGATATTCCATTTTCTCTTTTAAATGAGCTGTCTAATCTGTATCAAGTTCCTATTAACAATTTTTTTTTGGGCAAAGAGTACGCTTTAATCC
>NZ_JAAEAH010000210.1 GCF_010998615.1 Myxococcus sp. CA023 | reverse complement strand
CCGTCGTGGTGGCGGCAAAAAAGATAGCACACGTCGCAGGGATGATGGTCAGAAAAACAATGGCAAGGACGCCCAAGATGATGGGCCCGCGCTTATCTTCCCTGTTATGAAACAGCCAAAACGCCGCCATGACGCAGATAAAGCCCAACAAGATCGACACCATGCCGATTAATGTCACAATCATTGAAATACTCCCGCCACTGGTTCGCGGCCCGTATGCGCAGCACGCACTTTATCTTCCGTGTTATTCCACATTTGCCGCAGAACAATCACCGCCATGGCGATAATGAATCCATCGCGCACGAGGATCGCCACGTCCAAAAGCTCGTGGGGAATGCCCTTATTATCAATGCCGAGCATGTGCCACATAAGTAGGGGCCATACGAGGGCATCGGCAAGCGCCCAGCCCAAAACCAACCGCCAACGCGGCACGGCCA
>NZ_JAAEAH010000209.1 GCF_010998615.1 Myxococcus sp. CA023 | reverse complement strand
ATCGTAGATACCGATCAGGGCGTCGATCGTCAGCCCCTCGATGAAAACCTTGTCCATTGCGCTTACCGGCACGAATACAGGCGGCCATGGTAACGGCACGGCGGTGAGCCTGCCCGGAACGGGCGGTGGGCCACCGGCGTGGGGCGGCCCGGAAAAAACAAAGGGCCCTGCTAGCGGGGCCCTTTGGTACTACCGTTTGTCCCCGGGGGGAGCTGAAATCCAGCCGCGAGTCCCGGTGGCGCAGGCACGCAGATTAGGCAAGGACCAGATCGCCGGTCAAGGCCAAATCCGACAGGACAGGTCAGGTATTCGTCCGAGGCAAAACGCAGAAAATAAGCCGCGCGGACAAGGACGTTCCCTGATGGTCGCCGCCGCCCACTCTCGCGAACATCGATTCCTCCTTCACCACCGCACATGACGATGGCTCCATACGATGT
>NZ_JAAEAH010000208.1 GCF_010998615.1 Myxococcus sp. CA023 | reverse complement strand
ATGGCAGAAGCTGGGGGCGCCGGTGTTCGTGCGTGGCCAGCTGCGCAGCTATGCGCGCCTGCTCGACGTGGATGTCGGCCAGCTGCTGGAACAGGCCCAGGTCGGCCCGGTGGTTCCGCCCACCCTGGTCAGCCATACCCATACCCCGCGTGCGCGCCGCATCGCCGAGAACCTCGGTCGCCGCGTGCTGTATGTCGGCATCACCGCGGTGCTGGCGGTGCCGGTGTGGTTCGCCACCCGTGGCCACTTCGACGGCAGGGCGACCCCGTCGCCGAGCACCGCCTCGCTGGATGTGATCCCGGCCGCCGTGCCGGTCACCCCGTCCACGGCCGGTGCCGAGGCTGTCCCGCCGGCCGAAGCGGCCACCGCCCCGGCCGGCAAGCCGGCGGCCACCCCGTACGTGGCCTCGCTGGCCCCGGTGCCGCGCCCGGCGCCGGCTC
>NZ_JAAEAH010000207.1 GCF_010998615.1 Myxococcus sp. CA023 | reverse complement strand
CTTCATACCCACCTTTCCAATACCTCTCAGGCCCCATACAAACAGCATGCCAGTAGCACAACTCAGCGCAAACAGGTACCAAAATGCAGCTCTGAATCCCACCATCAACGCCTCTGGACTTGCTTTCTCGCGATATCTCGAGTGCTCAGTAATACTGGCCGCAAGCACACCACTCGTAGCCAGCCCCACGCTTTTACCAATCTGCGCAACAGTATTGAATACGCCGCCTGCGAGCCCTTGCGTACGCGATGGGAACACTGATGTAATGACGAGGTTCGAAACTGTGAAGAGCGAATCTGCACCGATAGGATTTAAGAAAACCGCCAAGAACGCGCACGCCCAGTAACTCCATTGCGGCTGGATAACGCACATGAGCAATGCGCCGATGGTTGTGAGACTGACACCGACAATGACGGCATAGTCAGCGCGTATTTTATGCG
>NZ_JAAEAH010000020.1 GCF_010998615.1 Myxococcus sp. CA023 | reverse complement strand
GCAGCGTAGTCTCGTGGGCTCGGAGATGTGTATTAGAGACAGCTCGCGGAGCCCTCCCAACGTCGCTTCCACTGGCTGCCCCCCGTGGGGACGTGGAAGTACCACCTGCTGCTGAGCGCCGTGGCCCTGTTCATCCTGGGGCCCCTGGGCGGCATCGCCGCCTCGTACATGAACTTCAGCGTGGGCTTCTTCGTCGGCGGCCAGGTGCTGGCCGGCATCCTCGGCAGCGCCGTCACCTACGGGTACGGCGCGGAGGGCAAGCACGGCGCCAACTACATGCAGACGATGGCCGCGTCAGTGGCCTCGCTGTGCGCCATGTCCGTGCTCATCCAGTCCATGGTGTGGCTGGGCATGGAGATGCCCGCGGCCTGGCAGCTCATGCTCTTCGTCGGCTGCGTGGGCATGTTCGCCGTGGGCGTGGGCATGCTCTACACGCCGCTGCTCGTGGACAAGCTCCAGCTCGACTATCCGTCCGGGCTGGCGGTGGCCAACATCCTGCGCGCCCTCACGGACAAGCGCCTGCTCAAGGCGTCCATCTCCAAGCTGGGCGGCGGCACCCTGCTGGGCGCCCTGGCGGCGTGGATGACCGAGAAGGTGGCCTTCGTCGCCTCCATCGGTACCAGCGCGGCGACGCTGGGCGCGGGCATGATTGTCGGCAGTCGCATCACCGTCCCCGCCATCATGATGGCCGTCATCGGCGCGGTGCTGGTGCCCACCCTCCGTGAGATGGGGTGGCTCGGCCCTCAGGACCCGTTCCGAAAAATCGGCTTCGTCATCGGCCTGGGGATGATTTGCGGCGCGGCCGTGGTGGACCTGTCGCTGCTGGCGGTTCAGGCGGCGAAGCGCATCCGCGAACGGGCCTCGGCGAAGGACGAAGAGGCGGAAGAGTCCTGGAAGAAGGTCAACATCCCCCGGCTGCTGGCCTGGGTGGGTGTCTGGGGCGGCGCGACGCTGGTGGTGGGCACGCAGGTGCTGAATCAGCCCGTCGGCTGGCTCCTCTTCGGCATGCTGCTCGCCCTGCTGTTCGTGCTCATCAACGGCATCTCGTTTGGCATCACCGACCAGAACCCCATCTCCAGCGCCTTCGTCATCTCCGTGCTGATGATGTCCATGATGGGCCTGCGCGTTCCGCTGGTGGGCATGATGGCCGCCACCATCCTGCTCATCTCCACCTCGGTGGGCTGCGACATGCAGCAGGACCGCTCCACCGGCTGGCGCCTGGGCACCAACCGCGTCACCCAGTTCCGCTATCAGGTGCTGGGCGTCATCATGGGCGCGCTGCTGTGCGTGGGCCTGGCGCGCGTGTTCATGACCGCCTACCCGGCGCTCACCATCAACCAGCTCGACAACCCCAACGCCGAGGTGGGCCAGTGGGGCTCCGCGATGACGTACAAGCTGGTGGGCGCCATCCGCGACCTCGGCTCGCTGTCGCAGGCCGTCGTGAATGCCCTGCTCCTCGGACTGGCCATCGGCTTCATCTACGAACTGCTGCGCAAGGTGGTGCGAGGCAACACGCGCTACCAGCAATACGTGAAGGGTTCCCGAAAGGGCTTCGCCGTCGGCTGGACGGTGGACGCCATCCTGCTTCCCAGTCCCTACGCGTCGTCGTTCGGCGGCTTCGTGGCGTTCCCGGTGTCGCTGTGGTTCGGCGCGGGCGGCATCGTGACGTCTGTCTGGAACACGTTCTCCAAGCGTGGAGAGCCCGCGGTGAGTGGCAGCCCGAGTGAAGGCGAGGCCCTTCCGGAGGACATGAGCACCATGTCCCTCATGGGCGGTGGCCTCATCGCCGGTGAGTCGCTGTTCTTCCTCATCGCCGGCCTCATCGGGCTCGCGTCGCTGTTGGCGTAGCAACATCTGCACGGGCCCTCCCAGTGGCGCAGGGTCCGTGCAGGGGCCGGGTTGACAATTCTCCGCGCCCCTCGCATCTTCTTCGCCGTGAGCTTCGTCATCACCACCACGACCACCGGCACCACGACTCGCTTCGGCGGGCGTGGAACCGTGCGCGTCACGTGGTGAGCTGACGAACGCACGGTTCCCTGCCCCGCCTTCTCCGGCCGGGGCAACCGTGCGCTCGCTCAGCGCTCCGACCGGATGGCGTTTCACCCTTCCGAATCGGAGACGAAGCAATGCTCGACGAACACGACCACCGCGCGCTGGGCCAACGCCTGGACCTCTTCCACCTGCAGGAAGAGGCACCCGGCATGGTGTTCTGGCACCCGCGCGGACTGGTGCTGTACCGGCTGCTGGAGGAGCACGTCCGCCAGCGCATGCGCCGCGAGGGCTACCAGGAAGTCCGCACCCCACAGCTCTACGCGCAGCCCTTGTGGGAGCGCAGCGGCCACTGGGACAACTTCCGGGAGAACATGTTCCTGGTGGAGGACGGCGCGCGGCACCTGGGCGTGAAGCCGGTGAGCTGCCCCGGCCACATCGAACTGGTGCAGCGCATGGCGCCCAGCTACCGCGACCTGCCGCTGCGCCTGGGCGAGTTCGGCCTGGTGCACCGCGCGGAGCCCGGCGGCGCGCTCCACGGCCTGTTCCGCCTGCGGCAGTTCACCCAGGATGACGGCCACATCTTCTGCGCCGAGCCGCAGGTAGTGCCGGAGGTCGTCCGCTTCGCCCGCTCGCTGAAGGACTTCTACGCGGGCTTCGGCTTCGACGACGTCCAGGTGGCCTTCTCCGGCCGGCCCGCGTCGCGCGCGGGGCGCGATGAGCTCTGGGACAAGGCCGAGTCCTGGCTCCTCCTGGCCGCGAAGGAAGCGGGGCTCCACTGCCACATGCAGCCGGGCGAGGGCGCCTTCTACGGGCCCAAGCTGGAGTTCGTCCTGAAGGACCGGCTGGGGCGTGCGTGGCAGTGCGGAACCATCCAACTGGACCTCGTGCTGCCGGAGCGCTTCGACCTCCACTACGTCGACGCCTCCGGGGCCCGCGTCCGTCCGGTGATGCTTCACCGCGCGCTGCTCGGCAGCTTGGAGCGCTTCATCGGCGTCATGCTGGAACACCACGGCGGCGCGCTACCGCCCTGGCTGGCGCCGCAGCAGGTGGTGGTGGCCGCCGTGGGTGAAAGCGCGGGCGACTACGCCGAGCGCTTCGCCGCGAAGCTCCAGGAGGCGGGCTGCCGCGCCAGCGTGGACCGGCGGGGTGAATCCCTATCCCGCAAGGTCCTGGATGCCCACGCGGCGGGCGTCCCGTGGCTGGTGGTCGCGGGCGCACGAGAGGTGGCCGCGGGCAACGTCCGCCTGCGGCAGCGGGACGGCGCGCAGCGGGACGTCCCGTGGGAGGACGCCGCGGCGGAGCTCGTCGCGTCGTGCCGTCCGGCCCCGGACGCCTGAGGGTGACACCAGGGCGCGAGCGGTGAACCGCACCGCTCGCGCCCCGTCGCTTCAGACCTGCTGGAGCCGCTCCAGCACCTCGCCCGCGTGCAGGACTTCCTCTGGCACCGTGGCCAGGTCGTCCAGGCTCAAGAGCCCCACTGGCCGCCGCTCACCGTCCACCACCACGAGGCGACGCACCATCTTCTCCTCCATCACCTTTTCCGCCACCTCGAGCGTCGCGTCCACGTCGCAGGTGATGACCGTGGCCGTCATCACCTCGCGCACGGGCGTGGTGTTCGGGTCCTGCCCCAGCGCCGCGGACCGCACCGCGATGTCTCGGTCCGTCAGCATGCCCACCAGTTGCCCACCCTCCAGCACCGGCAGGGAGCCGATGTTGCACGTGCGCATCCTCAGCGCCGCGGCCCGGATGGGCTCGCCCGCTTCGATGGTCTCCAGGTTCTTGGTCATCAGCTCGCCAATCCGCATTGCACGCTCCTCACTTGGCATGACGCCCCTCCCCACTCCCGTTGAACCCCGGCGCCCCGCCGTCGCCTCCCGGATTACGCCTGGCCCTGAAGCGAGGAGCCGGACAAGCTCCCTCACACCTTGCTGCCCACCAGGCGCGACGCTGGGGCAGGATGCGCATCTGATGTGCGCGTGGGCCCCGGTCCGGGCCCGGACAAGGAGCAGGAAGGCATGGTCGACAAGCTCACCCTCAGCGACGACGAATGGCGCAAGCGCTTGAGCCCCCAGGAGTATGAAGTCCTCCGCCGCCATGGCACCGAGCGGCCTGGCTCCGGGTGCTTCCTGGGCACGAAGACGCCCGGCACCTACGTGTGCGCGGGCTGCGGCAATCCCCTGTTCAAGGCGGGCACGAAGTTCGAGTCCGGCACGGGCTGGCCGTCCTTCACGCAGCCGGTGGCGCCCGACGCGGTAACGGAAATCCAGGACGTCTCGCACGGCATGATTCGCACCGAGGTCCGCTGTGCGCGCTGCGACGGGCACCTGGGCCACGTCTTCCCCGACGGCCCTCCGCCCACCGGCCTGCGCTACTGCATGAACTCGGTGTCCATGAAGCACGTCCCCGAAGGCCAGCCGCTGGAGCTGGTCAAGGCATAGCCTCCTCACGGAACGGGTGAGCGGGCCGGATGCTGTACCGGCCCTGCTCCCCGCCCAGCGAACCCGCGGTGCTCAGCCCAGCCAGACGCGGGCGTTGCGGAACATGCGCATCCAGGGGCCGTCGTCGCCCCACTCGCGAGGCCGCCACGAGTGCTGCACGGAGCGGTGCACGCGCTCCGGATGCGGCATGGTGATGGTGAAGCGTCCATCCCGCGTCGTCAGACCGGCGATGCCGTGGGGGGAGCCATTGGGGTTGGCGGGATACGCCTCCGCCACCCGCCCGTGGTTGTCCACCCAGCGCGTCGTCACCAGCCCCAGCCCGTTGACGCGGGCGGCGTCCTCCGCGCTGGGGAACTCCGCACGGCCCTCGCCGTGCGAGGTGACGATGAGCATCCGGCTGCCTTCCATGCCCTGGTAGAAGAGCGACGGCGTCTTCGACACCTCCACCAGGGACAGGCGCGCCTCGTACTGCTCGGAGGCGTTGCGCACGAAGCGGGGGAAGTGCTCCGCGCCCGGGATGATGTCCTTGAGCTGCGACATCATCTGGCAGCCGTTGCACACGCCCAGACCAAAGCTGTCCGGTCGCGCGAAGAAGGCGGCGAAGGCGTCCCGCGCGCGAGGGTTGAAGAGGATGGACTTCGCCCACCCGCCGCCCGCGCCCAGCACGTCTCCGTAGGAGAAGCCGCCGCACGCCAGTACGCCCTTGAAACCCTCGAGCGACACTCGCCCCGACAGGATGTCACTCATGTGGACATCCACCGCGGCGAAGCCCGCCCGCGTGAAGGCCGCGGCCATCTCCTGCTGGCTGTTGACGCCCTGCTCGCGCAGCACGGCCACGCGAGGACGGGCCCCCTTCGCGATGAAGGGCGCGGCCACGTCCTGGGCCGGGTCAAACGTCAGCTTCGGCGACAGGCCCGGGTCCGCCGCGTCAGTCCTCGCGGCGGACTCCTGGTCCGCGCAGGAGGGGTTGTCGCGCAGCTTCTGCATCTCGTGGCTGACGCGGGACCACGTGCGGCGCAGGGCCAACGTGTCCTCCGCCAGCAGCGTGTCGCCGCCGTGGCGCACGCGCACCTGCAACGCCGTCACCGGGCGGCCCAGCTCGTGGACATCCCGTGACAGGCCCTGCTGCGCCAGCACCTCGCGCACGCGCATCACGTCCGAGGCGCGCACCTGCACCACCGCGCCCAGCTCTTCGTTGAAGAGAGCCGCCGCCACGTCACCGCCCAGCGGCGCCAGATCCACGTCCAGTCCGCAGCGGCCCGCGAAGGCCATCTCGCACAGCGTGGCCCACAGGCCGCCGTCGGAGCGGTCGTGGTACGCCAACAGCGAGCCGCTCTCGCTGAGCGCCTGCACCGCGGCGAAGAAGCCACGCAGCAGCGCGGGGTCCTCCACGTCCGGGCTCTCCGGCCCCACCTGCCCGTGGACGTGCGCCACCACGGAGCCGCCCAGCCGCTGCTTCCCACGCGCCAGGTCGATGAAGAGCAGCCGCGTGTCGTCCGCCACGTCCACCAACTGCGGCGTCAGGGACTTGCGCACGTCCAGCACCGGCGCGAACGCGGAGATGATGAGCGACACCGGCGACGTCACGGCCTTGCGGGCACCGCCCTCCTCCCAGACGGTGCGCATGGACATGGAGTCCTTGCCCACGGGGATGGTGAGGCCCAGCGCGGGGCACAGCTCCATGCCCACCGCGTGGACGGCGGCGTAGAGGCTGGCGTCCTCGCCCGGGCTGCCCGCCGCGGCCATCCAGTTGGCGGACAGCTTCACGTCGGACAGCTTGCCGATGCGGGCCGCGGCGATGTTGGTGAGCGCCTCGCCCACCGCCATGCGCGCGGAGGCCGCCGCGTCGATGAGGGCCAGCGGCGTGCGCTCGCCCATGGACATGGCCTCGCCCGTGGTGCTCGTCACGGTGGACAGCGTCACCGCGCAGTCCGCCACCGGCACCTGCCAGGGGCCCACCATCTGGTCCCGGCTGCTGAGCCCTGACACGGTGCGGTCGCCAATGGTGATGAGGAAGCTCTTGTCCGCCACCGTGGGGTGGCTCAGCACGCGCTCCGCCAGCAACGCCAGCGAGCCATCCAGCGTCAGCGGCGCGAACGACACCGGGCGCGACGTCACGTCACGGTGCATGCGCGGCGGCTTGCCGAAGAGCACGTCCATGGGCAGGTCGATGGGCGCGTTGCCGAACTGCGTGTCCCCCAGCTTCAGGGTCTGCTCGGCGGTGGCGTCACCCAGCACGGAGAAGGGCGCGCGCTCCCGCTCGCACAGCGCGGCGAAGCGGGCCAGGTCCTCCGGCGCCACGCCCAGCACGTAGCGCTCCTGCGCCTCGTTGCACCAGATCTCCACCGGCGACATGCCCGGCTCGGCGTTGGGCACCGCGCGCAGCTCCAGGCGTCCGCCCAGGTCGTTGTCGTGGACCAGCTCCGGCACCGCGTTGGACAGGCCGCCGGCGCCCACGTCGTGGATGGAGCGGATGGGGTTCTTGTCGCCCAGCGCCCAGCAGCTGTCGATGACCTCCTGGCAGCGCCGCTCCATCTCCGCGTTGTCCCGCTGCACGGAGGCGAAGTCGAGGTCCGCCGCGCTCGCGCCCTGCGCCATGGAGGACGCCGCGCCACCGCCCAGGCCGATGAGCATCGCGGGCCCGCCCAGGACGATGAGCTTGTCACCCGGCTGCAGGCGCCCCTTCTGCACGTGCGGCGCGCGGATGTTGCCCAGGCCACCGGCAATCATGATGGGCTTGTGGTAGCCGCGCACCTCCACGCCACCGGGCGTGGGGACCTGCACCTCGTAGCTGCGGAAGTAGCCCGTGAGGTTCGGCCGGCCAAACTCGTTGTTGAAGGCCGCGCCGCCCAGGGGGCCGTCCACCATGATGTCCAGCGCGGAGACGATGCGGTCCGGCTTGCCGTAGGGCTGCTCCCAGGGCTGCTCGAAGCCGGGGATGCGCAGGTGGCTCACGCTGAAGCCGGTGAGGCCCGCCTTGGGCCGGGCGCCACGGCCGGTGGCCCCTTCATCGCGAATCTCGCCGCCCGCGCCGGTGGCGGCGCCCGGGTACGGGGAGATGGCCGTCGGGTGGTTGTGCGTCTCCACCTTGATCATGATGTGGGCCGGCTCGCGCACGGAGCCCCACTCACCGGATTCGGGGGACGGGAAGAAGCGGTCCACCTCGAAGCCTTCGATGACGGCCGCGTTGTCCTTGTACGCGCCGAGCACGCCTTCCTTGTGCTGGACGTAGGTGTTCTTGATGGCCTGGAAGAGCGAGCGCTCCTGCGGCTTGCCGTCGATGGTCCAGCTCGCGTTGAAGATCTTGTGCCGGCAGTGCTCGCTGTTGGCCTGCGCGAACATCATCAGCTCGACGTCGGTGGGGTTGCGCTTCAGCTCGGTGAAGCGCGCCACCAGGTAGTCCATCTCGTCGTCGGCCAGGGCCAGGCCCAGCTCGCGGTTGGCGGTCACCAATGCCGCGCGGCCTCCGCCCAGCACGTCCACCGTCGTGAAGGGCCGGGGCGTGTGCCCGGCGAACAGGATGGCCGCGTCTTCGAGACGCCCCATCACCGCCTGCGTCATCCGATCATGCAGCACCGGCTTCAGGCGCTCCAGCTCCGCGTCCTGCAACGCCTGCCCGTCGGGGCCCGCGATGAAGAAGGCGGTGCCGCGCTCCATGCGCCGCACCCGTTCGCCCAGGCCGCAGTTGTGGGTGATGTCCGTGGCCTTGGAGGACCAGGGGGAGATGGTGCCCGGCCGAGGCAGCACGAGCAGCAGGCTGCCGGTGCGCGCGCCCGTGGCCACGCGAGGCCCGTAGTCGAGCAGGCGGCCCAGGGTGGCCAGGTCCGCCTCGGAGAGGGGCGTCGGAGCGTCGATGAGGTGCACGAACTCCGCATAGATGGATGAAACGGAGGGCACCCGCTCACGGCACTGGGCCAGGAGCTTGGCGAGCCTGAAGTCAGAAAGGGCCGGAGCCCCACGCAGGGTGTGCATGCTGGACATGGGTCGAGATCGTGGCTCTGGGTAACAGCGGGGCCGTCCTTATCACCGTGTGTCGGCCCGGCGCGTGAAGAGTTCGCGCCGGGACGCCTGCCGGACACGCGGGCAGGAGCCACGGTAGGTGTCAGCCGCACGTCAGAGCCTGCGCACCGCTCGTGACAAAGCGGGAAGCACCGCCAACAGACGTACCCGTCCCCCAGGGCGCCGGACGGGGCATCGCAGGAGCAATCAAGCCTCACGCTCCTCCAGGGAATAACCCCCGCGCGGGATGCCCCCTCACCAGGCGTGCGTTCGCGCCGCTATGCCGCTTCGCGTTCCGGGACCTCCGGAGGCGGCGCCTCCAGGGTCGCCAGGTGGGCCCTGGCCAACTCCAGGTTGTCATTGTCCAGCGGGTGGAAGGAGGGGCGCAGGTACTGCCGCAAGCCCCGCCCCAGCACTTGGAACAGCACCGGGTCCTTCCGGTGAGCGCGCCACAGCTCGCGCAGCAACCCCGTCCACCCCAGCCCACGCTCCTGGCGCAGCAGCGTCACCGTGGCGGCGAACCACAGGGCGAAGAGCGACAACACGCCCAGCACCATGCCCAGCACGCGCAGCCCATAGCCCGGTGCCACCTTCCGCAGCACGTCGAAGGCCACCGCCTTGTGCTCAATCTCCTCGGCGGCGTGCCACTCGATGAGGTTGCGCATCGCCGGGTGGCCGTCCGCGAACACGCCCAGCGTCAGCGTGTTCTCGCCCATCAGCGCCGTGTAGTGCTCCAGCGCGGCGGTGATGGACAGCCGCAGCGACGGCGGAAACTTCGCATCGATGACGCCCCAGAGGAATGACTCGTACCGCCGCATGAAGCGGCGGATGTCGTAGCCCTGGGACTCCAGCAGCTCGATGTAGTCCTGGTGCTCGCGCGCGTGCTTGCCTTCCTGCGCGAAGAAGGCCTTCACCTGCGCGTGCAGCGCGGGCGTGTCCGCCAGCTGCGGCATGTAGTGGTTGACGCTGCGCACGAAGAACCGCTCGCCCTGGGGGAAGAGCATGTTGAGCCCGTTCCACAGGTGCGTGGTGCCAGGGCCGTTGCGGTGCCAGATGCGCGGGAAGCTCGCGTCGAAGGGGAACTGGAGGTGCGGTCGCGGCCGGATGCGTCCGGGGTCGTGGGGGGAGACCATGGAGAGCTCTCGTGACGGAAGACCAGGAAGGTTCAAGGGAGTGCCGGACGTCGCGACCGGGCCCTGCTGGCCGCCTCCGCGACGAGCACATCCCGGAAGGCCAGCAGCTTCTCGCGCGTGCCCAGGGCACCACTGCCCGCGAGCGCAGCGAAGAAGCGCTTGCGCACGCCCGAGGGCGTCGCGTGGAGGACCTCCGTCACGCAGAGAGCCACGCCGCCCCCCACGGCACACAGCGGCCGCATCGTGTTGAAGAAGAGCGGGGAATGCCGCGCCAGCGCTTCATCATCGTCGACCTCCAAGGTGATTTTGGACAGCAGGGCATTGCCTCCCAGGGCGGCGGGCACCTGCCGCAGCAAGGGTGTGAAGGCGAAGCCGTGCGTGGTGAGCGAGGGCATCCACCACGGCAGCGCCGGTGAGTACAACGTGGAGAAGATGTCCTGCAGCACGCCGCCGCCCCGCCGCGTCTGCTCCAGCAGGTGCGCGACGTGCGCGGGCGTCATCGGCCCTGTGCGCGTCCGCGAGGGCACCACCGCGATACCAATGCGCCGCCACTTCCGCGCCACGGTGTGCGGCGACGCGGGCAGCACCGGCACCAGCAGCGTGGGATTGTCGACAGGGAACACGCCCTCGCCGGCCCGCTGCACCGCCTGGAGCATCGCGCAGGTGAGGTTCCGGAAGTCGAGCCCCTCCGGCAACTCCACTCGCAGCAGCGGCGACGGCTCCTCGGGACCGGTGAGCCATTCACCCGGCGCCGCGCGGCCCTCCCTGCGCGGCAACCCCTCCGAGGCCGCCAGCGAGAGCTCGGCCATCGCGGTGCCATCCATCACCAGGTGGTCGAAGCTCAGCTCCAGGGCGCCCGTCGCCGCGTCCACTCTCGCACCGAACCAGGCGCTCGACGTCAGCAGGTGGGACGTCCAGGCGCTGTCGCCTCGCGAGGCGCGGTCCACCAGCACCTGTGGGAACAGGCCATCCCGGCGTGCCTCGGCCAGCGAGCGGCTGGGCGTGCGCGCCAGCAACGCCGCCACCGCATCAGGCGTCAGCGCCGCGTCGTCCAGGGACAAACGCACCACCTGGAGCCCCCCGTCCTCGCACGTGATGGCCGCGGTGAGGACGTCCGCGTCCTGAACGCGTTGGCGTGCATCGGAGCCTTCACGGCCCAGGCGCGCCACCCAGACGTCCAAGGGCTGGTTCTGCCGGCGCACGCCGCGGCTGTCGCGGTACCAGCGCGCCACACGCGCCAGCAGCACCGGTGCCCACGCCCCGCCGTCCGTTTCCACGCCCAACGGCTGCACCGTCACCATGATGCGGCGCGAGCGGGGCTCGGTCGTCAGGAACTGCTCCCACCTCGTCAGCGCGGGCACCACCTGGGTCGGCCACCGCGCCGGAAACAGCCGCCGCCACCCGTCGCAGAAACGCACGAGCCCGCTGATGGCATGACGCGCCACCGGATGCAGGTGTGGAAACTGATGCGTCAGCGCCGCATGCACGCGTCCGATGACGCCAACGTCCTGGGATTCAACCGGAAACGGGAGGGGACCGGATCCGTCCATGGCACACCTCCGAGTGGTCAACGGGGGGATGACCCACGGCATTGGCTTCGTAGCCTACCGGACACGCCACCTGTACCGTCAGGTCATCGCGCTATTTCACTTACAGCCATGCTTTTTTGACCTGCCTGCGCGGGTGAAACACGACTCACGAAGGCGACCCCTCACGGAGCGCATGGGAAGCTCACGCAGAGGGCGTGACACGCGGCGCGTCAGTCGGGACGGAATCTTCGCGCGACGTGCCACGTCGGCCGGCAAGAATGTCTGACATTGAATGCAAGCGAGCAAGAACGCCTGCATTCACCCCAGATGCATCCTGGTATTCTTTGACAGCCCGATATTCCCATGCACTCCCGCCCGGGGTGTCGGCGCAGGAGCATCCATGTCTCTCATCCGCCGTCCCTTCGCCTGGAGTGCCGCCCTGCTGCTGACGTTCGCGACCGTCGCGGCGGCCGACCCCATCAGCTCCGGGCCCGAGGCGCTCTGTGAGAACAGCGCGAGCGCCGAGTCCTCGCTGGCCATCTGCTTCCAGTCCTTCTGTGACGAGGACTGGGAGTGTGCGAACGCGTGTCCCAGTGCGCAGACGGCCGCCTGCGTGAACTCCGTGTGCGAGTACACCTATCGAACGGGCGGCGGCACCGGCGGCCCAGGTGGCCCCTTCTGCTCGACGATGCTCTGTGCGGATGACTACCACTGTCAGTGCGGAGACCTTCAGGGCTACTGCGGCGTCGACTCCATCTGCTACTTCTAGGCCGCTCGACGCGTCGTTCCGCTCGTCAGGCTCCGGGAAGAAAGCCCGCGCCGGTGAGTCCGGCGTGTCGGTGGACACCTTCCCGGAGCCGCCATGCCACGCCTGCTCGACAGCCTTCCCCTTCTCTACCGCGACCTCCTTCCTGACTTCTTCCGGCAGGACGTTCCCGAGGAGAGCAAGGCCACCTGTTCGAACTGCGCCATGAGCCAGGACTCCGCGCAGGGCGCCGTCGACTCCGTTGACGGCGTGAGCCGCATGTTCCGGCCGGACACCAAGTGCTGCACGTACTCACCGCGCCTGCCCAACTACCTGGTGGGCGCGCTGCTGTCCGATGACCGCCCCGAATTGGCCGAGGGCCGGCGCCGCATGGAGGCGAAGATCGCCAGCCGCGTGGGCGTCACGCCGCAGTGGGTGAAGCCTCCCGCCAAGTTCCAGTTCCTCTACAAGAACGGCCACCAGTTCTTCGGCCGGGCCGCGTCCCTGCGCTGCGGCTACTTCTCCGCGGACAGCGGCGGCTGCACCATCTGGCCCTACCGCGAAGCCGTCTGCTCCACCTTCTTCTGCAAGTACGTGGCGGGCGCGGACGGCCGCAAGTTCTGGATGTCCCTCAAGACGTACCTGACGCTGGCCGAAATCCAGCTGTCACGCTGGACGACGCTCCAGCTCCTCCCCGACTACGTGCTGTCCGGCAGGGACCGCGCGGAGACGCAGCCCGGGCCGCTCACCGTGGAGGACCTGGATGACACCGCGCCGCCCGCCAAGTCCTACGCGGCGCTGTGGAAGGGTTACGAAGGCCTCGAGCTCGACTACTTCCGGGAGTGCTACCACTTGGTGAAGGCGCTGCCCCCGGACGGCGTGGAGAAGCTGCTGGGCCTGGATGGCACCATCGAGCTGAAGACGCTGGAGAAGCTCCACCACACCGCCGTGGCGCCCCAGCTGCCGCGCACGCTCAAGCTCAACCCCGATGCTACCGTCCAGTGGATGCAGGACGGCAGCGTGGCCCTGGGCGCATACAGCGAATATGACGCCGTGGCCCTGCCCGGTGAAGCCTATGGGCTGCTCGTCGACTTCACCGGACGCGAGCCCGTGGACGCCGTGCGCCAGCACCTGCGCGAGCACAAGCAGGCGGACCTGTCCGAGGACGTCCTGCTGGAGCTGTACCGGCACCGCATCCTTGTGGACGCGTGAGGCAGGCGTCCGGCTACGACTGTTGGGACAGCTCTCCCAGCTCGCGCAGCATGCGGACGGAGGCCTGGGCATTGCGCCACGCGAAGACCGTCTCTGACAGGTGGTCCGCCATCCACGAGCAGAAGCCCGGGTCTCCGGCGCCCAGCCACGCTGCGGACTCGGACAGCTCCGTCTCGGCGGCTTCCCACGCGCGGCGGTAGGCGCTGGCCGCGGTCATCAGCTCGGACAGGGAGTGGGTGAAGGCGTCCAGGGCCGCGCGCAGCTCCAGCGGCGCGCCCGGCTCCCCTCGACGGGAATCGCGCAGCCGCCCCAGGTGGACCAGGAGCCCCTGCTCCAGCGCGGCGGCGGTCCCCAGACGCGCCTGGGCGCCGTGGAGCAGGACCTGGAGGTCCTCGCCCAGCTCATGCTGCAGTTCCTCGGTGGAGCGAGCCACCGGGCGTCCCAGCCGCGTACACACCGCCTGCCACAGGCTGCTGTACCCCAGGAGCTCCGCCACGCCGCGGCGCACATGAGGCGGAACGCGATCCAGGAACTCGAGCGCGCACTGACGGGCGGACGTGACCAGGGGACCCGCGCCCGGACCCGCCTTCGCGCACTTCAGCACCCGCCAGGCCCACTGGAGCGTCGTCTCGGTGGAGCGGAAGAGGGCTTCACAACCCGCGCTCAGCGTCCCCGCATGGCTGGCGTCCATCAGCGAGGTGGAGGGCGCGGGCACGGTCCGGGCTTCCTCGCCGGAGACCTGCTGCGGGCGTGGATCCCGTTCCGATGGACCGCGGTCCGGCGACATGCTCCGCCTCCCTAAACGCGACGAGCCCCCCAGGTATCGCATGCCATGCGCACAAGCTCCAACACCCCGTCTGGGGAGGGTTCAGGGCGCCGCGCATGGCCTGAGACGGGCGGGATGCCCGGGGATTCAAACCGGTGTCGTGTCGCACGGGTTGAGAAAAATCCGGCCGGGCGCCCGGAACGAGACACCCGGCCGGCGCGCATCCGCGCGGCACGCGCTCAGTGAAGGGTGCGCTTGAGACGGCTGAGCCGCTCATGCGTCCGCTTCTGCGCGGGAATCAGCTCCATCCGCACGAAGCGTCGATTCTCCCCATGCACCTGGTCCGCGTCGCGCTGGTAGTCGGCGAGGCCATGGTCCTCGCCCTCCTCCAGCGCCTGGATGGCGGCCTTCTCGCCCAGGATGTCCGCGCCGCCTTGGACCAGCTTGGCGAAGGTGCCCCACATGCCAGAGCTCTCCACGGGCTCACCGCCCATCTTCAGGATGCGCTCGCGAATCTCTTCGACCCGGTGCTCGTGGTCGTGCTGGCAATACTCCAGCGCGTCACGGGCCAGTCCGTCCGAGACGTGCCCGATCGCCTTGCGATAGGTCTCCACGGCGGAGATCTCGCCGCGCAGGAACGAGTTGAGCGTCTCGACGTCCTTGTTGGTGCTCGCCATCGATGGCCTCCATGGGTGACGGGTGAATCCGGCTTGCCGCAAAAGGTGATGCCCGCTGCCGCATGGGCAACGAGGGCTCGCCTCCCCGCCTCCTTCCAAGGTCTGCGCGGACATTCACCCGATGGCGCCGTGTCCCGCCCTCCAGACGGGCGGGCGAGCGGGCGTCCCCCGGGCTGGCCCAGCCCCGCATACCGCGTCAAGGAGGACGGGTTGACGCGCGCCTGAAACAGCCGCTAGCGTAGGTCTTCGCGATGACGCACTCCCACACACCGACCGCCGCGCCGTTTGCCAGCCGCTGCTGTCCGTCGTGTGCCTGCTGTCGTCAGCCGGACCTGGGTTGTTGACGCGCATACGGGACGCCCTTCCAAGCCTCCCTCTTCGCGCTCTTCCCGGCCCGGTCTCCTGTCCCAGGAACCGGGCCGTTTTCGTTTCCTCCCCCAGCCCTGCACCGCTCTCCTCACCCATGACCTTCACCACCGACGCCCGTGTCCCCCGCTCTCCCGTGCTCCCCGCCGGGGGTGATGACGCCTGTGCCATGGGTGGCGCGTTCTGTCTGTGCCGTGCGTGTCCCGCGTGTCCGCCTGCAGGCGGGTGCCGAGCATCGAGAAGCGTGTAGCGCGTCCTTCTCGAACCTTCTTGCTCGTGCGGCCCGCCCTCGAAAGAGGCGGGCCTTTTCTTTTCCTGGAGTCACCATGTCGCCCCCGCAGCCCCATGCCTCGGCCCTGCTCGCCGAAGCCGCTGAAGTGAAGGACGCCCCCGCGCAGGACCTCCTCGCCTGGACCGAGCGCCGCTTCGGCGCGCGCGCGGCCATCGCCTCCAGCTTCGGCGTGGAGGACATGGTCCTCATCGACCTGGCGCGCCAGCATGCGCCCAGCCTGCGCCTCTTCACGCTCGACACCGGACGCCTGCCCCCGGAGACGTACGAGCTCATGGAGGTCGTGCGTAAGCGCTACGGCGTCACCGTGGAGACGTACTTCCCCGAGCGCGCGCGCGTGGAGGCGCTGGAGTCCACGAAGGGCTACTTCTCCTTCCGCCAGAGCCTGGAGGCGCGCAAGGAATGCTGCGCCATCCGCAAGGTGGAGCCCCTGTCGCGCGCGCTCGCGGGCCAACAGGCGTGGGTGACGGGATTGCGCCGTGAGCAGTCCGTCACCCGCACCGACGTGGCGACGCTGGAGGTGGACAGCGCGCATGGGCTGCTCAAGCTCAACCCGCTGGCCACGTGGAGCAGCCGGGACATCTGGGCCTACGTCCGGGCGAAGAGCGTGCCCTACAACGCACTCCATGACCGTGGCTACCCGTCCATCGGCTGTGCGCCCTGCACGCGCGCGGTGAAACCCTACGAAGACGAGCGCGCGGGCCGCTGGTGGTGGGAGTCCGCGGAGAACCGCGAGTGCGGCCTCCACCCGGTCCGATGAAGCACGCCATGCCTTTACACGCCCTGGATTATCCCGTGTGCCTTCGACTCGAGGGACGCTCCGTCCTGCTGGTGGGCGGCGGCGCCATCGCGGAGGGCCGTGCCCTCGCGGTGCTCGACGCCGGCGCCCGGCTGCGTGTCATCGCGCCGGAGGCCACCGCCACGCTGCGGCGGCTCGCAGCCGATGGGCGCCTGGAATGGCAGCCCCGTTCCTACGAGGCCGGCGACGTGCGCGGCCATCACCTGGTGCTCGCGGCCACGGATGACGTGGCCGTGAGCCGGCAGGTGGCCACCGAAGCCCGGAACCTGGGCCTGTGGGTCAACACCGCGGACGAACCAGCGCTGTGTGACTTCACCCTGCCCTCCGTCGGCAGGCGCGGCCCCATCACCGTCGCCGTGTCCTCGGCGGGGCGGGCCCCCGCGCTCGCCAGCCACCTGCGCAAAACACTCACCGCCCAGGTGACGCGACACCACATCTGGCTGGCGCGACTCAGCGGATGGCTCCGCGAGCACCTGCCCCGAGGCGAAGCGCGCCAGCGGCTGCTGAAGCAGGTGGCGGTGGGAGACATCGGCGCGCTGCTGGAGCGAGGCGAGCGCAAGGCCGCCTGGGCTCAGCTCCGCGCGGAGTTGGAGCACTCGAAGATTCTTGGAGAGACACGATGAGAGAGCAGACGAGAGGCCGAGTGTTCCTGGTCGGCGCGGGTCCGGGAGACCCGGAGCTGTTGACCTTGCGCGCCGCGCGCGTGCTCCGGGAGGCGGACACCGTCGTTCATGACCGGTTGGTCCACCCTGGCGTGCTCGAGCATGCGCGGCCCCACGCCCGGATCATCTACGTGGGCAAAGAGGGCGGCGGCGACTCCGTGAGCCAGGAGGAGATTCACGTCATCCTCATCGCCCAGGCGCTGCTGGGGCGCCGCGTGGTGCGGCTCAAGGGCGGTGACCCTTTCGTCTTCGGCCGCGGCGGAGAGGAAGCGCTCGCGCTGGAAGAGGCGGGCATCCCCTATGAAGTCGTGCCCGGCCTCACCGCAGGGACAGCCGTGCCCGCGGCGGCGGCCATTCCCGTCACGCACCGGGGTGTCTCCGGCGCGGTGACGTTCGCCACTGCATACCGAGGCGGCAGCGCACCGGACTGGGACTTCCTGGCGAAGGCCCAGACGCTGGTCCTCTACATGGCGGGCAGCCGGTTGGAGGAGACGGTGCGCGCGCTGGTCGGCGCGGGGCGTTCCGCGTCCACCCCGGCCGCCGTGGTGGAGGCGGGCACGTGGGAGCATCAACGGGTGGTGGAGGCTCCGCTGAGCCACATCGCTCAGGCGGTGACGCGTGACGCGCTCGGCTCGCCGTCGCTGCTCATCGTGGGCGAGGTCGTCTCGCTGCGCGCGCGCCTGCCTTCGCTGGTGGCGCAAGGAATCACAGAGCATGGACACGCGCCAGCGCGCGTGGCGGAGGGCGGTCATGAGTGAGCACACGTTCGCGCGGGCGTCCCACCTGTCGGAGCTGGAAGCGGAGAGCATCCACATCCTCCGGGAGACGGTGGCCGAGTTCGCCAACCCGGTGATGCTCTACAGCATCGGCAAGGACTCCCAGGTCCTGCTGCACCTGGCACGCAAGGCCTTCCACCCCGCGCCCCTGCCCTTCCCGCTGCTCCACGTGGACACCACCTGGAAGTTCCGAGACATGTATGCGTTCCGGGACGCCTTCGTGGCGCGCCACGGACTGCGCCTCATCATCCACCAGAACCAGCGCGCGCTGGCCGAGGGCATCAACCCCTTCGACCACGGCAGCCAGAAGTACACCCATGCGATGAAGACGCAGGCGCTGCTGGAGGCGCTGGCGACGCATGGCTTCGACGCGGCCTTCGGTGGCGCGCGGCGCGACGAGGAGAAGTCCCGCGCCAAGGAGAGGGTGTTCTCCTTCCGGGACCGGCACGGACAGTGGGACCCGCGCCGCCAGCGGCCGGAGCTGTGGAATCTCTTCAACGGCCGCGTCGACGCGGGCGAAAGCATGCGCGTCTTCCCGCTGTCCAACTGGACGGAGCTGGACGTGTGGCACTACGTGCTGCGCGAGCGCATCCCCGTGGTGCCGCTCTACTTCGCGGCGGAGCGTCCTGTCATTGACCGGGGCGGCACGCTGCTCATGGTGGATGACGAGCGCATGCGGCTGCGGCCCGGGGAGAAGCCCGAACTCCGGCGCGTGCGCTTCCGTACCCTGGGCTGCTACCCGCTCAGCGGCGCCATCGAGTCCTCCGCCACCACGGTGGAGACCGTCATCCACGAGATGGTGAACGCCCGCCAGTCCGAGCGGCAGGGCCGACTCATCGACCACGACGAAGAGGGCTCCATGGAGCTCAAGAAGCGCGAGGGCTACTTCTAATGGACACCGGCTTGCAGCAACTGCTCGACCAGCATGCCGCCCGGGAGCTGCTCCGGCTCGTCGTGGTCGGCTCCGTGGATGACGGGAAGTCCACCCTCATCGGCAGGCTCCTCTACGAGTGCGACGGGCTCTTCGAAGACCAGATTTCCGCCGTGCGGAAGGCCAGCGCGAAGCGGGCCGCCGCCGCCGTGTCCGTGCCCTCCGAGGTGCTGGTCCAGGGCCTGAAGGCCGCGGCCGGCGCGGACGAGGAGGAGCTGGACTTCTCCCTCTTCACCGACGGCCTGCGCGCCGAGCGTGAGCAGGGCATCACCATCGACGTTGCCTACCGCTATCTCAGCACCGCGCGGCGCAAGGTCATCGTCGCGGACACGCCGGGCCACATCCAGTACACGCGCAACATGGCCACCGGCGCCTCGACGGCGGACGCGGCGGTCATCCTGGTGGACGCGCGACTGGGCGTGCTGCCGCAGACGCGCCGCCACGCGTACATCGCCTCGCTGCTGGGCATCCCCTACCTGGCCGTGGCGGTGAACAAGATGGACCTCACGGGCTTCGACCGCGGCACCTTCGAGCGCATCGGCACCGAGCTGGCGGACTTCGCCCACGCGCTCGGCTTCGAGGGCGTGCGGCTCTTCCCCGTCAGCGCCAGTCGCGGGGACAACATCACCCAGCCCAGCGCCCGCACGCCCTGGCATGAAGGCGGCACCCTGCTCGCGTGGCTGGAGTCCCTGCCCCACCAGCGCCGGCAGGACGACGCGCCCTTCCGCTTCCCCGTTCAGTACGTGCTCCGGCCCCACCAGGACTACCGAGGGCTGGCGGGACAGATTGCCTCCGGCACCGTCCGCGTCGGGGATGAAATCCAGGTCCATCCCTCCGGGCGGCGCACGCGCGTGGCGGGCATCGACACCTTCGACGGACCGCTGGAGGAGGCCGCATCCCCCGCGTCCGTCACGCTGCGACTCGCGGACGAAGTGGACGCCAGCCGAGGCGACGTGCTGGCCCATGTGGACCAGCCGCCGCTGTCGCTCCACCAGCTCGACGCGATGCTCGTGTGGTTCGGAGAACAGCCGCTGGACTGCTCGCGCCGCTACCTGGTGAAGCAGGCCTCGCGGACCGCGCCCGCACACATCGAGCGGGTGCTGTGGCGCAAGGAACTGGCGGACCTGTCCGAGCAACCCGCCGAGTCCCTGTCGCTCAACGACATCGGCCGGGTGCGGGTGGTGTGCCGTCGGCCGCTGCTGACCGACCCGTACCGTGACAACCGCCGCACGGGCGCCTTCATTGTCATCGACGCGCTCACGCACGACACGGTGGCCGCGGGAATGGTCCTGGGTCCCGTGGAGGAGTCGACGAAGGGCGACGTGGCCTCCTCGCTCGTCACGCAGCCCGAGCGGCGGGGACGGCTGGGTCAGCCCGGCGCCATCGTCCTGCTGCCCGCCACGCCCGACGCTGGCTCACGCGCATTCCAGTTGGAGCGCCGGTTGTTCGACCTGGGCTGGCACGTCACCACCACCCCCGGTGACGTGGAGGTCGCGCTGGCGCTCGCAGCGGCGGGATTGGTGGCCCTGGTCCACACCGACACGCCCCAGACACGCCGAGCCCTGCGCGCGGAGGCCCGTGATGCCGGCGCCGCGTGGCTGGAACTGGAAGGCACCGAGAGCCTGGAGCAACACCTCGACCGAATCATCACCCTCCGGGAGGCCGCACGATGAGCGCATCCCCTGCCACCCACGCTCCCCCGTTCATCAACGCGCTGCTGGGTGAAGACAAGAGCGCCCTGCTGCTCAATCTCGTGGAGGGGCTGGACACCTCCGCCCTGCACTGGCTGAGCGGCTACACGGCGGGACTGGCCCTCCGTGCGCCCCAGGCCACCGTCGTCCCCGTGACGCCCGTACCCGTGGCCGCCCCCGCCGGTCACTTCACCATCGTCTACGGGACGCAGACGGGTAACAGCCGCCTCCTGGCCGAGCGCCTCAAGCACCAGGTGGAGTCCGCCGGGCTCGCCTCGCGGCTGTTCCGGGCCAGCGACTATCCGGTGCGGGAGCTGGCCAAGGAGAAGCTGCTCTGCGTGGTCATCAGCACACAGGGAGATGGCGACCCACCGGACGACGCACGCGGTTTCTGTGAGTTCATCCTCGGCAAGCGCGCGCCTCGCATGGAGGGGCTGCGCTACGCCGTGCTGGGGCTGGGAGACTCCAGCTACCCGCGCTTCTGCGAGGTGGGCCGGCTGCTCGACGCCCGCTTCGCGGAGCTGGGCGCCAGCCGGCTGTTGGAGCGTGTCGATTGCGACGTGGACTTCGAGCCCGTGGCCAAGGGTTGGCTCGACCAGGCCTACACCCTGGCGCGAGAAGCACTGACTCCGCAGGCGACGGTGACGGCCACTGTCGTGCCGCTGCGGGAGCCGCACGCCACGCCCGCGTTCACCAAGGAAGCGCCCTACACGGCGGAGGTGCTGCTCAATCAGCGCATCACCGCACGCGGCGCGCTCAAGGACGTGCGACACCTGGAGCTGTCGCTCGCGGGCTCCGGGCTGGAGTACGCCCCCGGCGACGCGCTGGGCGTGTGGCCCCACAATCCGCCGGAGCTGGTGGCGTCCTTCCTGTCCGAGCTGTGCCTCGACGGAGAAGCGGCGGTCTCCCGAGAGGGCCGCACGCTCCCGCTGGCGCGCTGGCTGAGTGACGAGTTGGAAATCACCAGGCTCAACCGCCCCTTCCTGGAGCGGCACGCCAGGCTGTCCGGCAGCGCGGCGCTGCGCGAAGTGCTCGAACCGGGCCGCGCCGAGACCTTCCGCGCGCTGCTGGCGGGGCATCAGGTCATCGACGTGCTCCGCGCCCACAAGGCCACCTGGGACGCCACGGAGCTGGTCCAGGCCCTTCGCCGGCTGACGCCCCGGTTGTACTCGATTGCCTCCAGCCCCAAGCGCGTGGGTGAAGAGGCCCACCTCACGGTGGCGGTGGTGGACTACACGGTGTTCGACCTGCGGCACTTCGGCGCGGCGTCGCACCACCTGGCCACGCGCACGGCCGGCACCGACACTGTCCGCGTCTTCGTCGAGCCGAACGAACGCTTCCGGCTGCCGCTGGACGGCGACAAGGACGTGCTGATGATTGGCCCTGGCACCGGCGTGGCGCCCTTCCGGGCCTTCGTCCAGGAGCGCGCGGAGACCGGAGCGAAGGGCCGCAACTGGCTCTTCTTCGGTGAGCAGCACTTCCGCACCCAGTTCCTCTACCAGACAGAGTGGCAGGAGGCCCTGAAGAAGCAGACGCTGCACCGGCTGTCACTCGCCTTCTCGCGGGACCGCGCACAGAAGGTCTACGTGCAGCACCGGCTGCGTGAGTCCGGACGTGACGTCTACGAATGGCTCGAAGGCGGCGCCCACCTCTACGTGTGCGGCGACGCCCAGCGCATGGCCCCGGATGTCCACGAAGCACTGGTGGACGTCGTCTCCACCCACGGCGGCAAGAGCCGCGAGGACGCGCACGCCTGGCTCGAATCCCTGCGTGAGCAGCGGCGCTACCTGCGCGACGTCTACTGACCCTTTCCGATTGCGAGCAACGACATGAGCCACCAGCCCAAGCCGCTCTCCGAAGTGGAGCACATCAAGACCCAGAGCCGCCTGCTCCGGGGAAGTCTGGCGGAGAGCCTGGAGGACCCGGTGACGGGCGGCCTCGCCACGCCGGACACCAGCCTCATCAAGTTCCACGGCAGCTATCAGCAGGACGACCGCGACCTGCGCGAGGAGCGGCGTCAGCAGAAGCTGGAGCCCGACTACAGCTTCATGCTCCGCACCCGCCTGCCTGGAGGCGTATGCACACCGGCCCAGTGGCTGGCGATGGACGCCCTGGCGCGCGAGCACGCCAACCACACACTGCGCATCACCACGCGGCAGGCCTTTCAGCTGCACGGCGTCATCAAGGATGACCTCCGGCCCACCATCGCCCGCATCAACGAAGCGATGATGGACACGCTGGCCGCCTGCGGCGACGTGAACCGCAACGTGCTGTGCAACCCCAATCCGGTGGACTCGCGCGTCCACGAGACGGTGTACCAGTGGGCGGTGCGCATCTCCGAGCACCTGCTGCCGAAGACGCGTGCCTACTACGAAGTCTGGCTGGGGAAGGAGAAAGTGGCCGGCGGCGAGGACGAGCCCATCTACGGCTCCACGTACCTGCCCCGGAAGTTCAAGGCCGCCGTGGCGGTGCCGCCCCTCAACGACGTGGATGTCTTCGCGCAGGACCTGGGCTTCATCGCCATCATCGAAGGCGACGCGCTCGTGGGCTTCAACGTCTCCGTGGGCGGCGGCATGGGCGCCACGCATGGTGACGCGGCCACCTATCCCCGGCTGGCGGACGTCGTCGGCTTCATCCCGCCGGAGCAGACGCTCGCCGTCGCCGAGGAGGTGGTGAAGATTCACCGCGACTTCGGGGACCGCACCAACCGCAAGCACGCGCGCCTGAAGTACGTCATGGAGGAGCGCGGCGTGCCCTGGTTCACGGCGGAGCTGGAGAAGCGGCTCGGCTTCCCGCTCCAGCCGGCGCGCCCCTTCGCTTTCGAGCACAACGGAGACCGCTTCGGGTGGACGGAGGGCCATGACGGCCGGTGGCATCTGACGCTGCACCTGGACAGCGGCCGCGTGGGGGACCGGCCCGGCGCCACGCACTTGACGGGCCTGCGGGAGATCGCGCGCATCCACACCGGGGACTTCCGGCTCACGGCGAACCAGAACCTCGTCATTGCGGGTGTGACGCCCGAGGCTCGCGACGCCATCGGCGCGCTGGTGACGGCGCACGCGCTGGACAGCTTCCGCAGCGCCAGCCCGGTGCGCCGCAACGCGCTGGCGTGCGTGGCGCTGCCGACGTGCGGGCTCGCCATGGCGGAGGCGGAGCGCTACCTGCCCGTCTTCGTGGAACGGCTGGAGGACCGGCTGCGGGCGCATGGCCTGCAGGACGCCAACCTGCTGCTCCGCATCACCGGGTGCCCCAACGGCTGCGCGAGGCCATACCTAGCGGAGGTGGGACTCGTGGGCAAGGCGCCGGGCCGCTACAACCTGCACCTGGGCGGAGATGCGCGAGGCCAGCGCCTCAGTCGTCTCTACAGGGAGAACATCGACGAGGACGCCATCCTCGCCGCGCTGGAGCCATTGTTCGAAGGCTACGCACGCGAACGTCAGCCCGGTGAAGGCTTTGGCGACTTCGTGGTGCGCGCTGGCCACGTCCCCAGCCCAGCCGTTCAGCCTCGACCGTCCTGAGCCAACGCGGACCACGCGCGTGTTCAATCGCCCGCGCCCCGCACCGCGGTGAGGAGCAGGTCGTACTTGCCGCCCAGGAACGTGCGGAAGCCGTGCTGGTGCAGATAGCGACGGTAGAAGGACAGGTCCTTCACCAGCAGCGACAGGTCGGGCTCGCGCAGGTTCCGCACCCGCGCGCCATAGACGACCTCACCATCCCGGAAGCGGGAATTCGGGAAGCCCAGCAGCAGCGCCGAGCGCGGCTCCAGGTGCTCCTGCACCAGCCTGCGCAGCAGTGCATGGTCATCCACACCGGGGCTCTGCAGCGTGCCCACCGACACCACCAGGTGGAAGCGTCCCAGGTCCTCCGGCAGCGCGTTGAGGTCGGCGACGACGAAGCGGTGCCGCGCATCGGGAAAGCGGGCACGTGCCTCTTCGATGGCGCTGGCACTGTGGTCCACCCCCACGAAGCGCACATCCGGGGCCTCCTCCAGCCATGAGAACGCCGCCAGTTCATCCCCGCGGTTGACCCCCAGGTCGAGCACGCGGCCGGACTCCGGCAACCGGATGCGCCCAAGCGCTTCGAGCCACGGCAGCAAGAAGCCCGCGTCCTCCAGCTTGCGCAGGCGCGCGAAGGCGGAGGCCGCGCCATAGCGTTCTTGCGGTGACACCGCTTCGTCCGCCTGGCCCCCCACGTGCCAGGGCGCCTCGGGCCCCAGCCGCTCGAAGGTCAGCGCGATGTGCGTCGCATCCACCGCGCGGGGCGTGAGCAGCCGGCACGAGAGCCCCTCCGCCAGGTCGCACCAACTGCGCAGGGGCCGGTGGAGCAGCGTGCCGGACGGGCCCACACGCTCGCCGGGGTAGCACCTCCTGCCCAGGTCCGGGTCTGGCACCTCGATGGTGACGGGCCCCGCACCGAGCGACGCCAGCAAGTGCCGATGGATGTGGATCAGGGACTCGGCATGGAAGCGGCGAGGGTGCGCGGCGGACTCGGTGGGGCTCGACATGATGGCGCGGAGCCTATCGCGGCCCCCGTCCTGTTCCATGGCTTCCGCGCCGTACACAAGTGGCGTGACAGCGAGTCACACACTCGTCGTGCGTCCGTGACAGAGGTGGCTGGGGAAGTCCCGTGCGGGCAAGGCGTCCAGAGTGAGCGCAGCCCCACTCAGGCCCTGGCCTCGTGCTTGCTCAAGGGCCGCGTGTCACTCCTGAACCCAAAGGCACTCGGCCATGGCCACCCCACTCCGGAAGCACTTCTGGCTCGTCACGACGACATTCATCGCACTCGCCATGCTGCTCCTGGCGAGCACGACCAACCTGCTCATGGAGTTCGCATTCACTCCACGCATTTCAAACATGCGGGATGAGCAAGCCTTGCCGGCAGAGGCTGCCTCACGCCCCCGCGCGGCATTGGAAGGCAGTCGTCTGGCAAAGCTCACAGGACTGACACTCGACAAATCGCCGGAGCACGCGCCGCCCTCGGGTGGCGGCACGGCCATGAACACGTCCCTGCGGTTGAAGCTGCTCGGCACCCTGGTGGCGCATGACTCGCAGTGGTCGCTCGCCTCGCTCGAGGACCTCGACGCGAAGCGCATCCGCAGCGTGATGACCGGTGACGACCTGCAGGGCGCTCGCGTCGTCTCCATCGAGCGCGAGCGCATCACCTTCCTGGTGGACGGCCGGGAGGAGTTCATCCGCGCCGACCGCCATGGCGGCGTCTCACCCGCGCCCTTCCTGGCGAACGCCGCGCCCGCGCAGACGGGCGTCCGCGCGGTGGGTGAGCACACCTATGAGGTGTCCCGCCGCGCTGTCGAAGACGCGCTTGCCAATATGGACGGCCTGCTCACCCAGGCCCGTGTGGTGCCGGCCTTCCGCGACGGCAAGCCCCAGGGCTTCAAGGTCTTCTCCCTCAAGAAGGGTTCCCTCTACGAGCAGCTCGGCATCCAGTCTGGTGACGTGCTCCAGCGCATCAATGGCGTCTCGCTCGACGCGCCCGACAGAGCCCTGGAGGCCTTCATGCTGCTACGAGGCGCTTCGCACCTCGAGCTCGACATCGAGCGAGGAGGGAGTCCGGTCCGCAAGGTGTACGACGTGAAGTGACCGCCGTACGGCCCTTCAGCTCCGGGCCAGTGCCGCGGCGAGCCGGGGGAGCGCATCCCCTGCCCTCGCCTCCAGGTGCACGTCCGCGAGCTCCACGCCCCGGCACTCCCCCAGGTTGAGGATGGCGATGGGCATGCGGCGCTCGGACGCGCGCACCAGGAAGCGGTAGCCGGAGAAGATGGCCAGCGAAGAGCCCACCACCAGCAGCGCGTCGCCCTCCTCCAACAGGGCGAACGCCGACGCCACGGTGGGAGCCGGCACGTTGTCGCCGAAGAAGACGACGTCCGGCTTGAGCGTGCCACCACACACCAGGCACGCAGGGACTTGGAAGGACGACAGCTGCTCGGAGGTCAGGTCCGCGTCACCGTCCGGACGCAGCTCCAGCACCTCGAGGGAGAAGCCAGGGTTGAGCGACAGCAGCCGCGCCTGCAACGCCTCGCGCGCCTCCTGCGCGCCGCACGCCAGGCACCGGACCTGGGCCAGCGCGCCATGCAGCTCAATCACCCGCGAGCTGCCAGCGGCATGGTGCAGCCCGTCCACGTTCTGGGTGATGAGGCCTCGGACGTGGCCCGCCTGCTCCAGCTCCGCCAGCGCCGCGTGCGCCGCGTTGGGCCGGGCCGAGGAGAAGCGCGGCCAGCCCCTCAGGCTTCGCGCCCAGTAGCGCGCCCTGACCTCGGGGCGCGTGAGGAATTCGCGATGCTGAATGGGATTGCGCGCCCGCGCCCGCGTCCCGGGCCCCCGATAGTCGGGGATGCCTGACTCGGTGCTGCACCCCGCCCCGGTGAGCACCACCGTGCTGCGGCGCGTGAGCAATGAGACCAGCGCCTCCATGCTCGGAGCGAGGCTGGGGACAGGCAGGGCATCATGCGGGGCAGTCATCGCGGCCTACATATTAACCGCGCGTCCCTGGCCGCGCCGGACGTCCGCCCTCGCCGGGGACCTCCCAGGCGCACACCTGCCCCCACCCACTCGGACAGGCACGCCTGCCAGCCTGGCCAGCGGGGTGCTCACGCGTCCCGGGCGGGAGACAGCCTGCGCAGGAACGTCGGCGCGACGAGGAAGATCAAGAGCAGCCGTCCCACCTGGACCGCCAGCACGACGGACAAAGTGGCACGCGTGCCCAGCGCGATGGCCAGCACGGAGTCGGCGCCGCCTGGAGACGTCGCGAAGTAGGTGGTGAGCAAGTCCACGCCCGTGGCGGCGGACCAGCCCCACGCGAGCAGCAGACACCCCACCACCATCGCCACCGAGGCCGCCAGTGCGACGTGGGCGACGCGCTTCAGATCCTGCACCGCCGAGGCATCGAACTGGCTGCCCACGCGCACGCCCAGCACCCACAGGCCCAACGGGAGGAGGCCCGGAGGCCACGCGCCCACCGGAAGGCCCAGCGCCGTGAGGGGGATGCCCAGCAACACGGGCCCCAGGAAGGCACCGGCCGGCAGCTTCAAGCGCAGTCCCAGGAAACTGCCCACGGCGGACACTCCCGCCGTCGTCAGCCATGCCCACAGCGGTGGCGGCGAGCCCGGCAGGTCCGCCGCGCGGGCCACCGCCACGTCCGGCGTATCCCCCACCCACCGCCCCACCACCACGGCCACGAGAATCACGATGCACAGGCGCATGAACTGGAAGAGCGTCACCAGCCGCGCGTCCGCGCCCAGCTCGTCGCTCAGCGCCACCATCGCGGACGCGCCCCCCGGCATCAGCCCCAAGGTGGCGGTGCGCGAGTCCAGGTAGCCCAGCTTCGCGCACACCAACGCCACGCCCTGCGCCACGGCCACCACGCCCACCACGGCGCCCAGTGACACGGCCCAGCTGTCCGCGAGCGCGCTCCAGGCCTCTGGAGAGAAGGACGAACACAGCGCGCCCCCCAGCACCGAATGCGCCACCAGCAGCCCCCGGCGCGACACCGGGACGTGCACGGACAGCGTCAGCGACGCGGCGATCGACACCACCATCGCCCCCAGCAACGCCCCGGCAGGCAGGTGGGCGAGCTCCGCGAGTCCAGCGGCGAGCAGCGTCGCGACGGTGACGGCCACCACGCGGCGTGAGCGGCGTCCAGGCGCGGAGTCATTCGTCATCACGGCGCCGAACGTACCAATGAAGGGTGGGACATGCCCGGGTATCCGCCGAGGAAAGCCCCGCACGCTTACCCGTGCTAGACGCCCTCCTCATGCGATGCTGGCAATGGAAGTCCTTCCAGGCGCTGTCCCTCGACGAGCTGTACGACGTGCTCGCCCTGCGACAGGAAGTCTTCGTGGTGGAGCAGCGCTCCATCTACCAGGACGTGGACGGTTTCGACCGGAGCGCGGAACACCTGCTGCTCCACACGGAGTCGCAGGGTACCCGGCTGCTCGCCGCGTACTTGAGGGTGCTGCCTCCCGGTGTGAAGTATCCCCAGGAGAGCAGCCTGGGCCGCGTGGTGACGTCGCCCCGCGCACGGGCCCAGGGGCTGGGGCGCGAGCTGGTGGCGCGTGGCCTTGCCCGGCTGGACAGCCTGTACCCACAGGCCGCCGTCCACATCGGGGCCCAGCACTACCTCCAGCGCTTCTACGAAGACTTCGGCTTCCAGACGCAGGGCGACGTCTATGACGAGGACGGCATTCCCCACATCGACATGGTGCGGCCAGCGGGCGGGACGCGCTGACGCCGGACCACGGTCAGCGCTCGCCGCTATGTCCCGGGTGGTCAGACGTTACATGGCCCATGCGCCGGGGACCGCGCCCCGGCCGAGGAGACGACACGACTTGCGCCACGGCCTCGCGATGGGGGCACTGCTTGCACTGCTCTCCACCACCCAGCTCGCGTGCGTCGTCGGCCCGCGCTTCACCACGTGCCCAGGTGAAGGCGGCCGGCCCTGGCTGAGACTGGACAGCGACCACTACACGCTGCATACGGACCTCCCCGCCGAAGAGGCCCGCGAGGCCATGCAGCGCCTGGAGCGGACCCGCGCCGCCATCCTCACGTCGATGTGGCCGCAGTCCCTGGGCCAGCAGATGACGAAGCTGGACGTCTACGTCCTTCAGAACCCGCGCGAGTTCGAAGGCCTCTACCCACGCCGCGTGCGCGCCTTCTTCTTCCGCTCCGACAGCGAGGCCCTCATCGTCCTGTCGGGACGGCCGGGCACCTGGGAGCAGACCTTCTCCGGAATGTCCCTGGCGTCCTCATCCTCGCTGAACCACGAACTCGCCCACTACCTGAGCGCCTATCCGCTCTCTCGTCAGCCCCGCTGGTTGTCCGAGGGCCTGGCCGAGTACCTGGAGACGCTGCGCCTCTCGGAGGATGGACAGACTGCTGTCGTTGGCGTGCCGCACTGGAGGGCCATCGCGCAAATGACGTCCTGGCTCGACGGCGTCCGGAGGGGCGTGGCACAAGGTTGGACGATGCAGCGAGTCCTCCAGTGGGACCGAACCCTGGAGGCTCGCGAGCAAGACAAGGCCGTTGGCACGAACTACGCGGGGAGCTGGCTGCTGGTGCATTGGCTGCTGAATGAGCGGCCCCAGCCCTTCGCCGAGTATCTGGCGCTGCTCAACCAGGGAGTCGCCCCCGAGCAGGCACTCGCGCGGGCGCTGCCCGAGCTGATGTCCCCCTCGCTCGACGGCGTGCTCTACGACTACCTGCGCAACCGCCGTTTCGTGCAGCGAACCGTCTCCGTGCCGTCCGTGGGAACGGCGTTCGTCGAGGAGGACCTCGATGACGCCCAAGTCCATGCCATCCGCGCCAAGCTCGCCGGGCTGGGGGCGCACCTGGCGCACCGGGAGCCCTTCATCACCAACCGCCAGAAGGTGGCGAAGGACGAACTCGACGAGGCGCTCCGGCTGAACCCCACGGGACTCCTGGCGCTGTCCGCGAAGCTGCGCGGCGCGCCGCCGTCCGAACAGGTGACCATTGGCCGGAGCGCCGTGGAGGCCCATCCCCACGAGAGCGAGGCGTGGCTGTTTCTGGGCATGGCGCTGCGGCACGCCCCCGCCGCGACAGAGGAGCGCGAGGCCACCTATCGCGAAGCCCTGCGGCTCGACCCGCGCAACGCCAACGCGGCGCGTGAGCTGGCGTGGATGCTCGTCAACCAGGACCGGAGCGGGGAAGCCCTGCCGCTGGCGCGCTGGGCCGTGGCGCTCGCGCCGTGGAGCCCCAACGCCCTGGACACGCTGGCCCTGGCCCTGGCAGGCAGCGGTGCTTGCGAGGAGGCGCGGCAGGTGGAACGACGGGCCCTGGAGTTCATCCAGGAGGAAGGCGCGCCGGAGCTGGAGCAGTTGCTCCGCCAGCGCATCGCCGGGCTCGAGGACGGCACCCTCTGCGTGGCGTCCCCGCCCGACGACGGAGGCACGGAGGCTGGCGATGGACCGACAACACTTCCCGGACGCCATCTGTCGCGTACCTCACGCGCCGGGGTGGCTGGGGCGGCCGGCAACTTCGCGGGCCCATGACGCAATTCTCGTCCATGGCTTTCCTGCGAGGCCATGAGCCAGTGCACTCACATCGTCGACAATCCCTTCACCGGCGACGTCGCCGCTTCGGTCGAGCCCACGTCGCCCGCGAAGCTGGACGCCGTGCTGGAGCGAGCCCGCGCCGCGTCGCGCGCGCTGCGCGCCCTGAGCGTGGCGGAGCGCGTGAAGCGGGTGCTGCGCGCGTGCGAGGCGATGGAGAGGAACGCCGATGCCATCGCACGAGACATCACCCGGCAGATGGGCAAGCCGCTGTCCCAGGCCAGGAGTGAGGTGGCCGGCATGGCGGGACGCCTGCGCCACATGGCCGCCATCGCCGAGGAATCCCTCGCGGACATCGTCCTGCCACCCAAGGACGGCTTCGAGCGGAGAATCGCGAAGGAGCCGCTGGGCGTGGTGTTGGACCTGCCCGCCTGGAACTACCCACTCCTCACCGCGGTGAATGCCATCGCGCCCGCCGTGCTCGCGGGCAACGCGGTCATCGTGAAGCACTCGCCGCGCACGCCCCTGTGCGGTGGCCACTTCGCGCGCGCCTTCGCCGAAGCAGGCGCGCCCGACGGCGCGGTGCAGGCCATCTTCCTGGACTACCCAGGGACGGAGCAGCTCGTCGGTGACGCGCGTGTGGACCACGTCCTCTTCACGGGCTCGGTGCTCGGCGGCCACAAGATGCAGACGGCCGCGCGAGAGCGATTCCTCCACATGGGCCTGGAGCTGGGAGGCAACGACCCGGCCTACGTCGCGCCGGACTGTGACTTCGACAAGACGGTGGAGAACATCGTCGACGGTGCCATGTACAACGCGGGGCAGAGCTGCTGCGCCGTGGAGCGGGTGTACGTGCACCGCTCGCTGTACGAGCGCTTCATCGCCGCCGCGGAGCCACTCGTGCGCGCCTACGTGCTGGGCGACCCGGAGTCCGAGCAGACGACGATGGGCCCCATCGCCCAGCCCTGGCACCCCGCCGAGTTGCAGTCCTTCGTCCAGGATGCCACGAGCCTGGGCGCACGGCTCGTCACGGGTGGCCGCGCGGCACAAGTGGAAGGACGGGGCCGGTTCTTCGAGCCCACCCTGCTCCGCGACGTGAGCCCCCAGGCGCGGCTGATGCGTGAAGAGTCCTTCGGACCGCTGCTGCCCATCGCGCTGGTGGACTCGGACGAGGAGGCCCTGGCGCTGATGAATGCCTCGCGGCTGGGCCTCACCGCGAGCGTGTGGACGTCCGACCGGGAGCGCGCGGACCGGCTGGCGCGGCAACTGGAAGCGGGCACCGTCTACATGAACCGCTGTGACGCGCTGGACCCCGCGCTGCCCTGGAGCGGCGTGAAGGACTCCGGACGCGGCGTGACGCTGAGCGCGCTGGGCTTTGACGCCCTGACGCGGCCCAAGGCGCTCCACTACCGCCTGCGCTTCTGACGCGCGGCTACAGCTTGCGCAGCCTCACCCGCTTCACCTTGTGGTCGGGGCCCTTGAGGAGGATGAGGCGCGCGCGCGAACGGGTGGGCGCGATGTTCTGGGCCAGGTTGGGCCCGTTGATTTCGCCCCACACTGACTCGGCGAGCTGAATCGCCTGCTCGTGGTTCAGCTCGGAGAAGCGGCGGAAGTAGCTGCGCTCGTCGCGGAACGCCGTCTGCTGGAGCTTGAGGAAACGGTTTACGTACCAGCGGCGGATGTCGTGCTCGTGCGCGTCCACGTAGATGGAGAAGTCGAAGAAGTCGGAGAGGAACGTCGCCGGCATCTGCTTCCCCTCCTGTGCCCCGGCCTGGAGGACGTTGAGCCCTTCCAGGATGAGGATGTCGGGCTGGCGGACGACCTGCGCATCACCGGGCACCACGTCGTAGACGAGGTGCGAATACACCGGCGCCGTCACCTCCGCGCGTCCGGCCTTCAGTTCCGCCAGGAAGCGCACCAGGGCGCGCCGGTCGTAGCTCTCCGGGAAGCCCTTGCGCTTCATCAAGTCGCGCTCGGTGAGGACGTCGTTGGGGAAGAGGAACCCGTCCGTCGTCACCAACTCCACGCGCGGGTGGTCCGGCCACCGCTTCAGCAGCGCTTGGAGGATGCGCGCCGTCGTGCTCTTCCCCACCGCCACGCTCCCGGCGATGGCGATGATGTACGGCACCTTCTGCGCCGAACCTCCCAGGAAGGCTTGCTGCTCCGCCCACAGCCGCTGCGCCGCGGCCACCTGCAGGTTCAGCAACCTGGACAAGGGCAGGTAGACATCCACCACCTCGTCCAGGTCGAGGTGCTCTCCCAGGCCCCGCAGTCCATCAATCTCCTCGGACTCCAGCGGCAGAGGCGTGGCGGCACGCAGCGCCCGCCAGGCCTCCCGTTCCAGGTCGATGAACATGGATGGGGACGGACTGGTGGCTGAGGCCATGGATTCCACTCCAGGAGATGAACATCCAAGCCGCCGCGTAGCACAGCCGAGACGTTCACGCTCGGACGTTCAGGTGCCAGTCGCGGGATCCCACCCGTAGAAGCGCTTCAGCTCCTCATAGAGCTCCGGCGTCTTCTCCTGCATTTGCCGGGGTTTCTCGAAAAACGATTCGGTGGCCACCGCGAAGAACTCGGCCTCGTTGAGCCCACCGTAGTCATCCAGCACCTGCCGTTCCCGGCGCTGGCCCTGCCGAAGTTTGTGGAAGTGCTCGCTCATCACCGCGCTCCATGCCCGGTAATGCGAATACGCGCGCAGGTTGGGCGTGCCATCGAAGGCGCCGTCGGCCCGGTCCAACACGTGGGCGAACTCATGCGTGGCGGTGTCGTGACCATCGTCCGGGTTGCGCAGCCCCGCGAGCACCGACTCCCACGAGAGGATGACGGAGCCCCAGTTCTTCGCCTCGCCCAGCACCCCGCCCGTGCGGTCCGGGATTCGGAAGGCGCTGGGATAGACGATGACCTCCCGCAGCCGGTCGTAATACGACAGGCCCAGGTGCAACACGAGCTGCACCGCGGTGGCGGATATCACCACGCGAATCTCGTCGGTGACCTCCAGGCCGCCGGCGCCAATGAACTCCTTCTCCCACGCGAACACCTTGAGCTTGTCCAGGAAGGGCTGCCGCAGCTCCGGGGAGAGGGTGCGGAAGAAGGGCACGCGCGCGTCGAGGTAGCCCAGCCATGCCTCCGGAAAGGGGCGGCGAAGCAGTCGCCGACGCCGGAACTGGCGGATGAAGGAGAACATGCGCCCTGGCATAGCAGACGCGCACGGCGCGAGGAGCACCTCCCGGGACGAAACTGGAGGTAGATTGCGCATGGCGGGCGCGGCCGGCAGCCCCTTTCACGGACGTGCAACGAGTGATGAGCAGACGCGTGTGGGTTCGATGCGCGGCGCTGGGGCTGAGCCTCCTGGCGTCCCAGGCACCGGCGCAAATCACGGAGTCAGACCCGGTCGTCGAGGAAGTGGCGGTCCGCGGCCCGGAGAAGACCCTGCCGGACACGGTGCGCGCCTATGCGCGTGTGGGGGAAGGAGACCCGCTCACGCTCGAGGACCTGGCCAAGGTCGAGCGGCGGCTGGTGGCCACGGGCCTCTTCCAGGAGGTGAAGGTCAGCTACGAGCCTTCCGGGCCGGGCCGGGTGCGGCTGATTCTGGAGGTGGAGGACAAGGCATCCTGGGTGGTGGCGCCCACCTTCGTGCTGCAATCCGACAACGTCGGCGGCGGCGTGCTGTACGCGGAGAACAACCTCTGGGGCCGCAGCAAGAAGTTCGCGACCGCGGCCCAGGTGAGCACGGCGGAGAGCGGTATCTTCGCGGGCTTCCTGGACCCGAACCTCTTCGGGCTGCCCCAGCTCCGCTTCAGCCTGGAAGGCCAGCTTCGCAGCGACCGGGTAGACGAGTACCAGGCTGGCTCCGGCCAGCGGCGCCCAGAGGTGGTGCGACGGACGCGGATGAACTCCGCGTCCATCGCCGGAGAGCTGGGCTTCCTGCTGTTCGAGCGCGTACGCGCGGCGGCCAAGTACCGGCTGATGTCCATCGACGCGAAGTCCCCCGACACCTCCGAGGAGGTGACGACGCCCGCGTTCTCCCTGGGCCCGTCGCAGCAGGATGCGTCCCTGCGGCTGATGGTGGGCATCGACACGCGGCAGAACCTGCACGCGGTGATGGAGGGCCTCAACCTGGAGGCTTCCTACGAGCTCTCCAATCCCGGCGTCGGCAGTGACTTCCGCTACGAGCGCTTCGGACTGCTGTACCGCCATGGCCTGCGGCTGGTGGGTGAACACAACCTGGTGCTGCGCGGCGAGGCCGTGGCGGGGGTGGACCTGCCGTTCCATCAGGAGTTCGTGATGGGCGGCAATTCACTGCGCGGCTTCGTCTACCGTCAGTTCCGGGGCGACACGCGCCTGTCCTTCACCGCCGAGTACCACTTCCCCCTCTTCACGGTGAACCCGCTGTCCTTCCGCGGCGTCGCCTTCTCCGACACGGGGATGATGATGTGGCGCAAGCTGCCCGGGGACCGGGAGTTGCGGGACGTCAATGGGCGCGTGGTGCGCAGCTACCTACCGGACACGGAAGACGGGCTGGGGAACGCCACGGTGGCCCAGGGCGTGGGCGCCGGCCTGCGGCTGTACCTGCGCAACATCGTGCTGCCCCTGGTGGGCGTGGACGCGGCCTACAGCGTCAACTCGGGCGAGTTCCGCTTCTACCTGGTGGCGGGTGTGAATCCGTCCTAGGGACGACACGTCAGGCGGCCCCGCGGTGGGGCGTCGGGTGCGGCGCGCCATGCCTCCATGTCATGAGGGCATGCGCGTCTCCCCTCCCCGCTTCCCGCGAGTCCGCCATGTCCGACGAACGCTTCACGACCAGTCGCGAGGTCTACCACCGCATCCAGTGGGACCCGCGGTTCGACCCCCGTGAGTTCACCATCGGCTACGACGCCCATGGAGAGACGCGCGAGGAGATGCCGTTCGCGGCCTTCGTTCCGGACGGCGAGATTCCCTGGCACCGCGTCTGGTACTTCAAGCGGGGCCACCAGGTGGTCTGGGACCGCGAGCAGCGCTTGGACCTGCTGAATTCGCCGCAACCTCCGCCCGGGTAGCGGGTTGAGGGGTACGGAGGCAAGAATCACGAGCATGTCGCGAGCCCTGCTGGTCGTCCTTGGAGTCGTCCTGGCTGCCTGTGGTGAATCGGACGCGCCCACCCCGGATGGTGGAGCGTCCCCACCCGCCCCGGACGCGGGAGTTCCCCAGCCCGACGCGGGGATCCCTCCTGGCGATGCCGGAACCCCGGAGCCGGACGCCGGCTCGCCGTGGGCCACCGTGACCGCCGTGCTGGAGGCACGCGTCACCGAGGCGGGTGCCTCCGTCCCGGGACTGGGCCTCGCGGTGTACGACGCGCAGGACCGGAAGGTGTACGAGCACATCGTCGGGGACTTCGAGCCGGACCGGCGGGTGGCCGTGGCCTCCGCGTCGAAGCTGGTGTCCGGCACCCTTCTCTTCGAGCTCATCCGCCAGGGCCGTCTCTCGTTGGACTCCACCACGGGCCAGGTGCTCGGCTGGACGGGGAACAAGGCGGGAATCACCCTGCGACACCTGCTCTCCTTCACGTCGGGACTGCAGCCCTCGCACCTCTGCACGTTCCAATCCGGCATCACCCTGGCGGACTGTGTCGCCAGCATCGGCCAGACCGCACAGGTCGCGGCTCCCGGGGCGCGCTTCGACTACGGCAGCACCCACTTGCAAGTCGCCGCGCGCATGGCGGAGGTGAGCACGGGCAAGACGTGGAACGCCCTCTTCACCGAGACGCTGGCCCAACCGCTGGGCTTGCCATCAGGCGTCACCTACTTCACCGCGCCCAATCACCCGCTGGGCACCACCAATCCCCTGGTGGCGGGCGGGCTGCGCGCGTCCATGAATGAGTATGCGCCCCTGCTGGCGCTCGTCTTCCACCGAGGTACGCATGCCGGCGGTGTCATCGGCACGCCGGAGCTGTTCGACGCGCAAGCCGTCGAGCCCTTCCCTGACGTCGTCGTCGGCAATTCGCCAGCGGCGGACATGGGCCTGGACCTCCGCTATGGCCTGACGGCGTGGCTGGAGTGCCCCACGCCCGCGCAGGGCTGCGCCGTCATCAGCTCGCCAGGGGCGTTCGGATGGACGCCCTGGGTGGACCGGGACGCGGGCTACTACGCCGTCCTCGGGATGCACCTACAGCGGGATGACCCGGGCGCGGGCGTCGTCAGCTTCGCGATGCGCCTCTCCACGGAGGTGCAGCCCCTCATCCAGGCGGCGCTGGCCCCCTGAACCAGCGGCTATCCGTCGAAGCGCCTCCGCCGCAGGTCCAGCATCCACGCCTCCAGCGCGGCCACGGCCTCGTCGGGTGGCGACTCGGGTAGCACCGAATCCGCCCGCGCGGCTTCGAGCACCTCGAACGCGCGCGACACCTCGCCGCGCCACCGCTCGCTCAGGGCCTCCGGAAGCTCGCTCTTCTCCCCACTCAGCTTCTGCTCCACCAGGGCATGGGCATCCGCGAAGCCATACTGCGACAGCAGCTCCGTGACGTCCGTCTCCACCACGCCGGTCCGCAGCGCATGGGTCCCCGTCAACGTGGTGCGCAGCACGTAGAGCAGCCGCTTCGCCGAACGGAAACCGCTCTTCTCCCACTCGCGCAGCTGTCCCTGGGCAAAGCCGTTGTAGTGCCGGTACATCTTGCGCGACAGCACCGCGCGCACCAGCGGACGCAGCGACTCCAGCTCCGGAGACACGCGCAGGGGGATGGCCCCCAGCACCCGCTCCAGGTAGTTCCCATTGCCTTGCAGGATGCCCTGGAGCACCGGCAGCAGTTCGTTGGACGAGTAGTCCACCTCCACGCCCTCCAGCACCTCCAGTCGCTCCGTGGGGACGTGCACGGGCTGCAGCGTCAGCAACGCCGCGGTATGCGCGACGTGGATGGACTTCAGGTCCAGGTCGCTGTCCGGCGAGGGGAAGCCATAGGCGTGCGCTCCGGACAGGGAGACGACCAGATGCGAGCGGTGCCGGGACTCCTCGTCCAGCACCCGGTCCGCCATCGCGCGTTGATGTTCCGTCAAGGTGCCCTTCATTCCGAATCCCTCCACGCCATGGCCGGGGCCTCCGGCGCGTCACGTCCCAGCGGCCCGGGCTCCTTCAGCACCCAGCGCCGCGCCAACTCCTCGCCCACACGCCGCAGCAACCGGTCCGCGCGTTCGTAGTCCGGATGCTCCGGCAGACAGCTCTCCCGGTGCGCGGCCTCCAGGTCCGGCGCAAGGGCCTCCGCGTCCCGCAGCACGTCCTCCAGCGGCACGCGGCCCGCCTTGATGTCCAGCAGCCGCGCCTTCAGTGCGCCAGAGGCCTCGAAGACGGGCACGCCCTCGCGCAGCCACCCCGTCGCCGTGGCCACCAGCCGCAGCAGGTTGTAGGCGTTCTTCGGGCGCAGCTCGCGCGCGGAGGGAGGCCGCTGACCGCCGCTTCGCGCATAGGCGGTGAGCGCCTTGAAGTCATTGGCCGCCAACAGCCCCTGGTCCCAGAGCGAGCGGTAGAGCTGCTTCACGTACGTCTTCGCCGCCAGCAGCGCGTCCTGCGCCGACGGCGCCTCGCGGGGCGACACGGCCGACAGCCGGCGCGCCACCTCGTCCAGGTCCGGCGCGGGCTCCTCGCACAGCCATTCGAGCAGCAAGTCCCGATGCTCCGCCAGTCGCTGGCTGCGCGTGAGCTTGTCGAGCTGGCTCATGGCATAACGCCCGAAGCTGCCGAACAGGGCCTTGGACACGAAGGCGTCGCGTTCCTCCAGGAGCCACTCGCCCACCGGGTCCAACGCCTTCGCGCCCGGCACGAAGAGCGTCTCCAGCGTGTTCGGGTCCGCGCGGAGCGCCTGCTCCACCGCCTTGTGGACCTCCCAGTACGTGGTGCTGCCATCCGCGCTCACCAAATCCCTGGGCGCGTCGACCAGTCCGAACCGCCAGGGGAGCGGCAAGGCGAACACGCCGCGCACATCCACGTCCGAGCGCTCGTCGGCAAGCCCCCATGCATGGCTGCCCACGCGCGTCTCCAGCACCACACACGGCGTCAGCGCGCTCCAGGCCGCCTCGCGGCGCTGGGCGAACTGCACCTGCCCCGGGCGCCGGGGCACCAGCTCGTCCCGCGCGAACCACACCTCCCCCACGCCGACAATCTGCACGTCGAAGCCGCCGTCGTGCGCGCGGACCACACGGCCCACGACGCCCTGCGGAATGCGGCGGCCTCCCGAGGCCAGGCGCTCCACGCGCGTCGTCACCTCGGTGCCGTGGGGCAGCGGCACCGACAACCGGTCCACCTGCTCCAGGCCCCGGATGCGCGCGCCGCCTGGGGAGGGAGCCTCCGTCGATGAATCACTCATGGGGTCGTCACCTCTCGAATCGGTGCGAAAGCCGCCCAGGGACGGCGGGACGAACGCCGCCCTGACCCGAGGCGGGCCTCAGCGCCGGGGAGACGCCGGCGCATCATGGCCCAACTCCGCCGCCATGCGCTCATCGGGGTCCGGCCGCTTGTCGCGAAGGGTGACGAACTCCTCGGCCGCAGTGGGGTGGATGCCCACGGTGGCATCGAGCTGCTTCTTGGTGACGCCACACTTCACCGCCACCGCCAGTCCCTGGATGATCTCCGGCGCGTCCGCCCCCACCATGTGACAACCGAGCACGCGGTTGGACTCGCGCTCCACGACCACCTTCATCATGGTGCGCTCGTTGCGCCCGCTCAGGGTGTGCTTCATGGGGCGGAAGCTGGTGACATAGATGTCCAGCTTCCCATGGCGCTCCCGCGCCTCCTGCTCCGTCAGTCCCACGGAGGCCACGGGCGGCTGGCTGAAGACAGCCGACGGCACGTTGGTGTGGTCCATCTGCGTCGGGTTGTCGTTGAAGAGCGTCTCCGCCAGGGCACGCCCTTCCGAGATGGCCACCGGCGTGAGGTTGATGCGGTCGGTGATGTCGCCCACCGCATAGATGTTCTCCACCGAGGTGCGGGACCACTCGTCCACCACCACCGCGCCGCGCGCGTCCAGCACCACTCCCACTTCCTCCAGCCCCAATCCCCCTGAGTTGGGAACGCGCCCGGTGGCGAACAGCACCGCGTCCGCCTCCACCGTCTCGCCCCCGCCCGTCAGCAGGCTCACCCCACCCTCGGCGCGCTTTTCGATGTCCCGGATGAAGGTGTCCGTCATCAGCTCGATGCCCTTCTTGCGCATCTCCTCCGTGAGGAAGGAGCGGACGTCGTCATCGAACCCGCCCAGCACGCTGGCGCCGCGAATCAACATCGTCACCTGGGAGCCCAGCCCGTGGAAGACGCCCGCCAACTCCACGCCGATGTACCCGGCCCCGACGACGGCCAGCCGCCGAGGCAGCTCGGGGAAGGACAGCGCCTCATCGGAGGTGATGGCGTGCTCGATGCCGGTGATGTCGGGAGGAAGGTAGGGCCGCGAGCCCGTGGCAATCAGGATGCGCTCGGCTGTGTACAGCTTCCCGGCCACCTCCACCGTGTGCGGGTCCACCACGCGCCCGCGCCCTTCCATCAGCGTCACGCCCGAGTCGCGCAACAGGCGCGCATACACGCCACGCAGCCGGTCCAACTCCTTGTCCTTGGCGGCCAGCAGCTTGCTCCAGGTGAACAGCGGCTCTTGGACTGTCCAGCCGTAGCCCTCCGCGTCCTGGAACTCCTCCCGGAAGTGCGCGCCGTACACCAGGAGCTTTTTGGGCACGCAGCCGCGGTGGACACACGTGCCGCCCACGTCGCGGTCCTCACACACCGCCACCCGGGCCCCGTGTGCTCCTGCCCTGCGGCTGGCCGCCACACCGCCAGAGCCGCCGCCAATGGTGAACAGGTCGAAGTCGTATCGGGCCATGCGCTTTGAATCTCCTCGGTGGCATTCGCGAATGAAAATGAACCTGAAGAGATAACGCTCGGATGGGGCGTTGCGCACCGTCGACGTGCGGCTCCGCCGCGTAATCCGGGCCGCCCACTCGCCGCGTGTCAGGCGCCGGACAGGGCCAGGACGCTGTCCCGCAGACGGCCCAGCAGCAACCGCGTCACTTCCAGCTCCGTCCGGCACCGCTCAAGCCGCTCGGGCATGTCCTCCAGCAGCCCGGAGTCCGCCTGCAATTCGATGTCGCGGGCCTGCGACTCCAGCGCGCTGGCGCCAAACCAGGCCGCGTTCGACTTGAGCGTATGCGCCGCCCGGCCCAGGTCGTCCGCGTGCCCACGCACCAGGGCCGAGTACGCGTCCTCCAGGAGCGCCGGCATGCTGTGCAGCGCGGTGTCGATGAGCTCGGGGAGAATCTGCGCCGCCTGCGCCCCCAGCTCTGCCCACAGCCGGGCGAGCGCGGCAGACTCCAGACCCGGGATGCGCGCCGCGTCCGGCAGGCCTTCCATGACCGTTTGCAGCGGCGTCAGCGCGACCGCGCCGCTCGCGACCCGCCGCTCCGGTGCCACCTCCGAACGCCGGAGCCGGCAGCGCAGCAGCGCCGCCGTCAGCGCCTCCACGCGGATGGGCTTGCCCAGGAAGTCATCCATGCCCGCCGAGAAGCACTGCTCCCGGTCGGAGTCCATGGCGTTGGCCGTCATCGCGATGACCCAGGGTTGCGCCTTGGGCGGCAGTTCCTGGCGGATGCGGCGCGTGGCCTCCAGGCCGTCCATCTCCGGCATCTGCAGGTCCATGAGGACCGCGTCGTAGCGCTTCTGGGACAACGCCTGCAGCGCCTGGCGTCCGTTCAGCGCCACGTCAGCGCGGTAGCCGAGCCGCTCCAGCACGAGCAGCGCCAGCTTCTGATTGGTGGCGTTGTCCTCCACCAGGAGGATGTCCAGCGGCACGGTGTCCCCCGGCCGCTCCCCCGGAAAGGGCCCTGCCAGCGAGGGCCGCGTCTGCCGGGGCTCCGGGAGCTGGGGAAGGTGCTGCGAGAAGCACGACACCAGCGCGTCGTAGAGCTGCGAGTCCTTCAGCGGACGCGACAACACACCCGCGAACAGGCCCTCGGGGGGATTGCCCCGCCGGCCCGGCGTCGACACCAGCACCAGGGGAAGGGCCCGCGTCTCCTCGCGCTGCCGGATGCGCTCGGCCAGTGCGGTGCCATCCAGCCCCGGCATGTGGTGGTCGATGAGCACCGCGTCGAACGAAGCCCCCGCCTCGAGTTGGGCGAGCGCCTCCATCCCCGACGCGGACTCCACGGGCACCAGGCCCCACGCCTGGAGCTGCCGGCCCAGCAACCTTCGAAACAGGGCGCTGTCGTCCACGATGAGCACGCGCCGGCCCTGCAACAGCCCCTGCTCCTGGCGCGGTTGCACCGCGTAGGCCTGTGGCGCAGCCTGGGCGCGCAGGGTGAAGCGGAAGGTGGTGCCTTGTCCGGGCACGCCCTCACTCTCCACCCAGATGGTGCCGCCCATGGCCTCCACCAGCCGCTTGGAGATGGCCAACCCCAGCCCCGTGCCACCAAAGCGCCGCGACACGGAGGCATCCAGTTGGTTGAACGGCTGGAACAACCCGGTGCGCCGGTCGTCGGGAATGCCGGGGCCGGTGTCCTGCACGCTGAAGGTCAGCTCCCAGTCCGCCGCGCCCGCCGCGCTGCCCAGGGCCGAGCCCTCCACGCTCACCACCGCGCCGCCGTGCTCGGTGAACTTGAGCGCGTTGCCCACCAGGTTGAGCAGCACCTGGCGGAGGCGCGACGCATCGCCCACCAGCATCTGCGGCAGCTGCGGCGCGAGGTCGCACCCCAGGTCCAGCCCCTTCTCGCTGGCGCGCACGGCCATCAGGTCCAGGACGGACTCCACGCACTGGCGAAGGTCGAAGGGCCGCAGCTCCGCCTCGAAGCGACCGGCCTCGATTTTGGAGAAGTCCAGCACGTCGTTGAGCAACGTCAGCAATGCCTCGCTGCTCTGCCGGATGGTGGCGACGAAGTCGCGCTGCTCTTCCGTCAGCGCCCGGTCCAGGAGCAGGCCCGTCATGCCGATGATGGCGTTCATCGGCGTGCGGATTTCGTGGCTCATGGTGGCCAGGAACAGGCTCTTGGCCTGATTGGCCGCCTCCGCCGCCTTGCGTGCCCGTTCGAGGTCGGTGATGTCGTGGTAGATGGCGATGAAGCCGAGCTGCCGCCCGCCTACCGACACCGGAAGCGCCCGCAGCTCCACGTCCACCACGCTGCCATCCTTGCGGACCCGCCGGGTGACGGAGCGCAGCCGCCCGCGCTGCACGACCTCGCGCGACGCCTGCTCCGCTTCCGGGAGGACGGTGGGCTCGGTGGCGACCAGTTCGAAGATGTGCCTGCCGAGCGCTTCCGCCGGCGAATACCCGAACAGGCGCGTGGCTTCGGGGTTCCACGACAGCACGCGGAACTGGCGGGTGATGGTGATGATGGCCACCGGGCTGTTGATGACCACCGCCTCGAAGAACTCCTTCTGCTGCCGGAGCGAGGCCTCCACCTCCAGGCGGGCCGTCATGTCATGGAGCTGCAAGACCCAGCCCCCGTCCCCTTCTTCGGACAGGGGCAGCGTCACCACCCGCAGGTAGTGCGCGGGGCCGGAGCCGCCTGGGCGCTGTCCGGCCAGCTCCGTCTCGCGCAGGGCGGCATCGGCGGGAGCGCGGGGCTCGGGAGGACGCCAGCCGGGAAGGAGCAGCCCCACCGGCTGCCCCACGAGTCCAACACGCGGCCCAAAGATGCGTTCCGCGGCGCGGTTGACCTCCACGATGCGTTGCCCAGCATCCAGCACGAGCACCCCATCCCGCGAGTGCTCGAAAACCGCTGCATGTGCGCTTGACGCCAGGTCAGCCACCCTTCCCCCTGCCACGAGAATGAAGGCCCGCTTGGACCGCATCATGCCAGACGCGCGCGCGGACCAGGTCGGTGTTGCAACGAGCCGTTAGCGGCTGTTCCACCAGGCCTTGAACTCGTTCCAGGAAATCTTCCCGGTGCGGTCCGTGTCGACGATGTCGACGGCGATTTCCAATTCCTCGTCGGAGATGTTCTGCCCCAGCGCCTCCAGCAAGCGCGCGAACTCTGCACGGTCGATGGTGCCGGTCCGGTCGCGGTCGTACCGCTGGAAGATGTCGAGCACCTCGTTGCCGGAACTGGTGAACTCGTCCACCGCGGCGTGGACGGGCGCCAGGGGCTGGAGCCCCGCGGACGTCGTCTCCACCTGCTCGACGAAGGGCGCCCCTGTCGTGGGCCGCTCACGCCGAGACTCGGAGGTCCGCCGCGTCGCCGCCTTGCGCGCGGGGGCCTTCTTCGCGGGGGTCTTCCTGACCGCTGCCTTCTTCGCCGTCGTCTTCTTCGCGGGGGCCTTCTTCGCGGGGGTCTTCTTCGCCGCCGCCTTCTTCGTGGTGGTCTTTTTCGCCGTCGTCTTCTTCGTGGTGGTTTTCTTCGCGCCGCGCGCCTTGCCAGCCGCCTTCTTTGGCGTGGCCTTCTTCGCCGTCGCGGTACGCCGGGATGACTTCTTCGCAACAGCCGTCTTGCGTGACTTCGTCGCCATGATGAACCCCTCCCTGGACGGCGCGCATCGTAGCGCTCCCTCGTTCGGGTCCAAGCATCAGCACGCGCCCCAACCCACCCGTTACGGTGTGCGGCCTCCGTCCCCTGGCGAACGCGGACGGTGGAGACGGTCTGGAATCAAGCCCAAAACATGGTCCAAGATGACCCACCCAGCGCATTCAAAGCCCTGGCTACCCTGGAACCCCGGGATGCAAACTGCTAGCAGGCCGTCCGCCAGCCTTCTTGGCGGCTTGCCGCACCGTGTTGGTAGCAAGAAGGGCCTGCGAGATGTTCACATGCCGCCGTGCGCCGCGAACAGGGCCGCCCGCACGCTTGCTACTGCGCCGCCAATCCTGCCCGGCCCCCATTGGAACCCCGCGTCGGAATGAATGACTCGCTAGAGACCCTCCTGGCCGATGGCATCATCGAAGCCATCATCGGCCAGTTGAAGACGGGCAAGGAGGCCGAGGTATGGCTGGTCCAGCACGCCGGCCAGGTGGTCGCGGCCAAGCTGTATAAGGAGCGCCACGAGCGCAACTTCCGCAACAACGTGGGCTACCGGGAAGGCCGCGAGGTGCGCAACTCGCGCACGCGCCGCGCCATGGAGAAGGGCAGCCGCTTCGGCCAGAACGCCGCCGAGGACGCCTGGAAGAGCGCGGAGTCTGACTCGCTCTACAAGCTGCACGCCCAAGGTGTGCGCGTGCCCACGCCGGTGATGTTCTACGAGGGCATCCTCCTCATGGAGGTGGTGCTGGATCCAGAAGGCCACCCCGCCCCGCGCATGGTGGAAGCCCCACCCACCACCCCCGAGGACGCGCACGCCCTCTACGTGGACCTGCGAGCGCAGGTCGTCAACATGCTGTGCGCCGACCTCATCCACGGCGACCTGTCCCCGTACAACATCCTCATGAGCTATGCGGGGCCGGTCATCATCGACTTCCCGCAGACAGTGGCCGCTGCTCGCAACAACCGCGCGGAGTTCTATTTCCGGCGCGACCTGGACAACGTCCGCAACTTCCTCGCGAGCACCGCGCCCTGGCTGCATGGCGCCGCGAGCGACACGAGCGAAATCTGGAATGCCTACGTGCGCCGGGAGCTCACCCCGGACTTCGTGCCGTCGGGCAATTTCCGGGAGGGGCCTCGCCAGAACGGTCGCGGAGGACCTCGGAACCAGGGGTTCCAGCCCCAGGGTGACGAGCGCAGAGGCGGGTTCCGTCCGCCGCCGCCCGCGCCGGTCGAGCAGGCCGCCGTCCCCCAGCGCGACATGACGCCCGAAGAGGCCGCCGAGGCCGAGCTTCGGGAGCTGGAGGCGCTGGTGCTCAGGCAGGGTGGCGGTGAGCGTGGCAAGCCCGCGGTGGCGGCACCTCCGCCTCGGGGTGGGCGCAACCGGGGTTTTGGAGGAGGCCGGCCCCCGCCGAGGAGTGGAGGCAACGGCGCACGACCGCCGCAGAATGGGCAGCGGACGGGCGGCGGTGCGCCTGGGCGCGCAAGCGAGCCGCGTGCGAGTGGTGGCGCCCAGGGCGGCCCGCGCGCGAATGAGCCTCGTGGCTCGAATGGCGGTCCGCGCGCGAATGAGCCTCGTGGCTCGAATGGCGGCCCGCGCGCGAATGAGCCTCGTGGCTCGAATGGCGGTCCGCGCGCGAACGAGCCTCGTGCGAACGACAGGCTCCAGAACGGCCCCCGCCAGAATGAGGCGCGTGCGAACGGCAGAGGCATGGGCGGTTCCCAGCCGAATGAGCCGCTCGCGGACAGCGCGCCCTCAAGAGGTCCCCGCCAGAACGAACAACGCAATGGCCGGCCTCCCCGCTCCAACTCGCGCGGTGGCAATCCAAGCGTGCCCGGCAATGAGCAGCGTGCGTTCGACAACGGCCGTCCACCACGGACCGAGCCTCGCGGCGACGCCATCACCTCACCGGCGAACCAGAGGGGTCCTCGCGGTGGAGGGGCTCGCTCCGACCGGAACGAGCGGCGCGGCAATGGCAGACCGGAGCCTGTCGTCGAGACTCGGTCCAGGCCAGGCGCTCCCGCGCAGAACACCGTCCGGGAATCCCGTCCGGGCAATGGCGGCAACGAGGGTGGCCCTCGACAGCCGCGCCAGTCCCAGGGCCGCGGAGGCCCGCGTTCACCGCGGCCTGGCGGGCCCCAGGTCTCCTACGTGGCCCGCCCGGCATCCTCGTCCGACCCAGGCTCGCACGAAGCGGGTTCCTGAGCCGTCATTCAGGGCTCCCGGAGCGAACTCCGGGGCCCGACTTCGATGACCTCTGCGCACGTCTGGCTGTGGGGACTGTCTCACCCCACCCGGACGACCACCTTCCCGAAGTGCGCCCCACTCTTGAGGTGCTCGAAAGCAGCGCGTGCCTCGGAGAACTCGAAGACGCGGTCCACCACCGGGCGAACGGTGTGCAACGCGAAGGCCCGGTTGAGCGCGTCGAAGCTCTGCCGGTGGCCCACGAAGATGCCCTGCACCCGCAGGTTCTGCATGAGGATGGGCGTCAGCGGCACCGCCCCCGCACCACCGCTGAGCACGCCAATCACAGACACCGTGCCGCCGGGCCGGACCGCGCGCAGCGACTTCTCGAAGGTCCCTGCCCCACCCACTTCCACCACGTGGTCCACGCCCACGCCGCCCGTCAGCGCGCGCGCCGCCTTGTCCCAGTCCGGCGTCGTCCCGTAGTTGATGCCTTCATGCGCGCCGAGCGTCCGGGCCCGCGCCAGCTTGGCGTCACTGCTGGAGGTGATGATGATTCGCGCGCCCAGCAGCCTGGCAATCTGCAACGCGAAGATGGACACGCCACCAGTGCCCTGAAGCAAGACGGTGTCTCCCGCCTTGAGCGCCCCATGGGTGACCAGCGCGCTCCACGCCGTCACGGCCGCGCACGGCAGCGTCGCAGCCTCTTCATCGGAGAGATAGGCGGGCGTGGGCACCGCGCCGTCCTCGTGCAGCAGCACCGTGTCCGCGAGGGCACCGTCCAACGGTCCGCCCAGCGTGCTCACCTGCGCCGCCCGCGTGGGCTCTCCGGCGCTCCAGGCCTGGGAAAAGAGGCTCATCACCCGGTCACCGGGCTTCACCCGCGTCACACCCGGGCCTACCGCATCCACTACGCCCGCCGCGTCCGAGTTGGGAATGAGTGGCAGCTTCTGCCGGGGGTTGTAACGCCCCTCCACCATCATCAAGTCGCGCGAGTTGAGGCTCGTGGCCTTCACTCGCACCCGCACCTGCATGGGGCCGGGCGTCAGGTCCGGCCGCTCGACCTGAACCAGCTTGTCCAACCCGAACCCCGCTTGGATTTCATAGGCTTTCATGGGTGAGGCGTTGTACCGCGCATCTCCCAATCACGCCTACAGTGCGGGGCCACCGTGTCCATGCTCGTCCTTTTCACGTGTTCGCTGCTGGCCACAGCCCCCACGCCGCGTTTTCCCAAGGGCACCGCGCGCATGGACGTGGGACCCGCGCCGCATGGCCTTCCGGACTGGTATGTCCAGCGCTGCGCGGAATGCCACGCCGTCCAGGTGGACTCCTGGCGACACAGCGGGCACGCCACGGCCCGCACGGATGACGTCTTCCAGGTCGCGTTGACCGAGGACCGGCCCGGCTGGTGCGTGCAGTGTCACGCGCCGCTCGCCCGGAACCTGGAGCGGGGCCCGCTTCCCAAGGACAGTCCTCCCGAGGAACACGGTGTCACCTGCGCCGGCTGCCATGCACCCACGGGCAACGAAGGACAGGCGCCTGGAATGCCCTGTGCGGGCTGTCACCAGTTCGGCTTCCCCGTGCTGACGAGCGCGGGCCAGCGGGTGCGGCTGTCCCCCACGCAGCTTCAACAGGACACAGTGGGAGAGTGGCGCCGCTGGCAGACCCAGAGCGGCGACACGCGCCATTGCACGTCCTGCCACATGCCCCAGGGGGACCACGGCTTCGGCGGCACGCGGCGCACCGAGTCCCTCAAGGCCGCCCTTCGGGTGGAACAGGCGGGCGCATCACTCCGCGTCTCCACACGCGAGGTGGGCCATGCCTTCCCCTCGGGTGACGTCATGCGCTGGGTGAGTGTGGAAGTCTCCGAGAGCCCCCTCTTCGAAACGTCCCGCACCGTGGCCACGTTCGGCCGCAGCCTGGAGGTCCGGGAGTGGCCCCACGAGCCCCTGCCCCACCTGGGCGCGGTGGAGGACACGCGCTTGCTGCCCGGAGAGACACGCCAGGTGCCGCTCCCCAAGGGGGCCCGCTACGCGCGCGTCGTCTACCACCTCGTGTCCCGCGAGCAGGAAGACTCCGGGCTCTACCCGCCGGGCCTGTCCCAGCTCGTGCTCTGGGCCGAGCCCCTTCAACCTTTTCCGCCGTCACACACCCCGAAGGAACGCACGCCATGATTCTCCTGTCGCTCCTCCTCGCCGCGACACCGCCCGTCATGCTCGAACCCAATGCGGGCTCGGCGAACCGGCTGCATCCCCGTCGTGTGACGGCCTCCTCCTTCCTGGAGAACGGCTGGAACAAGCACGCCCAGAACTATCTGCCGCTCTACATCGCGGATGACGACCCGGCCACCGCCTGGGTGGAAGGCGCCAAGGGCCGCGGCGAGGGCGAGGCCATTGAATGGTGGGGACCGGAGCTGTCGCGCGCGAAGACGTACCGCCTGTTCCTTCGCAATGGCTTCCAGAAGTCCGAAAAGCTCTTCCGCGCCAACGCCCGGCCTCGCAAGGTGAAGCTGGAGCCGCTGGTCCAGGGAGAGACGGGCCCCCAAGCGACGGGCACGGCGCTGGAGATGGAGCTGAAGGACGTCCTCGGCTGGCAGGAAGTCCGCCTGCCCGTCCCGAACAAGGTCCACGGCGTGCGGCTCACGCTCGTCTCCACTTATCCCGGGACGTCCTACGACGACACCTGCCTCAGTGACTTCCGCGTGTATGTGGAGGGGGAAGACCCCTACAAGCCGGAGGCCGAGGCAGCGGCCTTCGAGCAGGTCCGCGCCTTCGCGCTCGAGCGGAAGCAGGCCGCCGCCCGCAGCGGTAGCGCCTCCAAGATGGAGTGGGCGCCCCGCTACGAGGTGGAGAAGCTGCTCACGCTGGAGCGCTCCTACGAGGAGGGTGAGCCTCCTCGGGGAAACACCTACGCCGTCGGACTGTTCTCCACGGTTCCGGTGAAGGACAGCTACAAGTCGGCGCTGGACCGCGCGAAGAAGGTGGCCGAGCTCTTCGACCGCGCGAGCCTCGACTACGAGGGCCAGGACTCCGAGGCGCGCGCGAAGTGGACCCGCGTCAAGCCGGCGCAGCTCAAGGCCCAGACGACCTCGGCGCGCACGGCCCTGTCCGCCATGGAGAGCGACGGCATCGTGCGCATCGCGGGGCTGCTCCACCTGGGAGACGCGTCCTTCTTCGAGGCGGATGCCAGCCAGGCGCAGATGCTGGCGAGCATCGAGAAGCTGGACAAGAAGGAGGCCCAGCAGACCAAGGCCTGCATCAGCAAGTGCGAGAAGCGCCGCGCGGGAACCAGCGAGGACAGCTACGACTGCTCCTGCGCGGACGAGTGCACGGGCTGCGGCGACCCCAACCTCCCCGCGGCGGAGAAGCTCAAGCACCAGGTCACTGGCGGCGACTTCCTCCTGGGCTCACTCGCCCGCCCCACGGCATTCCTGCGTGGCAAGTCCGAGCTCTCCGGGAGCCGTGAGTCCTGGTACGCCTTCCGCCAGACGCTCGTCGCCTACGCGGGCGAGAAGGCAGATGTCGTTCTCACGAACGACCACACGGACATCATGATGGAGGGCACCGTCTCCCTGCGCATCCATGTCATCGACTGGGGCGAGACGAACGGCAAGGCGAGCCCGACGGCCATCACCAGCTTCCTCGTCTCCGAGACCCGGGTCCAGGTGCTGCGCTACCGCCCGGCGCCTCGGGCCTGAGCCACCTCGGCGTATCGACGCACGCGGCGGGCCCGGAACTTCTGTCCGGGTCCGCCGTGAGCGCATCAGCCCCCGTGCTCAGGGCTGCTTCTGGAGTTGCACCGTCAGCGACGTCATGCCGCCAGAAGCACCGAACGTGACGGTGCCCGCGGCGAAGTGCTGCTCGGTGAAGCGTGTGCCCAGGACTTCGGTGATGGTGTCGTCGGACGCCAAGTCCTCGTCCCAAAGGCGAAAGGCCCACTGCTCCGCCATCAACTGGCTCGCTCGCGCCGTACACCCGCCCGTGGTCCACGCTGGCGTGTAGCTCTGCACCACGTCCGAGATGAACACGGACGAGCCTCCCGGGCAGGCCATCTCGACGAACACGTCCGGCGGAGAGCTGTCGGCGTCCCACGCCGAGCCATTGTTGGTGGTGGCAATCTGGGCGGAGACGGGCTGGACGCGCCAGACACCGTCCGGGTCCACGCCGCAGGTCTGGTCCGCCTTGCACACCTGCGCGGTGCCACACGTCCGACACGTGGCTCCGGCCTTGCCGCACGCGGAGGTCGACGTTCCCGTCTGACAGACATTGTTGAAGCAGCAGCCCGCGCAGTTCGAGGCATCACACTGCACCTTCTGCGGCGTGCCGTCAGGGTTGTCGTCGTCGCCACCACAGCCAACGAAGGTGGACAGGGCCAGCGCCACGACCATCGCAATCCGGAACATGTTCTCTCGCTTGGGAATCGAGTGAATGTGCAGCTCGACGCGAAAGATGTTCCGGAGCGGGCGGCGTGTATCTACCCCCTGGGTGGTAGGCGGGCCACGGCCTGCCGAGGCGTGAGGATGGCGAAAGACAGGCCCGCACGGTCCGCCATGGACAGCACCCGCTTGTCCTTGCTCACCAGCCACGCCGCTCCGGCTCGCGAGGCCAGGCTCAGGAACTTCTGGTCGTCCCGGTCCCGGCAGCGGGGCAACGACGGCGTGGGCACGGACTCGGCGGACGGCGCCATGTGGACCTGGGCCCGGTAGCGCTCGAACGCAGCGGTCCGCTGGGGCGCCCCCAGGCCGGGTTGAAAGTTGCGCGAGGCCAGCACGTAGCCCAGCTCCGCCAACGTGTCCGCATCCGTCCAGGCCGTCAGCGTCCCCGCCGCAAGGGCCTCGGCCAGCGGGCGTGTGTAGGGGTCATCGAACACGAAAAGGTCCAGGACCACGTTGGTATCCAGGACCACCGGCAGCGGTGTGAAGGGCATCAGGTGTTCCAATCCGGCCATCATGCCCTCCTGGCAAGCGGGAATCACGGCGCCTGCCCCGCGAGCCCCTTTCCCACGAAGCCTCGCGACGTGGTACCCCGGAGCCGTGAGCGACTCCTTCGAACAACTGGGCCTCTCGCGGGAGACGCTGGGCGCCCTGCGCCGCGCGCGTTTCACGCAACCCACCCCCATCCAGCAGCAGGCCATCCCTCCAGCACTCGACGGCAGGGATGTCATCGGTTGCGCGGCCACCGGCACGGGCAAGACGGCCGCGTATGTCCTCCCCCTGGTGGAACGGCTCGCGGGCAAGAAGGGCACGCTCGCGCTGGTGCTGGCCCCCACGCGAGAGTTGGTCCAGCAAATCGCGGAGCCGGTGCGCTTCTTCGCGGAGCCCCGCCGCCTCACGCATGCCACCGTCATTGGCGGTGAGGACATGGGCGCGCAGGTCAACGCCCTGAAGACGCTGCCCTCCTTCGTCATCGCCACGCCCGGGCGGCTGGTGGACCTGATGGAGAACACCGCCATCCGCTTCCCGCACCTGGAAGCGCTCGTGCTGGATGAAGCGGACCGGATGCTCGACATGGGCTTCCTGCCGCAACTCGAACGCATCGTCGCCCACCTGCCTCGCCGCCGGCAGACGCTGCTGTTCTCCGCGACGCTCGGGCCCGACGTCACCCGCTTCGCCAAGAGCCGGCTGTACAAGCCCGTGCGCCTGGAGGTCACCCGCAGCGGCACGCCCGCCGAGCGCGCCGAGCAACGGCTGTACTTCCTCCGTCCCGAGGAGAAGACGCCGCTGCTGCTCACCCTGCTGGCCCAGGACTCGGCGACGGCGCTGGTGTTCACCCGGGCGAAGGAGCGCGTGGACAAGGTCCAGCGGGCGCTCCAGCGCGCGGGGCACCGGACCGCGGTGCTGCACGCGGACCGCACGCAAAACCAGCGCAAGCAGGCCATGGAGGGGTTCCGGAACGGCACCTACCGCTGCCTCGTGGCCACCGACATCGCGGCGCGCGGGCTGGACGTGGAGGACGTGGGCCACGTCATCAACTACGACCTGCCCCATGCGCCCGAGGACTACGTGCACCGCATCGGCCGCACGGCCCGGGCCGCCGCCAGCGGTGTCGCCTCGACCTTCGCCACCACGCGCGAGGGACAGGTCATCACGCGCATCGAGCAGCTGATGCGTTCGGAGATTCCCCGCGTCCAGGTGCCACGCGAGGACCCCGTCTTCAAGGAGGCGTGGGAGGCCTTCCTCGCCGCGCAGAAGGACCCGGGCCCTCCGCAGAAGGACCACGGGCAGTCGAAGCGCACGCCGGACCAGGCACCGGGACGGCACGCCCGCTCGCACGGAAAGCGCCGCGCGTAGGCGCGGGGCGGCCTTGCGTCAGGCCGGCGTGCCCGGCGCCTCGCGCGCGAGGGCATCGCGGAAGAAGGCGCTGCCCTGGGCGAGCTGCGCCATGTAGGGCCGCACGTCCTCGCGCGCCTCGGGAGAGAGCGCGGCGAACGGAATGACGTGTTCGTCCGGCACGTAGCGGAACGTCAGGTTGATGCGGCGGGTGCGGAAGTCCGGCAGCTCCGGGGCTAGCGTCTTGCCCGTGCGCGTGTCCACCCGCTGCACGCGGTGGAACGTCTGGTCCTTCCAGCGCGCGCCGCCGAAGAGCTGGAGCGAGCCGTCATCCAGCCACTGCTCCAGCACCACCGCGTCACGTTCGCCTGGGCGGGAGGAAGTGACGAACTGGATGAGGGCACGCTCACCGAAGGACAGCGAGGCCACGGGGCCCGGCTCGAAGTCCTTGTGCTCGCCCACTCGGGCGGTGTCCACCCAGCGCCCTTCCTCCAACCGGCTACCGTAGAAGTTCACCAGGCAGGTGTTGAGGTGCCAGCGGGGAGGCATGTCCGGCCCGCGGTACATCCGCCGCGCCAGCTCCTCGATTTTCGTCACCTGGCGCTGGAGCACCGCCGGAAAGGGCTCGGCCTGGACGCACCGGTTCAGGATGCCCTTGGGCGGGTGGTAGTAGTCGAGGCACGCGAACTGCCAGTTGCCGAGCCAGTACACCGGCCGCAGCAGCCGCCGCTGGGACTGCCCCGGTGGCGGGGGGAAGTGCTTGGAGTAGCGCTCTTCCCACAGCGGGTGGAGCGTCGCGAGCCAGCTCAGGGCCTCCGCGCGGTCGGCGGCGGACATGAAACTCGCGTTGTAGTGGTGGCCGGGGGAGCGCTGACGGGCCTTGTGGGCCAGCGAGCGGCCCTTGTGCGGTGAAAACGCCATGGACGGCCCGTGCCTACCACACTCCGGAACGAACGAGCCCCGTGTCACCACATGGGAGACACGGGGCCCAAGCCTGCATGGCCGGTGGAGGACAGGTCAGCGGCCGTGAGTGATGCCCGCGGCGCCCTCGCCCTTCTCGCGCGTCGGTACGACGGTGGGCTTCACCGCCGGGGCCGGGCTGGACGCAGCGGCCTGCTCCGCCGGAGCCGCCTTGGCTGAAGCGGGCTGCGCCACCGCGGTATCCGTGGCGGAAGGCGTCGTCGCCGAGGCACCTTCCGCCGCCGCGGGAATCACCATCGACGCCACGTTGACGGCGTTCGCGGGCTTCACCGGCGAAGCCACATTGACGGACGTCCCTCCAGCGGGCTTCACCGCAGCCACGTCCAGAGCCCCACCGGCCGCAGGCTTCACCGCAGCCGCATCCACGGAGTTCCCCACAGCCGACGTTACCACCGGAGCCGACTCCCCAGCGGGAGCGGAGGACAACACGGTCGAAGCCGCCTCGACGGAGGCCGCGCCCACCGCGGGAACGACGGTGGCCGCCTCCTGCGCCACAGCCCCCTCAGTCCGAACACAACCATTCTCCGCCTTCGCCACGGGAGCGGCGGCAACCATCGCCGGCGCCACCACATTCGGCGGCAGGCGCCGGGTGGGCAGCACGAGCGGCGGCGGCACCGGACAGTGCGTACAGGGCCCGCGCAGGGGCACGGACAGCCGGTTCCCCGCGCGCAGGAAGTTGTTCCGCATCCGGTTGGCCTTCTTGATCATCGCCACCGACGACCCGTACTTGAGCGCGATGCCGCCCAGCGTGTCACCGTTCCGGATGCGGTGCGTCGTCACATTGTGCTCCGGCTGGAGCGCCAGGAACGGCTGCACCCGACGACCCAGCTCCTGCGCACGCGGATTGTGGAAGCGGATGTGGAAGTGGTCGCGGTGGCCGCGGGCGTGCCGGACGACGCCCGTGGGGCCGTCATTGAAAATCGAGTCCAACCACGCCTTGTTCTCGCCCGCGCGCACGGCGTGGTCGTAGATGACCTTCCGCACGCGACGGTCGACGAGAATCATCTGCACGTCCGTCTTCACGAGCACCGAGCGGATGAACTCCCAGTTCATGGCCACGTCGATGACGTGCTCGCGCGCGCGGGTCCGGATGGGGTCCACTGTCGGGTAGTAGAAGCCCACGTCCACGTCACGGCCGTTCTGGTGGCTCTTGTGAGGGCGCATGTGGCCGCCCTCCTTGTGGCTCATCCCATTGACCCGCAGCGGAGGCGCATTCGGGAAGCGGGCGCGCACGTCGCGGATGGCGTCGGCCAGGTAGTTGACGGTCTCCTCGGTGGCCCAGGCGCCCGCGGGAGTGACCACGATCCAGTCGTCCCCCTGGGGGAACTGCTTGGCGTTCACCAGCCGGCCGCTGTGCGCGAAGCCCACTGCCATGGAGCCCAGCGAGGCAATCTCGTCCTTCCACCGCCGCGCCAGCTCCTCATCGGAGATGTCAGCCGTGTAGAGCGGCCCTGTCGAAGCGGCGCCCGCGGCCACGGCGTCCGGCGTCTCCTTCTCGCCGTCGTCGCCCTCGCCCTCGGCCAGCTCCTCCTCCTCGGACTCCAGGTCCTCCGCGCTCAACGCGCAGTCATCCGCGGTGGACGTGGGCGCGGAAGCAGCCTCCGCCACCGGGGCCACCGACTCGGTGGCGGAAGCGGACGCCAGCGGAGGAGCCTCTGGTAGCGGCTCGGCGGCGGCCACGGGGACGGAGTCCTGGGCACGCACGGCGGCGGCCGGCGCAGTGCCAGCATGGGGGGAGATACGCGCGGCACAGCCGGCGCAAACGAGGAGGAGCCAGATTGGGTAACGCACCGGGCCGGAGGATGGCCCGGAATCCCGCTGGGCACAAAGCACCGTCCGGGAAATCTGGCCGCCCCCGGCGCTGGAAAGCGCTCCGAGAGCGGCCCTCTCGTACCTTCAGAGCGGACAGGCCCCCTGCCCGCCTGCCCACCAACAAGGCGCTACGGCGTGGGTTCGGCGTGTGCGACGTCCAGGGCGAGCTCAATCATCTCGTCGAACGTCGTCTGCCGCTCCTGCGGCGTGAGCTTCTCCCCGGTGATGATGTGGTCCGACACCGTGAGCAACCCCAGCGCGCGGGCGCCCGACTCCGCGGCCACGCCGTAGAGGCCGGCGACCTCCATCTCGACGGCCAGGACACCCATCCGCGCCAGGGTGGCGTTGAGCTGCTCCTGCGGGTGGTAGAAGAGGTCGGAGGTGAAGACGGGGCCGGCGCGCACAGGCTTGTTGCGCCGCTCCGCCGCCTCCACGGCCCGGCGCGCGAGCGTGAAGTCCGCCACCGCGGCGAAGTCATGCCCCATCAGCCGCATCCGATTCACGTTGGAGTCCGTGCCGGCCCCCGTCGCGACGATGACCTCCCGGACCTTCACGTCGGTGCTCAGCGCGCCGCAGCTGCCCACGCGGATGAGCACGCGCACCCCATACGTCTTGATGAGCTCGGTGGCGTAGATGGAGATGGAGGGAACGCCCATGCCGTGCCCCATCACCGACACGCGCCGGCCCCGGAAGGTCCCGGTAAAGCCGAGCATGTTGCGCACGGAGGTGACCTCGCGGGCACCTTCCAGGAAGCGGTCGGAGATGTAACGAGCTCGGAGCGGGTCGCCGGGCATGAGGACCACGTCAGCGAAGTCACCGGGGGCAGCGGAGATATGAGGAGTCGCCATGGGCGCACCATAGCTACGGCGACGCCACCCAGGCCACGTGGAAGTGGGCGTCCAGCGTGGCGCCGGGGAAGTTCGCCGGCAGCGGCGGGAAGGGCGCCGCCTTCTTCACGGCCGACAGCGCGGCGGCATCCCACGTCTTCGAGCCGGACTCCGTGGACACGTCTGCGGAGAGGAGCTTGCCGTCCCGGCCAATCACGGCCCGGACCACCGTCTTCTTCCCCAAACCGGGCGTGCCCTTGGCACCGGGTTGCCGCCACTTCCCCGCGACGCGCGAGTAGACCTTCTGCTGGTAGTCAGCGCTGGTCAGGTCCTGCTGGAAGAAGGCCTGGAGTTGCGGACTGCCCGCGGCGGCCAGGGCCATGGGCGACAGGGCCAGGACGAGCACGGCGGCGAGCGCCAGGCGACCATTTCGGAACAGGGTTTCCAAGAGTGTTCCCTCGTCAAGAAAAGGCCAATGGTAGTCCGCCAGCGTGCGCCCTCCAACGGGCCGGAGCCGGGCCCGGATGCGCTCGCCGCCGGGGATGAACACCCCATGCCCAGCATGTGGCTTCGTTGCCAGGAAGGGAGCTCGCGGCCATGTCCATCCATCCAGCGGGTGCGTCGACCGCCGCGCCCCTTCCGCCCACGTCACCAGGAGCCCCGCTGATCGGACATCTACATGCCCTGAGAAAGGACCCGCTCCACTTCCTGCAAACCCAGGTGCGGGAATACGGCGACGTGGTGCGCCTCCCCATGGGGCCCGCCTGCCTCGTCCTGGTGGCTCACCCGGATGGCGTGCGCCACGTCCTTCAAGATCATGCGCGCAACTACAGCAAACAGTCACGCGGGTTCATGGTGCTTCGAGAACTGCTGGGCCACGGCCTGCTCACCAGCGAGGGTGACCATTGGCTGCGGCAGCGCCGGCTCGCGCAACCCGCTTTCCATCGCCAACGGGTCGCGGGCTTCGCGAGGACCATGGTGGACGCGACTGCGGACCTCGCCGCCTCGCTGGAGGCCCGCGCCGACACGGGCGCCGCGTTCAACGTGGCCGAGGACTTCACCCGCCTGACGCTTCGCATCGCCAGCACGACGCTGTTCGGCGCCGATGTCAGCAGCGCCGCGCATGACATCGCGACGGTGCTGAGCCGGATGCAAGTGTTTGTCTACAAGCGGCTCACACAACCCGTGCCGCTTCCCTTGCGCCTTCCGCTTCTCGCCCATCGGCAATTCGAGCGGGACGTCGGCAGCCTCAACCGCGTGGTGCACGGCATCATCACGAAGCGACGACGCGAGAGCGGTGAGCACCACGACCTGCTGCAGATGATGATGGAGGCACACGACGATGACACGGGCGAGCGGATGAGCGACACGCAGCTCCGCGACGAGGTCCTGACCCTGCTGATCGCCGGCCATGAAACGACGGCGAGCGCGCTGGCATGGACCATCATGCTGTTGTCCCAGCACCCGAGCGTGCGCAGGGACATGGAGTCGGAGCTCGCACGTGAGCTGGGAGGTCGCAACCCCACGCACGAGGACCTGCCCCGGCTGGAACTCACCCGCCGCGTGGTGGACGAATCCATGCGGCTCTATCCACCGGCATGGACCCTCTCTCGAACCGCCACCGAGGAGGACCTCGTGGGCGGATTCCGGATTCCCAAAGGCGCCCATATGTTGATCGCCCCCTGGGTGACGCATCGCCACCCGAGATTCTGGGACAATCCAGAAGGCTTCGACCCGGATCGCTTCCTTCCCGAACGGGAGCAGGCGCGTCCACGCTTCGCCTGGTTCCCTTTCGGCGGTGGGCCACGTCAGTGCATCGGCAACCAGTTCGCGCTGATGGAGTTGGTGTTGGTGCTGGCCACCCTGCTCCAACGCGTCCGGCTGAACCTGACGCCGGGCCAGGTCATCCATCCCACGCCCGCCATCACCCTGCGCCCCAGGCCCGGCGTCTGGGTCACGGCCTCGCGGCCCTGATGACTACTGGTTGCAGCAGACGCGGTAGGAGCCCAGATATGGCGGCCCGTCCGTGATGAGGCAGCGGTTGCTGATGGACAGCACGCCGCCGCGCTCCGAACAGAACTGCGGCGCGAAGTGGAGCGCCATCTCACAGGCCTCCTCCGACGAGACGTAGGACTCCGGCCCCTGGACGTAGCCACACGTCGACAGCGCCGACTCCTGCGCCTCCGGCTCAGGCATGTCCTCGGGAGCGGCACCGCCGCACCCCAGGAGGCGGGGCACGCCCAGATTGGCGAAGCCCAAGCCGCGCGGCCGTTGAGGTATAGCGGCCGCATGACGTCCTCTCCTCCCCCGCCCCCGGGCGCGGTCGCCTTCGTGGACCGCTGGCGCGAGCTGTTCGATGCCTGTGACTGGTCCGGCCTGCGGGCGCACGAGCATCCCGACTTTCCCGAGGCCGGCCCTCCCCGCCAGAACGACAGCTTCATCCGCGGACTCGGCAAGAACGGCTTTCGAGTCACGAGCGCGACGCTGAAGCCCTTCGTGCAGCCACGGTGGTCCATCTTCCGCACGCAGCGCCTGCACCCGCAACCGACATACTGGTGTGACCTGGTGTTGAAGAACGCGAAGGGCCACGAGACCGAAGCTTTCATCGCCCTGGCTCCGTGGGAGGGCACCGAGGGTGCCTTCCGCGCCTCGTACTACGTCGAGATTCCCCCGAAGAAGAAGGTCGCCCCGTTGGACTTGAGCAAGGAGCGCCAGCGCGTCGCGAAGTTCCTCGCCAAGGCGGTGAAGGACTTCGCCCGGGTCCAGGACGCACGGCCGCTCCAGCGACTGGAGCTCCAGTACTCCACCGACAACGGGACGCTGAACGTGAGCTTCGACCTCGACCCGGCGGCCGAGCCGGGACGTGGCGACGCGATGACCCATTTCGGCTTCGCGGAGCTCCTCGTCCCGCGCTGGGCCGACGTGAAGGAGCACAGGCCGTCCCTGGTAGGCCTCGATGGTGCGAAGCTCGCGGCCCGCGAGGATGGGACCTGGGGCACGCCCGAGGCGCACGCGCAACTCGAGGAGCACTTAGGGAAGATGCTCGTCGCGACGCTGCTCGAGATGCGGGACAGCGGCCAGTTCGAGGCCCTGCGCGCCTCGGCCACCGCGGAGCTGGGTGTCGAGGAGTACGAAGGCCACTTCGGCTGGCCTGACTACGAGGAGCGCGGGCGCGAGAACAGGATTGCGTCGTCCCCGTAGCGCCGCGCGTGGAGGCACGGCTCGGAGGCCCCCGCCCTCTGGACGATGGAGGGAGACTCCACGCCGCTGGTCCGTGGCCCGGAGCGCCCCGGCTACCGCGAAGCGGGGGGCGATGACGTGGCCCCGCAGCGGCCTCGGATGGCGCGCGGGTCGGGCGCGGAGGCCGCGGAGGCGCCGCCGCACGCCTCAGCGCGTGCCGGTCGCCGCGTGGCCGCCCACACCCCAGAAGAACAGGTCGATCTTGTCCTGCCCCGCATCGTGGCGCGCCATATATTTGAGGTTGGCATCGAGCTGGACGGCGAAATAGCGGTCGCCGGGTTGCGCAAACCAGGGGCGGAGCTCCGTCAGCCGGCCCGTCGTCCCGCCCCAGCTGTAGGTGCCGTTGGCGCGGATGGTCAGGCTGTTCATGGCGGCGCCTTGCGTATAGTTGCGATAGATGCGGCTGCCGTCGGCGCTGTACCAGATGCCGCCCGGCACCCACAAATTCCAGCGCCCCACCATGCCGGCCGGGACCTTGCCCTGCGGCTGGACGACCTCCGGATTGTCCATCGCCCGGGGATCGACCTGCTGGGTGGTGGTGGGGCTGGACCCGAGGCCCGGCTGGGACTGGCCAGGCCCGCCCTTGCGCGGCGCGGGCGGCGTCGGGGCGGGCGATTGCTCCTGCGGGCGCGGCTGGGCCTGCGACTGCTGTTGCGGCGTTTGCGACCATTGCTCGGTCTTTGTCGGCTGCGACCACTGCCCCGTCTGCGCGGTCGCCGGAGCGCAGGCCAATGCGACAAGCGACGCTGCCAGCACCGACTTTCCAGACATGTTCGACCTCATCCATTCCATCGTGTGTCCAGCATTGTGGCAAGGTAAGGCCATGGGTTCGCCGGGCGCGTCGCGAGCCGCGCCTTTGACGCCGCCCGCAGGCGGGCCATGGCCGCAGAATCCTAAACGCGAACACGCCCCAGGAGGCGCACGCGGTGCGCCTGGTGGACTCGGCCAACGGTATGTGCGGGGCGTTGGAACTGAGCATCGGGTCCATCGGCAATGCGCAATTCGACCCGCGACTGCTACGCGCTTTCGCGCGCAACGCCGCCAAGCTACCTGCCTGCCCAGCATCCAGCCTGTCGACGCATAAGCTACTGCGGTGGACAAAACGGCCTCGCTGGGCTAGTACGCCGGCCGCACCAGCTGCACTCAGTTCAGAGTGCAGCCCTGCCCGGACGAGATGCGCCGTACCCGGTTACGTAAGACGACGCCCTTGTCAGGGGTGCGTCATGTCGTGGCTTCTTGTTCTCGTTGCTGGGTTGCTGGAGACGTGCTGGGCTGTGGGCCTCAAGTATACGCAGGGCTTCACCCGGCCTTGGCCCAGTCTCTTTGTTGCCGTCACGTTGATTAGCAGCCTGGCGCTGCTGTCCATCGCGATGCGCACGCTGCCGGCCGGGACTGCGTACGCGGTTTGGGTTGGAATTGGGGCCTTGGGCGCCGCGCTTGTTGGCATCGTGCTCTTCCGTGAGCCGGCCACACTGGGGCGCTTCTTCTTCCTAGGACTCATGGTCGCCTCTATCGTCGGCCTGAAGTTCACCAGCGGCGGGGACGCGCACTAGGGGCTGTCTGTCCGAGCGCGCAGTGAGCTCGGGCAGCCGCGCCTCGGCGGTGGCTCGCCGAGCCAGGTCTTGGCCTTCCGCGAGAGTGCGCCCCCAGGGTGCCTCTCACGGGGCCTCTCAGGCGAGCGGCAATCTTGGCTTCGTGCCCAGCGCGTGCGCGCCGGGCGGTCGCTGTACGAGCGCGCGCAGTACGTGTCGAGCCTTGGCGACGACGCGCACCGCGCCTATCGGCTGAGCCTCATCAACGCCATGGTGGCGCACCACGGGTACTCGTCCGCGTGCGCCGGCCAGGTGAAGGAGATATCCCATGGATCCCATCACGCCTCCGCTCGCCCCCGGCCAGAAGCACGTCGTCGTGCTGGGGGCGGGCTTCGCCGGACTCACGGCCGCCAAGGCGCTCGCGCGCCACTCGGCGCTGTACGTGACGGTCCTCGACCAGCGCAACCACCACCTCTTCCAGCCGCTGCTCTACCAGGTGGCTACTAGCGGACTGAGCCCCGCGGACATCGCAGTGCCCATCCGCTCGCAGTTCGCACGGAAGCCCAACGTGTCGGTGCACTTGGGCCGCGTCACGTGGGTGAACCTCAAGGAACGCTGGGTGGGCGGCGAGGGCGACGTGCGGCTGCGCTACGACTACCTCGTCATCGCGTGCGGCGCGCAGCACAGCTACTTCGGCAAATCGGAGTGGGAGGACTTCGCCCCGGGCCTCAAGACGCTGGAGCAGGCGACGGAGTTGCGCCGCCGCATCCTCAGCGCCTTCGAGCAGGCGGAGAACGAGCGCGACGCCGAGCGCCAGCGCGCGCTCCTGAGCTTCGTCGTCGTGGGCGCAGGCCCCACGGGCGTGGAACTGGCGGGCGCCATCGCGGACATCAGCCGCACGGTGCTGGTGCGCGATTTCCGCCGCATCACACCGTCCCGCGCGCGCGTCTTCCTCGTGGAGGCGGGCCCACGCATTCTGCCCTCCTTCAGTGAGAAGCTGGGTGTGCGTGCACACCGCGACCTTGCGGCCCTGGGCGTGGAAGTGCGCACGGAGGCACGCGTGACGGCGGTGGACGCCGAGGGTGTGACGCTCGGCTCCGAGCGCCTGGCCTCGCGCACGGTGGTGTGGGCTGCAGGTGTGCAGGCCGAGTGCCTCACACGCGGGCTCGGCGTGCCGCTGGACCGCGCGGGGCGCGTGCAGGTGGCGGCGGACCTCACGCTGCCCGGTCACCCGGAGGTCTTCGCCGCGGGTGACGTGGCCCACGTGGAACTGGGCGGAAATCTCGTGCCCGGTGTCGCGCCTGCGGCCATGCAGATGGGACGGGCCGTGGCGCGCAACATCCTCGCGGACCTGCGCGGCCGCCCCCGCACGCCCTTCCGCTACAAGGACAAGGGCGCGATGGCCACCATCGGTAAGCACCGGGCCATCGCTGAGACGGGCCGCGCCAAGCTGACGGGCTTCGTCGCGTGGGTGGCGTGGCTCTTCATCCACGTCTGGTACCTGGTGGGCTTCAAGAACCGCTTCGGCGTGTTCGTCACGTGGGTGTGGAGCTACCTGTTCAGCACGCGCGGCGCGCGGCTCATCACGGAGCGCGAGTGGCGGCTGAGCCCGCAGGTCGCGTCTGAGCGCGCGCCGCACGCGGGCAAGGTGACGGCGGACGCCCCCACGGCGCCCACCCGTGACGCGCGGCCGCCGGACGGGACGACGACGGCGACGCGCGGCACCGAGAGCAACCGCGCAGGGCCCTCATGGACCTGAGTGCCCCCAGAGCACAGGACCGATAGAAGCCCATTGTTCCGTCCGGCTGATTGCTCCTGCCTCCCAGGAGGCTTCCCTGCCTGGCAATCGGGAGCAACGCGTTGCGCCGGCAGCCCCTGTCCCCTCGAATACAAGACAGGCAGGCATGACGTGCCACGCGTCGTTCGAGTTGCATCCCTCCGCGCTGTCCGGGACATTGCCTGCGGAGTAGGGATGATGCTCGGCTACCAGACGAATCCACAGTGGCGAGACATGTCTGACTTCGTGGTTCACTTCACGAAGCCGGGACCACCCTATCGTGACGCCTACCAGAACATGATGAGCATCCTCGGCGCCCGGACGCTCATCCCCGGCGCCGAGGGCTTCGGCATCGCCCGCCGGGAGCCCGCCGTCGCCGAGCGCCACCGCTCCGTGTGCTTCAGCGAGATTCCCCTGGACCAGCTCGCCCGGCTCGTCCAGCGCCGCAGCCTGTATGGCATTGGCTTCAGCAAGAGCTACATCCTCTCCCAGGGCGGCGGCCCTGTCTGGTACGTCCAGTACGCCTCCCCCGCGCACCTCGCCCTGAAGCATCAGGTGGAGCGCGCGCTCGCAGCCCCTTCGCCCCAGCAAGAGCCCATCTGGTCCATGACGCCCTTCGTGGACATCCAGGGTGACCACCACAACGCGCCCTACAGCTACCGCTTCGACTGGGAGCGCGAGTGGCGCGTGCCGGGCCTGCTCCGCTTCACCGAGTACGACGTCGCCGCCCTCTTCCTTCCCGAGGAGCTCCACGACACCGCCCGCGAGTTCTTCACCTGGGCCGTGCGCGAGAAGGCGGGCCCCGGCTACTTCTGCCCCTGCCTGGACCCGCTGTGGAAGTCGAACCAGATCGCCGAGGCACTCGCGAAGCACGCCTCTGATTCCGTGCGCCTCAAGGCCGGATAGCGCCCTGGGAGACAAGGGCGCTTGACCCTGCACCTTGGTGCAGACCGTAACGTTCCGCGCATGAACCGGAACAAACCCACTCGCATCATCCAGGCCAGCGCCCTCTACGACCTCGTCGTCACCGCCCCCTTCGCCACGCCGTGGACGGCGGGCTGGCTCCTGGAAAAGCTGCACCACCTCCATGTCGCGCTCGGTCTGCCCGGAGCCACGCCGCCGGAGTTCGGCCCCATGCACCTCTTCTTCGTGAGCCTGATGGGCACCATCGTCACCGTGTGGTCCGTGCTGCGCCTGTGGAAGCCAGAGCCCACCCTGGGCGCAGCGGACACCGTGGGCCGCGCCGGTTTTTCGCTGTGGATGGGCGTGGCGTTCGCATCGGGCCAGACGGGCATCCTCGCGGTCATGCTCGCGCTGGAACTGACGTGGTTCTTCGTCCAGGGGGGTGCCATCCTCCAGTGGTGGAGGAACCACCATGCCCACACGCCCCGCGCCCAGACGGCCTGACGCCGCCCCCCTCCGCATCAGCGAGCTGGCCCGGGCCGCGGGCGTGGGCATTCCCACGCTCCGGTTCTACGAGCGGCGCAAGCTGCTGCCCCCGCCCCGCCGGACGCAGAGCGGCTACCGCAAGTACACCCCCGAGGACGTGACGCGCGTGCGCTTCATCCGGCGCTCGCAGGAGCTGGGCTTCACGCTGCGGGAGGTCGCCGCCTTCCTCGCGATGTCGGACGGGCGCATCCCCTCCCCCTCCGAGGTGGAGACCTTCGCGGCGGCGAAGCTCCAGGCCATCGACGCGCGCGTGAAGGACCTCCAGCGGATGAAACGCGCCATCCAGAAGCTGCTGGCGCAGGGAGGTTGCCCACCCGACACCGCATGCCCCGTCATTGCCTCACTGGGCGCCCTCCCTCCGGCGGCGTCCACGAGCCGACAACGGCCGGCACCGCGGGGGGTGCCAGGCACGTCAAGGAATGGTTAATCCTGCGAGCCGTGACGTGGCGTTGTTCGAGGGGGAGGGACCAGGTGGCGGGAAACGCTTTCCAAGGCTGTTTCTGGCGGGAGTCGCGGGGCTGATGGTGGCGTGTGGTGGCGACTCCGGAAGCCGTGGCATTCCCGACCCCGCCAGCGAGCCCCCTGACAACGGGACGCCTCCCGACGCAGGCCTGCCCTCCAACCGCACGGACGGAGGGACGACACCCGACGCGGGAACCGGCCCGTGCACTCCGGACGGGGGCGAGCCCGATGGCGGCCCATCGCCACAGACCAACCTCTGCGCGCTCACCGCGGGCGAGCCACGCTGGGTGCTCGAAGGCGAGCCCGTCTCCGCCACCGTGACATGCCCCGTGGGGCGGCCATGGCAACTTCCCCCACTGGCACACGCGCCAGGACTTCAACTCCTACGAGGAGGAAGTCGAGTACGTGCGCCAGTGGATTCGGACCCGCTGGGGCGCGTTGGAGAGCCAGCTGCCCTGAACGGGCGGGTGTCCCCTCCCTCGGTGGAGGGGACACTCGGACGGCGGTTTAGAACGCCGCGGAGCCCGGCACGCGCGGGTAGGGAATCGCGTCCCGGATGTTCTGCAGACCGCACATGTAGACGATGAGCCGCTCGAAGCCGAGCCCGAAGCCCGCGTGTGGCACGGTGCCGTAGCGCCGCAGGTCGCGGTACCACTGGTAGCTCTCCGGCTTCAGGCCGAACTTCTGGATGCGCTGGTCCAGCACGTCCAGGCGCTCCTCGCGCTGGCTGCCGCCGATGATTTCGCCAATGCCCGGGGCGAGCACGTCCATGGCGGCGACCGTCTTCCCGTCTTCATTGATGCGCATGTAGAAGGACTTGATGGCCTCCGGGTAGTTCATCACCACCACCGGCCGGCCCACGTGCTCCTCGGTGAGGTAGCGCTCGTGCTCCGTCTGGAGGTCCTTGCCCCACTCGGGTGCGTACTCGAACTTCTTCTTGGCCTTCTTCAGGATTTCGACGGCTTCGGTGTAGTCGATGCGCTCGAAGCTGGAGTTGATGAACTTCTCCATGCGCTCGGTGACGCCCTTCTGCACCCGCTCCTCGAAGAACTTCAGGTCCGGCGCACAGTCATTGAGCACCGCCTTGAAGACATACTTGAGGAAGCGCTCGGCCAGGTTCGCGTCCTCGTTGAGGTCCGCGAAGGCAATCTCCGGCTCGATCATCCAGAACTCGGCCAGGTGCCGCGTGGTGTTGGAGTTCTCCGCCCGGAACGTGGGGCCGAACGTGTACACCTTGGACATGGCCAGGGCGTAGGCTTCCACGTTGAGCTGGCCAGAGACGGTCAGGTACGCCTCCTTGCCGAAGAAGTCCTTGTGCCAGTCAATCTTCCCGTCCGGCGTGCGCGGCGGATTCACCGCGTCCAGCGTGGAGACGCGGAACATCTGCCCGGCGCCCTCCGCGTCGCTCGCGGTGATGATGGGCGTGTTGACCCAGAAGAAGCCCTCCTCGTCGAAGAAGCGGTGGACGGCCTGGGCCGCGCGGTGGCGCACGCGCGTGACGGCGCTGAACGTGTTGGTGCGCACGCGCAGGTGGGCCACGTCGCGCAGGAACTCCAGCGTGTGCTGCTTGGGCTGGATGGGGTACGTGTCCGGATCGTCCACGAAGCCCAGCACCTGGACTTCGTCCGCCTGGACTTCGTAGGCCTGCCCCTTGCCCTGGGACTTCACCAGCGTGCCCCGGCTGATGACCGAGCAGCCCGCGGTGAGGTGCAGGATTTCCTTCTCGTAGTTGGGCAGCGAATTCGGAGCGACGACCTGGATGGGGTCGAACGTCGACCCGTCGCTGACGTTGACGAAGCTGATGCCCGCCTTGGAGTCGCGGCGCGTGCGCACCCAGCCGCGGACCTCCACCTTCGTCCCCTCCTCCACCCCTCCCGCGAGGGCCTTCTTCACACTGACGACCTGCATTGACGCTCTCCCTTGAGCCGTTTCGGGGACTGCGAGTTAGCCGGGCCCCGGCCCCGAGGACAAGGGCGCTGTGGCCCCAAGCATCGCAACCCGGGCCGCCCGGCGGCGCTTCTGGGGGCTCCAAGCACCCCGCCGGGCCGCCTGAAACCCGGCCAACCGTGTCAGACCCTCCAGGTACCTTTCTCCCATGGTCGCCCGAAAAGGGGACCAGCGATTCCACGAAACCCTCACGTCCCTCGCGGGCCTCACGGCCTGCCCTGGCCGTGCCCTACCTGGAGAGTCACATGGCTACTCGCAAGACGTCCAAGCGCAACGTCGTCGCCCGCAACCGCTCCACCGAGGCCACCAAGGCCGCCTTCGAGGAGCTCGCTCGCAAGGCACGCAACAAGCCCATCGTCTCCACCAAGGAGCAGGACGCGCAGGATGCCCACGCGAAAAACGTCCTCGCGGACGTGTCCGGCCTCACCGCCGAATCCGCCGTGAAGAAAGTCACGGAGGCGGGCCTCACCATCAACAAGACGCTGGCCGGCATCAACGAGCAGGTCATCTCGCTGGTGGAGGAATTGAAGCAGCTCGACGAAGCCATCCAGCTCAAGACGGAGGAGCTGAACGGGCTGCACGGCAAGGACGTGGCCGCCAGCGCCATCGACGTGCTCGTGGCCGAGTACGACAAGAAGAAGGCCGAGCTGGAAGCGGAGATGGAGCGGCTCCAGAAGGACATCGAGGACACCCGGACGAAGGCCGCCGCGGACCAGTCCGCCGAGCGGCAGGCCTCCGAGGTCGCCCGCAAGCGCGCCGAGGAGGAGTACGCCTATGACACCCAGCTCCAGCGCAAGAAGGAGCAGGATGCCTTCGCCGAGTCGCTGCGCCAGCAGGCCGCCACCGAGCGCGACCGCAAGGAGAAGCTGGAGAAGGACTGGGCCACCCGCGAGGACGCCCTGAAGCAGCGTGAGAAGGAGCTGGAGGACCTGCGCAAGCAGGTGGCGGACTTCCCGCTGGTGCTCAAGAAGGAGACGGACACCGCCGCGGCCATCACCGGCAACCGGGTGAAGTCCGAGTGGGAGCTGAAGCTCACGCTCGCCACCAAGGACGCGGAGACGGCGCAGCGCGTCGCCGCCATGGAGATTTCCTCGCTCAAGGAGACCGCCACCAAGCAGGCCCAGGCGCTCCAGATGCTTCAGACGGAGCTGGCCGAGGCCAAGCGCCAGGTCCAGGCCATCGCCGAGAAGGCGCTCGAGTCCGCGTCCGGCGCCCGCGCGCTGGCCGAGGTCCAGGGCGTCATCGCCAGCCGCGACTACAGCAAGGGCAAGTAGCCCGGCGCGGTGGGCTCCCGGCGCCGCGCCCTGTCGTGGCGCCGCCGGGGAGTCTCGACTCACAGCTTATTGCCTCAATCCCTGGTGATGACAGGGTTTGAGCGCTGTTAGACTCCAAGCATGGACAAGACCCCCGGCGGGACTCCGTTTCCCACGCAGCTGCTCTATGAGCGAATCGGCGGCTATTGGCTCACCCAGGTCATTGGCACGGCGGCCCGTCTGGGAATCGCGGACCTGCTCTCCAAGGGCCCGCGGAGCAGTGACGCGCTGGCGAACGAGCTCGGCATCAGCGCGGACGGCCTGTACCGGCTGCTGCGAGGCGGCATCTCCGCGGGCATCTTCCAGGAGGTCGGTGAGCGGACCTTTGCCCTGACGCCCATGGGCGAAGGGCTCCGCTCGGACATCCCCGGCTCGCTGCGGGACGTGGCCATCTCGCAGAGTGACCGCGCCCACTGGCTGCCCTGGGGCCAGCTCATCGAGGCCGTTCGCACCGGGAAGTCCACCGTCCGCGAGACCCTGGGGACGGACATCTGGGAGCACTTCGCCAGGCACCCCGAAGAGGCGACGCACTTCGCCCGGTCCATGGGCAACCTGTCAGCCCTGGTGGCCCACGAGCTGACGCAACAGGTCGACTTCTCCTCCTTCGCCCATGTGGCGGACATCGGCGGCAGCCAGGGAGCGCTGCTGGCGCGGGTGCTGTGCGCCAACCCCTCCTGCCGGGGCATTCTTTTCGACCTGCCGCACGTGCTCGAAGGCGCGAAGGCCCCGCTGGAGGCCCAGGGCCTCCATGGACGGGTGGAGCTGGTGGGCGGCAGCTTCTTCGAGCCAGGCCTCCCCTCCGCCGAGGCCTACCTGCTCAAGCACATCCTTCACGACTGGGACGAGGAGTCCGCCACCGCCATCCTGCGGAACATCCATGCCGCGGCGCCCGCGGGAGCCCGGCTCTTCGTGCTGGAGCAGGTGATGCCCGACAACCAGACGTCCTCTCCCGTGCCCCTGATGGACCTCAACATGATGGTGCTGGCGGACGGACGGGAGCGCACGGCCAACGAATTCCAGGCACTGCTGACCCGGACCTCCTGGGAGCTGGTGGGCATCCGCCCCACCCAGGCCGGCACGTGCATCATCGAAGCCGTGAAGCGCTGAGCTACGGCGCCACCTGTTCGCGGAGGAGGAAGAGCTCCGCGAGCAGATTGTCCACCGGAGCGAAGTCATCCGTAAGCAGCAACGCGGGGCCCGCGGCCAGATAGGCGTCAATCTCCGCGCGAGGCACCCGGCCCGTGCGCGGCTGCTCGATGCCCAGGCCGCGCAGCAGCTCCGGAAGGCGCTCCAGTTCCATGGGCCGTGCCGAACCCGCGACGATGTAGACCCCCTGCCCCTTGGAGCCACTGCGGGCGTCGTGGAGCAGCTCCACGTGGGGGAAGACATCCTGCATCGTCCGGAGGGCCGAGCGCAGGAAGGAGCCCCGAGGAATCTCGTCGATGACGGTCAGCAGGTAGAGGCCGTCCGGCTTGAGCAGCGAGCGCACCAGCATGTCGTACTCGCGCGTCATCAGGTGGTAGGGCACCGACAGGTCGTTCACCGCGTCCTGGACAATCAAGTCGTACGCGCCGCGCTCCGCCATCTCCTGGAGGTACTGCCGCCCATCCAGACTGAAGGAGGCGATGCGCGTGTCCGGATTCACGCCGAAGCGCTCCAGCGCGATGCGCGTCACGGCCGGGTCTATCTCCACCACCTCCATCCGCACCTGCGGGACGTAGGTCTCCACCCAGCGCGGCACCACGTAGCCGCCGCCGCCAATCACCAGCACCCGGGGCTCCGCGGTGCGCGCGGCCACGTGGCGCACCACCTCCGAGTGAATGTACCCGTGCGGGTAGCCCAGGTACGACGGGTCCTCCAGGTCCACCATGGTGTGCGTCAGGTGGTCCAGTTGCATGGCCAGCAGCCGCCGGCCGTCATGCTCCACCTGGTTGACCTTGATGCAGAAGTAGTCCGTCTCCTCCGTGCACGGAGACGCGAACAGGCCCAGCGCGCCGAACGTCCCCGCCAGCGCGAGCGTGCCCGCGGTGGCGCCGACGAAGAGGGGCCGCCGCCACACCTGCCCCACGAAGGCCGCTAGCGCCACCAGGCCCAGGCTGGCCCCCATCACCAGCGGATAGACGCCCACCTTCGCGATGAGCCACCAGCCGGTGAGGAACGAACCCAGCAGCGCGCCCGCGGTGCTCCACGCGTACAGCCGGCCCACGGTGCGCCCCGCCCGCTCCACGTCCGCCAGCGCCAGCCGGAGCACCTGGGGTGACAGCGTGCCCAGAGCCGTCACCGGCAGCAGGAACACCGCGGCCGTGTACCCGACGATGCGAGCCTGCAGGCCCAGGCCGTCGAAGTGGCCCTTCAGCACCAGCCACTGGTGGATGGGAGGAATCAGCAGGCAGCTGGCCGCCGCCAGCAGCATGGAGCCGGCGAGCACCTCCTGCCGAGGCCACCGGTCCGCCAGGTGGCCGCCCACGAAGTTGCCCAGCGCCATGCCCGTCAGCACCACGCCGATGATGCCTGTCCAGCTCAGCAGGGAAACGCCCACGGTGGGCGCCAGGATGCGGCTGGCCGCCAGTTCGATGGCCAGCGTGCAGAAGCTCGCGCTTGCCACCAGGAAACACGCCAGCACGGGCCGGGTGCGCAGGTCCACGCCCGTTGAGGACGGCGCGGCATCCGCTGCCGCCACGGCGCCTGCTGTCGCGGGGGCCGCCGGTTCGACGGGCGGCGCGGACACGGAGGCCTTGGGCAGCGCCAGCAGCGCGCACAACATCAGCGCGCCCGACACGGTGAGGACGATGGTGGGCACGGGGAACCACGCCACCAGCACGAAGCCCGTGAGGAAGTTGCCCGCGAGGCTCCCCAACGTGCCCAGCGCGTACAGCAGGCCCACGATGCGCCCGGCGCGCCTCAGGTCCGGCAGCAGCAGCCGGAGCGCCAGCGGCGTCACCATGGCCAGCACGAAGCTGACGGGGAAGAAGCCCAGGAAGGTGAGCAGGAAGGTGCGCGGCAGCACGGGGATGGGGCGCAGCGCGGCGCCATCCCCCAACACGGCCACCCACCCCAGCGGCAGGAGCGCGAGCACCGCTCCCAGCGCGGTGAGGCCCGCCAGCCACCGGAACGATGCGCCCCGCTCCGACAGCCGGCCTCCGGCGTAGCTGCCCAGACTGATGCCCGCGAGCACCACGCCGATGATGCTCGTCCACGTGTGGAGCGAAGCCCCGATGAAGGGCGCCAGCAACCTGGCGGCGGCCAGCTCCAACACCAGGGTGGCGCAGCTCGTCACCAACACGAGGAGGGCAGCGCGAAGCACATCCAGACGAGACGCGGGGAGTAGAGCCATGCGGTGGCGGCGACTGTACCATCCCCGTCCGGAGCGACCATCCGTGCTGGCGGGAATCACCGGAGGTGCGGGGAATCGCGCCCAGCGCATACGATGGTGCGAGGACGGCGACTTCCTCCTGGTGGGCCTCATCCGCACCGGACTCGAAGGAATGCCGCAGACCACGTCGATACGTTGGAGGCCCTGACCGCATGGATACCGAAGCGCTCGCCCGAATCCCGGGCGTCAACCCGAACGTCCCCAATGCCGCCCGCATCTACGACTACACGCTGGGGGGCACGCACCACTTCGAAGCCGACCGGCAGGCGGCGGAGTACATGTTCTCGCTGCTGCCCTCCACCCGGAAGTGGGTGCGCATGCTGCGCGCCTGCCTACGCACCGCCGCGCAGCGCCTGGCGGCCGACGGCTTCCACCACTGGGTGGACTTCGCGTCGGGGCTGCCCACCGGGGACCACGTCCACGCCGTGCTGCCAGACGCCCGCGTGCTCTACAGCGACGTCAACCCGCTCACCATCACCACGGCCCACCATCTGCTGGGGGACACGCCTCGCGTCCGCTACATGGAATGCGACATCCGCCAGGCGGGTGCCTTCCTGCGGCGGCCGGACGTGAATGCCTTCCTGGGGGGAGAGCGCCGCGTCGCTTTCGGCGCCAATGGCATCACCGTGTTCCTGTCCGCCGAAGAGAACCGCCAGTTCTTCCGCGACCTGTACGACTGGGCAGCCCCAGGCTCGAAGCTGTTCACCACCTTCGAGACGAAGTCACCGGACCTCAGCACCCCGAAGTGGGAGCAGTTCGTCGGCATGTTCCGGCAGATGGGCGAGTCCTTCCAGCTCTACTCCCTGCCCGAGTACCTGGACCTGTGTGGCCCCTGGGCCCGGGATGCCACCCGCGTGCTGCCCGTGCGCGAGTTCCTCGGGCTGCCCCCGGAGCACATCACCGACGAGGACCGTGAGGGCGTGGGCATCGAGTTCTACGCCGTCGTCCTGGAGAAGCGCTGACCGTCTCCACTGGATGGAGCGAGCGTGCGGGCAGGCGCTCGCGCCCATCCTCGTCGGGGCAGCGCCACGACACGCCTCCCTGCCGTCTGCCTCCCCAGCGGCGCGTGACTACCGTCTTTGCAGGCAACACGCGCACACGGAGAGGAGACGGAGCATGTTTCAATCGAGAAGGCGTCGGGTTCTTGCGGGCGTAATGATGGGAGCGGCCCTGTCGGTGGCGAGCGTTGGGTGCAGCTCGACGCGCTCGGCGAAGGTGGACGAGTCGTGGCTGGCCCGGGTACCTGAGGGCCAACTGGGCGACGTCCGCGAGGCCCAGACGCAGCTGCGCACGGCCCAGGACGCGGTGACCCGCTCCGACGTGGCCCTCAAGGATGCGCGCCAGGAGCTGGAGGTGGCCAAGCGCAACGAGGACGCGGCCAAGGCCCGCCGGAAAGCGCATGACGAAGCGCTGAAGGCCGCCACCGCCACCGGACAGAGCAGCAACATCGCCCAGGCGCAGGCCGAGCTGAAAAGCGCGGACTCCAGCATGAGCGCGGCCCAGGCCCAGGTGAGGTACCGCGAGCACGCCATCAAGACGATGGAGGCTGAGAAGGAGCTGCGTGAGAACGAGCTGGCGGTGGCTGACGCGAAGCTCAGCCAGGCCGAATACGAGGCCCTGAAGGCGAACCAGGACGTGCGCGCCCAGGAGCTGTCCGAGGCCGACTTCGCCTCCGCCACGGCGGACGCCCAGCGCAAGGTGGACGAGTCCCAGCGCAAGCTCCAGTCGCAGCGGCAGCAGGAGCGGCAGGCTCGCGCCACCTGGCAGCGGATGCGCAACCAGGTGCAGGGCTACGGCGGCAGCGGCACCGAGCAGCGCAATCCGTAAGTCACCGCGACCACCGGCCCGGCCGAGCCAGAACAGGCACGGCCGGGTCCGTAGCTCACTTCGGCGGACGGAAGACGTACTGGAACACGGGCGTGTCGGGCCCCGGCGGGTACTGCGCGTCCATGAAGGCGAAGTGGGCGTGGCCGGTGATGACCGCCTCGTTGAGGCTGTCGTAGAGCACCGTCACGCCGGTGGCCCGGCCGGACGCGTCCACCTGGACTTGAACCTTGAGGTTGCCCTTGATGCCCGGCGTCTGCTGGAGCCGGTTCATGTAGAGCGCGACCAGGCCCAGTGACACCCGGTTGTATATCTGGTCCTGGGTCCCCCGAGCCGGCTGGGACGGCAACCGGAAGTGGCGCACCAGCGCGGCGGCTTCGCTCTCGGCCTCGGCGACCCGGCGCTCGGGCGCCGCCAGCGCCGCGCGGTAGGCGGCCAGCGCATCCTGGTGACGCTCCTGCTTCAACACCAACCGGGCCCGCAGCACGTGGATGTCGGCGCGGGCGGGCGCTCGCTCGGAAGCCTTCACCAGGTGGGTTTCGGCCGCCTTGGAATCTCCGCGCGCTTCGGCCAGCTCGGCCAGGCGAAGCAGCGGCTCCGGGTCTTCTGGCGCGGCGGTGACGAGCCGGACCAGGGCCTTGTCCTCCGCGTCGGCGCGGCCCAGCTCCCGATACAACCGCGCCAGCAACCCCAGGGCCGCAGGCTCCACACCGCCCAGCTCCGCGTAGCGCTCCAGCGACCCGGCGGCCTTCTCCTTCTCCGAGGCGGCCAGCCACAGGTCGGCCTGGAGCCGGTGCGCTTCTTTGTCCCGGGGCTTGAGGGCCACCAGCTTCTCGCCCGCGGTCGCCGCCGCACGCACGTCGTTGGCGGCGCGGGCCAGCTGCGCCAACTTCCGCAGCGCCTCGGGCTGCTCGGGCCACGCCTCCACCGTCCGCGTCAGCTCCGCGCGCGCGTCCGCTTCCCGCTCGGGAATCCCCGCCAGCAACATCGCCAGGGACGTCCGAATCTGCGGCGCATCCAGTTGGGCGAGCGCCTCACGCAGCCGGACTTCCGCCTCCGCGGGCTTGCCTTCCGCCTGGAGCAACACGCCCTGCGCCCACAGCGCCGGTGCGAAGCCAGGGGCCTGCTTCAGGGCGGCGGCGATGGGCGGCCGCGCCTCCGCCAGCAGCCCCCAGCGCACGTAGATGAGCCCCATGCCCACGAAGGGCCACGGATTCTCCGGGTCCAGGGTGGAGAGCGCCTTCAGCTCGTTCCAGCATGCGTCCGAGGGAAAGGTGAGCCACGCCCGATACATCCGCGGCATTAAATCCCCGGGCCGCGCCCGTGACTGCGCTTCCAACTCGCTGTCCATCGCGCTGGCGCGGCCGCGTGCCCGGGCCGTCTCCAGCTGCCGAAGCGTCGCCATGACCTCTTCGGGAGGAGGCAACCCCGGGCGCACCACCGCCCCCCGTGCCGGAGCGGCAAGCACGAGCAACATGAGGCACAGTGGAAGCGCGAACGAACGGGAGGCCATGGGGCGCGCGGACGATAGCAGACGCCCGTCCAGCGGAGGCTGCCTGCTCCCTTGGCAGCACGAACTCAGCGATTTCAGGGAAGCCCCGCTCCGGAAGGACGAACCTTCCGGAGCGGCGCCTCGACCTTCACCTCATGACGACGGACTCAGCCAATCTCCAGCCGGCACGTCGAGCTGCAACCGTCGCGGCTGACGGTGTTGCCGTCGTCGCACTCCTCGCCCTCGTCCTCCTGAACGTCGCCGTCGCCACATCGGGGGCCCCAGAGGCAGCCACGGCCGCACTCTCCATAGCCACCGGCGTTGACGCCGTCGTCGCACTCCTCGCCGGCATCCTCGTCCACCACGGCGTCGCCGCAGGTGGCGGTGCACTCGGTGCGGGCGGTGAGGAAGTTGTTGAGCGTGAGGCGGTACGAAGACCCGTGGGTGTGACGCTCGGCCTGGAACACGACGACCTCGTAGATGCCATCCATCCGCAGGCCCAGCGAGCTCGCCCGGCTTGCCACGTTGATGGTGCCTTCCGCCGGGCCGTGCACGCCGCCCAGGTCCAGCGCCAGCCGGCCGTTGACGAAGACCCACACGTCGTCGTCACCGCGGAACGTCAGCACCTCAGAGCCCTTGTACTGGAACCAGTACCGGGCCTCACTGGTGAAGTGGAAGTTGCGTTGCTGCCCCACCAGGTCCCCGCGCCGCGGCTCGTGGCCCTCGGCCACCCAACTGCCGCTGACATCGTCGAGCGGGAAGAACGCATCGTTATCGAACACGTATGAGCCATCGGACTGCCGCCCCAGCACGAAGGAGCCGACGATGGTCTTGTTGACGTTCTCGACCGCCTTGTACCACTGGTCGAAATTGGCCCGGTTGCTGGTGTTGTTCGACGCCTGGCCCTCCTTCGCGTAGACGGGGCGGCCATTGGCATCGAGCCGGTTCTCGACGATGCCATCCTCACGGCCCGCGTTCCGGTACTGGAAGTCCTCGTGGCCGCGGGGCAGGCCATTCGCCGGATCGGCGGGCAGGTCCCAACCGCGGAAGTCACGGTAGACGACGGGGATGGACACCTGCGCGGGCGGCTCCTGCGTGACGAGCACGCACGCGAAGCCATCCTCCAGCTTGCAGTCCGGCGAGCAGCCGTCATTGGCGCGCGTGTTGCCGTCGTCGCACTCCTCAACGGCGCTGTTGGGGAGGATGAGCCCGTCGCCGCACGTCTCCTCGCAGTTACCATCCGAGCAGCGGGGCTCCTTGGTGCACAGCGGCGAGCAGCCGTCACCCATCACGGTATTGCCGTCGTCGCACTGCTCGGTGCCCTCCGTGATGCCGTCACCACAGGTGGTGCGGCTGCACGACTGACCCGGCGGGCACTTCCAGCCGTCCTCGAGCCGGCAGACGTCGCTGCAGCCGTCGCCCGGGGTGGTGTTGCCGTCCTCGCACTCCTCATCACCGGCGATGATGTTGTCACCGCACTCCTTGGCGCGGCAGCGGCCACCCTGGGCCGGGCATGCCCAGCCACTCTCGATCCGGCAGCTCCCGTTGCAACCATCACCGCTGACCAGGTTCCGGTCGTCGCACTCCTCGCCGTCCTCGACGCGGCCGTTTCCGCAGTTCACCAAGCGGACGCACGGCGCTCCCGGCACCTCGCAGATGAACCCGCCCTCCACCGTGGTGCACGTCGCGTTACAGCCGTCGCCGTCCACCCTGTTGCCGTCGTCACAGGCCTCGCCGGACTGGCGCTGGCCGTCACCACAGTCGTCGCCAGCATCCGGCGTCGACCCGTCCGGGATGTTCGGGCCGGTGCCGGCATCGGGCTTCGCCGCACCTCCCCCGCCGTTACAGGCCACCAATGTGAAGAGAAGAGATGCGAGCAACGCGCTCGCCAGCCGAGACCTGCGATGGAGGTTCACCATGGGAGCAAATGCTGAAAGTGCTTCGCACCGCTGTCAACGCGTCACGGCAAGTCAACGGATGCGAGGTGCAGACGGCGCGCAGATGTGCAGGCATAACGGACTTTCCATGAGCTCCCTGTCTGCTGCGCACATCTACATTCATGACAACAACGCCCGAAACATCACTTTCGTAGAAAGCCGGAAGCGGCATGAATCACGGGGCTCACACGTCCCGTGCGGGCCATTCAACCCGTTCCCACCGGCGTCACTGGGCCACGTTGCGGACGTATTGGGCGTAGAAGCGCACCGCGTCCGCGTAGCCCTTCACCGACACGCGCTCGTCCTTGCCGTGGAGGCGTGACAGGTCGGCGCCGTCCAGGCGCAGCGGCATGAAGCGGTAGACGTTCTCACTCAGCCCGGTGAAGTAGCGCGAATCCGTCGCGCCCAGCATGAGGTACGGGGCCACGACGACGTCGGGGAACACCTGGCGCACGCTGCGCTGGAGCTGCGACCACGCCTCGGAGTCCATGCGCGACACGGGCGACGGTTCACTGATGAAGCCCAGGGTGCTCACCTTCACCCGCGGGTCATCCACCACGCGCCGCACGTGCTCCAGCACGCCTGCCACGGAGTCTCCCGGGAGGATGCGGAAGTTCACCACCGCGCGGGCGCGGGCGGGCAGCACGTTGTCGCGCTCGCTGCCCTCGAACATGGTGGCCGCGGTGGTGGTGCGCACCGCCGCGTTGGTGGTGGCCTTCGCGGTGAGCTGGCGCAGCACCAGCGGCTCGAACAGCCACAGGTTGGCGAAGAGCGTGCGCATCCCGAAGCCCATCTCCGGCCCCGCGAACTCGAACAGGGCCCGGCTGCCACCGCGCAGCTTCGCGGGCATGGGCGCATCCTCCAGCCGGGAGATGGCGCGGCTCAGCACGCCCACGGCCGTCTGGGGCGGCGGCATGGACGAATGGCCACCTTCGCCATCCGCCACCAACTCCGCGCTGGCGAAGCCCTTCTCCGACACGCCGACCAGGGCCACCGGTGAGGCCACGCCGGGCACGGTGCCGGACACAATCATCCCGCCCTCGTCCAGCACGGATTCCAGCGTCACGCCCCGCTCGCGGAGCAGCTTCGCCATCGCCTCCGCGCCCTCGCGCCCACCCACCTCTTCATCCCCACCGAAGGCGAGCAGCACCGTGCGCTTGGGCTGGAAGCCCGCCGCGAGCAGGGCCTCCACCGACTCCAGGATGCCGAACACGCTCCCCTTGTCGTCCAGCGCGCCCCGGCCCCAGACATAGCCGTCCGCCACCAGCCCGCTGTAGGGCGGGTGAGTCCAGGACGCCTCCGTGCCGGGCGCAACGGGCACCACGTCCAGGTGCCCCAGCAGCAGCGCCGGGCGCAGCGACGCGTCCGTCCCCGTCCAGGTGTACAGCACCGAGTGCGCCCCCACGGGCTCGCGCTTCAGCACCTGGTGGAGCCGGGGGTATTGCTCCCGCATGTAGTCGTGGAGCGCGGCGAAGGCTGCATCCTCCGCGGGCTGCCCCTCCGCCGCCGCCAGCGTCTTGAGCCGCAGCGCACCGCCCAGCCGGGCCGCGGCGGCATCGGCGTCCACGGTGAACTCCGCGGGCGCCTCCGGCTGGACCTGCCGCGAGGTGAAGCGAAAAGCCTTCGTGAGGAGAACCCCCGCGAGGGCAACGACGACAACCAACAACGACAAGAGAATGCGTTTCATCGGCAAGACTCGCGGTGGGGGCGCCTCACGCTAGCAAAGGCGGCCCGCCACCCCACTGCTTCTCCGGGGCAGAGCCCCACAGTAGGCCTCGGCTCCACGAATCACAGATTTACAGCGCTGCAACCATTTTCCATGTTCACCGCGAAACGCAAGTCGTGTAAACGACGCGGATCGTCGCAGGGGGTGCGCAGTGAAGCAGCCGTCCACGGTGTGGAAACAGCTCTGGCTTGGCCTGGTGTTGGGGACACTCGCTGGCTGCACTGGTGGAGGTACGGAGGACCCGGGTCTTCCGGGCGCCCCGGGTGCGGCCACGGCCCAGGCAGCCGATGCCGAGGCCTTGGTGACGTGGCTTCCGCCCACGAGCGACGGCGGCCACCCGGTCATGTACTACATCGTGCGATGTGAGCCCGCCTGTGGCGGCGCCATCGTCACGTCGGACCAGTTCCAGGCCACCGTGCGCGGCCTCCACAACGGCTTCGCGTACACCTTCAAGGTCGCGGCGGTGAACATCAACGGGGAAGGTCCCGCCTCCGCGCAATCGGAGCTGGTGACGCCGCAGCCCGGCCTCTCCATCTCCAACCCCACCGTCCCGGGCCAGCCCCGTGGCGTCCGGGCCACTCCGGGCAACGGCCACGCCTTCGTGAGCTGGCTGGCTCCGGCCAGCTACGGTGGCCGGCCGCTGCGCCAATACCGGCTGACGGCGGAGCCTGGGGGCGTCTCCGTGACGGTGGACGCGCCGGCCGCGAGCGCCGTCATCCCCGGGCTGGTCAACGGCGTGCCGTACCGCATCACCGTGGCGGCCACCAACGAGAAGGGGGAAGGCCCCCTCGCGGTCGCCAACACCATCCAGCCCCGCGCCGGGGGCGAGCCCACCGAATGGGTGACGGGCTACTTCGTGGGCTACCAACTGTGGATGCAGCCGGTGGATGCGGTGGACCTGGCGGGCATCACCCACCTCGTCGTGGGCCGCGTCAAGCCGAACCCCAACGGCACCCTCAACGCGAACTTCGACGCCAACATCGACGACAGCCACGGCCGCGCCATGGCCAAGGCCCTGGCGACGCGCGCGCACCAGCAAGGGCGCAAGGCGCTGCTGATGCTCGGCGGCTTCGGCGAGCATGAGAACTTCGTGCACGCGGCGTCCGTGGCCCAGCGCGCGCACTTCATCCGCAACATCATCCAGCTCATGGACGAGCTGGGCTACGACGGCATCGACGTAGACTGGGAGCCCATCATCCTGGCCGCGGACATCCCGGAAGGCGCGCCCATGGAGCCCGATGACGGAGAGCCCCTGCTCGCGCTGCTGGAGGGCCTGCGCGCCGCGCGGCCGAACATCATCCTCACAGTGCCGGTGGACTGGCTGAACTCCAACTTCAAGATGAGCCGTTATCGCGCCGACTTCATGAAGCAGCTGGCGTCGCGCGTGGACCAGCTCAACATCATGTCCTACAAGATGAGCGGTCACTGGGGCGGCTGGGAGAGCTGGCACTCCAGTCCGCTCTACGGTCACTCGCAGTTCCACCCCACTTCCGTCTCGCACTCCGTGGAGGGCTACCTGGACGCGGGCGTGCCCGCGGGACGGCTGGGCATGGGCATCGGCTTCTTCGGAACGTGCTGGGGCGGCGTGACGGAGCCGAACACGCCCCTGGATGGTCGTGAGGGCGTCTTCGAGGGCCAGAGCGACAACTTCATGAGCTACACCAACATCATGACGCACTACTACCGTGCGGACGCCAGCCGCTGGGACGACGTGGCCCAGGTGCCCTACCTGTCCTTTCCCACCGGCCACGGCCCGGGGCTCTGCAACTACGTCTCCTACGAGGACCCGCGCTCCATCTCCGTCAAGGGCCAGTACGCACGCGAGAAGAACCTGGGCGGCGCCATCATCTGGACCATCAGCCAGGGGCACTTCCTTCAGCCGACGAACGGCCACAGGGACCCGCTGCTGGACGCGGTGAAACACGCATTCCTGGACCCGTGAGCGCGGGAAGCACTGGCGGCGGAGCGCCCGCTCCCGCACCATGGCGGCCATGGAGACTTCGAAGTCCGTAGCCACCGCGCTCACCATCGCCGGCTCCGACAGCGGCGGCGGCGCCGGCATCCAGGCCGACCTGAGCACCTTCGCCTTCCACCGCGTTCATGGCACCAGCGCCCTGACGGCCATCACCGCGCAGAACACGCAGGGCGTCACCCGCGTGGACGTGATGCCCCCCGAAGCCGTCGCCGCGCAAATCGACGCCGTGGCCTCCGACATCGGCGCGGGCGCGGTGAAGACGGGCATGCTCGTCAACCCGGCCATCATCACCACGGTGGCTCAGCGCCTGCGCGCGCTGGGCCTGGGTCCGCTGGTGGTGGACCCCGTCATGGTGTCCCGCGCCGGCGCGCGCCTCATCGACGACGCGGCCGTCGGCGCGCTCAAGGAGCTGCTGCTGCCCCTGGCCACGGTGGCCACGCCCAACCGGCACGAGGCGGAGCTGCTCGCCGGCATGAAGCTGGAAACGCTGGAGGACATGCGGGAGGCCGCGCGCCGCATCCACCGGCTCGGCCCCCAGGCGGTGCTGGTGAAGGGCGGCGGCATGACGGGCGCGCTGCGCGGCACCGACGTCTGGTTCGACGGCGAGCGCATGGAGACGCTGCACCTGCGCGCGGTGGACACGCGCAACACCCACGGCACGGGCTGCACGCTGTCGGCGGCCATCGCCGCGCACCTGGCGCTGGGGCAGACGCCGCTGGAGGCCACCCGGCGCGCGAAGGACTACGTCACCGCCGCGCTGGAGCACCCCCTGCCCCTGGGCAAGGGCCCGGGCCCCTTCAGCCACTTCTTCCCGCTGGAGGGGTAGCCCGGGCCCGTCACCGGGCGACTACTTCGCGGCCTTCTTCGGCGCGGCCTGCGCGGCGGGCACGGGGAAGCCGCGCTTGCGCATCAGGGCCTGGATGCCCGCCTCACGGCCCCGGAAGGCGCGGTACGCGTCGGCCGGGTCCAGCGTGTTGCCCACGGAGAAGACGTGCTTGCGCAGGAGCGCGGCCACGTCCTTGTCGTAGGCGCCCTTGCCTTCGGTGAAGCGCTCGTAGGCGTCCGCCGTCAGCGTGTCCGACCACAGGTAGCTGTAGTAGCCCGCCGAGTACCCATCACCCGCGAAGACGTGGCCGAACTGCGGCGTGCGGTGCCGCATGACGATTTCCTTCGGCATGCCCAGCGCGTTGAGCGTGTCGCGCTCGAAGGCGTCCGCGTCGATGGGCGTAGCCCCCGCCAGGTGCAGCTTCATGTCCACCAGCGCGCTGGACAGGTACTCCACCGTCCCGAAGCCCTGGTTGAAGGTGGCGGCCTTCTCGATGCGGTCCACCAGCGCCTGCGGAATGGGCTTCCCCGTCTGGTAGTGCAGCGCGTAGGTGTTCAGCACCTCGGGCGTGGACAGCCAGTGCTCCAGCAGCTGCGAGGGGAACTCCACGTAATCGCGCGCCACCGCGGTGCCGGCCAGCGACGGGTACGTCACGTTGGAGCTGAGGCCGTGCAGCGCGTGGCCGAACTCGTGGAACAGCGTGGAGGCATCCTCCCAGCTGATGAGGACGGGCTCACCGGGCTGGCCCTTCACGAAGTTGGAGTTGTTGGAGACGATGGTGGTGACTTCACCCCGGAACCGCTCCTGGCTGCGGTACGCGTTCATCCACGCGCCGGAGCGCTTGCCCTTGCGCGCGTACGGGTCGAAGTACCACAAGCCCACGTGACGCCCGCTGGCCTGGTCCTTCACCTCCCAGACGCGCACGTCGGGGTGGAACACGGGCACGTCGTTCACCTGCGTGAAGGAGAAGCCGAACAGCTCGCCGGCCACCCAGAACATGCCCTCGCGCAGCTTCTCCAGCTGGAGGTAGGGCTTCACCTCGTTCTGGTCCAGGTCGTACTTCGCCTTGCGGACCTTCTCCGCGTAGTAGCGGTAGTCCCAGGGCTCGATCTTGAGCTTCGCGCCCTCCTTGTTGGCCACGCGCTGCATGTCCGCGACCTCTTCGTGGACGCGGGCCACCGCGGGCTTCCAGACGGCCTCCATCAGCTCCATGGCGCGCTCGGGCGTGCGGGCCATGGCGTTCTCCAGCCGCCAGTGCGCGTGCGTCTTGTAGCCCAGCAGCGTGGCGCGCTCGGCGCGCAGCTTCAGGACTTCGGCGATGATGACGTTGTTGTCGCGCGCGTCGCCGTTGTCACCGCGGTTGACGTAGTTGCGCCAGACCTTCTCGCGCAGGTCGCGCCGCGACGAGTACGTCAGGAACGGCTCCATGGAGGAGCGCGTGTTGGTGATGATCCACTTGCCCTTCTGACCGCGCGACTCGGCCGCGGCGGCGGCGCCCGCGCGCACGGAATCCGGCAGGCCCGCCAGGTCCGCCTCGGACTCCAGGACGACGGTGTAGCCCTCTTCGTCCGCGAGCACGTTCTGGCTGAAGGACGTGTAGAGCGACGCCAGCCGCTGGTTGATGGCCGCCAGCTTCTGCTTGGCCGCCGCGTCCAGCTTCGCGCCGGAGCGGACGAAGCGCGTGTAGTGCAGCCAGGTGAGCCGCTGCTGCTCGGGCGTCAGCTTCGCCTTGTCGGGCGACTGGTACACCGCCTCGATGCGGCGGAAGAGCGCCTCGTTCTGGAAGATTTCGTCGTCGAAGGCGGCCAGCTTCGGTGCCATCTCCCGCTCCAGCGCCTGGAACTCCGGCCCGCTCATGGACGAGCTCCAGATGCCGTAGAGCGTCTCCACGTCACCCTGCGTCTTGCCGGCGGACTCCAGCGCGACGATGGTGTTCTCGAACGTGGGCGCCGAGGTGTCGTTGGCGATGGCCGCCAGCTCGCCGCGCGTCCGCTCCATCGCGGCCTCGAGCGCTGGCTTGAGGAGCTCCACCTTCACCTGGTCGAACGGCGGCACGCCGCCATGGGCGCCCGTCCACTTCGCGAGCAGCGGGTTGGCCTGCTCCGGAGCAGCCGGCGCGGCGGGGGCGGTCGTCTGAGGCGCGGTGGCCATGTTCTGGGACTCCTGCGAGGTCGTCGCACAGCCGGCGGACACGAGTACGGCCATGCCCGCGCCAGCGAAGAAGAGCTTACGCATGTAGAGGATGTCTCCCGACGAAAGGGGGGCTAACTGAAGAGGGACGCAGCCTAGCGGCATCGCGTCGCGAACCGGGGGACGGAATCGCGCGCACACCAACATGCCTGCCTGCCCATCTGTTCCCGGCCAACACCGTGGCCACGGGCAAGACGCGGTGTGTTACACCCATTGCCCCCACAGCATTCACCTTCCAGGAATGACCGTGACGAGCACGCTGAAGGACCGCATCGAGAACGCCGAGTTGCTGGCGAAGGTCGTCCCCGTCGAAGAGGCGGTGAAGCACGTCGTCCACGGCAACACCGTGGCCATCAGCGGCTTCACCAAGTCGGGTGAGCCGAAGACGTTCCTGCCGGCGCTTGCCTGGCACTTCTCCCAGACGGCACCGGACGCCCGCATCACCCTGCTGTCCGGCGCGTCCCTGTCCGAGGACGTGGAGGGCCCCATGGCGCCCTTCATCGCCAAGCGCGGTCCGTACATGTCCTCGCCTGCCTCGCGGCGCCGCATCCATGCCGGGGAGATGGACTTCACGGACGTCCACCTGTCCGCCTTCGCGCGCAACCTGATGTATGGCTTCTACGGCGACATCGACGTGGCCGTCGTCGAGGTGTCGCGCATCCGGAAGAATGGCAGCGTCGTCCTCACGTCGTCGGTGGGAATCAGCGCGGAGGCGCTGGCCCGCGCGAAGAAGATCGTCCTCGAGGTCAACACCTCCGGGCCGGACTACACGGGCTTCCACGACATCGTCCTGCCCGCCGTCCATCCGCACGTGGGCTGGCCGCTGCCGCTGGTGAACGTGAGGGACCGCATCGGCAACCCCTACGTGGAGTTCGACGTGAGCAAGGTGGTGGCGGTGGTGGAGTCCCGCACGCCCGACCACCCGGTGCCCTTCAAGGCGGCGGATGACACCGCCAAGCGCATCGCCGAGCACGTCATCGACTTCCTGATGCGCTGCCGTGAGCAGTACCAGTGGGGCAAGCGCCTGCCGCCCATCCAGTCCGGCGTGGGCAACGTGGCCAACGCCATCATCAGCCAGCTCTACGACTCTCCCTTCCAGAAAATCCGCTTCTGGACCGAGGTCTTCCAGGACGGGATGCTGCGCTACGTGGAGGACGACGCGAAGTTCGAATACGCGTCCGCCACCGCGGTGTCCTTCTCCTCTGAGGGCCGCCAGCGCTTCCTCGACATGTTCGAGCGGAGCAAGGACCGGCTGGTGCTGCGGCCCATGTGGCTGTCCAACAGCCCCGAAATCATCTCCCGCCTCTTCGTCATCGCGATGAACACGCCCATCGAGGTGGACATCTACGGGCACGTCAACTCCACGCACATCGACGGCTCGCGCATCGTCAACGGCCTGGGCGGCTCGGGTGACTTCTTCCGCAACGCGTACCTGAGCATCGTCCACACGCCGTCCACGCGCCGGCTGCGGGATGGCCGCACGGTGAGCTGTGTCATGCCGTACGTGCGGCACATCGACCACACCGAGCACGACATCAAGTGCGTCGTCACCGAGCAGGGCTACGCGCTCAACATGGACATCCGCTCGCCCAAGCGGCGCGCCCAGGACATCATCGACCGCTGCGCGCACCCCTACTTCCGGCCGCTGCTGCACGCGTACCTGGACATGGCGGGCCCCGGCGACGAGCCGCGCGCCACTGACATGAAGGTGCTCCAGGGCTGGTGGGCGGACTACGACGCGGCGACGCGCGCCTTCCCCCAGAACGGCTGAGACACCGGCGGTGGAGCGCAACGGCCGCGAAGCCTGTCCCCCGGAGCTGGCCGCCCAGCTGCGGGAGGTGGACCGCCTGCGACGCAGCGGGCGGTACGCGTCCGCCCTTGCGCTCGCACGCACGCTGGTGGAGGTGCATCCCCGGCAGGCCCGCGTGCTGCTGGAAGTGGCGCAGACGCTGGCCATCTGGGGCGGCGTCCCCGCTGAAGCGCTGGAGTGGTACGAGCGCGTGCTGGCGCTGGCACCCGGCCATCTCACCAGCCGGCTGCACCGTGCATTGTGCCTGTCGAGACTGGGCCGCCATGAAGACGCGGTGGCGGACTTCGACGCGCTCGTCGCCTCGGGCTACCGCAAGGCGCTGGTGCTGCACATGAAACGCGCCGAGGCGCTGGAGGCGCTGGGCCGGGATGAGGCGGCAGAGCGGGACTGGACGCTCGCGATTGAGGAGGCTCCCGGCAACCCGTGGCTGCTCCAGCAGCGCGCCGCCGCGCGGGCCCGCCTGGGCCGGCTGAACGACGCAGCGCAGGACCTCACCGAGGCGCTCGCGTCCCAGACGGGCGACGAGGTGGACCCGGAGCTGCTGCACGCGCGCGGCGTGTTGCGTGAGCGGCAAGGTGACGTGGACGGCGCGCGCGCGGACTTCGAGGCGGGACTCTCCGCCTTTCGTGAAGGCGACCCACCCGCGCTGCTGGACGCGCTTCGTGAAGGAACCATGCGCAAACCATGACGGGCACTTCGCGGCCACGGCATGCGACAAGAATGGCCATGCACACGGCGGCTCCGGCCGCGGGTGCTGATTCCGGGCCTGATGCACCCGGAGAGGCGGGGGTGCTCGCGAGTGGGGCCGAGCTCCGATGCAATGCCTGACACCACGTGAGAGCGCCGACTTGGAGCGGGGCTTGGGGACCACGTTGGTGGCGGGGAGCTTCGTGCGGGCGAAGACCACGCCGAGCGCGGCGGTGGGCCAGAGGGAATCGCATGCCGGGCCGAAGGGAAGCGGCTCGAACCTGCGGTTCCCTCTGGTGTCGGGGTGATGCCCCCGGTCAGGCCGCGACTTCGGCTTCGGGCTCCCGCCGCACCTTCGCCAGCGCCGCCACGACAACCTCCGGCCCCGAGCCCTGCTTGTGGGCATTCTCACTCAAGTGCCTGCGCCACGCGCGCGCGCCGGGAAGCCCCTGGAAGAGCCCCAGCATGTGCCGGGTGATGGCGCCCAGCGGCGCGCCGCGCAGCATGGCCTTCTCGATGTACGGCAGCATGGCCTCGACGACTTCGTGCCGCTGCGGCACCGGCGTGGTGGCGCCGAAGAAGCGCCGGTCAGCCTCAGCCAGCAGGTACGGGTTCTCGTACGGAGCGCGGCCCATCATCACCCCATCCACGTGGCGCAGCTGCTCCGCGGCGGCGTCCAGCGTCTTGATGCCCCCGTTGATGCTGATGTCCAGGTGCGGGAACTCCGCCTTGAGCCGGTGCACCAGGTCGTAGCGCAGCGGCGGGACGTCGCGGTTCTCCTTGGGGCTGAGCCCCTGGAGCCACGCCTTGCGCGCGTGCACGATGAAGCGGGTGCAGCCCGCGGCGGACACCTTCCGGATGAAGCCCTCCAGCGTGGGCCATTCCTCCAACTCGTCGATGGCGATGCGCGACTTCACCGTCACCGGGATGCTCACCGCCTCTCGCATCGCCCCCACCAGCCGAGCCACCAGGTCCGGCTCCGCCATCAGGCACGCGCCGAAGCGGCCCGACTGGACGCGGTCGCTCGGGCAACCCACGTTGAGGTTGATTTCGTCGTAGCCCCACTGCTCGCCGATGCGGGCGGACTCGGCGAGCGCTGCCGGCTCCGAACCGCCAAGCTGGAGCGCCACCGGGTGTTCCGCGGCGTCGTAGCCCAGCAGCCGCTCCCGGTCGCCATGAAGGATGGCGCCCGTGGTGACCATCTCCGTGTACAGCAGCGTGTGGCGGCTGAGCTGGCGATGGAAGTACCGGCAGTTGCGGTCCGTCCAGTCCATCATCGGCGCGACAGACAGCGGCATGGGATGATTCGGCATCATGCGAGAACCCGGGGCAGCAGCCGGAGCGTCCCGTTCGGCGGGCCGCTCCCCTGCCGCCAGCATGTAGCCGGGTTTGCCGCCCCTGCCCACCCCTTTGCCGCCCCTCTTCCCTGGCCACCAGGCAGGCGCCCACGGCGAACCACTTCACTCCGGGCAAATCCACCCAGCCAGCGAGCCCTTCCCGCATGGTTGTCTGGCCGCCCTGACGGTCCGTGGATAGTCATGCCCGCATGAAAGCCTACGAACTGCAGCAGACAGGGAGCGCCGACGCATGGGTGCAGGTGGAGCGGCCGGAGCCCACGCCGGGCCACGGCCAGGCGCTGGTCCGGATCCGCGCGGTGTCCCTCAACTACCGGGACCTCTACATCGCCCTGGGCCGCTATCCCGGACCGCGCCCTGCCTCCCTCATCCCCGTGTCGGACGGCGCGGGAGAAGTCGTGGCCGTGGGCCCCGGCGTCTCACGCGTGACGCCGGGTGACCGCGTGGCCCCCACCTTCTTTCAGACATGGACGGACGGCCCGGCCTCGCCGGAGAAGACGCGGAACGCCCTGGGTGGCAGCGTGGATGGCGTGCTCGCGGAGTACGTCGTCGTGGACGCGGAGGGGCTCGTCCTCCTCCCTGACCACCTGTCCTTCGAAGAAGGCGCCACCCTCCCGTGCGCCGCCGTCACCGCCTGGAACGCCCTGGTCGCCGAGGGCCGACTCCAGCCGGGCCAGACGGTACTGGCGCAGGGCACCTGCGGCGTGTCCGTCTTCGCGCTCCAGTTGGCCAAGGCGATGGGGGCGCGCGTCCTCATCACCTCCAGCCAGGACGCGAAGCTGGAGCACGCCCGGACGCTGGGTGCGGATGGCACCATCAACTACAAGAAGCACCCGGACTGGGAGGAACAGGCACTGGCGCTCACCGGCGGCCAGGGCGTGGACCACGTCCTGGAGGTGGTCGGCGAGCAGACCTTCCCCCACTCCGTCCGGGCCACGAAGCCCGGGGGCCACATCTCCCTCATCGGCATGCTCAGCGGCGGCTTCGCCAAGCCGGCCCCCGCCCTGGTGGAGCCCAAGAAGCTCGATGTCCAGCGGACTTACGTGGGCAGCCGCGCCATGTTCGAGGACATGAACCGGCTCCTCACCCAGCACCGCCTCGAGCCCGTCGTCGACCGGAGCTTCCCCTTTGAGCAGGCACGCGAGGCCCTGCGTTACATGGAGTCCGGCGCCCACTTCGGGAAGATTGTCATCGCCGTCTGAGCGGCCGGGCAGCGAGCAAGGTGGCCAGCCCTGGCTCCCCCCTCTGCCCCCGGCGGGCGCGCCCTAGCGAGGGTAAAAGCCACAGGCAAGCAGAAAGGAAGGCTGGAGATTCTCTCCACTTAGGGTAGTCACGGGCGCGCCAAGGGTGCGTGACAGACATGTCAACCGCCCTCAAGAACGGCGTCGCCTGCCCTCAGGCGACTTGGAGGGACGGATGCTCGAGAAGCTGATGCCGAAGTCGGACGAGTTCTTCGACGACTTCGATGCGCAATGTGCCGTCACCGTCGAAGGCGCGAAGATGCTCTACGAGTTGCTCAGTGACTACCGCGACGTCGGCCCGCGGGTCCAGGCGCTCAAGGACGCGGAGCACCGTGGGGACGAAGTCACCCACACCGCCTTCAACCGTCTGCACCAGCAGTTCATCACCCCGTTCGACCGGGGGCAGATTCACACCCTGCTCTCCCGCATCGACGACGTGTTGGATTTGACCAACGCCGCCGCCGCCCGCCTGCACTACTACGAAATCCCGGCCAGCCTGCCGGACGCCACGGAGCTGGCGCGCCTGCTGGTGTTGTCCACGCAGAAGGTGCAGGAAGTGGTGGCCGCGCTGCGGCTCATCAAGAAGCCGGAGCAGATCCTGGCCGGGTGCAAGGAAATCAAGCGCCTGGAGTCGCAGGCGGATGAAGCCCTGCGCTCGGGTGTCGGCCGGCTCTTCAAGAGCGGCGCGGACACACTGCTCATCATCAAGTGGAAGGAGATTTACGACTTCATTGAGACCGCCACCGACAAGTGCCAGTCGGTGGCGAACGTCATCGAAGGCGTGGTGCTGGAGCACAGCTAAATGCTACTCGCCGCCGTCATCCTTATTGTCGCGGTCGCACTCATCTTCGATTTCATCAATGGATTCCACGACGCGGCGAACTCCATCGCCACCGTGGTCTCCACCCGAGTGCTGTCCCCCAACCTGGCCGTGGCCTGGGCCGCGTTCTTCAACTTCGTGGCGGCCTTTGGCGGGGGCGTCCACGTGGCCAACACCATGGGCAAGGGCATCATCAACTTCGAGATGCTCCGGGCTCAGGGCCCCAGCGCGGTGCTCGCCGTCATCTTCTCCGCCCTCATGGGCGCCATCATCTGGAACCTGCTGACGTGGTGGTGGGGCCTGCCCTCCTCGTCGTCGCACGCGCTGGCCGGAGGCATGATTGGCGCCACGCTACCGGTGCTCGGCTTCGCTGGCCTGGTGGGCTCGGGCATCGCGAAGATCGCCGCCTTCATCGTGCTGTCGCCGCTCATCGGCATGACGCTGGGCATCGGGCTGATGGTGTTGAGCTCGTGGACGGTGCACCGCCAGACACCGCTGAAGGTGGACTCGTGGTTCCGCCGGCTGCAGCTCGTGTCGTCCGCCATCTTCTCCTACAGCCACGGCACCAATGACGCGCAGAAGGTGATGGGCATCATCGCAGTGGTGCTCTTCGGCACCATCTGGAAGGACCGGCCGTTCCACATCGACTGGTGGATGATCATCTCCTGCCACGCGGCCATCGCCATGGGGACCTTCTTCGGCGGGTGGCGCATCGTCCGCACCATGGGCCACAGCCTCACCAAGCTGGCGCCCATTGGCGGCTTCGCCGCGGAGACGGGCGGCGGCGTCACCATCATCGCGCTGGCCCACCTGGGCATCCCCGTGTCCACCACGCACACCATCACCGGCGCCATCGTCGGCGTGGGCGCCACCCGGGGCTGGCGCGCGGTGAAGTGGGGCGTCGCCGGCCGCATCATCTGGGCCTGGGTGTTCACCATCCCGGCCGCGGCGCTGACGGCGGTGGTCATCTATGGCCTCACCCAGGTGGTCATGCGCCTGGCAAGCTGAACGCTGGGGAGGGCTCGCATCGACCTCCGCGAGCCCCTCCCCGTCATGCATGGACCTGCCGGGTCCCCTGCTTGACTTGCCGCGGCAAGTTCGGCCAGCCTTCCCTTCATGAACGGCGTCAACGGCCAGCATGTGCAGCGCGAGGGAACGACGTTCCTCGCCCGCGCGTGTGTCCTGACGACCGTGCTGACCACCACCACCACCACGACCACGACGACTCCCCGCCGGGCGCGGGTGGTCTAGCGACGGAACCACCTTGGTTTCCAGCTCGGCCCCGCGCTCTCCGGCGCGGGGCTTTTTTGTTTTCACATGCCGCAGGAGCCCCGACATGCAGCCCTCCCCGCAGTCGACGCCGCCGAACCCGCCGTCCCGCCTCGCCGCCTTCCACGCGGAGGTGCGCTCATGAGGGTGATGAAATTCGGGGGGACGAGCGTGGGCAACGCCGAGCGGATGCGCGGCGTGGCGGACCTGGCCGCGGCGGCGCGCAAGGAGACGCGGGTGTTGATGGTCGCCTCAGCCGTGTCCGGCATCACCAACCTCCTGTTGGACGCGGCCCGCGCAGCCCAGGAAGGTCAGCCGGTCGAATCGCTCCACGGCCGCTTCGAGGACGTCCACCGCGGCATCATCCGCGAGCTGGCGGCGGAGCTGGGGGAGGCGCGGCTGCGCTCGCTGGAAGAGGGACTTTCCACGCTGGCCTCGGAGCTGCGCGGGCTGCTGCAGGGCGTGGGGCTGCTGCGGGAATGTTCGCCCTCCGTGCTCGCGCACCTGTCCGGACTGGGCGAGCGCGCCTCGTGCCTGATTCTGGGCGCGCTGATGCACGCACGCGGACTGGAGCCACACGCCGTGGAGCCACGGGACGTCATCCTCTGCGCGGGGGACCCGCTCCAGGCCACACCGCTCCAGGAGGAGACCCGGGCGCGCTTCACGCCGCTGCGCGAGGCCGGCGGTCCCGGGGTGATGCTGATGCCGGGCTTCTTCGGCGGTGACACCCGGGGCAAGACGATGTGCCTGGGCCGGGGTGGCTCGGATTATTCGGCGGCGCTGGCGGCGGCGGCGCTGGACGCGGAGCTGCTGGAGATCTGGACGGACGTGGACGGCATCTTCAGCGCCGACCCGCGGCTGGTGCCAGAAGCCTTCCCGCTGCCCGAGGTGAGCTTCGAGGAGGCCATGGAGCTGGCCTACTTCGGCGCCAAGGTGCTCCACCCCAAGACGATTGCGCCCGCGCGCGAGCGCGGCATCCCCGTGCGCGTCTGCAACAGCTTCCGCCCCGACCACCCGGGCACCCGCGTCACCGACGACGCCGCACCGCCCGAGCACCCGGTGCGCGGCCTCTCCTTCCTTCCCGGCATCGCCCTGGTGAACCTGGGCGGCGCGGGACTCAAGGGCGTTCCGGGCACCGCCGCCCGCGTCTTCGAGTCCATGGCCCACGCCAACATCTCCGTGGTGCTCATCACCCAGGGCTCCAGCGAATGCTCCATCAGCTTCTGCGTCCAGCAGGCGGACGCGGAGCGCGCCGTGCAGGCCCTGGAAGTCGCGTTCGAGATGGAGCGCGTGGCGGGCAAGGTAGACACCATCGAGCAACAGCGCGGGCTCGCCGTGCTCAGCATCGTCGGTGATGGCATGCGCCACCGCGTGGGCGTGGCGGGCACCTTCTTCAGCGCGCTGGCGGACGTGGGTTGCAGCATCGCCGCCATCGCGCAGGGTTCCAGTGAGCGCAGCATCTCCGCGGTCATCGCGGAGACGGACGGTCCCCGCGCCCTGGCCCATGTCCACGGTCGGTGCTTCGGCACCACGGAAGTCGTGGAGCTGCTGCTGGCCGGCGTGGGCAGCGTGGGCGGCGAGCTTCTCAAGCAGGTCCACCAGCAGGCACCCAAGCTTCGCGCCCACGGCGTGGACCTGCGCGTCTGCGTCATCGCCAACAGCAAGCGCGTCGCGACGGCGAGCGAGGGACTTCCCCTGGAGGACTGGAAGCAGCGGCTGGCGGCCAGCAGCGACGGCGCGCCCCTGGACGCCTTCCGCGACTGGGCCCGCGCGAAGCGGCCGGGCCGGCCCGTCTTCGTGGACTGCACCAGCAGCGAGGACATCGCGCTCGCCTACCCGTCGCTGATGGAGGCGGGGCTCCACGTCGTCACCGCCAACAAGAAGGCCAACGCCGGCCAGTGGAGCCACTACCGCAAGCTGCGCGAGACAGCCTCCCGTCACCAACGCCGCTTCCTCTACGAGACGAACGTGGGCGCGGCGCTGCCCGTCATCGACACGCTGAAGAACATGCTTCGCACGGGAGACCGGGTGCTGCGCGTGGAAGGAATCCTCTCCGGCTCGCTGTCATTCATCCTGGGCCTGACGGAGGAAGGCGTCCCCCTGTCGCAGGCGGTGGGCACCGCCATGGAGAAGCGCTTCACCGAACCCGACCCGCGCGACGACCTCCACGGCACCGACGTGGCGCGCAAGGTGCTCATCCTCGCCCGCGAGCTGGGCCGCCAGGTGGAGTTGGAGCAGGTGACGCTAGACTCCCTGCTGCCGTCGGACTTCGACGCCACCGGGCCGCTGGATGATTTCCTCGCCCGGCTCCCCCAGGTGGACGCCACCTTCCAGCGCCGTGTCGAGACACTCCGCGCGGAGGGCAAGGTGCTACGCTACGTGGGCAGCGTCACAGAGGATGGTTGCTTTGTCGGGCTCGTGCCGGTGCCCCTGACGCACCCGCTGGCGGCGGTGAAGGGCGGAGAGAACGCGCTCAGCTTCACCTCGGAGCGCTACAGCCCCACACCGCTGGTGATTCGCGGCTACGGCGCGGGCGCCGCGGTGACAGCGGCTGGCGTGCTGGCGGACGTGCTCCGTCTGGTCGACGGACCGCTGCCTTGAGTTGACATCCAGCGGGTCCGGGTCCGCGGCCGATGTGCATTTGAAGTTGGCTGCGGACTTGTCGACAATGCCCCGCCTGCCCTCGAATGCGCGAGAGGCAAGGGGGAGAGAACGGAATGGACGTGACTCGCAAGCCGACCCGAGACCTCACCTGCAAGGTGCTGGCGCTCGCATTCACCCTGGCGCTGACAACTGCGTGTCCCGGTGATGATGATGATGGGGGCGGTGGCGGTAACGGAGAGCCCGTCACCCTGAGCGGCACGGTGACGTACGACTTCGTCCCGGCCGTCTACTCGCCCTCCACGCGGCGGGGGACCCTGGACTTCGCCCAGTCCTCCAAGCGGCCCGTGCGCAACGCCGTGGTCCAGGTGCGGCAGGGCACGCGGGTGCTCGTCGATGGAACGACGGACCAGCAGGGGCGCTACACGCTCACGTACACCCCTTCGGGCAGGGGGGCGCTGTCGGTGGTCGCGCTCGCCAAGACGACCGAGCCGGAAATCCAGATTGAGGACAACACCGACAACAACGCCATCTGGGCGGTGGGTGGCGACATCACCGCGACGGTGACGACCAAGGACTTGCACGCGACCCACGGATGGGCGGGCACCAGCTACACGGCCAGCCGGCGCATCGCGGCGCCCTTCGCCATCCTCGACAGCATGTACACCGCGTCGCGGGCCTTCATGGATGTGCGCCCGGTCAACTTCCCGCTGCTGAAGGTGAACTGGAGCCCGAACAACATGCCCCAGCCGGGCAGCAAGCCGCAGGGCCGCATCGGCACGTCGCACTTCTCCTTCACGGAGAACGAAATCTACGTGCTCGGCCGGGACGGCGTGGACACCGACGAGTTCGACGCCCACGTCATCGTCCACGAGTGGGGGCACTACTTCGAGGCCAACCTGTCGCGCGCGGACAGCCCGGGCGGGCCGCACTCCAGCGGTGACATCCTGGACCCGCGCCTCGCCTTCGGCGAGGGCTATGGCAACGCGCTCGCCAGCATCCTGCTGCCGGAGCCCATCTACACCGACACATACTGGGACGCCTCGACGCTGGTCGCCTTCGGCTTCGACGCGGAGAGCGAGCCCACGGCCCGCCCCGACGACCCGAAGAAGGGCGCCTTCTCCGAGATGAGCGTCTTCCGGCTGCTCTATGACTTGTTCGACTCCGGCACCAACGAATCGTACGACACGGTGTCGTACGACCTGGGCATCTTCTACGACGTGCTCGTGGGCCCGCAGAAGTCGACGCCCGCGCTGACCACCATCGGCTCGTTCATCAACGGATTCATCGCCCAGCCCGGCGTCAGCACCGCGGACGTGTACCTGCTGCTGGCCCACTACAACATCGGGTCCATCAGCTCGGACTTCGGTGATGGGGATACGCAGTTGCGCGCCATCTACACCAACGTGCCGGGCATCCCGTACACCACCGAAGTGCCGCTGGTGGGCGGGCACGACTACAACAAGCGCGTGCAGAACCAGTACTACGTCTTCACCGGCACGGGCCGGAACATGACCATCAGCGCGTCCCACGCGTCGCAGGACGTGGGCATCGAAGTCTACGGGCAGGGCCGGCGCCTTGCGGAGTCCGACATCGACTACACCGGTACGGAGACGGTCAGCATCCCGACCCAGGCGGACGCGCGGTACGTCGTCGTCGTGTACGGATTCAAGGAGACGGCCGGCAACTACAGTCCCTTCCCCACCCTCTCCATCACCAGCCAGTGATTCCGGAGCGCACATGAACCTCAAGGCAATCGCAGCCCTGTCCAGTCTCCTCGCGCTCACGGCGCAGGTCGCCTGCACCTCCCCGTCGAAGTCGAACCCCTCGCCCAGCGACACCTCGGACACCACGAAGGCCGGCGCGCCGGTGAAGGTGGACGCGAAGCTGGGTGAGGACCAGGCCCGCGTCTCCCTGCGCTTCGACGCGCCGGCGACCGACGTCAAGGTCAGCCTCTCCGGCGTGGACGGACTGGAAGTGAAGAGCTCCGCCACCCCCGTGTCGGGTGGCAGCTTCACCCAGGACGCCGTGTCCGAGTTCGACGTGAGCTTCACGCCGGGTGAAGGGCAGTCTCACCTCGTCGTCACCGTCACGGGTGATTTCCGGGGCGCGCACCTGTCGCGGGTGTTCAGCTTCGCGGTGGGCACGCCCACGGCGGCGCAGCAGAAGACCGAAGGCACGACGGTGACGGGCGACGACGGGCAGCCCATCAAGGTCATGCCCTCGTCCGACGCCGAGTAGTCCGGCGGGCACAGCCGGGACCCGGGAAACCGGGCCCGGCCGAAGCAGACCCCTGAAAAAACACAGCGGGGAGCGCGCCCCCCGACGCACTCCCCGCCGCGTGAGCCACTCAGACGAGAGCTCCAGAAAAAAACATTGGGAGCACGCCCCCTCGACGTGCTCCCAATGACTGCGCGGCCCGACTCCGGCGCGCCCTCCCCCTCTGGAAGCAACAGCCCCCCGGGCTTGCTTCCTCCCCATCCCCACTTCGAAATTCAAAACGCACGGCGCCGAAAACCTTGAGGCCACCCCTGCGTTTTTTTTCGGGCCGCCTGGAGCGATGCTCCGCCCACACGGCCACACACACACGCTGCGTATGGGCCTTCGCGAGTTGCTCCCAGGATGACGACCGACCTTCCCGCCCCGAAGCCCTCGACCCACGCCTTCACAGGGACGCTGTTCCACCTCTGGGTCTTCCTCGGCTCCTTCCTGCTCTTCCAGGTGGAGCTCATCCTCGCGCGGCTGCTGCTGCCCTCTTACGGAAGCAGCGCGGCCATCTGGACGACGTGCCTGGTGTTCTACCAGGCGGTGCTGATGCTCGGTTACTTCTACTCGAGCCGCGTCGCGGTGGCCGCGCACCAGGGCCGCTACCGCTGGGCCCACCTGGGCTTCGTGCTGCTCGCGGTGGTCGTCTTCCCGTTCCGGCTGCAGCTCTTCGAGCTGCACCCCGTGGCGGCCATCCTGCTCACGCTGACGCTGTCACTGGGGTTGCCGTTCCTCGCCCTGTCGACGACGAGCGTCGTCGCCCAGGGCTGGTTCACCCGCACGGAGCATCCCTCCCGGGGAGACCCGTTCTTCCTCTACGGAACGTCCAACGCGGGCGCGCTCACAGCGCTGCTCACCTTCCCCTTCCTGGTGGAGCCGGCGCTCGACCTCCAGGAGCAGCTGGTCGTCTGGTACGCGGGCTATGGCGCGTTCGTCGTCTTCGCGCTGCTCTGCATCCAGCGCGTTCGCCCGGCGATTGCCAGTGGAAGCACGAAGCCCGAGCCAGCGGCCCGGACCGAGCCAGTGCCTCGCGCGCCGCGCGCCTCACGCATCACCTGGCTGCTGCTGTCCGCGAGCGCCAATGCGCTGCTGCTCGCGGTCACCAACGTCCTCACGCTGGATGCCTCCATCCCGCTGCTGTGGATCCTCCCCCTCTCGCTGTATCTGCTCACGCTCATCGTCTGCTTCTCGAAGCGGCCCCCCACGCCCACGGGGTTGAACCGGCTCGCGCTGGGAAGCCTCGCCGTCGCGGCGGGCGCGGCGCTCTTCGCGCTGGCACGCGCGCAGACTTCGCTCCCGTCCCTGGTGCTGCACAGCGCGGTGCTTTGGGTGGGCTGCCTGCTGATGCATGGCAACCTCGTGTGGTGCCGCCCGTCGGACCCGCGCCTGCTGGGCTCGTTCTATCTGCACGTCTCGCTGGGCGGGCTGGTGGGCACCTTGCTGCTGGCCCTGGTCGTTCCGCTGACGCTGGGCTCGCTGGCGCTCCCGTACCTGGACCACGGCATCACCGGACTGCTCCTGCTGGGAGGACTGGCGGCGCGGGACATGATGCGCCGGGGCCAGGGGCTGCCCGTCCCGAAGCTGGCGCCCTACGTATCGAGCGGAGCCGCCCTGTTCGTCGTCGCGGTCCTGGTGCTCTCCGGGTGGATGCTCGCGCGCGGGCGCATCGAAGGCTCGCGCACCTTCTACGGCCTCTACACGGTCAAGGACGCGGAGGGCCTGCGGCTGTTCCAGCACGGCAGCACCGTCCACGGCGTGGAGAACCTCCACCCGGACGAGCGAGGAGAGCCTCTCTCCTACTACCACCGCGGCTCCGCGGTGGGCCGGGTGCTGGCCTCGGAACGGATTCCGCGTGAGCGCGTGGCCGTCGTGGGGCTCGGCATCGGCAGCCTCGCCGCGTATGGCCGCCCCGGCGAGCATTGGGACTTCTACGAACTGGACCCGGAGGTGGAGCGGCTCGCGCGCCAGCACTTCAGCATGCTCGGCTCCAGCCAGGCGGAGCTCCGTGTCCTCGCGGGGGATGCGCGCCTTCGCATGGAGGAAGCCAAGGACGGCGGGTACGACGTCATCGTCCTTGATGCGTTCTCCAGCGACTTCGTCCCCACGCACCTGCTGACCCGGGAGGCGCTGAGCCTCTATCTCCGGAAGCTCGCGCCGGAGGGGATCCTGCTGTTCCATGTCTCCAGCCGACTCTTCGACCTGGTCCCCGTGCTCACCCGCTTGAGCACGGAGCTGCGGGTCCAGGGGCTCGTGAATCAGACGGAGCGCCTCACCGCCGAGGAGCTGGCGTCGGGCCGCTCACCCAGCGTCTGGTTCGCCATGAGCGCCAACAGCGACGTCGTGGCCCGCCTCACCCAGGAGCTGCCCTTCCAGCCGGTGGACACGCCGCCCGAGCTGAAGGACAGGCGCGTCTGGTCCGACAGCTACGTCAACCTGCTGCACGCGCTCGCGTACTGACACACGGCCTCGTGGCGCTTCCGAACAAGCCCCGGAAGCGCCCTGTGGCCGCGGCGGCTACGCGGTCTTCTCCCGGGCCGTGAGCACCTCGGACGAGGGCTCGCCGGATTCGGCGATGCGCCGGGTGAGGCGGCGACGGACGACGTCGACGTGCTCCCGGAAGAAGTAGAGGTTCTCCGCGTAGGCCAGGGGCATGGGGATACGGTTCACCTCGCGCTCGGCCTCGTCGAGCCGCCGCAGCATCTCCTCCAGCATCTCCCGGCCCGGGCCCTCCTCGAGTTGGAGCTCGATTTCCTTCAGCCGCGCGTACCAACGGAAGATGCGCGAGCGCACGCGCCACTGGTACAGCGCCGGCGCCACCCGGCCCAGGGGCACCAGGACGGCGATGAAGGGCACCAGCATCACCCAGAGCCGGTCCACCAGGTTGGCGGCCCAGAACGGCAGATAGCGGTGCAGGAGCGGAACGCCGGACTCGTAGTAGCGGCGCGCCTCGCTGCTGAACGGAAAGCCCGCCTCGAGCGCCGCCGGGAATTCGCCCGTGCGGTCCAGGATGCCGGCCTTGCCGTGGACCTCGCTGGCCGCGCGCATCAAGAGGTAGGCCAGCGCCGGGTGGAGCGCATCGGTGGCGACCAGGTTCGCGGTGGGCGCCAACATCACCACGTCATGGTCCGGCACGTTCGCGGCCAGGTCGAGTACGCCTCGCGGCAGCACGTGCCGGGACAGATAGGGGTAGCGGCGCACGTAGGCCTCGCCCCGAGAGAAGCTGAGGAGATTGATGCCCGGCACCCGCGCGAGCCGTTGGACGGGCGGTGACTCCGCTGGGGACACGATGAAGACAGCATCGACCTTGCCCTGCTTGAGCTGCTCGATGGCCTCGTCGCGCCCCAGGCTCAAGAGCTCCGTGGGCGCGGCGCCCACGCCGTTGGCCTCCAGCAACTTCATGGACAGGGCGCGCGTGCCACTCTCCTCCGGGCCCACGACGATGCGCTTGCCATGCAGGGCGTTCAGGTCGTCGATGGTGGGCCCCCGGTAGAAGACCCACAAAGGCACGTAGGAGAGGCTTCCCAGGGACACGACGCGCGGCGCCTTGGTGGCATCAGACGTCCCGCTCTGGACGAAGGCCACGTCCACGCCCGAGCGCTCGTCCTCCAGCAGTTTGATGCTGGTGAGCGAGCCGTCCGTGGGACGAATCTCCACCGTGACGCCGTGCTTCGCGAGAATCTCCTGATACTTGCGCGCGAAGTACCGGAAGCCGCCCTCGTCCCCTGCCGCGGCGATGACGAGCTTCTTCGGCGGCGCGGGCTTGACGAAGTAGAACGTGACGGCGAACGCGATGCTGACGATGACGAGCGCGGGGCCCAGCGTCATCCAGAGGTCCCACCGCAACGTGCGGCGCAGGCGGGCCTTGAGCGAGTCCTTCTTCATGATGGGCGCGGAGTATAGACACGGCGCGCGCCAGCCACGGGGCCCGGCCGCCGGTGGGACGGCCGGGCAGTCAGAAGGCGGTCACTCCACCCGCCTCCCGAGGGAAGGACACCTCAGTTCCGTCGGCGCTTGGAGCGCGTTGCCTCCCAGCCCATCAACGCCTGGCTGCGCTCCTGGCGCCGGTGGTCGCGCTCCGCGGAAGCATTGCGCTGACGGGCCTGGTAGGCCTGCTCGCGCCGCAGCCGCTCATAGCTGGCGAGCCGCGCCTCCGGCAGGGCCCCCGACGACACGGCCGCGCGCACCGCGCATCCGGGCTCGCGCTGGTGCTGGCAGTCCGTGAAGCGGCAGCCGGCGGCCAGCTCGAGGATGTCGGTGAACGTCTGGCCGATGCCGTCATCCTCGCCCCACAGCCCCAGCTCGCGCATGCCGGGTCCGTCGATGAGCAGTCCGCCGCCCGGGAGCACGAACAGCTCGCGGTGCGTGGTGGTGTGACGGCCCTTGTCGTCCTCGGCGCGGACCGCCTGGGTGACCAGCCGCGCTTCGCCCAGGAGCCGGTTGACCAGCGTGGACTTGCCGACACCGGAGGAGCCGAGCAACGCCCCCGTCTTCCCGGCCGGAAGCTGCGCGCGAAGGGCCTCGATGCCATCCCCCGTCCAGGAGCTCAGCGCGAGCACGGGTACGCCTGGAGCCAGCTCCTCCACCTCGGCCACGAGCGAGTCCGCGTCCGGGCGCAGGTCCGCCTTGGTGAGCACCACCACGGGCGCGGCGCCGCTGGTCCACGCCAGCGCCAATGCCCGTTCGATGCGGCGGGGATTGAAGTTGCCGTCCAGTCCCGCGACGAGGACCACGACGTCCAGGTTGGCGGCGATGAGCTGCCCGTCGCGCTCACTACCCGCCTCGCGCCGGGCGAGCACACTGGCGCGAGGCAGCACCGCTTGGAGCAGCGCCTCGCCGTCCCCATCGGGGAGTTGGAGCGCCACCCAGTCGCCGATGGTGGGCAGGGACTCGACGCCGGGGGCTTGATGGAGAAGCCGGCCCGCGGTGCGCGCCAACAGGGTGCGCGTGTCCGTCTGGACCGTGAGCAGCCCTCGATGCTGGCGCACGACGCGGCCAGGGACGAGGGACAGCGGGGACTGCGAGACGAGCGTGGAGAATGCGTGTTCGAAGGCTGGACCCCAGCCGAGGGTTTCAAGCGACATGGTTGGAAGGACTCCGGACAGAGCGGTGCCAATGGCGCACCTGGTTCTTCAGGGCTCCCCGAGGAGCGCACGGCCGCGCTGTGTCAGGCCTTTTCGCGGCCGGCTAGGCGGCCTGCGCCCTCGAGGCGAACAGGACTTCCACCGCGTCGAGCACAAGGGGCGAGTTCACGATGCCTCCAGAGGGTTTCAAGGGGCGGTGTCCACCACCGCCCGGCACGGCATGTCTAGCCCGGCGCGTGGCGGCGGGGAATGGCCACGTGTGCAGAACCGCCGCCAACGCCAGCCGTCCAGGTAGCGCAGCGCGCCGAGCACATGCCGCACCGGGCGAGCGCCCGCCTTGCTGGTGGGTTCTGGTGGAAACGGACACACCCCATTGTTAGGGGCAGATGTTCTCCAAGGAGCAGCCGTGTTCCGATTCGAAAACGACCGGGCGCTCATCGAATCCTTCCGCCCCAGAGACCGCCGAGCCATCGAGATGCCCCCGGGCATCACCTTCCCGCTCTTCGTGCGTGACTACCTCGCCTGGACGGAGACGTCCGGCGCGCGCGTGTACCTCATCTTCTCCGCGCCGGGCAGCCGCAAGCCCATTGGCATCATCTTCCGCCGTGACTCCCTGGGCGGCGAGCCCGTCACTCGCATGTGCGAGTGGTGCCACAGCTACGGCTCGGCTCACGAGGTGTGCCTGCTCACCACAGCGGTGGACAACAAGCGTCGCGTGGGTGTGAACCTCTGCGCCGACCTGCGGTGCAGGGAGAAAATGGAGGACGCGGCGGACCGCTCCGGCCGGCACCCGCTTGAATTTCTCGGAAAGCTCAATGAACGAATGTTTCGTTTCGCGCATGAGGCGTTGGGCATCGAGGCGCAGCCCGCCGCCTGATATCGCCGGGCAATCGAGCTTGACCCTGGCGGCATCCTTCGCTCTTTAGAGAAGTGATGCCCCCCCCTGTCCGCCTCCTCGTTCTCGCCTCGCTGCTGGCCGCGGGGCTCGCCGCCGCTGCTCCTGTCGTGCAAGTGCCGGAGGGTGGCCGCCCCGTGGAAGTGCTGGCCCAGGGTGTCGTCTGTGGGCCGATCCGCAACGGCTGGAGCCTGGGCCCGGATGGTCGCTCCGTGCATCCGCCCGCCAGGCCAGACGACAACACGCGCACACAGGACCTCAAGGTCGCCGACACCCCGGCGCAGTGCGCGACCAGTGAACGAATCGTCACGGTGATTGCCACCGGGCCGCTGCCGCGCATCGACTTCTCGGGGACCTCCTTCTATCCGGACGAAGGCCGCCTGGAGCTGCGTGGCGTGGGGCTGTTGAACGTGGGCGTCGCGTGGTCGGGCACGCCGCACGGCGAGCCGGAGCGCCCCGCGATGGAGGGGCAGGACGTCTGTCTGTCCCCCTCCAAACCCCGGGGACTCGCGGACTGCGCGGTGCCCGTGCCGCAAGGCCTGCCCACGGACACGTCGCTGTACTGGATTCCGCCCTACGGCCGCATCGGGCCAGACGTGAAGACCTATGACGCCCTCGGGAACCTGGTGGACCCCGAATCGCTCCGCATCCGCCCCGGCCGCACCATCCTCACCGAGCCCCTGGTGCTCTCCAACGGCATCGACGTGTCGAAGGGGCCGGGCAGCGTCCCCGTCAGCCACTCCGAGGCGATTGCCACCGCCGACTGCGGCATCGCCCGCTGCGAACCCGCCGCAGGCTTCATCTCCGTGCGCAACGTCCCGGGCGTGGATGCCACGGTGACGCTGCGCGCGCGGCTGGTGCCACGCGTCTACTTCTCGCGGGGCGACGTGCTCGACCAGGTCATCACCACCACGCTGTCCGTGCTGGCGTGTCCGCTCACGGCGGTGGAGGGCTCGGTGCTGCGCGGCGCGGAGAACTCCGCGCTCGTGGTCCGGTTGGATCCAGTCTGCGCCCATGACCCGCGCACCCTGGTGTGGACCGTCAACGGCCTGCGCGTCCGCGTGGAGCGCGTGGTGAAGCTGGCAGAGGGCACCTATGTGATGCTGCGCACGGGCGGCACGTCCGATCAGCAGGTGACCATCACCGCGCTGACGTCGCGGCAGGATGGAACGGTGGTGGCCTCGGAGACGGCGAAGACGCTGCCCCTGCCCGCGCCCCGGGCCAGCTTGGCGCTGCCTGGGCATGGCTCCATCGATTTCATCCCGACCAACCGGCCCGCCGAGGTGCGCATGGCGTCCAACGCCGGCTTGGGACGCTTCGTTCTGGAGCCGTTGCCTGGCGCCTACAGCGTCACGACGCGGGAGTCCGTCACCTTCATCCAGGGCGAGGCGGCGCCAGGCGCCTTCGTGGCGCTGCGCTTCGGCTACCGGCTTCCCACGCTGCCCGCGGAGCTGGCCACCACCGACCTGGCAATGGTGGATGAGCGCTTCCAACGCGTGGTGCGCGAAGCCAGCGTGCCCGCCCGCATCGAGAACCTGGTGGAGTTCGTCTGCGCGGACAAGGACGGCAAGGACCAGCAACTGGAGCCCAGCCGCCCCCACCGGATTCCCTACGAGATGCGCAACACCTGTCGCGTCATCGTGCACCGTCAGCGATTGAAGCCGGAGGATGGGAACCAGGAGGTCCTGCTCCGCATCAGCGTCACGAAGCCGGATGGCTCGGTGCGCGGGGAGAGCGGCGTCGAGCAGCGGATGTTCCTGCGTCCGCAGGGAGAGCAGCGCGACATCCCCGTCCCGGGCAACCTGGGGCAGTACGACCGCATCACCGTCCAGGTCTCCCACGTGGCGGACGAGTCCCGTTATGCATTGAGCACGACGGACCGCACAGGCCTGCCTTCCGCACAGTGGACGGCCATCGTCACCGGTGGCCTCTTCCGGCTCTACACGACGGCCGCCATTCCCGCGGGCCTCTACCGCGCCACCGAGCCCACCGGGCAGCTCGCCATCAACTTCGGTGTCGTGTCGCGACTGGCTTTGCTGAACAACGAAGGCCAGGAACGGCTGCTGGGAATCGAAGCGGGCTTGATGGGACTGGGGCTCGTGCCGCAGTCGGGTGACATCCAATTCCCGCCGACGCTCGCGGTCGTTTTGGGCCTGGGTCTCCGCGTTCCGATTGGACCGGGCGCTGCCGTCGGTGCGCAGGCCTGGCTGGCCTACGAGTTCCGCGGAGACATCCGACGTCGCACGGGAGGAGACCCCACGCTGGACCCGGTCGTTCCGTCGAGCAAATGGTCCTTCATCTTCGGACCGAGCATCTCTGTCGGTAACGTGGGCTTCAATCTCTGAGCGCTGTTGAGCCGAACCGGTCCCGTTACCGGCCCCGAGGTCTGCCCAAGGCAACGGCGGAAGCCGCGGCCGGGGCGGCGGTGAACCTGCACCGTCACGCTCCAGACCGCGGCCGTCCCCGTGCGGCGTGGACTACTTGTTCATCTTATCGATGGAAGACGCCATGTTCTCGGTCGTCTTCTCGACGTTGAACTTGGTCCGGACCTCGTCCCCCTCCTTGATTTCACGCCGGAGGTGGCTGTGGATGTCCCGGTGCTTCTCGATGGGCTTCCCATCGATTTGCGTGGAGTGGTTCACGCCCATCGCCACCACCGCGCCGTTCTTATCCTTGATGAAGACCTTGTCCTTCCGCAGGGCCACCACGGAGCCGCTCAGCTCCTGTTGACCCTGCATCTGGCTGCCCCCCGTCCCGCCGGACATCTCCGAGCCGCTGCTGGGTGGCTGCTGCATCGATGGGTCCTGCGGCATCGATGGCGATTGCGGCGTCGAAGGTTCCGGCGGCATCGACGGCTCTTGCGAGCCCTGCGCCAGAGCCGCGCCCCCCCACGCCAGACCCGCGATCATCCCCATCACCTTGAGCTTCATGACCGACCCCTTTCGTCCTGGAGGGCGCACCTCGCCTCCGAAGCCAACCGTGACCATGCCTGGCGGCGTTGCCAGCCGGTGCCACGGTGCGACCCACGCCCTGGAACGCGCCCCCAAGCTCGTCCGTCCCTCCTCGCGGGACGATGACCGCCGTGCCCCGTTGAAACGCAGCGGCCCCGGACGCCTGCTCAGTCCGCCCGGAGCGCCACCGCGGGGGAGACGCGTGCGGCCCGGCGCGCGGGCAGCAGCACCGCCAGGACGGCCACCGCCAACAGCACCGCCGCCACCGCCACGTACGTCAGTGGGTCCGTGGGCCGCACGCCGCTCAGCAGGTGCGTGAGGCCGCGGCTGGTGGCCACCGCCAGCCCCAGTCCAATGAGGAGCCCACACGCCGTCAGCCCCAGATAGCGGCCGAGCACCAGACCCAGCACCTGCGCCTGACGCGCGCCCAGCGCCATGCGGATGCCCAGCTCGTGGGTGCGCTGCAGCACCGCGTAGGCCACGACGCCATAGAGGCCCACCGCCGACAGCACCATCGCCAGCGCCGCGAAGGCCCCCGCCAGCAACAGGTAGAAGCGCAGCGGCGCCACCGTGCGGTCAACCACCGAGACCAGCGTGCGGACGCTGCCTGGCGCCAGGCTCGCATCCAACGCACGAATCTCCGCGCGAGCCGCGGGGGCCAGGTCGAGCGGCGCCCCCTTCGTCCGCAGCAGCACCACCATGCTCGTGGTCCGCGCCTGCACGTAGGGCACGTACACCTCCGGCAGGGACGGCGCGCCAAGCCCTTCCAGCGCCATGTCGTCCACCACGCCCACCACGCGTCCACCCATGGCACCGCTGCCCCAGTCCATGCTGGTGTCCAGCGTGCGCCCCAGGGGCTCTTCGCCAGGCCAGAAGCGGCGCGCCGCCGCCGCGTTGACCAGCACCGCGCGCCCACCCGCGCCCTGGTCCGCCGCCGAGATTCCCCGGCCCTGAAGCACCTTCACGCGCAGGGCCTCCAGCGCCCCGGGCGTCACGATGCGCACGCTGGCCTGCCATGGCTCCGTCCCCTCCGGAACGGGCCGCATGGGGTCCTTCACGGGAACGGTCCACCGGGCCCCATCCAAGGGAAGCCCATTCACGGCACCAACCTGCTCCACGCCGGGCAGCGCCCGCAGCCGCTCGATCAACGTGTCATAGAAGGCCGCGGGCGCGGCGGTGCCAAAGCCATAGTGAAGCGGCGGAAGGTCCACCTTCACCGTCAGCACGCCCTCGGGGTCGAAGCCGGGCTTGGCCCGTTGCAGGTGCACGAAGCTGCGCAGCAACAACCCCGCGCACACCAGCAGCAGCACCGCCAGCGCCGTCTCCGCCACGACGAGCACGGAGCGCGTGCGATTCCCCTGCGCGCCGCCCCCCCCGCCGCCCACCAC
>NZ_JAAEAH010000206.1 GCF_010998615.1 Myxococcus sp. CA023 | reverse complement strand
CTTATAAAGTGGGTATGCTAAGCACACTACTGTCGCATTTAAAATGTGATTAATCCAGTTGCCACCTTTCATATACCCGTTATAACTAATTCCAAAGATAAGTAATACAAAAATAATACCTAAAGAAGCAATTAATGCTGGATTTAAAAAGGGATTAGGATATTTTTCCTGTAACCTTTTGGCACCATAATATAAAATAACCGTTAATAAAATCATTAAAAATGCTTGTGTTACATCATTCATAAGCATCTAATCCTTTTTGTTGCTTATGCTTAACACACATTTTCTCAGCAACAAATCCTGAAGATAACGCAACTAAACAAGTTCCGACAATAATGACAGCAAAGAATACAATGTAATTTAAAGTAATGTCTGAAGCAACATCCATAATACCCACAACAGATGGTATAAAGAAAAAGACCATTGTCTTTAATAAAAAG
>NZ_JAAEAH010000205.1 GCF_010998615.1 Myxococcus sp. CA023 | reverse complement strand
ACAAACGCTCATGAGAATAGAAGTGAAGTTCACTTCAATTCCGTTTTTATGAGTTGAGTCGAAAGACTTTAAATTTCAAGATCGAACTGTAGAGTTTGATCCTGGCTCAGATTGAACGCTGGCGGCATGCCTTACACATGCAAGTCGAACGGTAACAGGTCTTCGGATGCTGACGAGTGGCGAACGGGTGAGTAATACATCGGAACGTGCCCGATCGTGGGGGATAACGAGGCGAAAGCTTTGCTAATACCGCATAAGATCTATGGATGAAAGCAGGGGACCGCAAGGCCTTGCGCGAACGGAGCGGCCGATGGCAGATTAGGTAGTTGGTGGGGTAAAGGCTTACCAAGCCTACGATCTGTAGCTGGTCTGAGAGGACGACCAGCCACACTGGGACTGAGACACGGCCCAGACTCCTACGGGAGGCAGCAGTGGGGAAT
>NZ_JAAEAH010000204.1 GCF_010998615.1 Myxococcus sp. CA023 | reverse complement strand
GTGCCGTCCGGGCCCAGGATGTCCTTCTCGGCGGGCTTGCCCTCCATCCAGAACGCCCATTCGTAGGGCTGCATGTGCGCCTTCGCGGTCTCCAGCACCGCGGAATAATAGCCCTGGCGGTTGAGATAGGCCCCGGCCCAGCCGGACAGGAACCAGTTGATGAACTCGTAGGCCGCGTCGAGCTTCCGGCCGGAGAGCGTCTTCGGGATGCCGAAGCCCTGGGCCCAGGCGCGGTAGCCCTCCTTGAGCGGCTGGTAGACGCATGGCACGCCCTGCGCCCGCACCTTGGTGACGGCGGGCGACCACATGGACTGGATCACCGTCTCGCCCGACGCCATCAGGTTCACGGATTCGTTGAAGTCCTGCCAGAAGGCCCGGAACTGGCCGGCGCGCTTGGCCTCGATCAGCACCTTGATGGTGCGGTCGATCTCGGGCTTGGTCATGT
>NZ_JAAEAH010000203.1 GCF_010998615.1 Myxococcus sp. CA023 | reverse complement strand
GCCGAACAGCGTGCAGGCCACCACGTTCGACATGCCCAGGCCGCCGCGCACGTGGCCCACCAGGGCCCGCGCGAAGTTCACGATGCGATCCGCGATGCCGCCGTAGAGCATCAGCTCCCCCGCGAAGATGAAGAACGGGATCGCGAGGAACGAGAAGATCCCCATGCCGGAGGTCATCTGCTGGAAGCCCACCTCGAGCGGCAGGCCCTCGTAGGCCAGGGTGGCCAGGGCCGAGAGGCCGATGGAGAACGCCACCGGAACGCCCAGCAGCAGGAAGAGCGTGAACGACACGCACAGGATCAGGAGTGGCACGGTCATGGATCAGCCCCAGGCGGGTTCGACTTCGCGGCCCTGGGCGAGCGCGATGATGTGTTCGATGGAAAACAGCACGATGAGCACGCCCGCGATGCTGGCGGGCACGTACTTCCAGCCTTCGGAGATGAAGAG
>NZ_JAAEAH010000202.1 GCF_010998615.1 Myxococcus sp. CA023 | reverse complement strand
CCGCCACACTATATTTGTCCGAACTGTAAAACGAGTGAATTTTTCAATGATGGTTCAGTAGGATCAGGATTCGATTTACCTGATAAGACGTGTGAAACTTGTGGAGCGCCACTTATTAAAGAAGGACAAGATATTCCGTTTGAAACATTTTTAGGATTTAAAGGAGATAAAGTTCCTGATATTGACTTAAACTTTAGTGGTGAATATCAACCTAATGCCCATAACTACACAAAAGTATTATTTGGTGAGGATAAAGTATTCCGTGCAGGTACAATTGGTACTGTTGCTGAAAAGACTGCTTTTGGTTATGTTAAAGGCTATTTGAATGATCAAGGCATCCACAAAAGAGGCGCTGAAATAGATCGACTCGTTAAAGGATGTACAGGTGTTAAACGTACAACTGGACAGCATCCAGGGGGGATTATTGTAGTACCTGATTACATGGATAT
>NZ_JAAEAH010000201.1 GCF_010998615.1 Myxococcus sp. CA023 | reverse complement strand
CTCCAAGGGCGCGCTGGCGGTAGCGGCCAAGTTCCTGGCCAAGGAGCTGGGGCCGTCCGGCATCCGCGTCAACACCGTGCACATGGGCTGGATGTGGGGTGCGCCGGTGGAGGGCTACATGCAGTGGCAATCCAAGGAGAGCGGCGTGCCGGTGGAAACCATGAAGCAGCAGATCGCCTCGCAGATCCCGATCGGCCGCATCCCGCCGGACGAGGAGTGTGCGCGCGCCGCGCTGTTCATGGTGTCGGACTCCGCCAGCGTCGTCACCGGCGCCACCCTCGACGTCAACGGCGGCCACTACATGCCCTGAAGCAACAAGCCTGCGGCGGCATGAATCGCGCCTGATTCATGCTGTCGCAAGCTCCAGACCCGTATCCGGCGGCACGACCATGGAAAAACTGATCTACGCCCTGTGGCGCGACCCGGCGGCTACGCCCGACGCGTACGCGC
>NZ_JAAEAH010000200.1 GCF_010998615.1 Myxococcus sp. CA023 | reverse complement strand
ACATTCTTGTATTCAGCAAGATGTCCAGAGTTTAAGGAGCAAGAAGTACGTAAAGTTGCAATCGAAAACTTACGTAAAAGAGGGATTGAGGGCCTTGTAGTTATTGGTGGTGACGGTAGTTATCGCGGTGCACAACGCATCAGTGAGGAATGCAAAGAAATTCAAACTATCGGTATTCCTGGTACGATTGACAATGATATCAATGGTACTGATTTTACAATTGGATTTGACACAGCATTAAATACGATTATTGGCTTAGTCGACAAAATTAGAGACACTGCGTCAAGTCACGCACGAACATTTATCATTGAAGCAATGGGCCGTGATTGTGGAGATCTAGCATTATGGGCTGGATTATCAGTTGGTGCTGAGACAATTGTAGTTCCAGAAGTGAAAACAGATATTAAAGAAATAGCTGATAAAATTGAACAAGGTATTAAACGTGGTAAGAA
>NZ_JAAEAH010000199.1 GCF_010998615.1 Myxococcus sp. CA023 | reverse complement strand
AGATGATAGTTGTTGGAATCGTCTTTGGTGAGGAACCCGCCAGCTTCGAGATTCACGAGGAAGCGGTGCACGGTGCTCACCGGCAATCCGGAGAGTTTTGCGATCTCCGAAGCGGGCAGCCCGCGGCCGGCCTGGCCCAACAGTTGCAGCATGCGCAGGCCGCGCTGCAACGACATGATGTTGTATTCCCGCTTTTGCGCCATTAGGGCCCGACCAGCAAAAATGAAAACTCACTCCAAGGCATGAAAAGATATACTACAGCCGCCCGGGAGAATCCAGCCTCAAAAGTACAGGCTCCCTGGCCCATGTTTTTGCTCAGAGGCGGCCCACTTGCCGCACGCCTTCCACGATCGACCGAGTTTTCTCGATGATCGAGTACATCGAGTGTTCCTTGTAGTCGAGTTGCTGAGCCAGAGACAGGACCCTGGCCGCTTCTTCACGCGGCACCACGGC
>NZ_JAAEAH010000198.1 GCF_010998615.1 Myxococcus sp. CA023 | reverse complement strand
CAGCGTGGTGGTGATGGTGGTAGTGGCCTTGCTGGGCATTGCGCTGATCCTGCGCGCCTGGCACCTGTGGCCGTTCACCAGCAGCGTGATGGTGACCGACAACGCCTATGTACGCGGCCAGATCACGGTGATGGCGCCGCAGGTGAACGGCTATGTGACCGAAGTGCTGGTGAAGGATTTCCAGCATGTGAAGCAGGGCGAGCCGCTGCTGCGCATCGATGACCGCATCTATGCGCAGCGCGTGGCCCAGGCGCAGGCGACGCTGGACAGCGCGCGCGCGGCGCTGGCCAACTCGGACCAGTCACAGGCGCAGAACCGCGCACAGATTGCCTCCGCCCGCGCCACGCTGTCGGCTGGCCAGGCCGAACTGCAGCGTTCGCGCAATGAATTGAAACGCTACGAGGAACTGGCGGCGCAGCAGCTGGTGTCCATCAACGACCGCGACAAGTTCCGCAC